>JANPER010000255.1:0-5618 GCA_031423015.1 Planctomycetota bacterium | reverse complement strand
GGGCGTCGTGCTGCGCGTGCAGCGCGGGCTCACCGTCGAGATGCAGGTACTCGACGCCGACACTGGCCTGCCCATCGAGAGATACGGCGTGCGATGCTTCGGCGACGGCATCGGCACGTTGCGCGCCCTGGACAAGCACGCGCAAGGCATCGCCCGGATCGAGGGCGTGCGCCGCGGCAAGCGCCTCTTGCTCGTGGAGCCTGCCGACGTCAAGCAGTACGCGCGGACGTCGCTGATTAGACTCGAGGTCACCGACCACGGCGTGCCGCGGCAGGTGGTGCGCGTGCCGCGCGTCGCCGAGCGCACGTTGCAGGTCGCCTACCTCGGCGGCGGCGCCGTGGCGGGTACCCGGGTGGAGCTGCTGCTGCCGATGGATGAGCGACCGATCACCCTGGACACGATCGCGCGGGACCCGGAGCAGACCTTCCACAACGGCCCCTCGCCGCAGGCCATCCTCGCGCACGTGGCGACCACCGATGTCGACGGGCGCTGTCAACTGCGGGGCGCGCGCGGCGCCACGTTCGCACTGCGGCTACTCGGACCTGACCACGAGCCGATGCTGCAACAAAACGTCGGGCTCGAAGGCGACGTGCTTCGGGTCCAGGTGTCCACACGGTGATGTGTCACTCGGCGCGGGCGCGACACTCAGCCCGGCGCCACTTCGCGCGCGAACTCGTCGAACCCGATCTCCGCACACAGCGTGTGCAGCCCCGACCGATCGACACCCGCAAAGCGCACGGCGTCGACGTCCTGGTCGACCGGCGCGTCAACCCGCAGCGTGGCCAGCCGCCGATACAACGTCGCGTCGGGGCGCGCCTGCGCGAGGCTGCCAGCGAGCGCGGCGGCACCGCGCACGTCGACTTCCCACGCCGCGGCATCGTCGGGAATCTGCTCCAGGTGCCGGTAGCGCGCCAACACGCTCGACGCTGACTTGGCGCCCCACCGCGGGATGCCGGGAATGCCATCGGCGGTGTCGCCGACCAGCGCCAACCAGTCGGGAATCGACGCTGGTGACACGCCGAACTTCGCCACCACGCCGGCCTCGTCCATCACCACCTTCTTGCGACGATCGAGGCACACCACGCGCTCGCCGACCACCGCCTGCGCCAGATCCTTGTCGGGCGAGCACAGCACCACGCGTTCGACGCGCGCGTCCTGCGCGTAGAAAAACGCGCCGGTCGCCAGCGCGTCGTCTGCCTCGAACTCGAGCATCGACCACACCTTGATGCCGAGCGCCCGCACCGCGCGTTCCGCCAGCTCGAACTGCCCGTGCAGCGCGGGCTCGATGCCGTCGCCAGTCTTGTAGCCGGCGAACAGCTGGTTACGGAACGACTCGATGACGGTGTCGAACGCGCACGCCACGTGCGTGACCTCGCCTTGCCGCAGCATCGACCACAAGCTGCGCAACAACCCGCGCGTCGCGCCGACCTCGCGGCCGTCGGGCCCCTTGGCAGGCGGCGCGCCGTAGTAGTTGCGGAACAACTCGTAGGTGCCGTCGATCAGGTGCACCTGCATCCGGCGCAGGATACGGCAAGCTGTGCCGCCGCAATCACGAACCGGCTAACGTCACCCACCATGACGTCTTCCACTCGGCTCGAACAAGCGCTGCAGCTCGTGCTCGAGGCGCGCGCCCGGGGCGAAGACCCAAAGCGCCTGGTCACCGACCACCCCGAGTTGGCCGACTTGATCGAGCCGATGTGCGACGACGGCGCCGACAGCGCCGGCCAGGCGACCGGCGAAATGCTCGGCGACTTCACGCTCGGCCGCGAAGTGGGCCGCGGTGGCATGGGCATCGTGTACGAGGCGCGCCAAGCGTCGCTCGATCGGCGCGTGGCGCTCAAGGTGCTGGCGCACGACGTGGCCACGAGCCCGACGCAGCTCGCGCGCTTTCGCCGCGAGGCGCGCACGCTGGCGCGGCTCGACCATCCACACATCGTGCGCGTGCTCGACGTCGGCCAGCACGCGGGTCGGCACTGGTTGGCGATGGAGTTCATCGACGGTGAGTCGCTCGATCACCAACTCACCCGTCTGCGCGACGCCGGCGGTCACTCCGGCGCGTCGCGGCGCGCGTTGGTGGAGACGATGGCCAAGATCGCCGACGCGCTGCAACACGTACACGACGCCGGCATCCTGCATCGCGACGTCAAGCCTTCGAACGTGCTGCTGCACCGCGATGGCCGCGCGCTGTTGTCGGACTTCGGCTTGGCGCACGATGCGTCGGCGCCGAGCATCACACAGATAGGCGTGGTCGCCGGCACGCCGCACTACATGTCGCCCGAGCACTTGATCGGCGGCGACGCGCTCACCGCAGCCAGCGACGTGTTCTCGCTCGGTGCCACGCTCTACGAGTGCGTGACGCTGCAGCGCCCGTTCGATGGGCCGACCACCGAACACATTCTGCGCGCGATCCTCAAGACCGACCCGCTCGATCCCCGCCGGCACGATCGCACCCTGTCGCCCGACCTCGCCGCGATCATTCTCAAGGCCCTGGAGAAGGAACTGCACTTGCGCTACCCGACGGCGCGCGCGTTGGCCGACGACTTGCGCGCGTTCCTCGAACTGCGCGCAGTGCAAGCCCGACCGCATTCGCCGTGGCAGCGGCTCCGCCGCTTTGCCCGGCGCGAACCCATGCGAGCAGGGTTGACTGCGGCTTTGGCGCTGGTCGCGATGCTGACCGTGATCGTGCTCACGCTGCTGCCGACCGTGCGCCGCGAACAGGCTGCCCGCAACGAGCAAGCCTACGAAGACGCGATCACCGCCGGCGATCTGGCGCGCCACGCCGGCGACCGCGGTACGAGCATGCGCGAGTTCGCCACCGCGCGCGCTCTCTTCCCGCAGCGCAGCGAGGCGATCGTCTGGCAGTGCTTGGCGATCAGCGAACTCGAAAGCCCGGCGCCGGCGCTGGCTCAGCTCGAACAATCGTTTGGAACGACGTCGACCGACGAGGTCGTGGAGCGGCTGCGCGCCTACCTCTTGACCCAGGTGGGGCGCCGTGACGAAGCGTTTGCGCTCGATGCCCGCCTCGGTGCGCCGACCACGCCGACGGAGATGCTGTTCACCGCCGCCACGCTCTTGGTGCGCGCTGGCCCGGGCGACACGGCGCGCGCCAGCCAGCTCATGTCGCTGGCGGTGCGCATGAGCAAGCAGCCGCGCCTGTTTCTGTATGCGTGCTGGGCCGGCATCGCGCCACCCGAGCAGCAGCAGGAGTGCGCCAGCGCGATCCTGGCGCTGTGGCCTGATCGTCCGATGGCGATGCACCAGGCGGCGATGTGCCTGCGCGACATCGATCCTGCACGCGCCGTCGACCTGATCCAGCGCGCGCTCGAACTGGGCCTGACCACGACCACGCCACGCTTTCACCTGGCCGTGATGGCGAGGCGCGCCGGTGATCGCGCCACGTCGATCGCGGCAGCGCACGCATCGCTCGAGAAGGACAACCTGCCCGACGACCTGCGCACGAAGTTGATCGACGTGTTGCTGCGTGAGGCCGACCCCGAGTTGGCGCAGACCGAAACGGACGCCTGGCTGGCGCGCGCACCCGAGAACGCCGCCGCGCTTCACCTCGTCGCGCGCGGGCGCGCCGCAAGCGGCGATCTCGATGCAGCGCTGGCGCTGATGCGACGCGCCGTGGCAAGCCTGCCAAACGACCAAGAACTGCGGGTCTATCTGGCGACCCTGCTGTGGAAGAACCAAGACCAAGCCGCCGCCGAGGCGATGGTGTTGGGTGTGGTCAGTGCGGCACCGACTCATGCCGACGCGCATCGTCTCCTGGCGCTGATCTACCGCGACCGCAACGACCACGCCGCCCAGCTCACCGAGCAACGCCGCTTCGTTGCTGAGCGCCGCGACGATCCCGCCGCCTGGCACGGCCTCGCGAAGCTGTTGCTCGCCGACCGCAGCCCCGAGGCGCTCGCCGCAGCGTTGCGCGCGGCAACCACGGCCGAGTCGCTGACCAACGGCAAGGACGCGACGATTCTGGAAGTGCGGGCCAGCGCGCACGACGCGCTGGGCGAGTCGGTGTCAGCGCAACTCTGCCGTGAACGTGCCGCGGCGCTGGCGTCGGTGGGCGACAAGTAGGCGGAAAAAGCAGGACCTCCTGGCGCGCGGTTAGGCGCGTTCGAGGTAGCCGTTGCCTACCACCTTCATGCACACGCGACCGACCTCTTGGTGGTAGCGCTCGTGCAGCGGCTTGACGACGCAGCCTTCGCGCACGTGATTCGCGCCAGGCATGAGCGTCTTGCCCTCGGCGAACGCTAGCACGCGTTGCATATCGAACGGCTCGTCGCGCGCGAGGATTGGCACCCACGGCAGTGGTGTGCCGAGTGCGCGTGCCTCCTGCGCATCGATCCAACGCCCGTTCGGCCCCAGGATGTCGAAGATCACGGCGCGCACGCCTGACTGCACGCCGTAGGTCAGATCCTGCACGCGACCGTACACCTCGCCGTAGAGGGTGAAGTCCGGATGCGCGCGACACCAAGCCTCGATCTCGGGCGTGCGCTCGAGCGCCTGCCACCAGATGACAGCGTCGGCCTGCCTTTTCCACTCGGTGCGCGACGACGCGTGCATCTCGCCGTCTGCGAACTTCCACCGCCCGTTGGAACCGTGCACCTTTTCGGTGATCCACACCGGCTCGCCGGGCACGAACACGTCGGCGTAGCGCCGCAACTCGTCGAGGTCGTAGTTAGGGTGCTTGCCGATGGGCGCCGGCGCCGCCTCGCCGCCCGTGGTCGTAGACACCGGCGGCTCATAGCGCACCACGCCGAGCGCCGCCGCCAAGTCGTCGCCGACCTTTGCGCCTTCCGGCGTCGGGATCAGCAACCCCATGCTGACGATGCCGCGCAGCTTCTTCACCTTGATGCGGATCGGCCGCGGCTTGCCGTCGGAGAGGAACGCGAACTCGGGCCGGCGCGTGTCGATCATTGAGTCCGGCGGCACGAATGCGCCGAGCGTGCGGCCCTGCCAATCGACGGTGCGCACGCACGCTGTGTAGCCCGCGAAGATGCGCACGATGCTGAGTGTGTCGGCGTTGGGATGCGGTTCGAGAACGACTGGAACGACCTCGACGCGGTGGGTGCTCTTGAGAGTCATACGACTCGTATTGTCACCGCGCGACGCGGCGGTTGCAAACTCTGCTTGCGCGCCGCCGCGCTGACGCCGGTGGGCGGCAAGTAGGGGTCAGGCCGCGACGCCCACTCGAAATTCGCGCGGCTTGCTGTCGGTCCGCAACGCCAGATCGCGTCCGACGAGGCGAACCGCGATTCGTTCGACCCCCCCTGACCCCACCGGAGACCATCATGCACCTGCCGATCCTCGTCCTCACCTCGCTCGCCGCCCTTGGCGTCCTGTCCGTTGGCGGCGACAACTTCGCCCCCAGCGACCCGACCTCGGCTCCGGCGATGGCCGTCCCGGACCCGTCCCCACAGCAAGGACAGCAAGCCTTCACGGTCAGGTCGTTGCGGGGGCCGCACGGCTTCAGCTACAGCGGTTCGCATCAGACCCTCGGCCAGATCGCGAGCAGCGGGCTCATCCGCTTCGATGGCCATGGCAACGCGCGCGCCGACTACACCACGAGCGTCGGCGGCGCGACGTTCACGGGCACCTTCCTCGGCACGTATACG
>JANPER010000254.1:0-18955 GCA_031423015.1 Planctomycetota bacterium | reverse complement strand
TCCAGAACGCGGACAGGCGGTCAGACAGGTAGGCAGCGGTCTGGGACTTAGGGCTTACGTCTTACGGCTCACGACTCGCGGCAGAGCCGTTCATGCAGCCGCCCTCGCGTCTCGTTGGTTGCGGCTCTGCCGCGCTGAGCGAGAGGGAAAGAACCTGAGCATCCGGCGAGGCTGGAAGATCCGACGGCATGTCTGGCAGTAGAAGCCCGCCGACACCGGGGCTGTGACCTGTGAGCCGGTTTTTCGCGGAAAACTCGCCGCGGTGTCAGGACGGCTTGGATGAGCCAAGGCCAAGGATGCGAATCAGCTCGAGCGGATGCACGACTCGCAGTTCGGGAGCGAGTGTTCGCAGCTTTGCAGCGAAGTCCGGGTGGCGCGTCTCGATTTCAAGGTGTCGCTTCTCGGCGGTGACCAAGAAGGGACAGGACCCCTCGATGGCGAGGTTGTAGAGGTGGTCGTCCTTTGGATGAACTTCCAGTGAGATGCGTTCAGGCACATCCTCCCTCCAGGTGCACAGTCGTTCTAGCTCATCTAGAAATCGTGAGACATGAAACCCGATGGCAAGGTCTTGCTGTTCTCCGGTCATCGCACGCCATCTTGGAGCTTGTCGCCACTTCTCCCAGATGGCAGGGCGATTCAAGACGTCGCGAATCTCAGCGAGAAGCTCGGCGCTCATGAACAGCTCGACGAGGCCCGTCCTTGCGGCATTCAGGAGTTCGCGCTCCCAAGGCCTCGCCGTCGCGGTCGCAGAGAGGAACACCATCGTGTCGTAGACGACACGTTTGGTCATGAAGTAGCTCGGCGTGCCGCTCGAGTCTCTTCGAGTTCATTCCGAAGGAAGGAGTCGATCTCCTCGTCGCTCATCCCGGAGGCAACGAATCCGGCTCGTAGAGGAGCCAGCAGCTCATCCATGGACGACGGGCGCGCCATCTCCGCCTCGAGCAAGCTCGATACGAACTCGTCCAGTGTGTGGCCATTCGCCCGTTCCTTGAGCGTCGCGAGCGCTTCTGGCGAGAGCCTTAGCTTCGCGGTGAGATCGGTCTTCTGATCGGGGGGCGGCGGTGTCATGCCTTCATCTTCTCACGAGTCAGCTACGGGCTGCAACCGGCCTCCGCCGTAGCGCCCAGGTCGGCGGCGAGCGCAATGGCGGCGATCAGCATGTCGTTGGCGCCGATCGCGGTGCCCCCGCGGCGCAGCTGGGCGCGCAGGGCGCCGTAGCACGCGGCGACGGCATCGTCGAACGGCACCGAGTCGAACACCGCAAAGAAACTCGCGAGGCGCTCCAGGTTGTGCTCGACGCGCGTGCTGTTGCGACCGCCGAAGAGCAACTCGGCCTTGACGACCGAACAGAGCTTGACCTCGTCTGGGGTGGTCTGCGCCAGACGCGCGCGCAGGGTGGCGTCCTTCTGGTTGAGGAACGCGACACACACATCCGTGTCGAGCAGGTAGCTCACAGCTGACCTGGCTCGTCGGGTGGCAGGTCTTGGGGCGCCTTCAACGTGCCGCGGCAACTGCCCTCCAACTCGAGGAACGACTTTGGCCACGCACGCGGCTCCAGACGCCCCGACGCCAACTCGGTCAGGTACGCCGACAGACTCTTCTTGGCGCGGCGTGCCGCCTGGCGGAGGCGGCGGGCGACATCGTCGGGGACGTAGATTGTGATCTGTGCCACGCGGCAAAGTCTACGTGGACTTACATCGCGGTGAGAGTGGCTACAGCTCGACGAGCCGCCGCCGACCGATCGCCTCACCTTGCGGACCGCGATGGTCGCGGTTGACGGCCCACCCCGCGGCCGTCATGGTGCGCGCCCCGTGAGCGCCACCATCCACTGCAAAGGCGTCGGCGCGAGCTACGGCGCGCGCGAGTTGTTCGCGGGTCTCGACCTCGTGGTCGCGCCGGGCGAGGTCGTGGGCTTGGTCGGGCCGAACGGCACCGGCAAGTCGACGCTCCTGCGCATCCTCGCTGGGCTGCGCCCACCGGATGCGGGCACGGTGACCGTGGCGCCGCCGCACGCGACGCTCGGTTACCTGGCGCAGGAGCCAGAGCACGTCGTCGGCGAAAGCGTGCGCGCCCTGCTCGCGCGCCGCACCGGCGTCGCCGCGGCCGAGGCGGCGATGCAAGCGACGGCGGTGGCGCTGGCGCAAGACCAGCCAGGCAGCAGCGACGCCTACTCGGCCGCGCTCGAGCGCTGGCTCGCACTCGGCGGCGCCGACCTCGAAGAGCGCACCGCCGCCGTCGTCGCCGATCTCGGCCTCGACGTCGACCTCGACGTGCACACGACGGCGTTGTCGGGCGGGCAGAGCGCGCGCGCCGGGCTCGCCGCGCTCCTGCTGTCGCGCTACGACGCGTTCCTGCTCGACGAGCCGACCAACGACCTCGATATCGACGGGCTCGATCGCTTGGAGGAGTTCGTCGCCTCGCTCGCGGCGCCGACCGTGCTGGTGAGCCACGACCGCGAGTTCTTGACACGCACCGTCACCAAGGTGGTCGAGATCGATCGCAGCTTGCAGCGCATCGCCGTGTACGGCGGCACCTACGCCGGCTATCTCGAAGAGCGCACGACCGCGCGCCGGCACGCGGCGCAGGCATACTCTGACTACGCGACCAAGCGCGGCGAACTCGAGGCGCGCGCGCGCCGGCAGCGGGCCTGGATGGCGAAGGGCGTCAAGAACGCGCGGCGCAAGGCGCGCGACCGCGACAAGATCGGCCGCGCCTTCCGCACCGAGTCGACCGAGCAGCAGGCGGCCAAGGTGCGGCAGACCGAGCGCATGATCGAACGGTTGGCGGAGGTCGAGGCGCCGCGCCGCGAGTGGAAGCTGCAGTTCACGATCGCGGCCGCGCCGCGGTCGGGCGACCTCGTCGCCGCGGTGCGCGGCGCGGTGGCCACGCGCGGCGCATTCCGCCTCGGCCCGCTCGATCTGCAGCTCCGCCTGCGCGACCGCGTGGCGATCACCGGCCCCAACGGCGGCGGCAAGAGCACCCTGCTGCAGCTGTTGCTCGGACGCTTGCCACCGGCCGAGGGCACCGTTGCGCTCGGCACCGGCGTGGCGATCGGCGAGGTCGACCAAGCGCGCGCCGCGTTCCACGCCGACGCTCCCACCGGCGATGTGTTCAGGCGCGGGGTGCCCGATTGGAGCACCGCCGACGTGCGCACGCTCTTGGCCAAGTTCGGCATCGGCGCCGCCTTCATCGACCGTCCGGCGGCGTCGCTGTCGCCGGGCGAACGCACGCGCGTCGCCCTGGCGTTGCTGCAAGCGCGCGGCGTCAATCTCCTGGTGCTCGACGAGCCGACCAACCACTTGGACCTCGAAGCGATCGAGCAGCTCGAACAGGCGCTCGAGTCATTCGACGGCACCGTGCTGCTGGTCACGCACGACCGCCGCATGCTCGACACCGTGCGCCTGACACGCCGTTGGCACGTCGACGGCGGCACGGTGACCGAGATCGCCGCCGAGTGAGGGATCGATCCACAAGGTTGGGTGCTGAAGATCGACTCCGAGCCGAAGGGGCAAGGTCGCGGGCGAAGGCGGTGACCTTGCGGTCGGCGCCGTGCGGGCGCAGGCCGGCAGCGCGCACGGCCGCGCCTGCTCACTGTCGCCAGTAGTGGCTCAGACACTTCACTTGGGACACCGTGATGCTCACCCAAGCCGCTCGCGTCGCGATGCGCGACCCAGAATTCGGGGGTCACCCCGGTGAGGCGCGCGTGCACCACGTTCGCGTCGGTGAAGCCGCGCCCGAGCGGCGCGCTGTCGTCGGGGCCAAACAGCGCTGGCCCCGACTCGTAAGTCGCCAGGGTGCCGTCGCCGTTCCGAATCAGCGCGGAAGCTCGTCGCCACCTCTGCGCCTTGCAGCTGGTCTGGGCGCGCGCTGGTTGGCTGAACGCAAGGAGTCGGTCACTTGAACTGAGCAGCAACGCGACGCGGGGACCTTCTGTGTGGATCGCTGGCGGGGAAGGGCCGCGGGATCGCGCGGCCGCACCGACTCGCTATCCTCCCGCCATGGGTAAGGCGACCTCGAGTCCGCTGCTGCTCGGTGCGATCCTGCTCGCCGCGTCAGGCGCGCTCTGGCTGGCGACGATCACCGTTCTCCCCGAACGGACGCGAGCCATCGACACGAGCGGTGCGGACAGCGCCGTGGCCACCGACGAAGATCCCCCACCCGCGGCGCTCGAAGCGATAGCGCGCGAGTCCGCGGCGGCCGAGCCGCTGACGCCCGCGCCGGGCCCCGCGGCAGCCGTTACGCGCACCAAGTTGATCGCCGAGGGTCAGACGTTGCGCGCCGTCGTCGTCGATCGGGAAGGCAACCCACGCGCCAACCTCGAAGTCACGCTCGACTCGTCGCTGCGCCGCGACGCCCGCATCGTCAGCACCAGCGCCACAGACGGCACGCTGTCCTTCACTGACCTGCCGCCGGCCACCTATTACCCGATCATCGCCGACCACGAGATCCTCGAGCCAACCAAGCGCGTCGAGGTCGAGGCGAGCACCGAGCCTGCTGTCGTCCGTATCGTATGCATGCCGACTCCGATCCTCGCGGGCCGCATCGTCGATCACGAGGGCAACCCGGTGTCCATGGTCTGGGTGATCTTCGAAGATCTCAGCGGCGCCGAGATCAACAAGGTCGTCTCGGCGGGCGACGGCACGTTCAGCATCATGGGCCACACGCGATCGATCAAGCACGACGGCGTCCGCCTGTGGGTACACAGCGGCGGCAAGTGGGCCATGCCGCGCAAGCATGAAACACACTGGGGCGATGTCGCGATCGAGCTGCGAGTCGCGCCGGCGCCGAGCGGCATCCTGCGCGTGGTCGCGGCAGGAAGCGGCGAGCCGGTGCGCAACATGCGCTTGTGGGTCGATCTGGCTCCCGGCGCGCGCGCCGAGGCACCTTGGGTCCCCGATGGTTGGATCATCACCAAGCCAGACCAAGACCCGGAAGTTGCGGGACTCGGGATGGTGCCACTCCGGCTGAGCATCTAACCGGTCGACGTTCGCTTCGCCTGCCACCGCGTGGACGTGCCGGGCGGCGACGCGTGCCACGACGTGCGCGTCGAACTCGGCGCCACCGCCACGCTCACCGTGCGCACCGAGCCACCTGCGGCGCGCGCACTCGTCGAGATCTTGCGCTTGCCTGCCGAGCGAAGCCAGGCTCCCGCTTGGGCGCCCGCTTGGGAACGGAATCAGCACAACCCCACCGCGCACCACAACGTACTCCTGGTCGGCGCGAGTCGCGCCAACGAGCTTGGGCAGGCGAGCGTGCGCGGTGGCAACCCCGGCGACGCCGTCGTCGTGCGCGCGCAAGGCAGCGGACTCGCAGGCCAGACCGACACAACGCTGGCGCTGAGCGGTGAGGTCGTGGTGCCGATGGCGGCCACGGCAGGCCTTGAAGTCAGCCTCGCCGAGAAGCCAAGCGCCAACTTCCAGCTCGGCCTAAAACGGGTGACCGCCGACGGCGGGCTCGATCCGCTCGGACTCGGCTTCGCCCTGCAGTTCGGAGGTGCACCCGATGCCGAACTCACCAAGCGTCTGACCCAACCCTCGCAAACCCCGGATTCCAACAAGAGGGGGCTCTGGACCAGGGCTCTTCGGGCGCGCGATGCAGAAGCCATCAAGCAACTGCTCGAAGAGACGACGCTCGACCGCGGCGGGCAACCGCCCACGGCCCTCGCCGAGTTCGATCTGCGCGCCGGCGAACACAAAGACCTCGCCCTCGATCTCGCCCAGCCTGGGAAGTTGGAACTGAAGGTGACGCTGCCGCCTGAACCACACACCTGGGGCCTGGTCGACGAAGACACCGGCGCGTTCTGCGCGGCAGCCGACGCCCGCGCCGGTCGCGCGCGCGTGATCGTGTTCGCCTTCGACGGCCGCCGATGGCTATCGCGCGATGTCCTCACCATCCCAACCCACGGTGTCGTCACGTGGACGCCTGACCTCGTGCCGATGCGCATTACCCTCCGCCTGCGCTCGCCGAACGGCAGACCCATCGGCAACACCGGGGTGAGCCGCGTCGGGGCGAACGAGACCACTGACGGCTGGCACGGGCAGTCGCTGGGACTCACCGACGCCGCGGGCGAGATCGAGCTTTCCGGCAACGTCCACCCGTTCAAGCTGCGCGTCGACGGCATCACCGCGCTGGTGGGCCCTTACACCCCCGACCCGCGGCGCGAGGTGCAGGTGATCGAAGTCGAAGTGCCGACGCGCTGACGCCTGCACGCGTGAGTTGCACGCGGGTCAGCGCGCCCGCGGACCAGGCCTCGGGGGCCTCGGGGGCCACGGGGAGTGGGGGTCGACTGCGGCTCGCCGACTCGTACGCTGCCGCACCCCTGTCCTCACGCGCGCGCCGCGCGCCAATCACCAAAGGAGCCACCATGCGTTCGATGCTGCACCTTCTCGGTTGCGGAGCCACGCTCGCCGTCGCCGCGCTCGCCCCCGCGCAAGACAAGATGTTCTTCACCGGCAACGCCAACGGTGCCGACCCGATCCGCAGCGCCAACCTGGACGGCAGCGGCGTACAGGTGGTGGTCCCTGGCCTGACCTCGCCGCAGGGCATCGCCATCGACAAGGTCGCCCGCAAGATGTACTGGACCGACCCGCCTCGGGTGCAGCGCGCCGATCTCACCGGCGCCAACGTCGAAACCATCGTCACCGTGGCCGGCGGCGTGCCGCGCGGCATCGCCGTCGATGGCTCCGCCGGCAAGGTCTACTGGGCCGCCGGCGCCAAGGTCCAGCGCAGCAACCTCGACGGCAGCAATGTCCAGGACCTGGTGACCGGCCTCAATGCCGCGACCGGAATCGCGCTCGACAACGCGGGGCGCATGTTCTGGACCGACGTCAACAACGATGTGATCCAGTCGGCCAACCTGGACGGCAGCAACGTGCAGACGGTGCTCAATCAGGACGGTTGGGGCATCGCCATCGATTGTGCGACGCGCCAGATGTACTGGACCGTCACCAGCGGCATCCGCCGTGCCAACTTGGACGGCAGCAACGTGCAAACCATCGTCACCGGCCTGACGTGGTCGAGCGCGATCACGGTGGAAGGGCGCGACGGCAAGCTGTACTGGTCGGACCGCATCACGCAGAAGGTCCAGCGCAGCAACCTCGACGGCAGCAATGTCCAGGATCTGGTGACCGGCGTCGACACCATCCTCGGCATCGCCATCGACCTGCCGGGGTGCAATGCGGCGTGGAACAACTACGGCGCCGGCTGGCCAGGCACCAACGGCACCCCGTCCCTGACCGCGACCGGCGACCCGAGGCTGGGCTGCGAATTGACGGTGCACGTGCAGAACTCGTCAGGCACCGCCACCGCCGGCGTGTTGGTCGTCGGCGCGAGCAGCGCCATGTTGCCCACGCCGATCGGCGGCACGCTGCTGGTCACACCGACGGTGACGGTCAGTCTGGCGATCCCGGCGGCTGGGCAGACGGTCGCGTTGTCCATACCTGCGAATCGGTTCCTGTGCGGGATCCCCTTCTACATGCAAGCGGCGGAAGCCGACGCCGGCGCGTCGCACGGAGTGTCGTTCACGGCCGGCCTGCGCTTGCTGCTGGGCTTCTAGCTCAACCCAGCGTCGTGCCGGGCCCCTACACGCCCGACCCGCGGCCCGAGGCGCCGGCGACTGAGGTCGAAGTGCCGAAGACCGCCGACCTCACTGCAAGCGCGTCACGAGCGCGACTCGCGTTTGCACGGTACCCGTGAGGCTGGTGTTCGACGTGTTGTTGTAGACGCGGCCGATCTGGTCGAGGTCGGTGATGAAGATCCGACGCGACGGTGAGGTGTCGATGGTCGGCGTTCCGCTCACCACCGCATACTGACCGTGGATCGGTCCGCCCAGCAGGTTCTGCTGGTTCGGCACCGGCAGCGAGAACGAGAACGTCCCGGTCGCCGACAGCGTCACCGGCAACACCACGTCGAGCGACGAGAACGAGAAGCAGCCCGGGGACCCCGGCACGGGGATCGGCACGGGCCACTCGACGACGCCGATGAACAGCGCACCCGGCGCGTTCGCCGCGCCGCCGTTGACCCCGATCAACAGGTTGCCACCGATCTGGCCGCCGCTGCTCGTCGACCCGACGCCGTTGCAACCGGTGCCCAACGCGGTGTGCACGCCGGTGGCCGACCAGGCGCAGTCGACCAACCACGTGCCCGCAGGCTGCGACGCCACGTCGTATTCGATCAGCAGGCTCTCGCCGGTGGTCGCGTCGTAGGAGAACGGCGCGTCGAGCACGAACGGCGGCGACCAGGCGCCGAGGATCTGCGAGGTCGTGGCCGGCAACGACACCAAGCGACGGGCGAAGAAAACGGTGAGGATGGTGCCGCGGAACGTGCCGAACGTCGCGTTGAGCGTCGCCATCGTCGTCGGGGTCTGGCTCATCTCGATCCGCAGATCGATGTTGCTCTTCGCCACGCTGGCGACGCCCTGTTCGGCCCGCACTTCGAACGCCGTGATGGAGCGCGCGGCGGTGAGCCCCGTCTCGCTGGCTTCATACAGGTACTGCACGCGGTTCTGCGTCGCGAGGCCGAACGGCCAGTTGGTGTTGCCCGACCCGGGCGAGTTGGTGAGCCACCGAGGCACCACGTCTTGCGCGGCGAGCGTGGGAGCGAGAAGGAGAACGACGAGAGCGAGTTTGTGCACGTTGATCCGGGGGGAGAGGAAAGACGTCGCGGCCACAGGCCGAGGGGCGGAGAGCATAGCTCGGCGCTGGGAGGGCGGAGAGCCTCCGCCGCGTGCGCGCCGCACATCGCTAGACCGTACCAACGCCCCCCATGGGCTCGACGTCTCGATGCCGGCGCTCACGCGGCGCCTACTTGCTCAACGCGTCGACCGCCGCGCTCGCCGCGGCCGCGATCTCCGCATCCGGTTCCTGCATCATCTGAATCAGGAACGGCAGCGTCTCCTTGACGCCGAGCGCGCCGAGGCTGCGGAGCGCGGCGAGGCGCACGCGCTGGTCGTTGCCGGCCTTGGCCTGGCCGAGCAATGCCTCGGCGGCAGTGTTGGCTTCGAGCCCGGTGCCGCGCAGCAGGCGCTGCCAGCGCTCGGTCTGGGTGACGTAGTACTCGATGGCTTCGAGGGACTTCTGCGCCTCGGCGCGCGCCGAGGCGTCCGGGTCGCGGAGCAGCTTGAGAAGGCCCGGCACGAAGCGGCGATCGAGGTGCGTGCCGGCAATGCTGCACAGCCACTCCCGCACGGATTTGTGCGGGTCGTCGAACATGGGCAGGAGCTGCTCGACGCACTCGGCGCCTTGCAGATCGGAGAGCGCCAAGGCGGCGTTGCCGCGGATGCCGGGGTCCGCGTGCGTGAGCCACGACGCGATCACCGGCGCAAGCGAAGGGGTACGGGAGTCACCGAGCAAGCGAATGGCGCCGGCGTCTGGTCCGGCGCGGAGCCATTCGACGACCGCGGCGACCGCCTCGGCTGATAAGCGCAAGCCGGGTGCGTTTCGCACAGCGGACGCGGCCATCTCGCCAAGACGGCGGTCGGCGTGCCGCATGGCGGCGATGAACAGCGAGTTCGCGGCGGCGGGGTCGACGGCGTGTCGATTGAGTGTCTGCTGGAGCAGTGGGCTGCGAAGGGGTGGACCTTGGCGGCCTGTCTCCGGCGCGCTCAACACGCGGCGACACAGCTCGCGATAGACCGCTGGACCGGGAGCCTGCTGGAGCAGAACGCCCGCGTCCTCGAAGGCGGCGGGCCGCGCCTCCAGAACACCAGCCACGACCAGGGCGATCGCGTCGTCGCTCAGCCGGACCGCCTGGTCTCGTTGGACCCGCAGGAGACCAAAGAACGGCTGGAGGTCCGACAACAGTTCGTGCGCGCGGATGAGCGCAGGCGCCGCCTCGTCGACGCCGTGCTTGGCCACAATCCGCACGAAACTCATGCGTGCACCATCGATCATCCCTTGCTCTTCGGGCTGTGCACGTGGGGCTCGCTCCTCTGCGCCCGCTCTTCCAACGCCACGCACCTCAGCTGCTACGAGCAGAGTGAGCGCCGCGCGTGCCTCGGGAGTCAGCTTCTCAGCTCGCGAGAAAGCATCGGCGGCCCCGAGATACGCATGCGCGTGCGTAGGCGCGAATTGCGCGAGCCACGCCATCCCGTCAACATGCCAGGTGCGCGTGGCGTAGTAGGTCGCAAAGGTCACCTCGTTCAGCTGGACCGCATCGATTGCCGTGCGCCGCGGGTCGGCGGTCGCGTAGTCAGCGAACGCGCGCCAGCGCTCAGCGGAGATCGCCTGCTTCGTGAGCCACTGACCGAGAGAGGCCTCACCCAAGCTGAACGCTTCCAGGTTATCCAGCACCAAGGGCAGGTCGCTCGCCTGCCCATTGGCGAGGAGCCACGACCCGACATTGCCATAGCCGAGCGCCTGTAGGCGGATGCGTTTCTCCAGCGCGGCGCGATCCCACGCCTTCTCGCACGACTTCACGAGGGCACGGAGGCACGTGCGCCGCCCATCGCTTGGCGATGTGTTGACCAGACTCTCCGCCGTGGCGAGCGCTTCGTCGAGGCACTCGTTCGGACGCAGTGAGACCTCGTTCGGACGCAGTGAGACATCGACTTCGGAGTACCTGGTCCACGGACAGCGCGCGTGCCGCACGGCCCGAAGCGTCAGCGACATTCCCTCCGCGGAAGCGGCGAAACGCGGCTGCCACAGCACCGGCCACATCGAAGCCACGGGCTCGCCCTGACCGACCTCCGCGGCGAAGACTGGCAGCAAAGCCTGCACGCGATCTTTGCGGAAATCGGACTGCAGCAGCGCGCCGAACACCGCGTCGCGCACCGTCGCGTTGCCGTCGGCCATGGCCGCAGACAGATCGGCCACCGGCACCGTATCGATCACCCGGCGAACCACGTTCGCCCGCACCTCAGGATCGGCGTCGCGCAGGAACGCCAGCACGGCGGCGTCGGTCTTGCTGCGCTGCGTCAGCTTCAGCCCATTCGCCACCGATCGCCGCACGTACACGTCGGCCTTCGCCAGCGCCGTCACCGTCGCCGCGGCCACCGCGTCGTCGAGGTCGAGCAGCACACCGACGCCCGCGGTCAGGAACGCGCGGTCGAACGGCGGCAGCCACAAGTACCGGCTCAGCGTCGCCGCCGCGGGCGCGCCGAGGAAGCGCAGCTCTGCGCCGCCCTTAACCGCGTCCTGCCGTAGCAGCGCGATCGCCGCGACCACGCGCGCCTGGATCTCGCTGTCCTGCTGACTGCGCGCATCCAACGCCTGCCGCGCGCGCTCGCCGAGCGCGCCGCCGACCGCGACCACTGCTTCGAGCGCCGCTTTGCCTTCTTGCTGGTTGCCGGCGCGCAGCCACGCGAGCCCAAGGCGCAGCTTGGCCTCGGCGCGCACCTCGCTGGGCAAGCTCGCAGCCAGCGTGAGCCGCTGGTACTCGGCGATCGCACCCTGCACGTCGTGCTCCTGCTCCTCGATCACGATCGCGCGCAGCAAGCTCGCGCGCGCATCGGCCTTGTCTTGCCCCTGAAACCACGCCGCCGGCAAACCCGCGGCCAGCACCACCACCCACAGCTTGATTGTCTTCATGTCATGTCCTCTTGCAGGATCAGACGGCACCGCGCGCGCGGCCTTGTCGCGCCGCGGTTCGATCGCTGTCAACTCTGTGTCAACTCCTCGACGTCAACCCTCGACCGCGAGCTTGTAGCCGGCGCCGTGCACGGTGAGCAGCACGCGCGGCACCTTGGGGTCGACCTCGATCTTCTGCCGCAAGTAGAGCACGTGGGTGTCGACGGTGCGCGTGCTGAGGTCGGGATGCAGGCCCCACACCTCGTGCAGAAAGCGTCCGCGGCTCACCACCTTGCCGCGCTCGCGCCACAGCAGCTGCAGCATCGCGACCTCCTTGGGCGCCAGCTTATGCGTCGCGCCACGCGGATCGACCACGGTGAACGCCGCGAGGTCGGCGCGCGCCGCGCCGAGGCTCAGCACGCTCGGCGTCGTCTCGCCATGCTTGTCGCCGCGCCGCAGCCGCGCCTTCACCCGCGCCAGCAGCTCGCGCAGGCTGAACGGCTTGATCACGTAGTCGTCGGCGCCCAGCTCGAAGCCGGCGACGCGGTCGACCTCGTCGCCGCGCGCGGTCAGCAGGATCACGTCGGTGTCGTCGCCACCGTCGCGCAGCGCCTTCAACACCTGCAAGCCGCTGCGGCCGGGCAGCATCACGTCGAGCACGATCAGATCGAAGGTCTGCGCGCGCGCCAGCGACAGGCCTTCGTCGCCGTCTTTGGCCTCGACGACCTCCAGGCCCTCGCTGCTCAGCGCGCCGCGCAAGCCGGTGCGGATGGCGTGATCGTCTTCGATCACCAGCACGCGCTTCATGCGTTCTCCTGGGTGCGCGGCAGCGCCAGCACGAACTCGGCGCCGCCGCGCCCATCGGCCGGCGTGCGCAGCGTGAGGTCGCCGCCGTGCGCGCGCACGATCGCGCGCGCCAGATACAAGCCGAGGCCGAGGCCCGGCTGATGGCCGTCGGCCTGCGCGTGGCCGCGACCGAACTTGTCGAAGATGCGCTCGCGTTCTGCCTGGGGCACGCCCGGGCCGAAGTCGCGCACCACGATGCGCGCCTCGTTCGTGTCGGTGTCGACGCGCACGCGGATGCCCGCGTCGCTCTTGCCGTACTTGCGCGCACCGTACTTGCGAGCATTGTCGAGCACGTTGAGCAGCGCTTGCGTGAGCGCGGCGCGATCGCCACGCACCAGCACACCGGGGCTGTGTTCTTCGCGGTGAACGCGCACGCCGTCGCGCGCCGCGAGCGGTGCGAGCAACGCCAGCGTGTCCGACACCAGTTCGCCGACCTCGACGGGCTGCATGTCGAAGCCGCGCTCGCCGCGCTCGGTGCGACCGAGGTCGAGCACGTTGTCGACTAGCGCGCACAGCCGCGCGGTCTCGCCGGCGATCAGGTCGTGATACACCTTCTGCTGCGCGCCTTCTTGCACGCGACCGCCGGCGAGCAGCTCGCTGAGCAGGCGCAGGCTGGAGAGCGGCGTCTTGAGTTCGTGCGTCACCGAGGTCAAGAACTCAGCGCGCACGGCTTGCGCCAGCGCTTGTTGCCGCACGCCGCGCAGCGTGGTCACGAGCGCGCCGGTGAACAGGAGCGCGAGCGCGACTAAGAGCGACGCGAGCAACCACGGCGCCGCCGGGGCTGTCGAGCCGGTTGGCGCGACCGCCGCCACGCCGGCAACCACGCTGCTCGCGCCGGCGGCGAGCGTCGCAGCGAACGACAGCGCGATGCCGTCGACGCTGGACCCCGAGCGCGCCGCGGCGAAGAGATCGGTGAGGGTCGCATGCGTCGGCAACACGCAGCCCTCGCCGTCGCCAGACGCAGCGCCCGCGCCTGCCGCGGGGAAGAACAGCACCAGGTCCGTGTCGAGCGATAGGTGACTGGGTTGCGTCGCACTCGCGAGCTGCGGCACGAGCGGCGCGACCCGCGTCAGCGTCGCCCGATATGCGTGCATCGCCTCGACGTGCGCGCGCAGCGGCGCGAGCGCGTCGCTCGCTGCACCAAGCTCGGACCAGCGCGCGAGCACCGCGTCCGCGGACGCGCGTGCCATGCGACCCAGCGCCTCGGCGAGGCGCGTCGACGCCAGGCCGCTCGCTTCGTCTTCGCGTTCACTAGCCCCGGCATGCGCGGCGAGCAGCGCCAGCGACACGACCACGCGATCCGCAACATCGTCGCCAAGCTGTTCGGCCGCGACCATCGCGCGCAAGCGCGCGCGCAGGGCGTCGCGCCAAACATGGTCTGGTTTGCGTTGCGCGAACCAGCTCGCCGCCAGCAGCACCGCAGCGTCGGCGCGCGGACTGTCGGAACCGGTGTCGATCGTGCGCCGCAGCTCAGCGACCGCCGCATCGTCGCGCGCTTCCAAGGCGGCCGACAGACGCGCGATCACGTTCGCCGCGGCCATCCCAACCGCTTCGTCGCGGCCGTTCGGCGCTTCGACCACCCACCCCACCGCCGCCGGCACCACCAATGCGCCGCTGCGCAGCGTGAAGCGCGCCGTGTTGGTCGCGCGGTCGAGCATGGCCGGCTGCGCCAGCGCTGCGCGCATGCCTTCTGCCACGCGCCGACTCTCCTGCGCGCCGAACACTTCGATCTGCGCGCGCGTCGCCTGCAACGACCGCCACAACCCGATCGCGCCGATGGCCAGCAGGCCGAGGCCCGAGCCCAGCATCAGCGCGACGGGTAACACCCGTCGCTGGCGGTTGGCAGGAACCGGATGGGTCAACACGCGCGGCATTGTCGCCGCCCGGCTCGTTGGCTCACCGTCTGTTCTGTGCATGCCTTGATCCGTCGGTCAGTCCGTCCGCTCGAGGACATCGAGATCGGCGATCGCGTGCTCGATGTCCGCGAGCACGACCCCATCGCTCAAGGTCAGGCCGCGAGCCAGCGCGTCGTGCACGAAGGCGAGGCCATGCGCGCACGCGTTCTCCAACCCATCGCCGTGCGCCAAACGCGCGGTGATCGCCGCCGACAACATGCAGCCGCTGCCGTGCGTGTTGACCGCGGCGATGCGTCGGTGACGCCAAGCGACGAAGCCACTGGCCTGCCGCAAGACGTCGATCGGATCGCCGCGCAGATGCCCGCCCTTCAAGAGCACCGGGACGCCGAAGCGCTGGAACAGGGCGTCGGCCGCCGCGCGCATCTGATCGGGCGCGACGTTCTCCACAGCGAGCAACACCGCCGCTTCGTCGAGGTTTGGCGTGATCAAGCTGGCACGGGGCAGCAAGTGCGCGCCGTAGGCCGCGATCGCGCGCAGGTCGAGCAGGCGCGCGCCGCTGGTCGCCACCATCACCGGATCGACCACGATCGGCACCGCCGCGGCGCCGAGCGCGCTGGCCACAGCGTGCACGATGCGCTCCGACCACAGCATGCCGGTCTTCGCCGCGCGCAGGGCGAAGCCTTCGGTCACCGCCGCGATCTGCGCGCCCACCTGCGCGGCATCGAGACCCGCCACGTCGCGCACGCCCGCGAGGTTCTGCGCCGTGATCGCGGTGATCGCCGTCGTGCCAAAGACCCCGAGTCGATGGAACACGCGCAGATCGGCTTGGATGCCGGCGCCGCCGCCCGAGTCGGACCCGGCGACCGACAGGGCGACGGGACGGTGCGCGGGGTTGGCGGCAGGGTCGGGCATCACGGCAACGTAGCGCGCTGCCGGGCTGCGTCGATCGGCACTTGGCTTGGCACGCTCGACCACGCCTGGTCGCCTCGAGCCACGACACTTGACGGATGCATACGATTAGACGAGCATCGTATGCATGCGCACGACCCTCGACATCGACGAGAACCTGCTCGCTGACGCACTGCGGGCCACCGGCGCCGCGACCAAGACAGCGGTCATCGAGCTGGGCTTGCGCGCGTTGATCGAGCGGGCAGCGCGGGAACGGCTGGCCGCGATGTTCGGCGCGGTCCGGAATGCCAAGGCGCCACCGCGCCGCAAGCAAGCTCGGGTCCAACGCCGCGCATGATCCTGGTCGACACGTCGATCTGGATCGAGTTCTTCCGTGGCTCGAAAACGGCGGCGCGTCTGCCTTCGCTCTTGGCCGACGATGCCGTCCTCCTACACCCGTGGGTGCTCGGCGAGTTGGCGGCGGGCCACCTTGGACGCACGCGATCCATTGTCTTGCGGGATCTGCACCTTCTGCCGGTGGCTCCGGTCGCGACTGACGAACAGGTGCTCGACCTCATCGACAAGCGGCGCCTGTTCGGTCGTGGCCTGAGCTGGGTGGATGCCCACCTCCTCGCAGCTGCTGTGTCGGCGTCGGCGACGCTCTGGTCCATCGACCGAGGCTTGAACTCGGCGGCGGCGGACCTCGACCTGGTGCGCCTACCCTGAGTAAACCGCCCGGTGCTCGGGTGTGCCAGCCCGGTGCGCGTACACCAGCAGATTGGTGTCGATTGCGATCACGGGTGTCGGCCGAGCCATTCGTGCATCGATCGCCGGCTGCTCAAATCGAGGCCGGGCGGCAAACCCCCGGCTACCGTCACCCATCGTATGCGCTTGCGTCGGCCTCGTCGTTGTCGAGACCTGGTCAGTTCGGATCGGAGGCCACGCTCGACGAGTTCGCGCAGGGTGCAGCGAAGCTCGGCCGCACGTTGCTTGGCGGCCACGAACAGCTCGTCGGGCAGCTCGATGGTTGTCTTCATGGATATGGCAAACCAGTTTGCCATCTCTATGGGTCTGCCGACGCGCGGCATCGAGGTCACCGAGATCGCGAGTGGTCCGGTGCAGCCCGGGCTCGAGCGACCGAACGCGGAGACGCCGGTGGGCGGTGGGCAGCATGTCCAAGCGGGTGACGATGGCGTCGGGGCTCCTGCAAGACATCACGGCTGGATCGTGATCTCGAGCGCGTTCGAGGCGGACAGGCCCAACGGAGGGCAGGGCGGCGGTGAGGTCGGTCCGCCCCAGAAGAACTGCACGAAGAGCCGTCTGCGGGCGAACCAGGGCTGGTTCGGGATCGGCAGGCCGAACTCGCACGCGCCGCGCGCGTCGCTGCTGGCGCCGAAGGTCGCGAAGAACGCGCTGAACGGGTCGAGCCAGAACTCGACGCCGAGCACCGGAATCGGTGTCGCGAGGCCCGCGGCTGCCAGCGCAAGCAGACCACTCGCATTCGGCGGCGCGTTGCCGCAGGTCAGCGCAAAACTCGCGTTGCCAACGCGCGGCATCGAGGTCACCGAGATCGCGAGCGGCCCGGTGCAGCCGGGGCTCGAGCGGCCGAACGCGGAGACGCCGGTGGGCAGCAGGTCGAGGCGCGTGACGAAAGCATCACTGACGCCGTTGACGCTCGTGTCGTAGGCGCCGGGCGTGGTTGGAAAGGCGGTGGAGCCGGTCGCCCCAGCGACGGTGGCCGCGCCCTGCGCGTCGAGGGCAAGGGCATACGAAGAAATCGCGATCGACGACACGCGCTTCGTGGCCACGGTCGGCGGCGGCGAGGTGACGATCGACTTGGCTGAAGACGCGCCCAAGAAGCTCCGCGTGCGCTGCTCGACCTGCACCGACCCGTGCGTGCACGCGAGCGCCGCGGTCGCGTTCGTGCTCGAAGAGAAGACCGCACTGGGGCTCGCCGTGCCGCCGGCTCGAGGTGTTGCTCGGTGCCAAGCAAGACGCCCCGGTCGACGAGAGTCAGCGCGCGACGACCGTGCGCGCGCAAGCCGATGCGCTGCGCGGCGCGTTCGCGCCGAGCTTGGTCGACTTGCCGAACGGTCAAGTCGAGCTGCGCCTGGCCATGCCCGACCGCGCCACGTTCGAGCGGTGGAAGCGATGGCAGAGGTGTTGGCGGGCGGCAGGGAGCAGGTCGACCGTAGCCGCCACGATGTGCGGACCCTTAGCGCTCAGGTTCGGGAGGGTCAGCTTGCCGATGCGGCTTGCGAGCCCGCCCTCTCTGTCGTTGCTGGTCACGGCCTAGCGCTTCTTCGAAGAGCTGCCGTTCCCCTCGGAAGTTCGTCAAACCAAGTCGCTCGAAAGCCTTCGCAAGATCAAGCAGGCCCTGAGCAGCTGCGGCCTCGAGAACACCGATGGTGCCGTACACGGTCAACCCCTCGCGCTTGGCGATGAGCCGACCCTGGCGCTCGTCGATGAGCAGAGCGTCTGCCCGAAGTTCTTTCGCGAGAGCGATGGCATCTGCCTCTCCTGGGTCAAGTCCGGCAACCCTTACCCCGCCGATGGGTTGTTTCATCTCAACCCATCCCGGAAGGGAAAGCGCCCATGTCCGAACGACATCCGGAGACCGCTGGTGGCAGAGTTCGGCGAGTACCACGTTCGGGATGATGACCCGCATGAACAGGTCGTGCAGGACTTGTTCGTGGCCGACGAGCACCAGGTAGTGGATTGGTGAAGCGTCCGAGACAACAACGGTCATCGTTGTCGAACGAGCTTCAGGAGGCTCTCGACTTCCGCCCGTTGCTCGTCAGGGGAGGGGAGGTCTTCGGTGACGCTGTGCGCCTTGAGAACCCCATCTGCTTCGAAGCGCGTCAAGCCGAGCGCTTCCGCGAACTCGTGATGGGTCAGCTTTGCCTGCCGGAACAGCTCGACGAGGGCAGCTTCCTTCGTCGCTTGGTCCAAGTCTCCGAGCGAAGCGCGAAGTCGCTGTTCGAGGTGTTCTGGTAGTTCGAAACTGATCGCCATCGGTACTCGTACTTCGATGCTAGCACACTCTGGGGCAGCGAGCATCCGGAGCCAAATCGGGATGGTCCGGCGTGCATCGCGCCCTCGAGGTGACATCACGGCTGGATCGTGATGTCGAGAGCGTTCGAGGCCGACAGGCCCAGCAGCGGGCACGGCGGCGGAGAGGTCGGTCCGGCCCAGAAGAACTGCGCGAAGAGGCGCTCTCCTGCCAGGGTCGGGATACTGGGAATCGGCAGCAGCGCCTCGCTGGCACCAACCTGGTTGCTGCTCGCCCAGAACGGCACGAACACCGAGAAGGGATCGATCCACATCTCGGCGCCGAGCACGATCACCGGGCTCGCAAGCCCTCTGCTCGTGAACGCGACCAGCCCTGTCGTGTTCGGCGGTGCATTGCCGCAAGTCACCGCGAAGCTAGCGTTGCCGACGCGCGGCATCGAAGTCACCGAGACCGCGAGCGGCCCGGTGCAGCCGGGGCTCGAGCGGCCGAACGCTGAGACGCCGGTGGGCAGCATGTCGAGGCGGGTGACGAAGGCGTCGTAGGTCCCGTTGTGGCTCGTATCGAAGGCGCCGGGCGTAGTAGGGAAGTCGGTGGAGGAGGTCGCCCCCGCGATTGTGGCCGCACCCTGCGCGTCGAGGTCGAGGGCAGAGGCCCGGTCCTGGTCCGTCCCGCCGAGGAACGTCGAGTAAACGAGGCTCGAACCCGTCGGCGAGACCCGCGCGACGAACGCCTGGGAACTTCCGTTGTAGCTCACATCGAAAGCGCCGGGCGTGGTCGGGAAGTTGATGGAGTTGGTCGACCCCGCAACAGTGGCCGCGCCCTGCACGTCGAGGGCGAGGGCAGAGGCC
>JANPER010000253.1:0-2186 GCA_031423015.1 Planctomycetota bacterium | reverse complement strand
AGATCGCGACCGCGAGCGCGGCGAGCCAGCGGGGCGAAGAGGTCACGCGCCTACGGTAGCGAGTGGTTGCGCGGAGTCAGTCGCCGATCACCGATGCCATCAGGTCATCCGTGATACTCACAGCGTGCGTCGTCCAAGGCTGCCGCGTGTGTAAGGACGAACTCGGCTTCTTCGTTCCCTTTCCGCGGAGCTGGTGCCAACATCAAGGTATGTGCCGAATCGGCGATTGGATGGCTTTCGTCGGCCGTTGTGGAGTCGGTTGATGCGCCGCGCGGGGTTGCGGTTGTTGCTCGTGGCCATCACCCTGGTGATGGCGGAGGTGGTGTTCCGGGCCGCGTTGTGGAGCGACTATGACGAGCAGGTGACGAAACAGATCGATGGGCCCTTGCTCGAGTTGGTGCCCGGCAAGCCGTGGTTCATCGAAGCCAGGAAGAACGCGGCCTGGGAGCAGGTCTTGCAGGCGAACGGTGCCGAGGTGCGCATCGTCCATCGCACCGACGCTGGCGGATGGCGCGTGCAGCCCGCGGTGGAGACGACGCCGTCGACCAAGCGCGTGCTTTGCCTCGGAGACGCTTACTGGTTCGGTATGGCGGTCGCTGACGGCGACACGTTTCCCTGTCGCCTGCAACAAGCGCTGCGCGCGCACAGCGTCGATGTCGTTGCCCTGAACCGTGCCGTGCCCGGCTACAACACGAGCCAACAGTGGGAACGGCTGCAGCAGTTGTTCGCGGCTGATCAGCCCGACGTCGTCGTCCTTGGCTACGTGGTGAATGACGCCGAGCCGGTGTCGAGCTTCCCTCTCCCCCCCGACGTGATGTATCGCCACTGTCGTTCGTGGCTGTGGGACGCGTGCGTGCCGTTCGCCAACCAAATCGCCAGGCTACTCGTCACCGACCGACCGCTTTGCGAGCGCCGGATACTGAACTTCGAGGCGGACTTGAACAAGAGCTTCGCCTACGCCAGCCCGGGCTGGCGCGAGACACGTGCCGCGCTCCAAGCCATGCATGCGTTCTTGACGGCGCGCAACGTGCCCCTCGTGGTTCTCATCCTTCCGGCCTTCACCGAGCCGTTCGACGCCAGCTATGGCTTCTACTTGCTGCACGAGCGAGTCACCGAGTGGTGCCGGGAACTCGGACTTGCGGCGCGTGACTTGTTGCCGCTGTTCTTCGGCGAAGACCACCGCGAGCTGTGGGTGCCGGGCAATAGTCACCCCGGCCCGGTCGCGCATCGGCGCATGGCAGAAGCCGCCGCAATCGAACTGCTCCCGCTGCTGCAATGAAGCGCGCCATCGTGATGGCTTTGGCCGCCGGCGTCGCCTACGCGCTGCTTTGGCAAGCGAACCTGTACGGCGAGGAAGCATCGTGGCTCGAACAGGTGACCACCGGCGCGCCGCCGATGTCGCGTCATGCGCCGTACGTCGAGGTGCTCGCTGCCCTGACGCGCCTGCCAGGTGCTGCGCAGATCGGTTTGCACCGGGTTGCGTGCTGGCTCAACGCGGTCGCTGCCGCGGCCGGGCTTGCGGCATTCGCTGCCACGTTGCGACACGTGTTGCCCGGTAGCAAACCATGGCTTGGCCTCGCGATGCTCGCGAGCTGCCCTACCGTCATCTTCCACGCCACATCGGCACAGCCGTATGCGCTGGCCTTCGCGCTCGCGAGTCTGACGACGTGGGCGGCAGCACGCGCCGCGGCCACACGATCCACGCTACAGGCCGCCGCGGCCGGAGCACTGTTGGGGCCCGCCTACCTGTTCGATCCAACGTCCCCGCTCCTGCTCGCGTGGTTGTTGCCGTTCTTTGCGTCGGGGTTGCGGTGCCGGAACACGAGCGTGCTGCTCGCGGCGGCCGCCACATCCGTGGGCTTCGCGCATGCTCTGGCATTCGGCTGGACGCCGGCCACTTGGCCGCCGCTGGTCGGCGATGCGTCCCTCGCCAGCGCCGACGCGCTGGCGCCCGGCAACCTGGCCAGCATCGCGGGCAAGGAGGCGCTGCGCGCTTTCCTGCCGTTGTCGTTGGTAGTGGTCGCAGGCTTGTTCTACGCGCCGAGTGCGCGCTGGGCTTGGACGACCGCGCTGGCAATGGCGATCCATGTCGTGGCGCAGGCGCTCCTGTCGCCCATGCCCGCAGCCGAGGGCGCGTCCCTGCTGCCGTTCGGGATCGCGGCCACGCTGGTGGCCGCCCGCCTGCT
>JANPER010000252.1:0-25871 GCA_031423015.1 Planctomycetota bacterium | reverse complement strand
TGGCCGAGCAGGCGCGCAGCGTTGGTGCTGGCGACGCGCGCCAGGGTCCATGGTCCGCAACGTGTGCCCATGATCGACGCGAAGCGTTGCACGGCTTGGCTCATCGTCAACGCCGAGCCGGCGAGTGTGCCGTCGGCGCGGCGCACCGCGCCGTCCTTGGCGATCACCTGCTCGCCGCCCAGTTGGTAGCAGCCCTCGACGCCGCCCGCCGGCGCCGCCGCGTCGGTGACCAGAATGGTTCGGTCGGTTCCCAGCACCGCGAACGCGTTCCGCACCATCGCTGGATGCACGTGCACACCGTCACAGATGATGCTGCACGTCAGACGGCTGTCATCGAGCGCCAGGCCGGCGACGCCGGGTTCGCGATGGTGCAGCGGTCCCATGGCGTTGAACAAGTGCGTGACCAGGCGCGCCCCCGCGTCGACGCACGCGCCGAGCTGCTGCGGCGAACGCGTGTGGCCGAGCGCGACCGCGACGCCGGCGGCACGCAAGCGCGCCACGGCCTCGGCGGCGCCGCGCCGGCCGGGGGCCAGGGTGACCAAGGCCAACCGACCGCGGGCCGCCTTCAACAGCGCGTCGATGCGCTCGGGGGTGGGGTCGACGAACGCCGTCGCGTCGTGGGCGCCTTCGACTTCGAGGAAGGGACCCTCGAGGTGAATGCCGAGTGGCTCCGCGCCTTGGCCGTTCCAAGCCTCGAGCCACGCGGCGACGCGTTGCGTCCGCTCGAGCAGTTGTTGCCACGGCGCGGTGATCAGCGTGGGCAGGAAGGCGACCGCGCCGCCGCGCCAGGTGGCGTCGGCGACCGCGTCGAGGGCTTCGGGCGTGGCCTCGCTGACGTCGCGCCCGCCGCCACCGTTCACCTGCAAGTCGATGGCGCCGGGGAGCAGCGTGGCCTCGACGTCGATCGCGCTCGTGGTGGTGGCGACGATCTCGACGATGCGCCCCTCGGCCACCGACAGCCGCACGTTGGCGTCAGGTGCCGCGGGAATGACGGTGTTCGGCAGGGCCGCGCCGCGCGCGTGGATGGAGCGAGTGACCAAGTCGGGTGCAGAGACTATGGGTCGGTCCGAACTTCGTCGAGAGAGCTGATCCGCGGCGCGCTCTTCTCTACCATCGGCGGAAGGCCGCGATGGGACTGCCGCGTGCCGATGGCGAACCCTCTTCTCCCTGTGAACGAAACTGGATGGCGGCTGCAGGCACTCACCTGGGTGGGCGGCGTGGGACGTGAACTTGCCTAGCTCGCGTTCCCCCGTGGCTCGCGTCGGCTTCTTTTTGCTCGCAGCCCTCGTTGCTGTGGGCTCGGCGCTCGCGTTGTTGTCGCGCCCAGGTCGAGGGTCGCCGCCCACGCTGCATGCGCAGGCGTTCAAGCTGGCTGAACGCGAGCGTGATTTCCAGCGCGTCACCGTCGCGCGCCCGCTGCTGCTGCCGTACATCTTTGGCGACTGCGACGTGCTGGCCACGGTCATGGTGCCGGCGGGCGGTGAGCTGGACCTGGTGTTCCGTCGCCACGATCTTGCCGAAGGACACGGGCGCTTCGCGGTGCTACGGCTGTCAGGGGTCAAGGAGGCTTCGCCGTGGCGAACCCGCGAGGGGGCGTTGTTCGCCGTCGGTGAGTCAGGTGACGGGGGTGTCATGGTCACCCCCGGGCTGCCGGCGTCGATTCGTCTGGAGCTGCGCGGCAGGCGCGCGCGCGCCAACGTCGCCGGCCGCTGGTTGCCGGAGTTTTGCACGACCGACGACCGCGGCAGTCTGGCCTTCGTGGTGCGGCGCGGCGAGGCCGAGATCCCACACCTTCACGTGCAGCCGTTGCCGGCGCCTGAGGCGTGGCGCTGGCGGTTGGGCTTGGTGGCGCTGCTCGGTGTGCTTCTTGTCGCCCTTCTGCCACACGGTCTTGGTGCGCGCCCGGGACGTATTCAGGGCTGGCTTGCCCTCGGCTTGTTGCCGCTCTCGGCGTGGGGCGTGCACGCGTGGCTTGCGCGCCAGGCAGTGGTAGGAGCGTCGTTCAGCGAGGCAGGTCTCGGGTGCGTATTGGGCGCGCTGGTGCTTGCCTTGATCGCGGTCGCGCGTTCGGGATCGCCAGGGCGCACCCTCGGCCGTGCGGTCGTTGCGCTGGCCTGCTTGGCGGTGGGATTGGAGGCCTTCTGCCGCGCCGAGGCGCCTCGCTTGCTGGCGTTCGAAGACCCGCGCCTCGATCTGTACTTCGGCGTCGACTCGCGCACCGCACCGTTCGACGCCCTCGCCAAGCAACTGCAAGGCAAGAACGAGGTCCACCTGGCCGAGCCGGATCTGTCGCGCGTGGTGTTCCTCGGCGGCGCGCCGCTGTTCGAGGCCAACCTCGACCGCACGCAGCACTTGGCCATCCAAGCCTGCGTGCGCGCCTCGTTCGAACTGCACCGCAAGCTGCTGCCCGCGGTGTTCCCCACGCTGTATCCGCACACGTTGCAGCAGACCGCGCTGTTCGAGCGCTTCTATGCGGACGACTACCCCGCCGTGGCGGTGGTGTTGGGCGTCGATCGGTGGGAGGCGCAGAGCGAGGGGGCCGCCAGCGCACGCACGCGGCTGCAGAACGCGCAGTCAGACGCGGGGCCGCCGACCATCTTTGCGGCCGTGGTCTTGCGCGGCTTGTGGCAGGCGTCGGCGGTGATCGCGCCGCCCGCGGAGTTGGCGATCACGTTGAACGGCTTCGCCGATTATTGCGCCGCGCGCAAGCTGCCGTTGGTGCTTGCCACGCACGCGCTCCTGCCAGCTCCTCACCTTGCCGTGGTCGAGTCCCTAGCGCGCGCGCGCGGCCTCGCCCTGGTGCGCGACGCGATGACATCGGACGACCGCGCCGACATCGAGGCGCTGTCGCGGGCGCTGGTCGAGACACTGCGCTGACCGCTACGAACCGGGCAAACAGCGCAGGGTGACGCGGCCGGTGTCGCTGACGATGTTCACCGTGCTCTTCACCATGACGGCCTCGGCTGGGCCGCCGATCATGCCGCGGTAGCTCCTCCAGCGGTCGCCGGCGTCGGCGCCGTACTCGCTCCACGCGGCTACCAGTTCGCACGGCACGCTGCGCGTGTTGCGTACGCGCGCGGTGAACTCGACCTTGCTGTCGTGCGGCAACTCGAGCGTGATGTCGCCGGCTTGCGTTTGCACGTCGACGCGCGGCGCGCTGGCGTCGGCTGGCAGCACGACTTGGACGGCGCCGGCGTCGGCTTGCACCTGCGCGCTGCCGTAGGTGCCGCAGATGCGCACGCCGCCCGAGCGGCTGCGGATCTCGGCGGCACCGCCGTCGAGGCGGGCGGTCACGTCGCCGCTGTCGGTATCCACACTCAGGCGGCCGCGATAGCCGTGGACGATCACCGCCGCGGTGCGCGTGAGCACGCGCACCGCGACCTCAGGAGGCGCGGCGACCGTGACGCGAAGGCTCACGCTCTCCAACTCGGCGGCGTTTTGGTGTTGCAGAGCAACCACCCGCACGCCGTCGTCGTCGTCATCGGCGACCAGGCGCAGATCGGTGGCCAGTTGTTGGGCTTGCGCCTGCGTCGTGCCGCGGGCCGCGGCGGTCACTTCGCACATCAGGGCGTCGGCGTGGGTGATCGTCACGTCGCCGTTGGCGGCGCGCACTTCGAGCACGAGGTCCTTCGCCGAGGCTGCGATGGTGAAGCTCCGGGTGCTCTCCATCGGCGGGGCTTGTCGCGGACTGCTGACGCAGGCCGCAAGCGACGTCGTCAGAAGGCATGCAAGCCGCGCGCCCGTGCGCTGGCGGTGGTTCTTGGCGTGTGAAGGCGGGGTGAGCGAAGAGCTGGGGCGAGCGAACATTCGGCGGTCTAGCGCAGATTGACGACTCCGCGTGCCACAAACTTCGATGCCGCCGAGGGTCGCCAGCGGGTTAACATAACCTCCGAGCGCAGGCGCTGCGCGCGTTCATGCCATGACACCGCCAGCCACTCGCTTCTTGGGGATCGATGCCGGCGGGACGAAAGCGGCTTGGGCTGTGTTGCAAGGCGACTCGGTCGTGGGTGAAGGCGCGTGCGCGGCCATTCAGCTCAGTGCGGTGGGCGCAGACGTCGCGGCCACCCGCCTGCAGGCGCTCATCGCCGACGCGGCGGCTGGCGGCAGCATCAGCGGCGTGGTGGCGGGGCTGGCTGGCGCTGGCAGCAAGGAAGCCCGGAGTGCGTTGCGGCGCGCGTTGCAGGCCCGGGAAGTGTCGCTACCTTTGCGCTTGGCGGGCGACGTCGAGGTGGCGGCGGCCGCCGCGTTGCCCCACGCGGCTGGGGTGGCGCTGTGGTCGGGGACCGGGTCGTTTGCGGTGGCGCGAGATGCCAACGGCAATCTGCACCGCGTTGGCGGCCGCGGTTGGCTGTTGGGCGACCAAGGCAGTGCCTTCGACATGGCGCGGCGGGCCGCCGTAGCGGTCATCGCTGCCGCCGATGAAGTGGGCGACGCGACTTCGCTGACGCGCGCGTTGACGGTTGCCGCCGACGTGGCTGATCCGTTGGACCTCGGTCGACGCCTACAAACATGGGCTCCTGGCGCGGTCGCGGCGCTGTATCCCTTGGTGCGGGTTGCCGCTGAGCAAGGCGATTTGGTCGCGCGCGAGCTGCAGCGCGCCGGCGCGGCGGCGTTGGCGCAGTTGGCGTTGGTGGCGGCCCGTCGCGCGTCGTTGCCGGTCGCAACGCTAGACATCGTGCTCGGCGGCGGTGTCCTGCGGGGCGACGATGGTCTGTTGATGCTCCTGCGCCAGGAGTTTGCGCGCGCCGGAACGCAGCGCGCGGCGCAGCGCTGTTCGCGTTCGCCGTCGCATGGTGCGGCCGAACTTGCGCGGGCGTGCGCGCTTGGCACGCTGCCCCTTAGCCGATGGATTCCTGCCGATGACCCTGCGTGATGTCACCGTGACGCGCCTGCGCGTGGTTCCCGCTCGCTACCTGTCGGTGCGCTTCGCGCGCGGCGGGGGGCCTGGCGGGCAAAACGTCAACAAGGTCGAGACCAAGGTCGACCTGCGCGTCGACCTGTCGGGCTTGATCGATCTGTGGGGAGCCGACGATGTCGCCCGCGTGCGCGACAAACTCGCGGCTCGGCTCGACGGCGATGGCCAGTTGCAAGTCGTGTGCAGCGAGGGGCGATCGCAGAGTCAGAACATCGAAGCCGCGATGGCGCGCTTGCAGGCGCTGCTGCGCGGCGCCCTCGTGCGCCCCCGCCCACGTCGCGCGACGCGGCCCACGCGCGGCAGCGTGGAGCGGCGGCTGCAAGCGAAGAAGCGGCGCTCAGACATCAAGGACGGCCGTCGAACAACGGACTGACGACTGGCAGTGCATCCAGCTCAATCGGCGCGGGCATCCTCGAGCGGCAGCGAGAACAGCACGTCGGCGTTGGTCAGCGCGAAACGATGCTGCGGCAAGAAGACTTGGCGGGCGGCGTCTTTACGCAGACTCACCGACAGGCTGGCGCACACGGCGAGGTTCGGCAGCGCGACGCGCTGCACGAGTTGGCCGTGCCCCAGCAGATGAGTTTCGCCGACGATCACCACCAGCAGTGCGTCCGCGTGCGCGCGTGCGCGCTGCAGGAGCGTGCGCGCCATCGCCTGGTCGCGCTGGTAGAGCGGTAACCGCGGAGTCGGCTCGAGAGCGAACACCGGGTGCCCATACCGTTTTGCGCGAGTCAGCAGGGCGCGATAGAACGCGCTGTCGACGCTGCCCCGCCGAAGCCAAGTGTCTGGCCATCGCTCCTCTAGGGCGTTTGCCAGGGCTTCGATGTCGATCTGGCCTGTCAAGAAGCGATCGACGACGGCCTCGTCCTCGGTGCCGATGCACTCGAGTGCGAGGTGATAGCGCTGGCCGGCGCGATCGATGTCGTCGAGCAGGGCCAGCATCGTCTGGTGCAGACTGCGGTTGGCGTGATGATCGCCCAGGTACAGCACGCGCGTCTGCGCCAACTGCTGCAAGAACTCGGTTTCGGTCATCCCGCGCTCGAAGCGATCGCCCAGCGCGCGGAAGTGCGACTCCTTGTACAGCCGGAGATAGCGTGGCCCGGTGGGCAGTGGATCTTGGCCCCGGGTGTCACTCCACTGCAACGCTCCGCCGGCGCAGCCGGCCGCGTGCAGCAGGCAAGCGAACAGAACTGTAGTCGTGGCCCGCACGGAGACGTTGTGCGATTGGCAAGCGCGACGGTCAAGATGTGACCTGCGGCGGTACAACAAGTTCATGCTGGTGATGCACGTTCACGTCTTGCTCGTCGCGGTAGGCGGGCACTTGCCTGACCCTCTGATGACGCGGGCATGGCGGCGCCTGCCGCGAGCCGAGAGGTTGCTGGCATGAGTCGGTCCGCTGGGGACGCTGTCTCGACCCCGCAGCGCTGTCTGGTCACCGGCGGTGGCAGTGGCATTGGTCGCCAGATTGCCCTGGCGCTCGCCAAAGGGGGAGCACACGTGGTGGTGGCTGGGCGCCGTCAGCCGGCGCTGGCAGAAACCGTGCACCTTGCGCACGGCTTGCCTGGTCGAGTCAGCGCGCAGGTGATGGACGTTCGCGAGCGCCGGGCGACGGCAGCCGCCGTAGACGCCGCGGTCGCGAGCCTGGGAGGCAAACTGGATGTGCTGGTGAACAACGCGGGCGTCGGCGGCCCCAATGCGTGTGGCATTGATGGGCCGGACCGTTGGAACGAGATCATTCGAACCAACTTGGATGGCATGTTCCACGTCACCATCGCGGCCTTGCCCGCGCTTGTCGATGGTGGGCGGGTGATCAACGTGTCCTCGGTCCTGGGCAAGTTCGGCGTGCCCGGCTACACGGCGTACTGCGCCAGCAAGCACGGTGTGATTGGCTTCACCAAGGCACTGGCGATGGAACTTGCGCCGCGACGAATCACCGTCAACTGCATCTGCCCTGGGTGGGTGGAGACCGACATGGCCCGCGATGGGATGGAGCTGATGGCGCGTGGGCTCGGGGTGCCCTACGAGGAAGCTCGGCAGCGTGCGCTAGGCGACGTGCCGCTGGGCCGGATGGTCGAACCCGAGGAAGTCGGGGCCTTGGTGGTCTACTTGGCAAGTGCCGGCGCGGCAGCCATGACTGGTCAAGCCGTCAGCCTGTGCGGTGGGGCGACCATGGGCTAGCTCGGGCCCGATTCTCACGAAGGGACGCCTTCGGCAAGCGGGTGGAAGAGAGAGCGTGGGTTTGGCTCGACGCCTGGTGATCCGGTGAAGCCGTAGCCTCATTCGCGGTCCCTTGGGCTGCGAGAGCCGCGAATGCTCGCGGGGGGCGCGAAATCTAGACGGTCGTAACTCGCCATGACGCTGAATTCGCCACTACTCAGCGGCTCTGGAAGCCGCAGCAACAAAGCGGCCTTGGGCCCTTCTGGTCGGCGCTGCGCCGGCGTGCAAGCGGTTTGGTTGCGGCCCAAGGCCGCGATGGGGCCAGCCAAGGAGACTTGCCCTCGCTCTGTTACGGGAACGATCAGGGTGGCTACCTGCATGAGCGAACGTGCTTGTCGGTTCGTTGGCCCCGTCCTCGGAGCGGTGCTGCCCGGAGCGGTGCTTACTTGGCGCGGTGCTCACTGTCCTGTAGTAACATGCAGGCGCGAAGCCGACCCAAAGTAGCTACTCTCGGCGGCTTGCGTCGAGCGGCTCACGACCCGATAAACGTGTCGTACCTTCGTTCGAACATTCTTGACACCAACGAGTTACCTTTCCTGCGGTAGCCAGTCGCTGCCTCGAAAGCCATGGGCATAGCTCACTCTCGGTTTGCGGATTCACCGCGCTTGTACGCCGGCCTGTTCTTGGTCGGCGCCCTCATTCTTGCAGGTTGCTCCAGCAAGAAGGAGGCTTCCGCCGTCGGCGGTGGGTCTGGGAGCGCATCGCTCGTTGCTGTCGAGTTCGGCGCTTTGGTCGATGTGTTCGGCCTGCGTCGCACGTCGTCGGGCGCGTTCACCGCGGGGCTTTATCAACGCGACGTGTTGATCGGCTCGAACATCGTCGACGAGCGCGACGGCGTGAACCGCAACAAGAAGGACAACGAGATCCTCTACGACTTCTTGTCAGCGAACCCTGACAACTTGCAGCCGCGCTTGCTGATCACGCGTGAGATCGGCAGCCCGGCGTTCGAGAGTGCATTCGAAGCGTTGGATGACCGAGTGCGGCGAGTGACGCCCGGCAGGTTCGGTCAGAACGCGGCGCAGACGCCGTTCTCGGTGGTGCCCCGCAACGGCGCGATCCGGTTGTCGTTCTCGCGCGATCTGGGGATCGACGAGTCGTTCTTCTACGTGATGAACGGTGGCCAGATCGTTGGCGTGAAGAACACCGAGGCCGTGCAGGTGCTCCGCATCCTGCGCGACCCGAATGACGGCGATACGCGCGGCGACTTCGAAGTCCTTCCGGCCCGTTATGTGCCGAAAGGTAGTCAACTCATCGTGGACCCGGTGTTGCTTGGCAGCGAAGGCGTCAGCCTGCAAGTGCAAAACCAAGCGGGTGGCCTGCCAGAGGCCCCAGACCAGTTCGGTGCAAACATCCGACTGGCGATTGCGCTCGACGGCCCTCTCGCGCTTCCGGGCGTGAAGCGCGACGTCGAAGCCAACGAGACCGGCACGAACAACAACGCGGTGCGCAGCGTCATCCGCGACTTCCGATCTGGCAACCGAGCGGACGATTCGGGCGAGATCTCCCGCGGCTTCCGGCGCGATCCGGTGCCCCCCCGCATCGTCGGCGAGTTGTTGATGTACCTCGAGCGCGTCGAAGAGGTGGATGCTTTCTCGCAGTTGCTCACCATCTACAAGGGCAACATCAACCATCGCCTCGACGCGGGCGACGCGATTCGAGTCGTCACCGCCGACGGCACGGCCAGCGCGATCGCGGTGACCGAGGTCGTGGCCGACCCGCAAGACAGCAAAGAGAACCGACATGCGTTGGTGTTGGTGCGGCGTGAGGAAGCGCTGGCGGCAGCTGACCCGTCAAGGCTGCCCGGCTACCCGTCTGACCGCACGCAACGCGAGCCATGGCTGATCGTGAACGCGCCGCGCGCGGTCATTGTGGCCGAGTACGAGTACGGCGATGGCGCCCTCAACTCGGACGAAGAGCAGTACTTCGTGCGTTTCTCGCCGAGCCCGATTCTCGACGCTTCTGGTACGGCGGGACCGACGGACAACATTTCGCCGTTTGCGGCGGCGATCATCCGCTTTAGCAAGCCGCTCGACCTCACCACGGTGCAGGCGCTGGACACACTTTTCTTTGCCACACTGCCCTTGCGTGGCCCGGACTCGCAGGTCGCGATCGAGGACTACTTGTCCGGCACAATGATGGACCGGACGTCATTCGACCTCAACAAGTTCATCACGCCGAACTTGGTGGTCGGCGCGCGCTTCGACGAAGACGGTTCGCAGACCACGATCCGGCTGCAACCGCCGCTCGGCTTCTATCTCGATCACGCGACGATGACCGCTAACGAGCGGACCCGCACTTACTATCTGCATGTCCTCGGCGGCAGGAGCGGGATCAAAGATTTGGCGGGCAACGAGATCGACTTCCTGCCCGAGTCAGGTCGGTTGCTCGACGCGATTGTCGTTCCTTTCAAGCTCGACGTGCGGTTGGCCAATGACCGCCCGCTGTTCCCGGTGAATCGCGTGGTGAACATTGCCCGTCGTTACGCTGCGTTGGACGAGGATGAACAGCCTTCGTACTTCATCCCAAACGAGATCCGAACGCAGACGGTGAACGCGTTGTCGTACCCGTTGCCCGATCTGTTTGGCGGCGTGAACTACATCGACGGGCGAATCGAGGCTAGGGCGACTGGGCGAATCTCGCGCGTGGCGGACGATCTGAATCAGCAGCCGCCTCCGCCGCAGAACACTGAGCTGCGTTGGTGCCCAGAATCCATGTCGGGTGAGATGCAGGTTCCGAGCGCGGCGGCAGCGGTGCGCTTTGGCCAGCCGATTCAGAACCCGCTCAATCCGTACGGATGCCGCTTGCAGACGGTCTGGCGCGAACTCGACCTCAATCTATCGCGCGTCGATCCGTTCGACTTCAACTTGGACGTCGAGGAGGTGCACTGGTCGCCACACTCGAGTCGGCCGATCACGTTCGACGAGTTCGACCGCATGAGTCTTTACCTCGGTCACTCTGAGTTCCGCGCCGAGAACTGTGTCGGGGCGACAAGTTCGCTGCCTGACGCAGTCGGCAACTCTGGCTTGTCGTTGGTCTTCCAAGACAACTACGTCCACGACTTGGATCTCCGCGGCACGAAAGAGCCGACCGGTCAGCGCAATCCAGCGCAGCACGTCGGCTACGAGCAGAACTACGTCGTGATCGATGCGTCGTTGGCGTTCACTGAGCCCAACAACATCAACCGTTACCACCCGTTGCCGCCGCTGCAGAAGCCTTACTTCGTGTGGCGCGACGAGACGGTCTTGGCGCAGGGTGCGCGCATTGGCATCAGCGGCGACGTCAGCACAGCCCAGCGCTTGTTCGAACCCTACATCATCTCCCCTTGGCTGATGGGTGGCGGTCGGTTCGCAACCGGGAGCCCGACGGGCGTGCGGCTCAACCCTGGCCGTTGGATCAACGGCAACAACTACAACATCAGCACGGCGCGACGCTCGCAGCTCGAGAACTTGACCGGCGGTCTCGTGGGCAGCATCGCGTTGCCGCTCCTGGGCGACTTCCAGATGTATCCCGATGAGGCGAGCTTGCCGGCTGGCCGTGGCTACATCGCCTCGGGCGCCAATGGTTGGCAAGTGGCGCTGGCCATCCAATCATCGAGCATTCCGAACTTCCGTGTCTACTCCGGCGGTGGCGTCTACCAAGGGCGCGCGCGCGTGGTCGGACCGGGCTCGACGGAATGGAGTCGGGCCAGTGGTGGTTTGAACCCGACCAACGGCAACGCCACGATCGCGGGCGACAACACGTTCTACTGGGCGCAATGGGACTTCATGAAGCGCCAGACCGTGGTCACGTCCGGCTTCGTGGACGTGCTGAATCCGCACCGCGTCGACCCGCTGTTCCAGCTGTATCCGTTTCGCGACCCGCGTCTCGGCCCGTACTTCGCCGACGTTGGTGCACGGGCGGTCCTGCCACCTGGCGTGAAGCCGGAGTTCGCAGCGATCTTCGAGCCAGGCCTGTCGACCTTGCCAGGTGGCACGGAGATCATCGCGCAGTATCGCGGCGCCAGCATTGTGCATCCGGCGCCGTGGGTTGCCACTGCCGCGCAGCCCCTGACGTATTGGACCGCAGGCCCTCAGGTTCGGCCGGACTTTGTCAACTTTCCGCTCGATCCGCTGAAGGCCGGCGACGCGCACAATCGCAAGTTCGAGGACTCGACGGTCGAGTCGCCGCCGCGACAGCGCAACCACTGGACGTATCCGTACAACTTGCACGTCACCGACTACGTCGACGACCCGAACACGCTGACCAATTCGACCTTCCTGTCTCGGTTTGCGGGTCCGGCTGACTCCTTCCGGCCCAACGATGTGCGCTACTTCAACTGGCGCTTCATCATGAAGAACAACGTGGACGCCACCCCGGCGGTGTCGCCGGCGTTGGAGTCTTTCGCCATGGTCTACCGCTTCACCCAGACGAACTGAGACGCGGTCAGAGCTGTCCGACTGAAACTGGGTGAGGTCGCTGATCGCGGCCTCGCCCAGTCTGCGTTTCGGAGTTGCTCTGCGGAGGCGTCAGCTCCACCGGGGTCCATGCGACGCGCCCCGGGGCTAGGCAAAGTTCCCTGGCATTGGATGCCCGCATCTAATTGTGGAGTCCAACTCTCGGGGGCACTAGGGAATGATGAGTGGTGACGGATGGAGAGAGTGCCTTCTAAATGACCCATGGCAGCGCCTTGTAGTGGGGAAAAGTGGTTGTAGAGTGGTCGGCCACTCACGGAGTTTCTCCGCACTTTGGCTCCTCACCATGGTCAGCTTCCACGGGACTTCGACGCACAGCCTAGACGACAAGTCTCGGCTGATCGTCCCGAAGCGCTTCATGGACGAGATCCCGCCGAAGGACGCGGTCTTCACCATCACTGCGAGCCTCGATGGGTGCCTACTGCTCATGGATAAGGGGTCTTGGGGCGAGGCGATCGAGCGACTCAGCGCCGACGCCTTCGTGGACTCCGGCACGCGCGCGGTTCGCCGCATCGTGCTGGGCCATGCCGACGTGGTCGCGCCAGACAAGACGAACCGCATCCTCATCAACGAGGCCCTGCGGGCCTACGCCGGCCTGCAAGCGAGTGCCGACGTCGTCGTCGTGGGGACCGGCAAGAGCATTGAACTTTGGAATCCTCAGCTCTGGGCTGGCGCGCTCTCCGAGGCGCGCAAGCTCCAGGCGTTCTTTGACACAACGGTCAGTCGGTCTGCGGTTCCTCCCGCGACCAGTTGAGCCAATTGCTGCGGCCTCACGGCCGCAGTTCCCATCGCAGACGCCTCCACTCCGGGCGGTGCTGGAGCGCTTGCGATGACAGAGCCTTCGACGCAGCCAGGTGAGGGCACCGGCGGTGAACAGGTCAGTGTTCACCGTCCGGTGCTGCTTGCCGAAGCCCTCGCCGCGCTCGACGTGCGATCCGGTCAGGTCGCCGTCGATGGCACGGTGGGGGCTGGTGGGCATGCGTCGTTGATGCTCGCTGGCCTTTCTCCAGGGGGGATCCTGATCGGCATCGACCGCGACGCTGCCGTTCTCGCGCATGCCCGCCGCACTCTGGAAGTGGTCAGTTCCAGGGTCGGCGGGGGTGTCGAGTTTCGGCTCTTTCAGGCTTCGTTCTCGCGCATGTTGGAGGTGTTGAAACAGGAAGGGTTGGGTCATTGCGACCGTGTCTTGCTCGATTTGGGGGTCAGCTCTCTTCAGCTCGATACGGCGGCGCGAGGGTTTTCGTTTTCGCACGATGGGCCGCTCGACATGCGCATGGATGCAAGTGACGCGGCGCAGGAGACCGCAGCGCAGTGGCTCGCGCGGGCCAAGGAGGCCGAGATTGCGCGCGTGCTGTGGGAGTACGGTGAGGAGCGCCACTCGCGCCGCATCGCGCGCACGATCGTCGCTTCGCGCAACAAGGCGCCGCTGCGGCAGACGAGCGACCTGCGCGACTTGGTCGCGCGCTGCGTGCCGCGCCATGGGTACGCGCGCATCCATCCGGCGACGCGCACCTTCCAGGCGATACGCATCCTGGTGAACGATGAACTCGGCGAACTGCAACGGGGGCTCGTCGCCGCAACGGCAGCCCTGTGCGTCGGGGGGCGCCTCGCCGTCATCACCTTCCACAGCCTGGAGGATCGCATCGTCAAGAACTTCCTGCGCGCGGGCTTCGACCTACCGCACAAGAAGCCGGTGCTCGCTGGCGCGGCCGAGGTCGAGGCGAACCCGCGCGCGCGCAGCGCCAAGCTGCGTGTCGGCATCAAGCGCGAGGCGGCAGCATGATCCTCCGTTTCCTCGCGGCGCTCTCGTTTGCCGCCCTGTTGACGTTGACCGTCGCGACGGTCGCCATGCGCACCGGGAGCCTGCGCGCGCGGGCACGCATCGAGCGGCTGGGACTCTCGGTCAAGGCGCGGCAGTACGAACTCGAGCACCGCAGTCGAGCTCTTGCGGCAGCCACGACGCCAGCCGCGCTCGGCGACCTGTTGCGCGCGTCCCTGATGCGAGCCGGGGGTGAATGACATGCGTCCCCTCCCTGGCACGGCCGACATGGCTTCGCGCGGCGAACGCGCACGCGCGGGTGCGCTGCTCCTGTTGGTGCTCGCTCTCTACCTGGCGGCTGGCCATCGATTGGTCGAGCTGCAGGTAGATGAACGCGACGTGCGGGTTGCGTTGGTCGACCGTCGCACGGAGCGAAGAGTGCTCGAGGCTCCGCCGCGCGGCCGCATTCTCGACCGCTTTGGGCGAGTTCTTGCGGAAGACCTGCCGGTGTTCGAAGTGCGTGCGGAGGTCTACCTGGTCGCTGCTTCCGGTGCCGACGGCGAGGCTCGGTTTGCCGACCGGACGTTGAGTTTGGCGGATGAACTCGCCAACTGCCTGCTTGCCGGTACCGACGCTCCGACGGCCGAGCGGGTCACGCAGCGGCGTGTGCTGCAGCAACGCATCCTCGCCGCCGCGGCGCACGCAAAGGAGTGTGCGCTCGCCGCGCCGAAGCCGCCGTCGCCGCAGGCACCGCTCAAGGTCGATTTCCTGATCGGCGACGACATCCGTTCCGTGGCCGTCGTGGAGGCGCTCGGTGCGCTCGAGGCGAGCCGCAGCTGGCGGACGCTGCACATCAGTCGCAAGACCCGCTACGAACGCGTGTACCCTGGCGGTGAAGCGTGCCTTGGGCCGGTCGGCTTCGTTGCCGACCGCGACTGCACCAGCGAGCTGCGCACGCGCCTCGAGGCGTTGGATGGTCTGCGCGGTGGTGTGGCCGGCTCGCGCTTGGTGCGCGTTGGCCCTGGCAAGCAGCGCTACTGGGCGGGCCAAGAGGTTGCGGCGCAGGCGCCAAGCTCGGTGATCACCACGCTCGACCTCGACCTGCAACGTGCCGCGCAGAGCGAGTTGCAGGCTGCCGTGGATGAGGCTCACCGGGAGCGGGGTGCGGTGCCCAGCTGGGGCGCGCTGATGATGTGTGAGGTAGAGACTGGGAACGTGCTGGCGATGGCGTCCTTCGTCGACGGCAGCCACCCGCGCGCGGCGGCGTTCACGCCGACGCAGCGCCAGTTCGAGCCTGGTTCGTCGGTCAAGCCGTTGGTGTTCGCCATCGCACTGCGGCGCGGCGCGATCGACTGGCACGGCGACGTGTTCGACTGTTCAGCCGGTGCGCCGGGCCGCGGCTGGAACGTAGAACCCTTGGATACCAGCGTGCCACGCGGGTTTCGACCGATTTTCGACGACCACGCCTGTGGCCGGCTGAGCCCCAGCGACATTCTCGTGCAGAGCAGCAACGTCGGTGCCGTGAAGGTTGGCCTGCGCGCCGGCATCGCCGGCATCGAGGAGTACGCGCGCTTTTATCGCTTCGGTCACGCGACGGCGCTCGACCTGGCTGGCGAGGCGAAGGGTCGGTGCAAGACCGATCTGTCAGCGCTGTCCAAGAAGGGCTTCTGGTACTACACCGGCCCCTCCTACTGCTTCGGCTACGAGATGATGGTCACGCCGGCGCAGATGCTGCGTGCCTTTCTGTTTCTGTTGGCGCGGCAGCAGCGTGAGTTGCGCCTGATCGCCGCCGCCGAACTCGACGGCGCCCGCATTGACTTCCCCTTGGTGCAGGTCGCGCCCGCCGAGCCGTTGCTCAGCGAGGACCAACTCGACCTGCTCAAGGGTGCGATGACTCGGGTGATCAGCGACACGGAAGGTTCAACCGGTCGCCACGTCGCCAAGATGCTCGCCGACCTCGGCGTTGCCCCAGGAGTCGTCGCTGGCAAGACCGGTACCTCGGTCAATCGCGCCTCGCAAGTACGCACGGCTTCGTTCGCTGGCTTCGCGCCAGTGTCCGCGCCGCGCTACCTCGCTTTCTGTGTCCTTCAGAAAGACCGTGCTGAAGGTTTCTACGGCGGTCGCTATGCTGCGCCCGCGGCGACGCGTTTGCTGCTGCATGCGCTCGGGGTCTTGACCCCGGCGGATGTCACAGCGCGCGACGCTGCAAGGGCGCAGCAGGTCAGGGCTGCGGCACCAGGGCGGAGGACGGTCGCCTCCGCCGAATCCACGACAGGGCGGTAATGACAGAGCTAGCTTTTCCGTCAGGTTTGACGGCCAGCCAGGGTCTTCTTGGACTGGGAGCCATTCGGCAGGCGCTGCGGCCAGTGCAGGTCCAGCGTTATCACGAGGTCGTCATCGACGGCCTCGCTACTCACAGTGCCGAGGTGCGGCCGGGCAACCTGTTCTTCGCAGTGCCTGGCACGCGCGACGATGGCGCGACGTTCGCTGCGCATGCGGTGGCGCGCGGCGCGATCGCGGTCGTCTCCGGGCGCCCGCTGGACGTGCCTGTCCCGGTGCTCGTCGTGCCCGACGTGCGGGCAGCCGTCGCCGACGCCGCCTCGATCTACTACCGGCATCCATCACGGAGTCTGCCGGTGGTTGGCATCACCGGGACCAACGGCAAGACCACCACGACCCACCTCCTGCGCGCGTGCATGGAAGCGGCGCGTTGGAAGGTCGGGCTGCTCGGCACCATCGGTTATGAGTTCGACGGCCGCCGGCTACCCGCGTCGAACACGACACCGGATGCCGCGCGCTTGCAGGGCTACCTGCGCGAGATGGCGGATCGCTGTCTGGATGCGTGCGTGTTGGAGGTCAGCAGTCACGCGCTCAGCCAGCACCGCGTGCGTGGCGTCGGGTTCCGCGCCGGCGTCTTCCTGAATCTCAGCCAAGACCACCTCGACTACCACGGCAACATGCGGGACTACGCCGCCGCGAAGGCCAAGCTGTTCGAGATGCTGCCGCGCGGCGCGACCGCCTGCATCAACATGGACGACCCGGCGGGGCGGATCATGCGCGAGGCCACGCCGCCCGGCGTCGAGTTGATCACGTTTGGTCAGAGCCGCGACGCCATGATCCGCGTGGAACGTCTGCGGCCCACGCTGCAGGGCACGCGCTTCGAGATCACGCTGCCCAACGGCCGCGTCGAACTGCATCTGCCGCTGCCAGGTCTGCACAACGTGCAGAACGCGATGGCCGCGGCCGCGGCGGCGATTGCGCTGGGTCTGTCGGACCTGACGGTAGCCCAGGCGTTGGAGGCGGCGCCGCAGGTGCGCGGACGGCTGCAACGCGTGAGCCCACGGCACGACGTGCGTGTGTTCGTGGATTACGCGCACACCCCCGACGCGTTGGAGAAGGTATGTGCCACGCTCGAGCAAATCGCCGATCACCGCCTGCTCGTGGTGTTCGGCTGCGGCGGCGATCGCGACAGAGCCAAGCGGCCCTTGATGGCGCGCGCCGTGAGCCGCTACGCCGATGTCGCTTACATGACCAGCGACAACCCGCGCTCCGAGGATCCCGAAAAGATCCTCGACGACATCGAAGCTGGTGTCGGTCAGGTGGCATGCGCGTACTACCGCATCGCTGACCGCGCGCGGGCGATTCAGCAGGCGATTCGTGACGCGCGGCCGGGCGACACAGTGTTGATCGCGGGCAAGGGGCACGAGACGTATCAGCTGATGCGCGACTCGGTCGTGCCGTTCGACGACGCGCAGGTGGCCACCGAGGCGCTGTGCATGCGCGATGATGTGATCGAGCGCGCCGACTTGCGCGTACATCGAGACTTTGGTTGGCGAGGCAACGAACGATGATGCGCCGTGACCTGGCATTCCGTCTGACGCCCGATGCGATCGCGCTAGCGACTGGCGGCCGCGTGCTGCGCAAGGCGCACGGAGTCGCGGCCAAGCGTGTGCTCACCGATAGCCGTGCGGTTGCTGCAGGCGACTGCTTCGTGGCGTTGCCGGGGCAGCACCGCGATGGCCACACCTTTCTGGCCGACGCGCTGTCGTCGGGCGCCGCGGGGCTGGTGGTCTCGCACATGCCGGTGTCACTCGTGGTGCCGCGCGGGCGCTTCGTCATCGAGGTGGAGGACACCGGCCGGGCGCTCTTGGCGATGGCTGCCTCCTGGCGCAGGGCCCACCCGGGCGTGCGCCTCATCGGCGTCACTGGCTCGTGTGGCAAGACGAGCACCAAGAACATGCTCGGCCGCGTGCTCAGCGCCTCGATGCCGACGGTCTGCTCGCCGCATTCGTTCAACAACGCCATTGGCGTGCCCCTGTCGCTGTTTCAGATTCAAGACGACACCCGCGCCGCGGTGGTGGAGATCGGTACCAACGCGCCGGGCGAGATCGAAGCGCTGGCCGCAGTCGCGCAGCCCGACATCGCGATCGTCACCTGCGTCGCCGAGTCGCACCTCGAGGGCCTCGGCTCGCTCGAAGGCGTGGCGCACGAGAAGGCCGCGCTGCTGCGCGCCCTGCCGGCGAGCGGACTGGCGATCTTGAATGGTGACGACCCGTCTACGGCGCGCCACATGCTCAACGCCACGGCAGCCAGGAAGGTGCTGGTGCGCGTTGGCCAAGAGGCTGATTGGTTCGCCACGGACGTCCGCTCCCACGGCCTTGGCACGTCGTTCCTGCTGCAGGGTGAGCGGCCGGTCACCATCCCGCTGCTGGGCTCGCACAATGTCGTCAACGCGCTGTTCACGCTCGCCGCGGCGGTCGCCGTTGGATCTGACCTCGACGCGGCGCTCATCGCGCTCGCCAGCATGCCGGTGACCGAGCGTCGCCTGCAGTGTCGCGAAGCGGCGAACGTGCAGGTGTTCGACGACACCTACAACATGAACCCGGCGTCGGCGCGCGCCGCGCTGCTGGCGATGTCCGGCTTGCCGTGCAACGGCCGCCGTTTCGTGGTCTTTGGCGAGATGCGCGAACTCGGCGCCAGCTCGGAGTCGTTGCACGTCGAACTCGGCGGCGAGGTCGCGCGCCGGCAGATCGACTACCTGATCACCGTGGGTGACCGGGCTGCCGCGATCGCAGATGGCGCCGAGGCCGCGGGTTTGGCGCGGACTCACGTAATCCGCGTCAAAGACCAGGGCGAAGCGATCGAGCGCTTGCTCGCGCTCCTGCGCGCCGAGGATCGCCTGCTGTGCAAGGCCTCGCACAGCGTCGGCTTCGATCGTCTGGTCGACTCCCTGGTGAGCGCGCTCGGCGCGCGCGTCGCCCAACCTCCTGCAAGAAGCCCCATGACCGCGGTCGCGCACTCCTGATCCTACGTTGCTCTACGAGCTGTTCCATCACCTGATCGGCAAGCAACCCGGGGCCGGGTTGTTCGCGTACATCAGCTTCCGCGCGGCGTTGGCCGCGCTGCTCGCGTTCGTGTTCGGCATTGCGCTGGGACCGCGTGTGATCGCGTGGTTGTCGCGCATGGGCGCACGCGAGGACACGCAGAAGGGTGACTCGGAGCAACTCAAGCAACTGCACAAGGACCGCAACCGCACGCCGACGATGGGGGGCGTGTTCATCGTCGGCGCCATGCTCATCGCCTGCCTCTTGTGCATGCGGTTCGACGGCGCCAACCGCTTCTCGATCTGGGGCGTGCTGCTCATCGGCTGGTTTGCCGGCGTCGGCTTCGTCGATGACTGGATCAAGCTCAAGACCGTGCGCAAGGGGCTGAGCGCGCGCGCCAAGCAGGGTCTGCTCACGGCTGGCGCCATCGTGGTGGGCATCGGACTTCTGGGGCCGGCCGGCTTGGAGGCTCGCAACGGTGGTCCGCACCTCTATCTACCGTTCGTGTCCGGCGTCGACATTCCCCTCGCCGTGTGGTGGGGCCTGCCTTTCCTGCTGGTCGCGGTGCTGGTGCTCACCGGCTCGGCGAACGCGGTCAACCTGACCGACGGCCTCGATGGCCTGGCCACCGGCTGTGTGGCGATCGCCGCTGTCGCCTTCGCCGGCATCACCTACTTCGTCGGCCACTTCGAGCTGGCCAGCTACTTGCGCGTGACGCATGTGCCCGGCGCCGGCGAACTCACGGTCATGCTTGGCGCGTTGCTCGGGTCGTGTCTGGCCTTCCTGTGGTTCAACGCCTCGCCCGCCATGGTGTTCATGGGCGACGTCGGCAGCCTGGCGCTCGGTGCCACGCTGGGATACGCGGCCCTAGTGAGCCGCACCGAGTTCATGCTCGTGGTGGTCGGTGGCGTGTTCGTGGTGGAAGCGCTTTCCGTGGTGATCCAGGTGTTGTCCTTCAAGGCGCGCGGACGGCGTGTCTTTCGCTGCGCGCCGCTGCACCATCACTACCAGTTCGGTGGCATGCCCGAGTCGCGGCTCGTCGTGCGCGCCTGGATCGTGGCAAGTCTGCTCGCGATGTCGAGCCTGGCCCTCTTCAAGGTGCGGTGATGCCGGCGCGCTCGCTCAGCATCGATCAAGTCGAGTTGCAGCCGCCGGTGCGGCCCTCCCGCTCGCTCGACGTGCTTCTGTGCGCTGTCGCGTTGCTGTGCGGCCTCGGTTTGGTGATGGCCGTCACCGTGCAAGGGCCGGAGAAGGGCGTGCAGCTCGCGATTGCCGGGCAGGGCGGCAAGCTCGCGATCGCGCTGGTCGGCTTCCTGACCTTCGCGCTCTTGCCGTTGCGCGTGCTGCAACGGTTCGCGCCGCACGCGCTCATCGTCTGTGTCGCGCTCTGCCTCACCGCCGCGTTGTTCGGCCCCGAGATCAACAACGCTCGCCGCTGGTTGCCGTGGGGTGGTCAGCCGGTCGAGTTTGCGCGCTTTGCCCTCATCGTGTTCTGCGCCGCATGGGTGGCCCGCGTTGGGCCCGACGTGGCGACGTTTCGACGCGGCATGGTGCCGCTGCTCGGCGCCGCCGCGGCGCTCGCCGGTTCGCTCGCGTTGCAGCCTGATATGGGCAACGCGTTCCTCGCGCTGCTCATCGGCACGGCGATGGCGCTGGTCGCCGGCGTGCGCGTCCGCTGGTTCGCCGTGCTTGGCCTGCCGTTGCTCGCCGGTCTGGCATTGGTCGCGCTCCAGCATGGCTACATCCGTACTCGGCTGGACGCCTTCTTCGGCGGCACACCGGCGTTTCAAGTGCAGCAGTCGCTGCACGCGCTTGGCTCGGGTGGATTGTTCGGTCGCGGGCTCGGCGAAGGCGTCATGAAGCTCGGCCACGTGCCGGAGGCCAACAACGACTTCGTCTTCGCGATCGTCGGCGAAGAACTCGGCCTCGTCGGCGGTCTGCTGGTGATCAGCGCCTACACGGCGATCGCGATCGCTGGCTATCGCTTGATGTCGCGCGCGCGCGACCCGTTCGCGCGGTCTCTCATCTTCGGGTTCACGTTCGCCATCTGTTTTCAGGCGGCGATGAACCTCTGTGTGGTCACGGGGGTCATTCCCCCAAAAGGCATCGATCTGCCGTTCGTCAGCTCGGGAGGTACCAACCTCTTGTTCTGCATGGCGGCAGTGGGCGTGCTCGGCAATGCGGCGCGCGCCTCTGGCGCAACGTCGTTGGTAGACAGGAGGGGTTAGTCAATCATGGGTCAGCTCGAACGTTACGGTCTCTATGTCCTCTGCGTCGTGATCTTCCTCATCCTCGGCGTCGCCTTGTGGGGCGGTGATCCGGCGGTGGCAGCCAACAAGGAGTCGGTGGCCAGCGCGCTCGCGCGCGACTTGCGCTCCTCGACGCCGCTCAAAACGGCGCCCGCCGCGGGTCCCGAGGTCAAGGACTCGGCTGCCCTCAAGGACGACGCTGTGTCGCGCCTGCGTCGTGCGTTTGCCACCAGCAGCGAGAATGATCCGGCGAAGCCTGGCCCCGCGGCCAACGAGCCGCTCGCCGGCGTCACCACCGCGCCCCGCCTCGACGCGGGCAAGGGCACCGTGCCGCTCGTGGCGCCCGCCACCACGACCGAGTACGTCGTGAAGAAGGGCGACAACCTCGAGGCCATCGCGCTCCAGTTCCTTGGCAAGCGATCGGCGTGGCACGACATCGTGAAGGCCAACCCTGGCCTGACGCCGACCAAGATGATGACCGGCGATCGAATCAAGCTGCCGTCGAAGACGACCGCTGCCCCGGTAGCGCCGGCGCACGCGCAAGCCAACGAGTACGAGATTCGCAAGGACGACAACCTCGAGGGCATTGCGCTCAGCAAGCTTGGCAAGCGGAGCCTGTGGCGTGAGATCGTCGCCGTCAATCCGGGCCTCAATCCTTCGCGCCTTCAACCGGGCACCAAGATCAAGCTGCCTGCCGTCGCCAAGGCGGGCAATTAGTGTGACGCGTCGGTCTGGCGCGGCACTCTCGCGCTGAGTTCAACGTAGCTATGGTCGGTCGTGTCTGTCTCGTGAGCGGCGGTACCGGTGGGCACTTGATGCCTGCCATGGCCCTGGCGCGCGCGCTGCGCGCGTCTGGCCGCGACGCGCTCGTGTTGACGGAGGGTCGTCCTGCCGAGCGCGCCTTGCTCGAAGGCAGCGAGCTGCCAGCGCGTGAGTTCTCCGTCGGCGGCGGCTTCGGCCTGCCCTTCAAGTTGGCGCGCGCCGTGCTGGCGTGCCGCCGGTTGTTGCGCCAAGAAGGGGTCGATCTCGTGATCGGCACCGGCGGTCGCGCCAGCGTGCCGGCTGCCGTCGCGGCTCGATCGCTCGGTGTCCCCGTGTGCCTGCTCGAGCAGAACGCGGTGCCCGGGCGCGCCAACCGCCTGTTGGCGCGTTTGGCGGCACGGGTCTGGCTTGGCTTGCCGGGGGTGCGTCCATTCGCGCATGCCGTCGTCACCGGCACGCCGATGGGCAACGATCTCGGTCGGCTCGATCGTGCGCGCGCGCGCGATGACCTCGGTCTCGACCGCGACGTCCCGATGTTGTTGGTGTTCGGCGGCAGCCAAGGCGCCGCCGTGCTCAACGACGTGGTGCCGGCGGCGACCGCGCGCTTGCGGCAGTCTCTGCAGGTCGTGCACCTGACGGGCATCGACAGGGACCAAGAGGTGCGGCTGGCCTACGACGAGGGCTTCGCCGAGGTGCGTGCGATCGTGCGCCCGTTGGCCAAGGACATGGCCAGACTGTACGCCGCCGCGGACCTGGTCGTGTGTCGTGGTGGTGGCAGCACGCTGGCCGAGTTGATCGCCGCGGGTCGGCCCGCGTTGATCGTGCCGTATCCCTATCACAACGATCGGCAGCAGTGGCACAACGGCAAGGTGCTCGAACGCGCCGGCGCGGGCATGGTGATCGAGCAGGCCAGATTCGACGCCGCCGCGCTGGCCTCGGTACTCGAAGCCCTCCTCGCCGACCGGGACCTCTTGCGCACGATGGGCGAGCGCGCCCGCGGTCTGGTGCCGAGCGATGCCTGCGCGCGTATCCTCGACGACCTCGCCGGCATGGAGGCGTTGTCGTGAAGGTCTTCAGCGCGCGCGTGCATCTGATCGGCGTCGGCGGCTCCGGGGTGTCTGGCCTTGCCCGCTTGCTGCACGGCGTCGGCGCCGACGTCACCGCGAGCGACTCCTGCGCCAACCGCACGACGATGGCGTTGCAGGCAGAGGGCCTGCGCCTGTGGGTGGGCAGTCGGCCAGAGCAGATCCACGGCGAGAACGGCTACGTCGTCGCGTCGGCGGCGGTGCCGCGCACCGATCCCGAACTCACCGAATGCGAGCGCCGCGGCTTCAAGCCGCTGATCTACGCCGAAGCGGTTGCTCGGCTGGGCGAAGGCAAGCGCACGCTCGCGCTCGCCGGTTGCCACGGCAAGACCACCACCACCGCGATGACCGTGTCGGCGCTGCGCGGCGCCGGCCTCGACCCGTCGTTCCTGATCGGCGGCGAGATCCCCGAACTCGGGGGCAACGGTCACGGCGGTAACAGTGACTTGTTCGTGATCGAGGCCTGCGAGTTCAACCGGTCGTTCCACCACTACCGACCGTTCGGTGCGGCGATCCTCAACTTCGACCACGATCACTTCGACTGCTTCCCCACCAAGGCCGACCTCGAGGAAGCGTTCGCCGGGTATCTCGCGCGCGTGCACCCCGGCGGCACCGTGTTCGTGCACGAAGACGTGCCCGACGCCGTGCGTCGGGGCGTGCGCGAAGGTGTGCAGGTGATGAGCGTCGGCGCTGGGCTGTTCGCCGATCTGCGCGCGATCGAGGTGAACGACGAGGCTGGTCGCTGTGCGTTCACGCCCGTGATCCGGAGCCAGCGGCTGCCGCGCATCACGCTGGCCGTGTCCGGTCGCCACAACGTGACCAACGCGCTGTTCGCGCTCGGCATGGCTACCTTGGTGGGCGCCGATCCCGAGGGCGCTTGCCGTGGTCTGATGGGCTTTGGCGGCGTGCGCCGGCGCTTCGAGATGCACGAGGGCAGGTTGGGCGGCGTGCTGGTGAACGACTACGCGCACCATCCCGCCGAGATCAGCGCCGTGCTGCGCACGGCGCGCAACCGCTTCCCCGGCCGGCGGGTGCTCGCTGCCTTTCAGCCGCATCAGCACCAGCGCACGTACCACCTGTTGCCTGAGTTCGCCGAATCGTTGGCGCCCGCGGATCACTGCCTGGTGGCCGACATCTACGGTGCGCGCGAGAGCGCCGAGATGCGCGCGCGCGTCTGCGCCGGTGATCTCGTCGCGGCGATTCGCGGCCGCGGCACCAGTGCCGAGGCCACCGGCCAAGTCTGCGATCTGCCCGAACGGTTGCGGTCCTGCTATCACCAAGGTGACGTCGTGTTGTTGCTAGGCGCGGGCGACATCGATCAAGTGCTCGACGATGTCGTCGCTTTCATCTAGTTCGTTCCGTGCCGCGCTCGGCGCCTTCGGCGGCGTCGTGCGCGAGAACGTCGACCTGGCGCCGTTCATGCACCTGCGCATCGGCGGCCCCGCGCGCCTGTTCGTGGAGCCAGCGAACGAGCACGACGTGGCGCGCTTGGTGCGTACGTGTCTCGATCTCGGCTACCCGCTGCGTATCCTCGGCGGCGGCAGCAATCTGTTGGTGTCAGACGCGGGCGTCGAGGCGGTGGTGATGACGCTGTCGGCGTTCAACCGCACGGTGCGCGACGGCGCGACGGTTACGACTGGCGCCGGGGTGTCGCTCCCCTCGCTGATGCGGCAGACCAAGGACGCTGGCCTCGCCGGCTTGGAGACGCTGACTGGCATTCCCGCCGTGGTGGGCGGCGCGGTGGCGATGAACGCGGGCACGCGCGACGGCGAGACCTTCGATCACCTGGTGTCGCTGCTGGTCATCAATCCGGTGGGCGAGGTGGAGGTGTGGGGCAAGGCGCGGCTGCAACCGCGCTATCGCGATGGCGGTTTGGCCGGCGCGATCGCCTTGCACGCGACCTTCGAGCTGCGCCCCGACGACCCCAAGGCGATCTTCGCTCGCCTGGAAGCCTCGCTCAGAAAGCGCAACGCGACGCAGCCCGTGACCGAGAAGAGCGTGGGCTGCGTGTTCCAGAACCCGCCGGGCGCCGCTGCCGCCAAGCTGATCGACGATGCCGGCTGCAAGCTGATGCGCGTCGGCCAGATCTCGGTGTCGGCCAAGCACGCCAACTACTTCGTCAACGAGGGGGGTGGCACGTGCAACGACTTCCTCCGGCTGATCGAGCAGGTGCAGCTGCGGGTGCGGGAGCACGCCGGCGTGGAGCTGGCGCCCGAAGTCAAGACGTGGGCCTGAGCCGCCGCGGAGGTGTCGCTCATGCAAGACGGCAAGTGCGCCCGCGCGACTTGCGTGCGCCGCGCTGTCGTTGACCAGGCGCTGGTAGAAGCGTGGGCAGGAACGAGATCCATGGCCGACAACTCGCGCCGCCAATCGGCTCCGCGTCGCCAGCCCTCGTACTGCGGGCCGATGTGCAAAGACGGCACAGCGATTCATATGCTATACTGCATTGTGTGTCCTGAACGCCGATCCTCCGAGGTGAGGCGATGCTGTGTCGAACTTGCGGGTGTGAGTCCCGCCGCGGAAAGCGCCGAAGCGCCGCGTAGCAGGCTCCAGTCGTCGCGAGAGATCGCGGCGGCCAAGCGGAGCGTCAAGAGCCCGCGTCGAGGCGATGCCTCGAACGCGGGGAGCAAAGTCGCAGGCCCAATCCGAAAGGGTGAACCTTGCAGCCTCGTGAGAGTAGAGACCCGAAAGGTAGGAAGGCCGAGCCGATCATGTCGCGGCGAAGGCAACAGACTGCGTCCGAGCACGGAGCGCCGCAGGACTTCCTCGGGGTAGAGAGGGGGGCATGTGACGACAGCTCGACACGGAACAGGAGAGGCCCTACCCAGCGGCCGATGTCAGGCGAAGGCGGTTCCCATAAGCCGATGGCGAAAGGGGTCCGTGCTGGGAGGGAGTCCGAGGGGTTCGTAGTACCGTCGATGCCGGTGGCCACAACGCCGGTGGAGGGAAGGGACCCTGCTTTGGTCGCGCGCGTGGCTGGAGGTAAGTGCGAGGGCATGGCCGCAAGGCCCAACAACCCCACTGAAAAAGTACGAGAACTCCAACACGCGCTCTTTCGTGCCGCCAAGCGAGATCCTGGGCGGCGCTTCCACGCGCTATTCGATCGGAT
>JANPER010000251.1:0-20934 GCA_031423015.1 Planctomycetota bacterium | reverse complement strand
CGAAACATCTTCGCGCTTCGCGAAGTTGCTTCGGCTGTGGAACTCAGAGCCTGAGCAACAATTGCTCAGCCTCTGAGTTCCTTGCTGGTGGGGGAGGCGGACCCTCCCGGACCCTCCCCCACGCCGGCCGCGACACGCGGCCTCCCCCACCTCGGCGCCAGATGGGGGCCGGGCGTCTATGGCGAGTCGATTCTTGCTCACGCTCTCAGGTGCCGACGACCTTCTTCAGCATTGCCAGAGCCACCTTCGCGTTCTGCACGCGCAGCTGCTTCCACTACGGACCAGCCTCGCCCTTCCAGATGTCGACGAGGTAGGCACCTTCGGGCCGCGGCCGCGTGTGCGCAGCGCTCGCCCGTCGCCACTCGAGGGCGAACTGTCGCATCGTCGGCGCCGTGCCCGCGGTCCAGAAGTCGCGCAGTACGAGCCGCGCGATCATGCCGGTGCGAAAGGCGCCGCCAGTCAACCGCACCATCGCCGCCAAGAACCGCGGGTTGTGCTTCTCGTACTGGTTGTAGAGCAGCCGCGTTCGGCCGGTCAGCCGATCGGGCATGCGGCCCATCGGCGATCACGCCGCGCGCTAGATCGTCGGACCCGACCGGCGGCCATGCAGAGCGAACGCGAGCATGCGAGCGAGCACGATGTCCTTGCGGTCGCGGTCGCCGGTGCGGCGCAGGCTGCCATCGGAGCGCTGCACGTGGATGTAGAGCGGCAGTTCGTGCGCGTGGCAGAACGTGCGCATCTCGGCGAAGTTCAGGTACTGGATCAACCTGACGAGGCGTTCGCGTTCGAACTTGACGATCGACGGAGGCACGGGACGCGCAGCGTAGCGGGGCATGCTCGCGAGAACCGCGCGAAGCCTCCCGTCAGTCGTTGCTCGATGTGAAAGCCGCGGATGCTCACGCGTTGCAGCGCCGTCAGATCGATGACGGCGAACCCTGCCTCACCGAGGCTGGGTCGCACTTCGGCGCCTGCCAGGCCGACGATCGTCAGCCCCTTGGCCACGATGTTGGAGCCGGAGTAGCGGCCGGGTCGAACCAGGATCTTGTCGCCGTCAGCCGCGATGATCACGGCCAGGCGGATATCGCGCACGTCGGCGCCGAGGCCGAACTGTTCGTCGACGATCCGGCGCGGCGATCGTGGTCACCGCGAACTGGCGGACAGCTCGCAGAATCCTGACGGTCGTGGCAGCCGACGCGTGGCAATACACTGCCGCGGATGGCCGAACCCCACGTGCTGTTGACCGGTGCCTCGGGCTACCTCGGCCGTCACCTGCGCGCGGCGCTGCAGGCACGCGCGGTGCGGTGCACGACGCTGGGGCGCGCTGATGCCGATGTGATCTGCGACCTCACGCAGGACCGCGACGTCAAGCGCTTGGTCGAGCGCGTGCGGCCGACGCACGTGCTCAACGCGGCAGCGATGTCGACAGTTGGCGCCTGCGAGAAGGACCCGGCGCGGGCAATGAACGTGAACGCGTGGGCGATCGACTTCCTCGCGACCGGCGCCGGCACACGTCTGTTGCAGGTGTCCACCGACATGGTGTTCGACGGCAAGGCTGCGCCGTACGGCGTGGCCGCCGAGCCGCAACCGTTGTCGGTGTACGGCCAGACCAAGCGGCGCGGCGAGGAACTCGCGCTGCGCTACCGGCACGCCGTCGTGGTGCGCTTGCCGCTGCTGTTTGGCCCCAGCCACGACGGGCAGCGCGGCGCCACCGACATGATTCGCAGCGCGCTCGGCAAGGGCGCGCCGGTCGCGCTCTTCGCCAACGAGTTCCGCACGCCGCTGCACGTGGCCGACGCCGCCTTCGCGCTGGTCGAGTTGCTGCTCGATGCCTCGCGCACCGGCATCGAGCACCTCGCCGGGCCGGAACGCGTGTCGCGCACCGACCTCGGCTTTCGCTTCATGGAGCTGCACGGCCTCACCTCGCCGCTGGTGCGCAGCGGCGCGGCCAACGATCCGCTACGGCCGCGCGACGCGTCCCTGGTGGGCGACTGGCGCGCGCCGCGTTCCCTCGACGCGATGCTGCGCGACAGTTGAACCGGCATGATCCGGCGCCGCGTCCCTACGCCGCGTCGACCGGAACGGGCTTGAAGTCGATGTGGTCGACGGACACCAGCATGTAGCGGATGCCGCCGGCCTCGCCCTCGAAGCCGTACGCCAGATCCTTGCCGTGCAGGTGGCCGTAGATGCACGTCGACACGCCAGCGCTCTCCAGCATCGGCACCACGGCGGTGGTGCGGCCGTCGGAGAAGCGCGGCGGGTAGTGCACCAGTGCGATCGTGCGCCGGCCGTTGAGTTGCTTGCCGGCGTCGATCGACAACTGCAGCCGATTCACCTCGCGCGCGAAGACCCTGGGCGCCTCGGCGTCGGCCCACGGCACGTCCGGCGGATCCCACATGCGGCTGCCGATCACCACGGTGTCGTCGGGCAGCTTCACCGCGTCGTTCTGCAACAGTCGAATCGACGGGTGCAGGATCTTCTCGACCTTGGTGCGCGACGTCCACCACGTGCAGTGGTTGCCCTTGATGAGCACCTTGCGCCCCGGTCGCGCGCCGAGCCAGTCGAGATCGGGCTTGGCCTCGGCCAGGGTGAGCCCCCACGACGTGTCGCCGCCGCACAGCACCCAGTCGTCGGGCGCGACCATCGCGTCCCACGCGGTGCGCATCTTGGCCTCGTGCCCTACCCAGTTGTCCCCGAAGATGTCCATCGGCTTGTCGACGCCGAGGGACAGGTGCAGGTCACTGATGGCAAAGAGGCGCATGCGGGGAAGTCGGTCAGATGACGCGACTGCGCAAGACGCGTAAAGGGTCGGGGTCGGTTTCGCAGCGAATGGTCTGTAGTTATTGGCGCAGGTCGAGTTCGGCGCCGGCGGCTGGAACGCGCAGCAAGCGCGAGGTCGCGGTGCCGCCGAACGGCGTGATCTCGACCGTGAAGTCGCCGGGGACGAGGTTGAGGTCGAAGGCCGTCGTCCACGACAGCCAGCGGCGAAGGTGCGGCATACCGGCAGCGTCGCGAATGGCGAGCTGCACCCGGCGATTGGCCGGCGGCGTGATCTTCAACTTGGCGGTCGCCTGCATCGGCACGCGCAGCGGCACGGCGGTGAGATTCTGCGTGTCGAACTCCATGACCGCGAGGCCCCCTGCCGTCGAGGGGAACGGCGGCGTGCCGCGCAGGCGATAGCGGCCGGGCGCGATGCGGGCGGTGAACTCGCCGTTGCGCGCGGTGCCGAAGCTCGTGCCGCGGGCCTTGAGCGCCGGGTGCGCGGGTTGGTCGAGCGCGACCAAAGACACCTGCACTTCGGCCGGGGCATCGACCAACGTCGCCTTGAAGTCGATGGGCACGTGCACGGCGATGGCGCCCAGATCGATCGTCGCGCCCGGCGCAACCTCCACGTTCAACAGCGGCGCGACGCGATCCTTGACCTGGATGTCGAGGTTGAGCAAGCCGGGCCTGGCGAACCGCATCTCGATCTTGCCCTGCACGTCGACGGGCTGCCCCTGGCCCGAACTCTGCGCGTCGCTAAGACCCACGCGCGCCCCCGCCACCGGCCGACGCGAGGCGGCGTCGATGACCTGCAAGCGCACGGTCCCCAGGGTCGCCAGCACGCGCTCGAACGGCACGGTCAAGATCAGCTCCTCCTGTCCGGCCTCGACCCGCTCGGTGGCCAGCACGGCGGTGCGCAGCACGGCGCTCACATACAGTGGCTCGTCGTTCGGCAGCTCGAGGTAGCCGGCAAACCGCTTGGGCAACGCCGTACCCTGGCCGAAGGCCGCATCACGGCTGCCGCGCCAGCGACCGATCCCGATGTCGGATTCGTTCATGTCGGTCGGTGGCAACAACGGCGGTGGCGCCTCGAACAGCGCGACCGCGCTCAGCGACGTGCGCCACAGCAGCGGATCCAGCTTGGCGAGTTCGGCGAACTTCTCGTGCACCGGCGTGCCATCGGGTTGGTTGATCTGCACGCGCAGCTCCCAACTCGGAGTCAAGATCACGTCGTGGCGGAACTCGGCGACACCGGCCGGGATCTCGAACGTCGCGCTGTAGTCGCGGAAACCGGTGCTGTTCACCTGCAATCGGTACGAGCCCGGCGCCAAGCCGGGAAGCGCGTAGCTGCCGGTGTCGGCCGGCACCTGGGTGCGCACGGTCGGTGTGCCCGCCGAGCCCACAAACAGCGACACGGCCGCGTCGCGCGGCTGCTTGGTGCCTTTGCCCGCGACGCGCCCCATCAACACCGCATGCGTCACCGGGGCGGGTTGCGTCGGCGCGGGCAACACGCTCGGCTGGTCGGGCGGCGCCGGTGTGGGGGTGGGCGCGACCACGGGCGCCGCAGCCGCGGGCTCTTGCGTGACGATGGACTCGGCGCGCGGGGCCGGCTCTGGCAGCGGCGCGGGTTCTACCTTCGCCGGTTGCGCGTCGCCGCGCATCAGCACGAACCCGAGCCAAGCGATCAAGCCGGCTTGCACGACCGCCACGACCACCAACCAACCCTTGCGGCGCGCGGGGCTCATCGCGACACCTCCAGCGTGATCGCCGCGGCGCGCGCGCTGAGCTTCTGGGCGTGCACCAGCCGATCACCGTCGTCGTGCACTTCCAACGTGTAGTCGCCCGGCGGCACGCGCAGCACTTGCTCGCGCCAACGCGGCTCGATGCGAACCGCGGCGATCGGCACGCCCTCGTGGTTGCGAACGGTCGCGACGTAGGCGACGAGCGGATCGCCCTTGGCAACGAGGAAGACCTCGACCGGCGTGACCATGCGAATATCACAGGCCTGCGGCGCGCCACCCTCCGCGATCGCCACGCCCACGCGCCCGTCGCTGCTGCGCGCGGTGATCACATAGCGGCGCTTGCCGAGGCTGAGCGTGTACTCGCCATCGCCGTCGGTGCTCGTGTTGCGTCGATTCACCAGCTCGCGCGGAAAAGTCATGGTGTCGAGCGGGGTCCATTGCAACGCACCGCTCACCGGCTTGCCGTCGCCGTCGAGCAGGCGACCGCGCAACGACACCGGCGGATGCAACGTCACGTCGCCCAGATCGAGAGTGCCGCCGGCCGGCACGCGGACCTGTGTCCACAGACTCTCGTAGCCCTTGGCGTTGACTTGCAGCGCGCTGAGGCCGGGCGGCACTTGCTCGGACACCGCAACCCCGTCGGCGTCGGTCTTGGCGCGTGCGCCGCCGCCCTGCGACGACTCCAGCGCGGCGAACGCGCCGCTCACCGGCTGCCCCGTCACCGCGTCGAGCACCCGCAGCCGCACGGTCGTCAGACGGTCGAGCACTTCCTTGGCGTCTAATGTGAACGTCAACTCACTCTGTGCCGGTGCGACGATCTGCCGCGCCAGCACCAGATGGCGCAGCAACAGCGTGGCGTGCACCGGCGCGGGTCGATCGAGTTGCAACTCGCCGTCGGGATCGCTCGCACCCACCTTGGTGCCCGGCCGCTCGTGCGCCGAGCGGTAGCGGCCGGCCTCGAGGTCGCCGACCGAGCCGCTCTCCACCGCCGGCAGATCGCGGGCGATGGCCTGCGTGGTGGCCACCACGTGCAGGCCGCGCAGCGCGAACACCTTGGCCAGCGCCGCGTGCAGCGAGGCGCCCTCGGACGTGCGCAGGAACACCTTCACGCGCTGCGCGCGCGTGAGCGCGAGGTCGACGACCTGCACCTCGCTGGTGTCGAGTTCGTGCTCACCGCGGTACGTCGCAAAGCCGTCAGCCTGCGCCTGCACGTTCCAACGCCCCGCCGCGAGTCCCGCGGTCGCGTAGCCTTCGCCCGTCGTCGTGGCGGAGCGCCACAGGCCAGCACGGCGGAACGAGACGTTGGCGTCGGTCGGAGCGGCACCGCCGTCGGCGGCGAGCAGACGACCATGCACGACGACGGATGCAGCTCCAGGAACGTCACTCGCGGCGAACCGGCGCACGGGGGCGGTTGCCGGGGCCACCGACTCCTGCCGCGTTGCCGCAGACTGCAACAACGCGGCGGCGCGTTCGCCAGCTGGCGCCGGACCGGCGCCCAGCACCATCGACTCGGCCTGGCTGGTGACGCTCCAGACGAGCACGAGCGCGATCAACGCGACAAACTCCAGCACGACGACGACGGACAGAGTGCGCATGCAATCTCCTTTGGGCCCAGGGGCGAGGTCGGCGTTGTACCGGTGCGGCGCCAGCGCTGGTAGCGCGGTCAGACCCGGTCGGCCCGAGGCCCGCCGCAAGCGCCTGGCAACGGCTCCGTCGCCTGCCACAATGGCCCACCCGCATGCTGCACCGCCTCGCAACCCTGGCCTTCGTTCTCACGCTCGCCGCGCAAGACGCGCCGCCCCCACCCGCCGGCTACGACGCCAGACTGTGGGCGCGCGCGTGGCGCATTCACCACGACGCGCTCGTGGTCGACACGCACTCCGACACGACGTCGCGCATCCTCGATGAAGGCTTCGACATGCGGCCGCGCGCGATCGATGGGCACATGGATCTGCCGCGCATCGCGCAGGGCGGCCTGGACGCCGAGTTCTATGCCATCTATGTGGGGGCGCAGTACTACGGCAAGGAGGACTTCGCCAGCAAGGACGCGCAGCGCACCAGCCTGGCGAACGGCAGCGCGCGGCGCGCGTTCGACATGATCGACGGCGTGATGTGCACCGTCGCCGCCAACAAGGACCGCATGCTGTTCTGCGGCAGCGTGGCCGACCTGCGCACGGCGGTGGAGAAGAAGCTGCACGCCGCCCTCATGGGCATCGAGGGCGGACACGCGATCGAGGGCGACCTGCGCCTGCTGCGCGAGTTCTACCGCGCGGGCGTGCGCTACATGACGCTGACGCACAGCAACCACAACGAGTACGCCGACAGCTCCGGCGAGGCCGAGCCGAAGTGGGGCGGACTCAATCGCCTGGGCGAGAAGGTCGTCAAGGAGATGAACCGGCTCGGGATGATGGTCGACGTCAGTCACGTGTCGGATGCGACGTTCTTCCATGCGCTGCGCGTCACGCGCGCGCCGGCGATCTGCTCGCACAGTAGCTGTCGCGCGCTGTGCGGACACCCGCGCAACGTCACCGACGACATGCTGCGCGCGCTCGCCAAGAACGGCGGCGTGGTGATGATCAACTTCAACTGCGGCTTCCTCGACGACGACTACGGCAAGCTATCGACAGCCAACCGGAGTCAGCGCGCGATCCGCGAGCAGGCGATCGACAAGACGTTCGCGAAGGGCTCGCCCGAGCACACCAAGGCCATGGCTGAGTTGAAGCAGAAGCTGCCGCCGCCGCCGCCGCCCGACATCGAGCGCTTGATCGCGCACCTCGAACACGCGATCGCGATCGCCGGCGTCGACCACGTGGGCCTCGGCAGCGACTTCGACGGTGTGCCGTGCGTGCCCAAGGGTCTCGACGACGTCACCGGCCTGCCGCGCATTACCTACTGGCTCTTGCAGCGCGGGCTCGACGAGGCGTCGGTGCGCAAGGTGCTCGGCGAGAACCTGCTGCGGGTGTTCGCCGCCGTCGAGCAGGTGAGCGCGAGCCTGCATTGGGAAGCACCGTTGCAGAACGACGCGGCGCAGGATCACTTGCCGGCACCGACGGCCAGCAAGTAGGGCGGGCTCAGGTACCGCGCAGCCAACCAGGGAGGCCGGGGTTGCCGGGTCGCGGCGGTGGCGCGGCCGGCATCGCGTGCGGATGCCCACCCGCCATACCGGCTGCGGCGGCTTGCGGCACCAGTGGCGGTGGCGGCTCGCCCGAACTCGAGTAGCCCATCGCGGTGAGCACGCGCCGCACGAACTGGGTCAGTTCGGACTGCGTCGCCACGGTGACCACCATCGGGTTGCTGAGCTGGATCGCCGGCCGCAGCAGGTTGCGCGCCGCATTCAAGTGGAACAGCAGGGCGCGGTCCATCGAGCTGATGTCCTCGCCGAGGACGCGCCGCACCACGATCTCCAGGTTCCAGGTCTCGGGCGCTCCGTTCAACGCCAGGTCCCGTCGATGCGTCAGCGCGTAGTCGATGCAACTCGCCTCCAGCACGGAGCCGAGGTGCACGACGCACAGCCGATGATCGTTGGCGCGCAACGCGCGCTCGTAGGCGCGCAGTTCGAGCATGAGGATCGCGCGCACGCGCGGGTCGTGCAGCTTGCGCGGGTCGAGATCGAGCCCCGAGCCTGGCGGCTGCTCGGCGGCGGGATCTTCGGTCGCAACCGGCGTGGCAACGGGCCACGGCGCGGCCGGTGGCTCAGCCGGTTGTCCGTAGGCTTGTTGCGGCGGCGGATAACCAGGCGGCGGATAACCGGGCGGCGAGTAGCCAGGCGGTGGCGCGGGTCGTGCCGGGGCCGGCGCGCCGGGCATGCCCGCTGGAGGCTGTGGAATGCCGAACTGGCGCGATGCGCCAGGTGCGCGCCGCGGGTCCTCGACCGGAGGGTGGTAGTAGTGCGGTGGCGGTGGCGGTGGCGGCGGCGGCGCAGCCGCAACGCGCGGATCCTGCGGCGGCGGGTAGCCACTGTAGTAGCCCTCGTAGCCTGGCGGCGCCGGCGCGTGCGGCACCGCGTGCTGCTGCGCTGCCCAAGCTGGATCCACGTAAGCCGGCGGCGGTGCAACGGGGTGTGCGTGCGGTTGATGCCCAGGATGCTGCGCTGGGTGCTGCGGACTCGGCGCGCGCGGCGCATACGCCTCTGGTGGATACGCGGGGTGCGCCGGCGGTGGAGGTGGCGGAGCAGCGGTCGGGATGGTGGGCACACCCGCCATCTCCCGCGTGACGCGGTGCACGCCGGAGCGCTGGCCTTGAGCAACCACCCGTCGCTGCACTTCACGCAGCAGGTTCTGCACCGACGGCGTGAGGAAGACGCTCTCGTCGGCGACTGGGATGTGGTCGACCCGTCGGGTCGCGAACGACACGCTCCAGTGCGTCAGCGCCCGCCGCCGCTCCTCGAGCCACCCAACCTCGTCGCCCTTGGGACGCACTGGCCCGTTGAGCTTCTTGTCGAGGTTGGCGACCTCGAAGATGGCGCACGCCGCCATCAGGTTCTGATCTTCTTCGTTGAGATCGAGCTCGACGATCTCGGTGTAGGCCGACACGCAACGCTGGGCGTACGTGCGCAGGCGCCGCACCTGCGCATAGGTCGCGCTGGCGTTGCGACTCGCGCCCATGTCTGCCGACTCTCCGGCCATGGTGAAGTCGCGGAGGTGGTCCATCGCCACTCTCAACGCCTCCAACAGGTGAGCCGCGGCCACCTTTTCTATTTCCCACCGAGCCATCGCGCTCATCGTCTATCGACACGTCACAAAGCGCGGCTTGAAGGCTCGACGAGCCGAGCACGGCCACGGGGAGCGCCGCCTCCGGAGGAACTGAGGCGCCGACGCCAAGACCTCGGTGCGACCGGCAAGCCAGCACACCGCGCCTGGTACGTTGGATTCGTCGACACTCGCACGCTGGTTGCCTCATGCCGCGTCTCTATGCTGAGCCGCCGCGGTGCGCGTCCCACAACAAGCCTTGGTCGACTTGCTCGGCCACCAACGAACGCTGTTTGGCGCCGACGCGCTGCGCGCCTACGAGTGCGACGGCTTCACCATCCACAAGACGCCGCCGCTCGGCGTCGTGCTACCGGAGACGACGGCTGAGGTCTGTGCCGTGTTGCGACTGCTGGCCCAACACGAGATCGCGTTCGTGCCACGCGGCGCCGGAACGTGCTTGTCGGGCGGTCCGACGCCCGTAGGGCCAGCCGTGATCGTGGAGACCGCCCGCATGACCAAAGTGCTGGCGGTGCACGCCGAAGACCTCTGTGCCGTCGTGCAACCTGGGGTGGTGAACCTGAACTTGACCAAGCACGTCGAGGCCTCAGGCCTGCACTACGCGCCTGACCCGAGCAGCCAGACGGTCTGCACGATCGGGGGCAACCTGGCGGAGAACAGCGGCGGCCCGCACTGCTTCAAGTACGGCATGACGACCGACCACATGCTCGGCGCGGTGATCGTGCGCGCCGACGGCAGCGTGGCGCGCCTGGGGGGTTTGGCGGCGGCGCGGGCGCCGCACGGCCTCGATCTGTTGGCGCTGTTCACCGGCAGCGAGGGCACGTTCGGTATTGCCACCGAGATCACGGTGCGGCTGTGCCGCAATCAGGAGTCGGTGCGCACGTTGCTTGCGGCGTTCGACAGCATGCAGGCGGCGTGTCGCGTGGTGTCGGAGATCATCGCCCAGGGCATCATCCCGGCGGCACTCGAGATCCTCGATCGCGCGACCATCGCCGCGGTCGAGGCCTCGGTGTACCGCGCGGGCTACCCGACGGATGCCGACGCCGTGTTGTTGATCGAACTCGACGGCGCACCGGCGCAAGTCGACGCCGACGCCCTGCGCATTCGCGACATCGTGCAGCGCAGCGGCGCGTTGCGTCTGGAGGAAGCCAACAACGCCGCCGAGCGCAAGCGGCTGTGGAAGGGACGCAAAGGCGCGTTCGGGGCCATGGGTCGGCTGCGGCCCGACCTCTACGTGCTCGACGGCGTGGTGCCGCGCACGCGCCTCGAAGCGACGTTGCGCGGCATCGGCGAGATCGGCACGCGCCACGGCGTGTTCGTGACCAATGTGTTCCACGCGGGCGACGGCAACCTGCACCCCAACATCAGCTACGACGGGCGCGACGCCGAGGAGACGGCGCGCGTGGTCGCGGCCGGGCATGACATCCTCGCGCTGTGCATGGCGATGGGCGGCAGCATCACCGGCGAGCATGGCATCGGCTCGGAGAAGCTGGCGCACGTGTCGATGATGTTCTCGCCGGCCGACCTCGACGTGATGGCGCGCGTACGCGGCGCGTTCGACCCGAGTGGTCGCTGCAATCCGGGCAAGGTGCTACCGGAGCGTGGCTCGTGCGCTGAGCCGGCCAAGTGGCCCCAGCTGGTGGAACGCGTGCTGCGCGAGGAGACGTCGTGACCGGAGTCGACTTCGCAGTGCTCGGGCGCGAAAGCGTGTCGAGCCGCGACGAGCTGGCGACGCTGCTGCGCGACACCCGCGCCCAAGCGGTGCGGCTGTGCGGCTCGGGTTCGAGCTTCGATCGGTTGCCGCCGCCGAGGCAGCCGGTGTGTCTCGTGAGCCTGGCCGCCCTGAATCGCATCGAGCGTTTGGACGCGGCCGACCTGACGTGCTCGGTCGAGCCGGGCGTGACGCGCGCGCAACTCGACGCCGAACTGGCGCGCCACAAGGTGGCGCTGCCGTGTCCGGGCGACGGCACGATCGGCGGTCTACTCGCGCGCGGCGAACACCAGCCGCTGGCGCCGGGCGCGTCGGCGGCGCGCAACATCGTGCTTGGGCTCGAAGGCGTGTTGACCGACGGCACCAAGTTCAAGACCGGCGCGCGCGTGGTGAAGAGCGTCGCTGGCTTCGACGTACATCGGGCCTTCGTGGGGAGCCGCGGTCGCTTGTTCGCGGCCACTTTGCTGCACCTCAAGTTGCGGCCGGCCCCGGCGGCTCGGCTGGTGTTCGCGCAGCGCCTCGATGCGTCGGAGCCAGCGTTCGCACAGTTCCGAATGCTGCGTCTGCTGCCGGCGACGCCGAGCGAACTCTTTCTGCAACGCGAGCGCAACGGCACCTTCGTGGTGACCGGCGTGATCGAAGGCGCGCGTGAACACGTCGACGCACAGCAGCGCACGCTGCGACTCGCGCTGGCTGACCGCGAGCCTCGGCTGACGGTTGTGCACGACGACGGCGAGGAAGTACTCGAAGGTGTCGTGCAGCCAAGCGCGTTGCCGCGGCTGCTGGCCACGCTGCCAGGCACCGCGCCGTTCGTGGCAACAGGAACGGGTCAGTTCCAAGTCGCCCTCAGTCCACCCCGGGTAGACGAGATCCTGAATCTGGTGGCCACGCTGCCCGGTGGTTGCGCCGAGATCCGACGCGGTACCGCCGCCCGTCGCGGCAAGTGCACGCCCTTGGACGACGGCGCAGCGCGGCTCGAACGCGACCTGCGCGCCGCGTTGGATCGCCGAGGCCTGTTGCAATGACGACTCCCGTGGCGCCGAACGGGACCGCGACGCAGCGGCGGCTCGACGAGATCCCGTTCTATGTGAAGTCACTCGACTGCGTGCACTGTGGTCTGTGTCTCGAAGCGTGCCCGACCTACCGCGTGCTCGGCCTGGAGACCGACTCGCCGCGCGGCCGGCTTTATCTAATGCGGTCGCTAGCGGAGGGCACGATCACCGACCCCAGCGCCATTGCGCCATACCTCGACCGCTGCCTCGACTGCCGGGCTTGCGAGAGCGTGTGTCCGTCGGGCGTCAAGTACGGCGAGATCCTCGAGACGGTGCGCAGCGAGATGCGGACGGCACAGCCGGCACGCGGCTTCAAGGCGCGGCTGCGCGGCTTCGTATTGCGACAGATCGTGGCGCGCCAGGGTCGACTGCGGCTGGCGTTCGCCCTCGGACGCGTTGGCGAGGTCTTGGGCTTGCGTCGCTTGGCGCGGGCAGTGGGACTTCTGCGCCCACACCAGAATGCGTTGCTGCCGGCGATTCCGCCTGGGCGCGAGCGCCGGCCGCTCGCGAGCACATACCCGAGCAAGGGTACGCCGCGCGGCGAGGTCTATCTGTTCGTGGGCTGCGTGATGGAGCAGATGTTCGGTCGCATCAATCGCGCGACCGTCGACCTGCTGACGCACAACGGCTTCACCGTGCATGTGCCCTCGCGGCAGGTGTGCTGCGGCGCCCTTCTCGTGCACGACGGGCAAGCGAGCGTCGCTCGCACCCTGGCGCAGGACAACGTGCGCGCGTTCGTCGGCGACTTGCCGATCATTCTCAACAGCGCCGGCTGCGGCTGCGCGATGAAGGAATACGGCCACTTGCTGGGCAACCCGGCGGGCGAAGCGTTCGCGGCGCGCGTGCGTGACGTCAGCGAGTTCTTGGCCAGCGTGGACCTGCGAGCGACGCCCAAGCCCATGCCACGGCGGGTCGCCTACGACGATCCGTGCCACCTCTGCCACGGTCAGGGCGTGCGTGAGCCGCCGCGCGAGTTGCTGCGCCAAGTGCCAGATCTGCAGTTGGTCACGCACGCCGATCCCGAAGACTGCTGTGGGTCAGCTGGCATCTACAATCTCCTGCAGCCCGAACTGGCGCACGAGATCGGCCAACGCAAAGCCGACAAGCTGATCGCCAGCGGCGCCGAACTCGTGGCGACCGGCAATCCCGGCTGCATGCTGCAACTGCGCGCCCACTTGACTGCGCGAGGCAGCACGATGCAGGTGGTGCATCCCGTGGAGCTACTGCTGCCGCCTACGTAGGATCGTCAGCCGAAGGCGTGCCAGAGGCCCTGGCTCGCCGCCAGCACCCCATTCGGCGCCCCGGTGTCGAGCACGAACCACTGCGTGAACAGCGAGCGACGACGCAGCGTGATCCCGGGCACCGGCATCGGCACGCTGGCAAAGGATCCCGCGCTCGAGGTTGTCGGGAAGAAGACGACCGGCTCGACTCGCAACCAACAACCGTTGAACCCGAGCTGCCCGAGATCGTACGGCAAGAAGATCGAACCAAACGCCGTCTGGCTGGTGCCGACCACCAGCACCGTGGACGCGAGCGGCGCGACGTTGGACAGCGTCTGCGTCCATGCGCCGTTGGGCGGGATCGGCAGACCGCCGCTCGTGGAAGCCACGGGAACCAACCCGCCGCTGCCAGGGCAGCCGGTACCGAAGGACACCGTCACCCCTTCGACGTAGTCGAACTCGGTGAGCAGGCCGATGCCATCTTGCACCGTCGTCGCCCGCGCCAACGACGTCGGCGGTCCAGACGCGAACAGCCGCACCGTCTGGCCCGGCGAGAAGGTCGTCGTCTGGCACGGGTAGAGGTAGGAGTTGTTGCCGTTCCCGTTGCCGAACACCTTCATGTCGATCACGATGCCGGAGGATCCATTCCAAGCGAACTCGCGCACGAAGTTGAAGGTGAACACGCGTGTGCCGGCCGCAGGACGCATCGCGAGTGTCACCACCCCGCGCGGTATGACCAGGGTGTTGTCGATCGCCAAGTTGTTGTCGAACGTCGTGCTAGGAAACTGCGACGGCAACACGTGCGCCATCCGGATCTCGATGTCGAGCGTACTGCCGTTCTGCAGCACGTTGCCGGCGAGGAACGCCAGGCTCCGGATGCGCATCGGCACGCGCGCGGCCAGCCGCAAGTCGTTGGCCGAATACCACTGCTGGTAGCGCGACGGCGACGAGGCCAGCGGGATGGCAGACTCACCGCTCGGGAGCGTGGCGTTGGGCAACCGGATGGTCTGCGCGGTCTGCGCCGCCAGGCCGGCAGCAAGGAGGAACGGAAGCCAGGTGAGGCGAAGATCTTGCATGGCAGGTCGCGGGCGGCCGCCGAGCGACGGACCGAGGGGACAACGGGGGATAGTCACGTAGGCGGCGCCGGCAACCACCTGGTCAGCGATAGAACCACTCGGCCGAAGGCGTCGAAGTGCCGGTAGCCCCGGTACCACCGCCGATCACGTGGACCTGCCCCGTGGGGCTCGCAAACGCACCGAACGCCGCGCGCGTGACGTTCATGGTCGGCCCTGGGGTAAAGGCGTTGGTACTGGCATCGAAGATCTCGCTGCTCGCCAGCGCGTTGGGGACGCTGACGCTGCCGTCGGCGCCACCAAAGAACAGAAAGCGGCCGCCGCCGAGCGGCGTGACGGCGCTCATGCCACGGGCCGCGGCGAGGTTGCCCACCGCGGTCCAAGTGTTCGTCGAAGCGTTGTAGATCTCGGCGGCATTGGTCGGCGCCCCGAGCCCCGTCAAGGACGAGATCCCGCCGGCCACGAGGTAGCGACCGGCCCCCAAGTCGGCGACCGAAAAGACGCCGCGCGGCGTGGCCATGTTGGGGCCCGCCGAGAAGGTGTTGGTGGCCGGGTTGTAGATCTCGGTTTGGATCCAGATCTGCGGGATACGAATGATGAATGTGGTGTAGCCGACGCCGCCCGCGAACAGGATGCGACCATCGGGGAGCGTGATCGCGACGTGCCCAGCGCGTGGGCGCGACATGTTGGGGCCAACGGTCCAAGAGTCGGTTTGCGGGTTGTAGATCTCGGTCGAGGTCAGCGCCGAGTTGATTGGCTCTAGCGGATTGGTAGTGAAGTTGAGATCCGACAAACCGCCGGTCACCAGCACACGCCCATTCGGCAAGAGGTTGGCCGTGTGCCCCATGCGGCGCGCATTCATTGGGTTGGCAACGGTGCGGAACGACAACAGCTGCGGGTCGAAGACTTCGGCGGTGTCTTGCGGGTCGTTCATCGTGTCGACGCCCGCGGCGAACAACCACTTACCATCTTGCAGGGGCGCCATCGCGTGCACGGATCGGGCCGTGTTGAGGTTGGGGCCGGCAGAGAAGACATCGAGCATCGGGTCATAGATGTCGGTCGAGGCCAACGCAGCTTGCGACAGCAGGGCGCCGCTGCCGCCTGCCGCTACGATCCAGCGACCGCCTTCGATGGGCAGGGCACGGTCGAAGAACGAGCGCGCCTGCGCCATCTGCACGCCGCGATTGCGAAAGGCGAACGCCGGGGCGAACCACACAGCGCGCGGGTCGGACACCGAGCCGACCAGGTTGTTCACCGCCGAGCCCTCGAGGGTGAGCCCCTGGAAGAACAGGCCGCGATTGACAAACCAGGGTTGGTTCGGCACCGGAATGCTCGGCGAGTCGAAGTAGCCGTTCAGCGCAAAGCCGCCCGCGAACGAGATCCCGAGTGACTCGATGCCGACGCGGAGCACGCGGGGGTCACGCAAATCGAGGAGCGCGAGCGGGATGGGTCCGGTCCCGACGCTGAGGATGATGATCCCAGGAAACCCGATCTGGTACGGGCCGAGCCGCCCGTCGATGTTGCCAGGGAGCGACCCGCCCGTCATGCGCAGGTCGACCTGAGCACAGAGCGGAGCCAAGGAAATGAGAGAGACGGTGAGGAGCGAAAGACAGTGCACAGGGAGCCTCCGTTCCGAGGCATATTAGCCACAAGCGGCCGGCCGGGAGCGACGGCGCTGGCCTTCTGGCCACGACTCGGGCCGGACTGGAGACGGCGAACATCACGGCGGCGTCGCGGCTGGCTGCCCATCGCCGCGACCCGCGCCGACCGCTACAAGCCAGGCATGCCCATCTACACCAAGACCGGAGATGCCGGCGACACCGGGTTGTTTGGCAACCGGCGAGTGCGCAAGCATGACCCCCGCATCGAGGCCTACGGGACCGTCGACGAACTCAATTCGACGTTGGGTCTGCTCGCGGCTGAGCCGTCGGAGACGCCGATCAGTGAACGGATTCAGCAGATTCAGGCGACGCTGTTCGACGTCGGCGCCGACCTGGCGACCGTGGGCAGCAGGCGCGCCGTGCCGCGCGTCGTCGAACACACCCATCGCCTGGAGCAGTGGATCGACGAGGCCGACTCGGCGCTGCCGCCGCTGCGCAACTTCGTACTGCCCGGTGGCCACCGCGAAGCCGCGTTGTGCCACATGGCGCGGACGGTGTGCCGCCGCGCCGAGCGACGGGTCTGGTCTTTGGCCGACGCGACCAACGACATTCCACTGGAACACGCCGTGTATCTGAACCGCCTGTCCGATGTGCTCTTCGTGTGGGGAAGAGCGGCGAACCAACGGCATGGGTTCGCAGACATTCCATGGACTGCCTAGGTCCTGCGATTACACCCGCCGGAGAACCCTCGGTCAGACCGGGCCAGCGGCGGTGCGGCCGAGCCGGCAGGCGCGGCGCAACCACATCATCGCGCGCTCGACTTCGCGAGGGCCGTTCACCGGGATCTCGACGAACTCGCGCGAGTGGGGGTCACCGTTGCCGGGATGTCGCTTGGCACCGAGGATCTTGAGAGCCTCGGTAACCTGGGGCGGAGCCAGCTTGACGACAACACCCTTCTTGCCGAGGTAAGCGAACACCTGCCCGCGAACGAAGAAGCTGTCTTTGGTTTCGATCGTGGACCGACTGACGTCTTTCCAGGCACACAATCGTTCGACGATAGTCGCGAGGCTATCCATGGGGGGTGGGGATTCTAGTGCGTGAATCGCTGGCGTCCAGGATGCACTTTGAATTGTCGAGCGACCGTATGGTGCGGAGGACACCAGTCTGGCTTCGAGGTGGTAGAAACCCGCTCGCGGCCAACGGCCCGCGGCCTGGAGCTAGCGCGCCGCCGCCGAGGTTCTAGGCCGTTGCAGGATGTCTTGGCCGGGGGGCAGCGCGGCGAGAATGGGCCCGGGGACGGTCAGGCTCGCCGCAGTAGATTCTTAGCGACCAGCCCCATCATCGCGGGGTACTCGTCAAGGCGCCGCCGCAGGTACGAGATCGCCATATCCCACCCCAGCGCAAACGGCACGTAGAGCCTCGCTCGCACGCCGCGCGCCGTCAGTTCGCTGAGCAAAGCTTGTCGGGGCACGCCATAGAGCATCTGGACCTCATAGCGATCGGGGCCGACGCGGCTGTTTGGGACCACCTCGTCCACGAAGCGGCGCACGTAGGCCTCGTCGTGGGAACCGAACTCGACGTAGTGCCCACGCGCCAGGAGCACAGCGGCGTAGTCGAGCATGCGCTGCTTCATCTGTGACTTGTCGCGCAGGGCGATGGACTCAGGCTCGTTGTATATCCCGATCACCAGACGCACTCGGCAACCCTTGGGCAAGGTGTCGAGGTCGCGTTCGGTCCTGTGCAGGCGCGTCTGCAACACGCAGCCTACGTCGCGCAACCCTTCTTGATGCAGCGCGCGATAGAGGTCGAGGGTGAAGTCGGTCCACGCCGCGCTCTCCATGTCGATGGTGACGCCGACGCCGCGGTCACGCGCGGCCGAGCAAATCCGCCGCGCCGCCGCATGCGAGCCAGCGCCGTCGCCGCCACGCTCGAGTGGCGCCACGGTGTAGCTCGACAGCTTGAGCGACAGGGTCGGGCGCGAGCCGTCGGCGGCAAAGCGCGGGTCGGTGGCCGCTGCCTGCACCATCGCCAGGTAGGTCTCGAGGTTGCTGGCGACCGCAGCCTGGGTTTCGATGCCTTCGGCCAGCAGGTCGAGCGTGGACAACAGCCCCCGCCGCGCGAACAGGTCGGCCGCGGTGTCCATGGCCGTGCCGAGCGAATCGCCAGCCACATAGGGCCGAGCAAAGAACCGCACCATGAAGGGTGGAATCAGGCGAATGTAGGTCTTCAACGGCGGCGGGATTATTCGGCGACCTGGCTCGGTTTGCACGCGTGTGTCGCGCGAGCCGGCAATCCTCGGCGCCCCCGCGATGGGCAGATGCCTGTGCTGCGTCTCATTCCGACGCCGTCGAAACGCCGATACCGACCGTGGGAGAGCATGGCCATGAGGATCGTATTCCTGCTGGAGTCGGCAGAGCTTTGGGGCGGCGTCAAGACGGCCCTCGACGACGCGGATGGGTTGGCGGCGCGGGGTCACGACGTCGTCGTGCTGTGCAAGTCGGGCCCGCCAGACTGGATGTCGCTGGCATGCGAGTTTCGCACCGTGCCCGACTTTGGACCGGAACGCGTGCCGAGCGCTGACGCCATCGTCGGGACGTACTGGACGACCGTGCCGTTCGCCGCGGCGTGCGGCCGCGGAGTACCCGTGCACTACTGCCAGGGCTACGAGGGCGACAACCCGGAGTGCGCCCCGCACCGCGCCCACATCGAAGCGATCTACGCCCTCCCCGGCATCGCGAAGATCACGATCTCGCACCACCTCGAACAGTTGCTGGCGCGTCGCTTCGGCGTGCAAGCCCGGCGGGTGCGCTACGCGGTCGATCACGACACGATGTTCCCAGGGCCCGAACGCGCGTCGAAGCAACCCGTGCGGGTCGGACTCGTGGGCCCCTACACGGTGCCTTGGAAGGACATCCGCACCGGCCTGCGCGCCTTCTCCATCGCCCACGCTGCGGGCCTCGTGGTGCACGCGGTGCGCGCCTCCAACGTGCCACGCCATTCCGATGAACTCGACGCGACGTTTCCGATCGAATGGCACGAGCGCGTATCGCCGCACTCGATGGGAAACCTCTATCGCTCGCTCGACGTGTTCGTGGCGACCTCGCGCGGCAGTGAAGAGGGCTTCTTCATGCCGGCGGTCGAAGCGATGGCGTGCGGCGTACCGAGCGTGTTGACCGACATCCCGTGCTCGAACGGCTACGACGGCCAGCGTGACTACGCGCTGTTCGTGCCACCGGCAGACCCCGTCGCCATGGCCAAAGCGATCGTGCAACTTGCGCACGACCAGGCGCTACGCCGTCGCCTGCGGGCCGCCGGCCTGCGCGTAGCCGCGCGCTACACGCAACAGTGTCATCTCGATGACCTGGAAGCTGCGCTGCACGACGCTGTGGCGGTGGCACGACAACCGTCGCGGCAAACCGAGTTGCAGGTCACCGCCCAGCCCGGCGCTGCGCCCGCGCGCAGCGCGCAGAGTCGACGGAGCGTCGCCGCGCGCCGCTGACGTTGCGTGAAGATCCTCTGCAATCTGCCGCTCGAGTGCTTCGACGAGCGCGCCTCGTTCGACAGCGTCGAGCTGGTGACGTTCGGGCCAAGGGACCGAATGGTCGTCGACGGCGAGTTGTTCCCCTTCGACATCGAGTTCGACCCGTCGACCGGCTCGATCGGCGAACTGTGGAGCAGGCTGCCGGCTGACTTCGCACCGGACCTGCTGCTCATCTGGTGGCCAGACCAGGAGCCACTCCCGCGTGACTTGCGTGCCTGCCCGGTCCGCGTGGTCGGCGTGCTATCCGACTACAACCTCAGCTTGCCGTCGGTGGCGGGTCTATGGCCGTTCTTCGACGTGTTGCTCGTGGACCGCGGCGGCGTCGACCTGTTCCCTCGGTTGTCGTTCGCCGACGTGCGCTACTTCTGTCAGTACACGTTCAAGGCGCGCTCACATCGCATTCACCAAGGCCTACCGCGCGATGTCGACGTCGGGTTCGCTGGCAACCTGAACCCGGTGGTCCAACGCCAGCGTGCGCCGTGGATCGATCGCCTGCGTCGTCTGCCCGTGCGGGGTCATCGGGTGGCGATCACCAGCGGGGTGTTTGGCGCCGACTACGGTCGCCTCCTGTCGCGCAGCAAGATCGGCTTCAATCGTTCGATCCGCGGCGAGATCAACTTGCGCGCCTTCGAGGTGGCGGCGTGCGGAGGCTGCCTGTTCATGGAACGGAGCAACCGCGAGGTCCGCGACTTCTTCGTGCCTGGCGAGGAGTGCGTGCTGTACGGCGACGACGACTTCGAAGACCTGGTCGACGAGTATCTGGCTGACGCGCCACGACTGCGCCGTGTGGCAGCCGCTGGCCACGCGCGCGTGCAGCACCACAGGATGGGCAATCGGCTGGCAGCCTTGCGCCAGATCCTCGACGCGCCCGGCCCGGGTCGACCGAGCGCCGAGCCGCTAGCCGTTCACCTGGGCCGTGGCCTCGCCCTGCTGCAGACTTGGGCCAACCCAGCGAGCGCCCTTGCGGACCTCGTCGCGGCCCAGCAGCTCGCCCCGGATGACCCGCGACCCGGCGCGGCGATGGCCATGGCTCTGCTCGAGCTCGATCCGGCCGCGCACGCAGTTCGCGCGCTGTTGTTGCTCGAGCGTTGCTGCGCTCAGGCACCGCACTTCCTTCCCAGTCTCCATGCGCTGGCGTGGTTGCACGAACAGATGCGCTCGAACCAAGCCGATCATTGGCGTGAGCGGCTGTGTGCTGCCACGCACGCGGCGTTGGACTTCGCCGACGTAGACGGACTTGCCATGCCGCTCGGCTACTCGGCGCGCAGCATCGACCTCGCCGCCGCCCTGGCCGAGAGTGTGCTGCTTGGTCGTGTCAGCGACGGGCTGCGCGCCGCCTATCGGCCGCAACAGCCATCAAACACCGAGCGCCGCCTGCCGATCCCCGTCTAGCTAGTTCTTGTTGATCGTAGGCGCTTGGGCTGTCGCGGCACCCTCGTCGCCGCCCGCGAGGGCGCGCCATGGTTCAAGTGAGTCGCGCGAAAGCGCCGTTTCGAGCCCGTTTGAGAGCTTTTTGCCGAGTTGGTGT
>JANPER010000250.1:0-37246 GCA_031423015.1 Planctomycetota bacterium | reverse complement strand
CATCGACGATCCCGAACCAACTTCAGTCCGGTACAACCAGTCTTTGAAGTCCCAACTCCCGACGCCGTCCGCTGGGCGTTAGCCCGCGCCGGCGCCTATTAGGACTTTCGGTCCGTTCCCGTGACGCAGACTCCTAGCGCGACGACACCCCGCAGCATGCACTTCCCTGCGCGACGGGAAGCCAGCGCCTGGCGCTGACTTACCGTCGCGCCTTTTCGTGTACTCCCCATCGAGGGCGTCGCCCGCAACCCCAGTTTGCGGCCATCGGCCTGAAGGCGACGGCGTCCGTGTCGGGCCCGATGCAGCGCTATCGCTCGCGGACAACGCTGTGGTCAACATCCCATCGTCCACGCCGAACGTCACGGCGGCACGGCTCCGTCACGCTGTTCGTCGGCACCAGCTCGGCCGCCAACGACACGGCTTCGTGCTCGTGATCAACGAGACCTCGTTCGCCGGCGTCGCCTACAAAAAGACATCGCCGAAGCTCCCGAAGGAGCTCCGGCGATGAGGAAGACGCTTCGAAGCTGATCAGCGCGAGAGCCAGGATCAGTCCCGGACCAGGGCTCCGTCGATGCGGAGAAGCACACAAATATCTCGCGCTCTGATCTCGAGGCCGCCAGCCCCGAGACACAGCGCGCTGACCGGCTTCGAGCTGGCCACACCAACTCGGAAAGAGCACAGCTGGCGAGGCCGCTTCCTACAGGCCGCGGTTCGCCAGATCCGCAGCCTGCGTCGTTCGGTCCCTCCCAAAGAAACCGCCTGACACGGTTGAGGAAGCTACGCGCCGCCCGTTTGCACGCAACCGTTTTTTGACGTTGCCACCACAATTTCTTGTGTGGCCAGAGCGACTCACCCCCCACTGAGATGTCTGGAAAGGCCTGGGTCCGTGCAGTGTTGTTCGGCCCTACGGGGGCGTCGGCAGAACGATGGAGAACGTGGCCCCATGCCCCAGCTCGCTGGCCACTTCGATTCGCCCCCCATGCCGCTCGACGATTCCGTGACTGATCGCGAGGCCCAGCCCGGTGCCCTTGTCGACGTCCTTGGTGGTGAAGAACGGGTCGAAGATCTTGGCTTGGTTCTCCGGCGCGATGCCGGTCCCCTGGTCGACGATCTCCACCCGCACCACGCCGCCGTCGCGCCGCGTTCTGATCTTCACCTGCGAGCCCTTGGGCGACGCATCCTTGGCGTTCAGCAACACGTTGATCAACACCTGCAGCAAGTGGTTGGCAGAACCCAATACCTTGGGGTCCACGCCATCCAACGCCAGCGACAGCCCTAGCTCGGCGGCTTTGAACGGCACCCGCACCAAGTCAGCCGCCTCGCGTACCAACGCGTTCACCGCCGTCGGCCGCAGCTCGAAGGGCGTTTCCTTGGCAAACGTCAGCAACCCTTGCGTGATGTTGCCAATCCTCTGTGAGTGCTTGTCGATCACGTCCAGCTCGCGCTGCAGACTGTCGATGTCGTTGCCGTCGGCGATGCGGTAGCGCAGGATCTCTACGCGGTTCTTGATGACGCCGACGGGGTTGTTGATCTCGTGCGCCACGCCAGCGGCCAACGTGCCGATCGCCGCCAACTTCTCGCTGCGACCGAGCTGATGGTGCAGGCCGCCGAGTTCCTCTTCGCGCCGCATCAACTGACGCAGGATGTCGGCCAAGAAGTAGACCGCGATGCACTGGGTCGCGGCGAACACCACCAGGAACGCAAACAACGACTCTGCTGACGTCGACGGCAGACGCATCAGCGAGACGGTGATCGGGTGGTGCGTCAGCACGCCGCTCCATTCGCACACAGCAAGTCCACAAACCAAGGCACTCGACACCAGCGCCACGAGCAGCGCGGCGCGCGACGACAGCAGCAACGAAGCGATGAACGCGTGGAACGTGTAGAACAGCACGAACGGGTTGGTGACGCCGCCGCTGAAGTGCAGCATCAACGTCAGCAGCCCCAGATCGATGGCGATCTGCAGGTCGACGTGCCGGCGCAGCGCGCGTTCGCCAGCGTGCTGCAAGCGCGCGAAGGCCGCGATGTAGACGAGATTCACCAGCAGAGTGAGGCCCGCCAGCAGCAGCAGGGGCCGCGCGTCCGGCAACCACGACAGAGCCTGAGCCAACGAACTGACCACGATCACGCCACCGACCGCGAACATCCGCAAGCGGTTGAACCAAGCGATCTGCGTGCGGCGCGCGGCCAGGGGCGGGGTCATCGGCACAAGCAGACGCCTCGCCTCCCGGGGCTGCAACGACCGGTTGCAGTTGCCGCCGCAGCGCGAGGATCGTCGCCGTCGAGTGAGAGCGTGAGCAAGAATCGACCCGCCGCAGGCGCCCGGCGCCCATCAGGCGCCGAGGAGGGGGAGGCCGCGTGTCGCGGCCGGCGTGGGGGTGCGTGGGGGAGGGTCCGCCTCCCCCACCAACAAGGAAACACAGAGCCTGAGCAATTGTTGCTCAGGCTCTGTGTCAGCGCGGGCGCAGTCGCCAGGCCCGCAGGACCACGCCGTGCACGGGTTCGAGGCCGAACTCCGCCTCGATCGCGCGCCGCAGCAACGGACCGGTGCGCTGCTCGGAACCCACCGGGGACGCCAGGTATTGCATCGTGCCCTCGGTCAGGATGACCTGGTATCCCGCCGCCTCGCGCGCCCCGAGCCACCCGTGCAGGTGCTGGACCAGCATCGGCACGGTCTCGGGCGGTAGGTTGGTCTCGTTGATCCACTCGCGCCACGCGATCTCTGGGCCGAAAATCATGCACGCATCGAACTCGACGTGTTGCCCGCAGATGAGATCGATTGGGCCGCGCTGCGCCACCACGCGGACATCGGCGACGAACGCGCGGCCGTAGTGTGGGTCGTCATGCTGCGCGATCCAGCGACCGCCGAGTGCCAGACCGCCCAGCACCAGGAGCCAGGCTACGCTTCGTGGCAGCGTGCCCACCACGAGTAGCGCCGCCGGCCAAACCAGCGGCACGAGGTAGGCGCCGTTCTCCGTCGCTGGCGCCATCAGCACGAACGTCGCGGCACCATAGGCGAGGCAACCGACGAGAAAGGCCAGGCCGAGGCGCCACCGTCGATGCAGGCCAAACCACACGGCGAAGGACATCGGCGCAAAGGGTCGCAAGCCATCCGCCCACACCTGCGCCAACAGCGCCTCGAAGCTCAGCCGTCCCGCATTGCTTTCAAATAGGTGATGCGCCGCCGCGCCGGCATGCACATTGGCGCCCAACGTGCGCATCAAGTCGACCAAACCCAGCGCAACGACGGCGTGAACAACGACGGCCACGGCAACGAGCCATAGCCAGCGCCCGAGCCGCAGCGACCTCGCTTCGGCCAGCACCAACAAGGGTAGCCACATCAGCAGAAGGTGGCCGGTGGCGTGCGCACCAAACGCCAGGCCCGTGCTCAAGCCCAAGCACACGGCACCCGCAACGGTGGCGCGGGTCACGAGACGCGCCGCGAGGTAGCAAGACAGGCCCGCAAACGCCAAGAACGGCGCGTGCAGCTCGACCACCGACGCGAAGAACAGCACCGCTGGCGCCGTGGCACACAACGCGACCACGAGGGCTGCCTGACCGCGCGTCAAGCCAAGGCGAGCGCAGGCGCGATGCCAGAAGAACACGCCCAACGCGGCGCCAACCTGCGACAGCAGCGTCCCGGCCATGAACCACGAGCCGCCCCACAACGACACCACCGCGTGGCTCGCGCGCAGCATCGGCACATAGAGCAAGTGAAGCGGGTGGGCGACCATCCCGCTCATCGTCATCTTCAGGATGATGCGGCCGTCGGGTCCGTAGAACGTGTGCTGAGCCAGCGCGGCAAACAGCAGGAAGGCCAGCAGCGCCAGCAACACGCCGTCGCGCCGGGGCGCGCGCGGTCGATCGCCCTCGCGGCCCCCGGCCATGCCTACTCCGCTACGCGCGCGTCGTACTCGCGACGGGCGTAGATCCACGCGGCCAGCAGCACGGTGATGGCGGCGAAGCGCAGCATCGCCAGCGACGGATCGAGCGCGTCGGGATGCGGCGTCACGTTCAGGGGGCCGAGGATGATCTCTTCATACTGGTCGCGTGGCGCGTGCGCCTGCCACAGCAAGCGCCGCAACGGGTCGGACACGGTGAAGCTGCGCGCCGTCGCCTGGCGCGCCAAGTTGGCGACCACCCCCTCCCAGCCCACCAAGAACACCAAGCCGAGGATCAACGGTCGCTTCAACCAGGCGCCGAACAGCATGCCGAGCCCGGCATACGCGAACGACGCCAGGACCGTCGCGTGCGCGAAGCCCGCCAGCATCGAGGCTGGCGGCACGACTCCAAGGCGCCAGCCGGTGCGCGCCGCGAGCGCGACATACAACACGACGACCCCGAACATCACGAGGGCCGCCGCGATGACCGAAGACGCCAACCACTTGCCGAGCAGCATGGCCGTGCGCGACAACGGCCGCGCGAACAGATACACCGACGTGCGGTCTTCGATGTCGCCCTGCAAACCATTGACCCCGAAGTAGAGCGCGGTGAACGGCAGCACGAACCCCATGTAGCTGATGTAGGTCAGCATGCCGAACGCGACGTCGCCGCGCACTTCTGGCGCAAACTTGCTGCTGGCGGCGTAGAACAAGCCGGCGCCGACAAACGTGCCCAAGAACAGGAGCCACAGCACGCGGCTCTTCAGCAGGCGCACCGTGGTCTGCCGCGCGATCACCAACACCGTAGCGAAAGGGCTCATGCGACCAGGTACCCGAACACCGCTTCCAGGTCATCGTCGAGCGGCAGCAACTCGGTGATCAGGCCGTCAGCGCTGGCGCCGAGGCGCGTCAGTTCGGCAAACGCCCCTGCCACCGCGCGCGTCTCGATGCGCACATCGTCGTCGCCGATCGTCACGCTCGCCACCACGTCGAGCGCTGCCAGCTGCGCCGCGAGCAGGCGCGGACGCGCGCTGCGCAGACGCACGCGGTGCGGCCGCTCCTCGAGCTGCGCGCGCAGCTCGGCGACACCGCCATGCGCCAGCAGACGCCCCTGGTGAATCAACGCCACCCCGGCCTCGGCGAAGCTCTGCAACTCGTGCAGCACGTGGCTGCTCACGAGCACACACACGCCAGCCTGGCCGATGGTCTTCACCACCTGCGTCACCTGGTGGCGCGCCACCGGATCGAGGCCGGTCAGCGGCTCGTCGAGCAACAACACCTGCGGCCGCTTGCCGAGCGCCTGCGCCAGCTTGACGCGCTGGCGCATGCCCTTGCTGTACCCAGCGATCTTGCGGTGCATGGCGTCGCCGAGGCCCAACTCGTCGAGCACCTCTCCTGCGCGCACCTTGGCGGCGCGCGCCGACAAGCCGTCGAGCCGCAGCATCCACGCGACGAAGGTGCGGCCACTCATCTCCTCGTAGAAACGGTCGATGTCGGGGCAGTAGCCGAGCACGGCGCGCGCCATGCGCTCGGTCGGCGGCTTGCCACACAGCGTCACCTGGCCGGTGCTCGGGCGCAGCAGCCCCGCCGCAAGCTTGATCAGCGTCGACTTGCCGGCGCCGTTCCGCCCCACCAGACCCGTCACGCCGGGCGCGCAGCGCAGGGTCACGTCGGTCAGCGCCGACACCTGCCCGTACCACTTGCTGACGTCCTTGAACTCGATCGTCGCCGTCATGTCGCCACTGCCTCCAGCACGCGCAACCGGCGTCGCGCGAGCAAGAGCACGACCACCGCAAGGGTCGAGATCCAGGCCAAGGCCGTCCACGCGGAGTAGTCGTTGAACGGCGTGATGCCAGCCAACTGATCGACCACCCGCTTGCCAGCAAACCACGGGTTGATCGCCAGCATCCAGGTCTCCCGCAGCAACCGGCGCAGGATCTCGCTGAGGAACATGCTCCCCATGATCAGGAACAGCCACAGGATCGCCGCGAGGTTGGGAGTCGACGCCAAGGCCGACACGCCGACCGCGAGCAGCGACAACATCGCGCACATCCAGGCCAACCCCAGCAACAGGCCAGGCATGAAGCCGATGGTGGTCTCGAACTGCGACCAGTCCGGCGCCAGCAGCACCGACGTGATCCACAGCACCAACGGCGCGGCGAAGAACGCGCAAGCGAGCAGCAGGAAGGAGCCGTACCACTTGCCCAGGAAGTAGCTCCACGGCGAGATCGCGCGCGTCCAGTAGATCTCGAGTGCGCCGGCGGCGCGGTCCTTGGCGATGGCCCGCACCGACACCAGCGTCGTCAGCACCAAGAACGGCACGAACGACATCGTGGTGATCGGCCACAAGTAGAACGACGCCGTCGATGGATCCATCCGATCGCCGAATGACATCCGACCCCCAGCCCGCCCGCTTGGCGCGGCTTCCCAAATGCCGGCGCGCATCAACAAGAAGATGAGCTGGCCGATCGTGGGCAGCAGGCAGGCCAAGAACACGATCGAGCCGAAGCGAATGCGAAACATCGCCGCCAACTCGTGGCGAGCGATCGGCCAAATCCGCGCGAACACACGCGTCGGCTGGTAGATCAAGTCGCGATAGCCGCGGTCGAAGATCGCCATCAGCGCCCCGCCTCTTCGTCTCGCACCGCGCCGAGGAACACGTCTTCCAAGCTACGCCGGTGTTCGACCAGCCGACGCACCACGCCGCCGCTGTCTTGCACCGCAGCGAACACCCGCGCCGTCGAGAAGCCTTCCACGACTTCGAGCCGCACGTTGCCGCGCGCGTCTGGCGTCGCCTGCTCCACGCCGCGCTGGCGCAACGCTGCGACGAGACGCACCGGGTCGCCGCCGTCGACCGAAAGATCGAAGGCGCGCCGCGCGTTCGCGGTCAGTTCGCGCACCGTGCCCGCGGCGAGCACCTTGCCGCGCTCCATCAGCACGATGTGGCTGCACACGCGCTCGACGTCCTGCAGGATGTGCGACGACAACACCACCGACTTGCCGAGTTCGCCAGCCATGCGCGCCACCAGATCGAGCATCTCGACCCGGCCGCGCGGATCGAGGCCGTTGGTCGGCTCGTCGAGAAAGAGCAGGTCGGGATCGTGCACCAACGCCGTGCCGAGCTTCACCTTCTGGCGCATGCCGGTCGAGTAGCCGGCCACCGCGCGATAGCGCGCTTCCTCGAGGCCGATCAACCACAACACCTCGTGCGCCCGGCGAAACGCCTGCGACCGCGGCAAGCCCGAGAGCTGCGCCGCCAGCGCCACGGTCTCGAAGCCGTTGAGCCCAGGGATGAAACCGTCACGCTCCGGCATGTAGCCGACGCGCCGGCGCACCTCGCGCGGATCGGTGTTGGGGGGCAGATCGAGGATCTGCATGTGGCCCGAACTCGGTTGCACCAGACCGAGCAGCGCGCGCAGGATCGAGGTCTTGCCCGCGCCGTTGCGCCCCAGCAGTCCGACCGCACCGGTCGGCAACACGAACGACGCGCGATCGACGGCAACGTGCTTGCCGTAGGCGATGGTGACGTCTTCGAGGGCGATGCTCACGCGCGCTTGCCCTCCACGGCGAGGAACGAACTCACCGCCGCACAGGCGTGTTCATCCTTGGCGATCACCACCACACGCACCGCCAACCGAGCGTCATCGTAGAAGCAATCGGTGGTGACTTCGTTGCACGCAAAGCGCTGCGCCGCGGACACCGAGAACACGTCGCCGCCGGCGCGAAACGGATCGGCGGCCAATGCTGCTCCGCCGGCCGCCAGGGCATAGTCGATCAAACGCAACAGGCTCAGGTGATTGCTCTCGCTGTAGGTGACGTCGGCCAGCAGCATGAGGTCGAAAGGGCCCGCGGGCAAACGTTGCGTCCAGTCGAGCACCAGCGTGTCGATCGAATGGGCGCCGTTGTGCTCGGCGTTGAAGCGAGCGAAGGCCAACGCTTCCGGCTCGCGGTCGGCGAAGGTCACGTGCGCGCCACGCACACCGGCGGCCACACCGCACAACCCGAGGCCGCAGCCGACGTCCAGCACGCGTTTGCCGGTCAGGTCGGGGCCGCGCATCAGCACGCGTGCGAGGCCGACGCTGGCCGGCCAGATCTCGGCCCAGTACGGTTGGCGATCGGGATCGACGAGCGGCTTGCGCTCGACGATCTCGCCAATCGACGCGGGCACCACCATCGACAGCGTCTGGCGGGCGAACGACAGCTTCTTCCGCCGCAGCTCGAAACGCGCGAGCTCGGGCACACGGCGGGCTTGTGGGACTGTCATCGACGTCGAGGCGGCGCGACCTCGGCGCAAGGTCGCCGTCTGGTCTGACGGCAGGAGCATACGCGGGGAATCCCGATGCCAGCGAACGTCCATTCTGATCCGCATCGCGCACGTTCTCGCGACGGCGCGACCGCTTCGTCGGTTGCGAGCCACTCTGGCTCGCCGACTCGCACCAGTCGACGATGGCGTTCTCGGCCTAGGCCGTGTTCAGCGAGCGCGCGGGCAGCGGCGCGCCCCTCTGGTCTAGTAGGATGGCGACCGTTGCCGCCGGCGCTTGACCCCGGCCCGACACTCACCCGAACAGAATGCGCCATCGCCGCGGACACCACCTGCCCTGGGCCTTGGCGCTGTTCGTACCGCTGCTGGCGGTCGCGGTCTTGGGGGCCCTCGAACTGAACCGCCAGGGCGCACGCGCCACCGACGCGGTGCAGCAACAGGCGGCGACTTTCTTGCGCGGCGCCTGCCTGCACTTCGAGGAACAGGTGCGCACGCGCGTCGACGCAGCGCTCTTTCGCACGCAGTTGCGCTCGGCAAGCCTGGTGGCTGAGGCCCAAGCCGCCATCGAGAACGGTGATCGCGTGCTCGATCTGTTCTGCCTCGATGGCAAGGCGCAGCTCGTTCACCCGCGCCTGGCGATGCCGCGCGAGACCGCGCTGCCGTTCTTGATGGCGCCGGTGAGCGAAGAGCTGCGGCTTGCCGAGCACGTGGCCCGCCTTGGCGACCGACCCGCGCTCCTGCGGGCGCGGGCGATGTTGCAGCGTTGTCTGCAGCGGCCGCGGCAGGCGCAGCCGAATGAGCGCGCCCGCGCCGCCTTCCGACTCGGCGGCGTCCTGCGCCAACTCGGCGAAACCGCGGCGGCCGAAGAGGCCTACATCGAGGCGAGAGTCGCCACCGTCGACACCGAGGCTGGCGCGATCGGCATCGAGCTGCTCACGCGGCTGGCCATCGCCGAGATGTCGTCGCGCCGCGACGGTCGCATCGAGCTAGCGCGCGAGATCAGCGAGAACACTTGGTTCGCGGTGCCCGACGAACTGGCCAGCGCGGTGTTCGCGCGCGCCGTTGCGGCCGTGCCCCTGGACGACGCCGAAGCCGGCACAGATCAGACGATCGCCACGCTGCGCGCACTCGAGACCGTGCGCCGTAGCAGCCGGCGCTTCGCCGCCGAGTACGAACGCTTCGTCGCGCCGACCCTGCAGCGAGTGCTCAGCGAGGCACCGACCGGAACAGTACTGCGTTCGATCGGCGCCGGCGCCGAGTGCGCGCTGCTGGCGCTGCGCGCGACCACGTCCGACGAGCAGACCGCCGCCGGACGCACCGCGCGCTGGCTCGGCCTGCGCATCGACTTGCCCGGCCTGGTGAACGACGTCATGGATGCGTTCCTCACGCCGGGTCACGACGGTTACCGCTTGATCGTCTTGGACCCGGACGGCACGCCCATCCTCGAGGGCAGCAGCCTCGACGCCGGCCTCGCCGGCAGCATCATCGCTCCGGAAGCCCGCACGCTCGCCGGCCTGGTGTTGCGCGCCGTGCCGGTCGATCCGGGCGCCGATCTACGCGACGAACGCGCCGCGGTCCGCAACCGCATCCTCATCCTGACGGCCCTGCTGGCGCTCGCCCTCGGCGGCGGGTTCCTCCTGGTGCGTTCCGTCACCCGTGAGGCCGAGCTGTCGACGCTGAAGATGGAGTTCGTCTCGCGCATGTCGCACGAGCTCAAGACGCCGCTGTCGCTGATCAAGATGTACGGCGAGACGATCGCCCTGCGCCGCGCCAAGGACACCGACCAGGCCGCCCACTTCGGCGAGATCGTGGCCCGCGAAGCCGACCGCCTCACCAGCCAAATCGACCGCATCCTGGCGTTCTCACAGCAACAATCGGGCACGCTGCACTATGCGCCGCAGAATGTCGACCTGGTCGGCGTGGTTGCCGACGTAGTCGAGGAGTACCGCGATCATGTCGAGCGCAACGGCTGCACTTTGTCCGCGGCGACCGACGAAAGTGCACGTACCGGGCTGCTCGCGGCGGTCGACCCCCACGCGCTGCACTTGGCGCTCGTCAGCTTGATCGAGAACTCCGTGAAGTACACGCCGAAGACCCAATCCGACAAGGGCATCGTCGTGACGGTGTCGCGCGCGGGCGACCACGGCGTCATCGCCGTTGCCGATCGCGGCATCGGCATTCCCGCCGCGGAGCGCGAGCGCGTGTTCGAAGCGTTCTACCGCGCCTCGAACGCGGGCGAAGTACGCGGCGCCGGCCTCGGCCTATGCCAAGTGCAGCACTTCGTGCGCGCCCACCGAGGCAACGTTCAAGTGCTGCCGAACCCCGCCGGCGGCACCATCCTGTCCACCATGCTGCCGCTGCTCCTACACAACCAGCAGAGACCGCCATCTCGTTGATTGCCCAACATGACTGCCAACTCGCCCCGCTTGCTCCTGATCGAGGACGAACCCGACCTCCGCGCCGGCCTGGTGCACAACTTGTCGTTGGACGGCTACGCCGTCGAGACCGCCGACAACGGCCGCGCCGGCCTGACTCGCGCGCAGAGCGCCGCGTTCTCCTTGATCCTGTTGGACCTCATGTTGCCCGAGCTTTCGGGCATCGAGGTCTTGCGCCAGCTGCGCGCCGACGGCCACAACACGCCCGTGATCATCTTGTCCGCCAAGGGTCAGGACCAAGACAAGGTGACCGGCCTGGAGCTGGGCGCCGACGACTACGTGACCAAACCCTTCGGCATCGCTGAATTGACGGCGCGCATTCGCGCCGTGCTGCGGCGCACCGAGCGTCGGCCGGTCGCCAAGAACCAGGACCGCGACGTCTGGGTCTTCGCGCGGATAGAGATCGACTTCAAGCGCTTCGTCGTGCGCCGTGACGACCAAGAATTTCAGCTCAGCCGTTTCGAGGCCGAGGTGCTGAAACTGCTGCTGGCGCAGCGCGGCCAGGTGGTGACGCGCGGTGATCTACTCACCAAGGTGTGGGGCTACGTGCACCTGCCGACAACACGCACCGTGGACAACCACATCGCACGCCTGCGCAAGAAGGTCGAACACGACGTCGACAACCCGACCTACGTAGTGACCGTGCACGGGATCGGTTATCGCTTCGACGCCGAGCCCGTGGAGGTGCGCTCGTGACACGACGACACCGCTTGAAGCCCGCGCTCTGCCTCGCGTTCGTGTGCTGGGCCAAAACCGGTGCCTTGGCGCAAGAGCCAGCACCCGCGCGCGCACCGGTTGAACGCGTTGCGCCCAACGAGGCCGACGCCGACCCCATGGTGACGGCATGGCTGCACGATCTGCTCGGCTCACCGCCGGCGACCACGCTGGCGGCGTACCACGCCGCCATCGTCGACCCCAACACGCCAAGCGAGCATCGCGTCCGGGCCGCCGCGCGCGGGCTCCCCCTGGCCATCGCGTGCGACGACACGGACGTCACGCAGTGGTGGGCCAGAACCCTGACGGAGTTGATGGCCCCGCGTACGCCGGATCCAGACGCACTCGTGCAGCGGCTGCGGCTGACCCATGACGCGGTGCGCGCCTTTGTCGACTCCGACGACCATGATCTCGAGCGCGCACGAGCGCTGGCTCAACGCCTGAACACCGAGCCGTGGAAGATGCTCGATGCGCTGGCCAGCCGACCGCTGCCCGCCATCGAAGCGCTCGAACGCTCGTTGCGCGCCGCCGAGGCGCGCGGCGATACCGCCGAAGCCGAACGCCTACGGCAGGAACTCGCGCCGCGGCGAGCCACCGACTTCCAGCGCCCGCGGCTCATGCAAATGCGCCGCTGGGCGGGCGATGTTCTGGAGTGGGAACTCGCCGGCGAACACGAGAAAGCGCAACGCTTGCTCACCGCGCTGGGGCGGCGGCGGGGCGGACGCGGTCCGATCACCATGGCCCGCTTCGAGAACGAGATGCGCGGCGACATCACCGCGCGGGTAACGCCGCAAGAACGTCGGTTGCTGGACAAGGCATTGGCCGCAGCCCGCGAGCGCGCCTTGTCGGGCGACCAACGGGGCGTCAATGCCCTCGTGGTGGCAGCGCTGACCCTGCTTTTATCGCCCTAGCAATTCGGACGTTCGATCGCGCGCCGGCTCGACGCGATCAGCGCCGAACTTCTTCGCCGCTCTGCATATCGGTCGACGACGGCGCGTTCGGGTCGCGATCGAACCAGGTGCCCTGATAGAAGTCGAGCGGCTTGATCTCGGGGCCGTTCGGGTGCAGATCGGCGAGACCGTAGATCGGCAAGAAGAAGAAGTCGACCGCGTGCGCGCCGCAGTACAGCGTGTGGATCACGCCGCGCCACAGGAACGCGAACGGCAGGGTGACGGTCTGCATGACCGACCCACCGCCTAGCGCTTCACGCGCTTGCTCGGTCGTGCCGACGGCGTCAGTCGCGGCGCCGTAGAGCACGATGCCGGGCGACAGCACGGCAACAGTGAGATCCTTCCCAGCGCGACGGAATGAGTCGCAGCTGGTAAGGGAGAGGGTCAGCAGGGCAGAGGCGCTCAGGACGGCTTTGCGGAGGTTCAACTTCCTACCTCGGTTCAGGGGAGCCTAGGGGCAACGGGTCGGACACTGAAGCGCGGCACTGCCTCGCGCTCAAGCGCGCTCTGTCGGATTTTGCGCAATGGTCATCAGCTCAGAGCCTGAGCAACATCGCTCAGGCTCTGAGTTGCTTGCTGGCGAGAGAGGCTGACGCCGGCTACCACGACCAGTGCCGGAGCATTCGCGTTGCCATGGCCCGGCCGCGAGCGTAGCCTTGCGGTTTTCCGATCTGCCTGCACAGACCCCGATACACAGACTATGACCAGCGAGTTCGGTGGGGATATCTTCGACGACGATCCGCCCTCTGCCGCGCCCCCCAAGAAGGGCAGCGGGAGTAAGGATCGCTCACCCAGCGTGCAGAAGGTGCACGTCAAGGCGCGCAGCCGCAGCCCATCAGCGGACGATGACCTGATGTTCCCGGCCGCGGCTGACACACCCCTGTCCGCGAGCCCCCGCGACGAGTCGCCGCGGCCGAGCCCGCGGGGCGCCGAGCCGCGGGCCGAACGCGATCAAGGCCCGCGCCGAGGTCGAGACGCTGCGCCGGGCGCCGACGCCCCCCCGCGGGACGAATCGCGACCCGAGCCCCGTCGCGACGGCGGACGAAGCGAGGGAGGGCCGCGCGATCGCGGGCGCGATCGCGATCGTGGCCGTCCCGCCGAGCCGCGAGGCGAGCAACAGCGACCGCCGCGCCCCGATTTCCAGCGTGACGAGGCCCCGCGTCAAGACACGCCGCGCCCTGATGGCCCACGCCCTGATGGCCCACGCCACGGCGGCCCACGGCGCGATGCCCCGCGCCATGAGCAACCCAGCGAGCCCGTTGGGCGCGACGAGGTCCCGGTGACGGATGCATTTGTCGGCGACCGGCGGGGACGTGGTCCAGAGGGACCCCGCGATCACCGCGACGAACGCCCTGCACGGCCCGCTCGCCACGACCGGCCCGCGCGCCACGAAGGCCATCGTCGGCCCGACCAACGCGATCGCGGTCCCCGCCGCGACGCACCCCGCGACGAGTTCGGGGCCTCCGAGTACACGCCGCCGCCGGCGCGTGAGGAGTTCGTCGAGCCGCCCGAGCCCGACGTTCCCGCAAGCGTCGAGGATCCAGACGACGAGCCGCTCTTCGAGCCGACCGAGGCGGTCGAAGGCAGCGACGAGGATGTTGGCGAAGGCGCGGGTCGCTCGTTCGGCGACGGCCCTCGGCGACGACGGCGGCGGCGCGGTCGCGACCGCGGCTTCGAGCGCGGCGAACGCGAGCCTCGCGGACCAACCCCAGAACAGACGCGGACCGCTCCTTTACAAGCGCCGGCTGAGCCGCCGACGCCAGCGCCGCAGCGGCCCACGTTCGACCGCGAACCCCGTGGGCCGCGCCACGGTGAGCGCCCAACGGAGCGGCAAGCTGAGCCGGAAGCCAGGCCGAGCTGGACGCCCGCGGGCCCATCCGCCGGCAGTCGGCCCACGGCCACGACGCAGCGCATCGCCGTCTTCCTGGACGTCGAAGCACTACAACGCGAAGCGCGTGCGATCGGCGGCCAGGTGTCGTTCAGCCGCGCGCTGCGCCAGATCGCGGGCACTCGCACCGTGGCCCGCGCGGTGGCGTACTGCACGCCGCAGAGTCGCGGTACTGGCGGCGCTGGCGGCCTCGAGAGCGTGCGGGTCGATCGCGATGCCGACACGCCGGTGGCGATTGCCGTCGACGCGCTCGCCACGGCGGCGCGCGTGGACTGCGTGGTGATCGCGCCCGAATCTGCGGCGCCAGCCCCCTTGGTACGGGCGCTGCGGGCGCACGGCGTCCGCGTCGAGTCCGCCGGATTCGAGGCCCGCGGACAGTCGGAAGTCGCCGACCACCAGCGGCTAGGCAAAGAAGCGCTGTTTGTGCCCTAGGCTGCAAGAGCCGCGAATGCTCGCGGGGCGCGCGAAATCTACGACGGTCGTAATTCGCCATGACGTTGAATTCGCCACTACTCAGCGGCTCTGGAAGCCCCAGCAATAAAGCGGCCTTGGGCCCTTCTGGTCGGCGTTGCGCCGACGTGCAACCGGTTTGGTTGCGGCCCAAGACCGCGATAGGGCCCGATGCCGGCGACGCGACTCGGCAGCGGGCCGTCGCCGGTCGATAATCTCGTCATGGCGCTCGCACCAGAGGGTCGCAAACACATCCGGCTCGACGTCGCACTGGCGTTTGCAGTCACCTGGTCGCTGACCGCCGGCTCCATCACGGGCCAGCTGACGCGACCCCCAGCCGATCGGCCGGCGGCCAAGGCCGGTGACAAAGCCTCTGGAAAGGGAACCGAAAAGGGCACCGAGAAGACACCGGGCAAGCCGGACGCACAGAACCCGCCGATCGCCCCACGCCCGGTGGTCGTGCTGCAGACCTACGACGAGGTCAGTAGCCGCCTGGCTTTCTCATCGGTGGATCGCAACGCCGACGATCGCCTCAGCATTTTCGAGTTCGCCGCGTCACACGATGAGCCCGCGGCCGCTGACCCGCGCGATCCGACCGCGTTCCGGCGCTTCGACACTGACCGTGATGGCTTTCTCAACTGGCCCGAGTTCGACGCGCGCATGCAGAACGCGATCCGTTTGAGTGGTGAGTTCCGCTATCGCCCGGCGCGCGTGATCTCCGCGCCCAAGGCACACACGATCCCGACCACAGAAGACGGCAAGGAGTTACTCGACGCGCAGGTGCAAGGCCTGCTTGCGCTGCTCGACACGGATCGCTCCGACACGCTGTCCCGCGAGGAGTTCACCACCCTGCTTCACTCGGCTGGCATGCCCGCCACGATCCTCACCCAATTCGTGCAAGCCGACCGAAACGGCGACCGCCAACTAGACGCGAAGGAACTCATCACGCTGACCCGCCTGCTGCCAAACCTGCCGCGCGGCCCGCAGGTGCAGCAAAGCGCCCGCAGCTTCAGCGTCGCCTGGCGTCGCGCTGATCTCGACGGCGACGGCGAGATCGGCAACAGCGAACTGGAGTCGGTGCTACGCAGCCACGACCTACACCTGGGTCGCTGGGTCGACAAGGTGCTGGCGGACGCCGACCGTACGGGCGATCGGCGGCTCGGACCCGCGGAAGTGTTCGCGGCGCAGCGCGCAGTCGTAGAGAGCGGCAAGGGCCCGGGCACCGACAAGCGATAGGCAGGTCGATCGCGCGTGACGTCTTCGATCAACCAAGGCCTCTAAGCCGGCACGGCCCGCCGACGGGCGCGCTCCGCTTGCACGACATCGCGGACGATGTCGTCGAGCGGCGTCCGCGGCACGAACCCAGCCAGCGCTTCCAGCTTGCCGAGGTCGGGCACGCGGTGCTGTACGTCCTTGCGGCGACCGAGCGCTTGCGCGCGCGGGATGAACACGATCGGCACGTCGGCAGCGACGATGGCGCGCACGCGTTCGGCCAGCGCCAAGATGGTGACCTCAGCGTCGCTGCCGATGTTGACAACCTCGCCGATCGCCGCGTCGTTGCGCAGCAGGCGGTGCAAGCCTTCCACCGCGTCGCGCACGTGACAGAAGCACCGCGTCTGCTGACCGTCCCCATGCACGGTGAGCGGCAGACCACGCAAGGCCTGCCATACGAAGCGCGGCAGCACCGCACCGCGCGCTTGGCGCTGGCGCGGGCCGGCGACGTTGAAGAAGCGCACGATACGCACCGGCAAGTCGCGCTCTTGGGCGTAGGCGAACGCCAACCACTCGTCCATCGCCTTGGCGCACGCGTAGCCCCAGCGAGCGTCCTGTGTCGGCCCGAGGTGCACGGCATCGGTCTCGCGCGCGCGCGTCGCATTGACACCGTAAACCTCCGAGCTGGACGCCATCAGCACAGGTCGGCGTTTCTGAGCGGCGGCGCGCAGCACGGCGAGCGAGCCTTCGAGGTTGCCGAGCAACGCCGGCAACGGGCGACGGCTCACCCGCTCGACCCCAATCGTCGCCGCGAGGTGCACCACGGCGTCGGCGTCGGCGACGCAGCGCTCGACCAGCTTGGCGTCGCGCACGGCACCAACCACACACGCAAAGGCGGGGTGCGCCCGCGCCTGGGCTAAGTTGCGACGACGCCCGAACGAGAAGTCGTCGAGCACGGTCACGCGCGCACCGTCGGCCAGCAACCGATCTGTCAAGTGCGAGCCAATGAATCCGGCGCCGCCGGTGATCAGGTAGTGCATGCGCGCGTCCACACTCTACGTTGTCTGCTGCCGCTGCGCACCAGCGCGTATCCGTCCATGCGATCTCGCCCGCGCCTTACCAAGCAAGCCGACAAGCAAGCCGCCCCGCGCCGTCGCGCCAACGCACCCACGCACGAAGGAACGTACTCGAAGCGCACGGGATCGAAACTCTCGGCCAAGCAGGATGCCACGACTCGCGGCGCGCCTCGGCCGGCCGCGCCGGCAGTGAAGGTCGCGCCGCCGCCGCTCAGACAGGCCCCGGAGCTGTTTATTTCATGCCTGCCAGGGCTCGAGCCCTTCTTGCTGCGCGAGATCGACGGCCTCGATCTCGGGTTGGAGGCGAAGCTGGAGGCCGGCGGTTGCACGCTGCAGACGGGCGATCCCCAGATCATCTACCGGCTCAACCTCGAACTCGGCGTCGCGGTCCGCGTGCTGCTGCGCCTCGGCACGTTCCACTGTCGCAGCCTGGGCGAACTCGTACGCAAGTCCTCGCGCGTGCCGTGGCGCGATTGGTTGTTGCCGGCGCGTTTCGCGGTGCGCGCCGAGAGTCGACTGTCACGCCTCTACCATCGCGACGCGATCGCCGAGCGGGTGACGCAAGGCATCGTCGAAGTGGTCGGCGACCGAGTGCCAGCGCGCGACGACGTGCCGGGGACCGGGGCCCCCACCGTGCTGGCGCGCTTCCTCCACGACACCTGCACGCTGTCGCTCGATACCTCCGGCACCCCGCTGCACGATCGTGGCTATCGCGCCGAACCCGGACCGGCGCCACTGCGCGAAGACCTGGCGCGCGCGCTGATCTTGGCGTCGGGCTGGGACGCGCGCAGCCCCTTGATCGATCCGTTCGCCGGCTGCGGCACCATCGCCATCGAAGCCGCACTGCTGGCGCGCCGGCTACCACCGGGACACGGGCGCGAGTTCGCGTTCGCGCACACACGCTTGTTCAACGCCCCCCGCTGGGAGAAGGTGCGCGCGCAGGCGCATGCCCGCAGCGTGCCGCTGGTGGGCCGCGTGCTCGCCAGCGATCGCCGCACCGACTGCGCCGACATCACGGCACGCAACGCGGAACGCGCCGGCGTGCGCGCTGACATTGACGTGGTCGCCGCGAGTCTCAGCGAATCGCCGTGGCGCGACCACCTGGCCGACGCTGGCGCCGTAGTGACCGATCCCCCGCATGGTCGCCGCCTCGGCGATGTCGCCGCGCTAGGCAACCTCTACCGCTCGCTCGGCGCGTGGCTGCAAACCGCCAGCCCGGCGTGCGGCATCGCCATCCTCAGCGGCGACCGGCGCCTCACCTTGCGCACCGGCCTACCGCTCAAGACCGCGTTCCTGGCTAACCACGGCGGCGCGAGGGTGCGTGCGCTGGTGCGCCCGGTCGCGGGCACGGCCGCCGCGGTCAGCGACGACGCTCGCGCATGAGTTCTTGCAGCATGCCGCGCAGCTCGCGGATCTCGTCGCGCAGGGCGCGCACCTCTTCTTGCAGATCGCGCTCCGGCGCAGGCTTGGCTGGCTTGGCCGGTTTGCCGTTCGGCTTCTTGGCAGGAGCGGCCTCGCCTTCCACCTCGAGCTTCACCTTGGCAACATCGCCCGTCGACGCGCTCAGTTTCTGCACCAGAATCTCCGCGGGTTGGAAGCCCTCGATGACGCCCGTGCGCTTGCCTGCCGCATCGAGCAGGACCATGTGCGGGATCTGCTGCACGCCGTACTCGTCGGCGACCTGACCGTTCTGGTCGGTGTCGATCCACAGCACCTTGCGGTCGCCGAGCGCTGACTTCACCTTGTCGTCGCCAAGGCTCTTCTTCAGTGCCTTGGTGCTGGAGTCCCAAGCCGCGCCGAACACCAGCAAGGCGGAGTGCTTGCCCTTGACGTCGCGGAGCGCGGCGCGCACGTCGACCTTGTCGGTGGGCTTGTCGGACGCAGGTTGCGGCGCAACCGCGATGACACGCTTGGTCGACTCCTTGGCCTCGGCCTTGGCCTCCTTTACCTCGGCCTGGGCTGTCTCTTGTTGTTCGGCCCTTCGGCGTTCAGCCTGCTGATGAACCTTGGCGACTTCGGCGCGAACCTTGTCAGCCTCGGCGCGGACCTTCTCAGCCTCACCGTGCGCTTTCTCGGCCGCTTGACGCGCCGCACGCTCGGCACCCTCGGCGTCACGATGTGCCTTGGCAGCCGCTTCCGACGCCGCAGCGTGCGCACCCGACGCGACCTCGCGACCCTCGCCCTTGCTGGGCGATGCCGGAGGCGAGCCAAGCGTCACGTCGACGGTTTCAGTCTCCTTGCCTGCGCGGATGCTGATCTTGACACTCTGGCCCGCGCCCAGGCCGCTCATCACCTTGTCGACGTCGGCAAGGCTCTTGATGCTGGTGCCAGCGATCGAGAGCAGAACCCCCTTGTCGATGCCCGCCCTGCTAGCGGGCGAGCCGTCCAGCACGTCGGTCACCTGCACGCCGCCGTCTTCTTCGGCGAGCGCGACACCCAAGAACGGCTTGCCTGCCGGCTTGGCGTCACGGGGCGCGAGACCGGTCTTGGGTTGCACCTTGACCTCGGCCTTGGTCTCTGGCTTGGCCTCTGCCTTAGCGTCTTCCTTCTTCGCCGCCTTCTTGTCCTGTTCGGCCGTCTTCTCCTTTACCGGCACGGTCACGCGCACCGAGCGTCCGCCTGGCAGCCCCAGGTCGGTTGGGCGCTGGCCGAGTTCGACCTCGATCACGTGCTGCTTGCCATCTCGCAGCAGCTTGACCTTGATCTTGCTGCCGGCTTCGCGCGCCGCCACCGTGGCCACCAACACGTCGACGCTGTCGGTCGCAGTCTCGTCGAGGGCCACGATCACGTCGCCGGGTTTGATGCCAGCCTTGGCGGCAGGTGAGTCGGGCACGACTTCGGAGATGCTGGGACGACCGTTGTCGTCTTCGGCCAACATCACGCCGAGCCAACCAGGCCCAACAAGGCCTGCTAGGGCCAGGAACGGAACAAAGAGGGAGTGAAGGTTCAACATCGGGGGACTGCTCTCTGAGGACGGGGAGCGAAGAGATGGCGGTCTGCTTCGCGGAAGCCAAACGAATATACGAAGACGCTGCCTGTGCGGCCGGCCCTCAGTCGCCACGACCGGTGGTCTAGCGGTCGGAAGTTTTGGGTGCTGGCCTTGAAGGTGCGGGCGAATGTGGCTACGAACTCGGCCGTTCGCGCCCTCTTCGTCTAGCGGCCCAGGATACGTGGTTCTCAGCCATGGGACACGGGTTCAAATCCCGTAGGGGGTACCAAGATCGAGGGCCCGGCACCGTCAGGTGTCGGGCCCTTTCTTTTTGCGGCAACGTCACCCGCAGCCCGGACGGCACGTGGCGGCGCCAAGTCGCCGGTTAGGCTCTGGTCTATGGCCTGGCGGCGGCGGCAAGACATCGAAGACGCGGAAGTGCACGACCTGCACCGGCTGGCGGCCAAGAGCCGCGAGTCCTCAGGGCGCCGCGTGCCCGAGCCGGAGGATCCGTTGCGCACGGCGTTTCAGCGCGACCGCGACCGGATCCTGCACAGCGCTGCGTTCCGCCGCATGCAGCACAAGACGCAGGTGGTCGCCGCCTACGAGGGCGACCACTACCGCACGCGGATGACGCACACCTTGGAGGTGGCGCAGATGGCGCGCAGCGCGGCGGGCGCCCTGCGGCTTTCCACCGACCTCTGCGAGGCGGTAGCACTCGCGCACGACATCGGCCACCCACCCTTTGGCCACGTCGGCGAGGATGCCCTCGACGCCCTGATGCGCGACTACGGCGGCTTCCGGCACAACGCGCAGGGCGTGCGCATCGTCGACCTGCTAGAGGATCGTTACGGCCACGGCTGCGGCCTCAACCTGACGCTCACCACGCGGCGCTGCCTGCTCAAGGGCGCCATCCCCGAGGGCTTTCCGCTCAGCCCCGACCTCTTGCCCAAACAGACACCGGCGCACGAGGCGAACCTGGTCGACCTGTGCGACAAGATCGCGTATCTGTGCCACGACCTCGACGACGGCCTGCGCGCCAACGCGTTCAGGGGCGAAGACGCCGCCACCCTGCGGCTATGGCAACTGGCCGCCGCCCGCGCGCAGCCCGGCTCGCACCACCGCGTGATCAGCGAGATGATCGCCTTGTTGATGCACGATCTCGTCGAGACGACGGCGATCGAAATGGAGAAAGCGACCGCCGCGTCGTCTGGCAAGCCGCGCCACTCCGACTCCATGATCGTGCTCAGCCAGGAAGTGCTGGCGTTCTTGCGCGAACGGTTCTATCGCGCGCCGCAGGTGCTGTCGGTGATGCACGACGGTGGCCGGCGCATCCAACAGGCCTGGACTCGGTTGTGCCGCGATCGTGCCGAGCTGCCGCCGCACGTGCAGGCGCGCATCGCGCGCGATGGCCTCGAACGTGTCGTGTGCGACTACATCGCCGGCATGACCGATCGGTTCTTGGTGTCGCTGCAGGTCTGATCACGCGCGCGCGAGTAGACGGGCGAACAGACTCTCCATCGCCGCCGCCATGCGCGTGTGGGTGAACAAGCTTGCGGTGCGTTCGGCGCCCGCCGCGCCGTAGCGCTGGCGCAAGGCCGCGTCGCCGAGCAGCTTGCCGAGCGCGTCGCCGAGCGCGCTGGCGTTGCCCGACGCCACGACCTCGCCGGTCTCGCCGTGCGCGACGATCTCGGGCAGTCCGCCGACGTCGGTCACCACCAGCGGCAAGCCCGCCGCGCTCGCTTCAAGGCAAGCATTGCTCAGGCCCTCATGGAACGACGGCATGCAGAACACGTCGCTCGCGGCATACAAGTCTTGCACTGGACGAATGGCGCCGGGCAAGCGCACGCGCGCGGCGAGGCCGCGGCGCGCCGCGTGTTTGGCAAGGGCCGCCGCGTCGGTGCCTTCGCCCGCGAGGATCAACACCGCATGCGGCAGTCGCTCGGCAAGCGATGCGAAGGCGTCGATCAGCACGCGCTGCCCTTTGCGCGGGCGCAGGCTCGCGCCGCAGCTCACCAGCAGCGCGTCGGCATCGACGCCAAGTGTGCGCCGAGCGGCGCTGCGTCGCGTGAGAACCCCCTGCCACGGGGCCAAGTCGATGCCCTCGTGCACCAAGCTCACCGCCTCGCCAGGCACCCCGGCCTCGAGCACGCGGCGCCGCACCGAGGCACAGTTGGCGACCACGTGATCGACCAGCGTCCGGTAGCGCCAGCCACGCAGACCGCGGCCGATCGGGTAGTCGATCCGGCGCGTGGTGACGCGCAACGCGATCGGCAAGCCGCGCGCCGCCAGTCCGGCCCAGAGCAGCGAGCGACCACAACCGAAGTGCACGACCTCGGGTCGCAGCCCGACGATCGCCGCGCGCACGCCGCGCCACAACCCAAGATGCCAGGGCGAGCGCAAGGGCGCCTCGACGATCGCGGCGCCAAGGCGGCGCGCCACGTCTGCAAACCGCGCTCCCGGTGCCAGGAGCAGCGTGTTGCGATGCCCCTTCGCCTGCAAGTGCGCCAGCAGGTGCTCGAGCTGCACTTCGCCTCCCGAGTAGCCGCGCTCGGCCAACACGTGCAGGACGTGCACTTGGTCTACAACGGCGAGCGAAACGCCGACCGCGCTGGCGAGGGCACCGGTCGCGTCGCCGCACCGATGAGAGGGCGCATCAGGTCGACAGCCGCGGCGCGTGTCCGTTGGCGTGGCCATGGCCACTCCCGGCCACGTGCCCGTTCGCGTGACCGTTGTTGTGGCCGCCGTGACCGTTCAGGCCGTGATTGCGCATCAGGGCCGCGACGTCGCGCTCGATGCCCAGGCTCGGCGTCGCCTCGCCGCGCACGATGTCGAGGATGCGCGCCATGCGGTGGTAGTACTGATGCTGCTCGTGGGCGAGCGCGCAACCGGCTTCGGCGATCTGCTCGCGCGCCGGCGCATCCTTGAGGTAGGCGTCGATCTTGTCGAGGCACTCGGCGCTGTCTTCGTACCAGGCGAGGTGTTTGCCATCCTCCAGCACCGTTTCGAGTCCCGGCACGTAGTGCGTCAGGTGAAAACCACGGCACGCCAACGACAGCCACGTGCGGTTGCTGAAGTAGAGCGCGTCGTTGTTGACCTGGTTCAACCCGAGCACGATGCGCGACGTGGCGCACAAGTGCCGGAACCCCGGTGCCTTGACCGGCGGCTTGACGCGCAGTTTGGGATAGCGCGGCAACCACTCGTCCCAACCGACGCCATAGATCTCCGTTTCGAAGTGCTCACTGACGCGGGCCAAGAACTCAGCGCGCTGGCCGTGCACTCCCGGCCCACCGATGAACACCACATCGCGCTCTGGCACGCCGACCTCAGGATGATGGAAACGCGGCGAGAAGCCGCTCATCAAGAACTCGACCTGGTCGACGCCCTGTTCGCGCAGGAACGGCATGCGCGCTGGGTTGCTGACACACACCAGGCTGGCGTGGCGCATGTATTCGAGGTGATCCGGGTTGAGGTCGTGCAACGCCTCTTCGACCCACAACACCACCGGCGCGGTGGCACGGAACTCCTGCAGCAGGCTGAGCGGCAGGTCGCGACAGAACACCAACACCAGGTCCGGCCGGAACTGCTCGAAGGTGTGACGCACCCACGCGTGCGCCAGCTTCGGATTCGTCAACCAACGCCGCACGGTGGAGTAGTTCTGCCACCGCACGCGCAGGCCATGCCCGTTCAGGCCGTCGACCAGCGCCCCGGTGCACCGCGTCCTCGACATGTTCTTGCCGAAGAACAACACGCGGCGAACCGGACGACTGACCTTGAGCAGCGGTGTGGTCGCAGCCGGCGCTAACGCCGTCGCGCGGCTAGGTTCTAGGTTCGCAGCGAGCATGCTCTAGACCTCCCGACGACCTGACCACGGCAGCATTGCTTCCGGCTGAAGCTTGGGACCGCGGCGACCGCCAACTGTCATGTTCTTGAAACGATCGTATGCGTGGAGCCAACGAGCGCATCGCTCTTCGAACCGTGCGGCTCCATCGGCTTCGGCAATATAGACCGAGCAACGCCTTGGAAGCCACCATGAGTTTCGGAACAACGCACCGAGAATAGAAGGTTCGCGATCGACCACTTCGCAAACGCGCGCGCCGAGCCAAACGCGGATCAAAGTGCGTCCCCCGTCATGCCATGTGCCGCCCGCTGCCAGCTCACGCCGTTGCACCAATCGACCCCAGGGTTGCCGTCGCGTGCAGAACTCAGTGGAGTCCATCAGGCAGCGCCGGACTCGGCGGCGCACCGCGTCGACGCGCGCATTCTGCGCCAGCTCTAGGGCCGCGGGAAGTTCCCTGACCTCGATCAGGCCGCTCGCGACCACGGCCCCGGGCGCTTCTGGCTCTGGCCAATCCGCCGCCAGGAGCCGCCCCGCCGCGCGCACGCGCAGCCCACGACTCGGCCGCCGGCAGCCACGGGCCGATTGCAGGTCGAGCACCGCGACTCCGCCGCTCGCGAGACAAACGAAATTCTGTTCGTGCAAGTCGGGGTGCGCGATCTGAGCCTCGAGCAGACGGCGCGCGAGGACCGAACAGTCGTGTAGCCGCGGCATCGCACCCGGTAACACGTCGAGCCCGACCGTCGCCAACACAGAGGCTGACGGGGCGCCGAGGCGACCTCGGCGGGCTGCCGCCGCGGCCACCTGCGGACACGGCACCCCGGCGGCCGCGGCCTTGTGCAGCATGGCTGCCTCGTGCGGCGCCGGCAGGGCCCGCAACCAGTAGCGCAGTCGGTCGCGGGCGCGCGGGAAGCCCATCACCTTCAAGTAGATCGCGTCCCCGCTAGGCAACCGCGCCCGGCCAACCGCGCGAATGAGACGAGCTTGTACCACCGTCGTCTCGGGCGGCAGCTTGCCAGGGTGCGCCAAGCAGAACGTCACCCACTCCGCCAGCTGGTCGGCGCCTGGCCGAGCCAAGTCGATGTCCCCCCATACCGGTTGTTCGTTCATGACCACAAGTCGCCATAGAAAGCGACCAGCCGTCGCGCCGCCAAACCTGGATGCATGGCGCGCTGCACCTTGCCGCGGGCAGCCGCCGCCATCGCGCGGCGGCGCCCGGGATCCTCGATCAAGCGCAGCAAGGCGGCTTCGAGCGCCGCCGCGCTGTCTTCGGCGATCACCCCAGGGGCCGGTTCATCTTCCGGCGCCGCCGCATCCTTGGCCACGATCTGCGGCAGCATGCCCCGCGGTGTCGCCACCACGGGCAGACCCATAGCCATCGCTTCGCGCACCGCGCGGCAGGTGCCATCGCTGCCCGGCACCAGAAACAGGAACACGTCGAGACTCGCAAGCGCGCGCGTGTAATCGGGCTCGTACAAATAGCCCGGCAGGATCACGTGCGGCTGCAAACCAAGGCGCGCGATCGGCGCGCGCACCAGGGCCTCGGTGTCGATCGCATTGCCGCGCCCGAGCAACACGAAGCGCGTGTGCGGCGCCTTCGCCACGACGCTGGCCGCAGTCTCCCACAGCAGATCGAAGCGACGATGCGGCTGGATGCGCGCGGTGATCCCGATCAAGACGTGCTGGTCGGTGACGCCGAAGCGAGCGCGCAGGTCGCCGTCGGCCACGCGATCGGTTTCGGTGGCGGGCTCCTGCACCAACACGCGCGCGAGCGGCAACGCAAAGCGCTGCACGACCTGCGCCGCCACCTGATCGCTCGGCACGACCACGCCGTCGGTGGCGTGAAACGACATGCGCGTGCGCCACGTCGCCGCCGGCGCCTCGGCGTCGTAGAGCGTGCGCACCAGGCGCACGACTCGGCCGACCTTGGCGGCGCGGTGTTTGGCGAGCGCCGCGACGAGGTGATCGGTCGGCTGATGCGCGTGCAGCAGGTTGAAGTCGCCGCGCCGCAGTCGTGCGGCCAGGTTGCGCCGATCGCGCAGCAGCGACAGCGCACCAAAGTGCTTGCGCAACTCCAGGCCCCCGATCAGCGGCAAGCGGGCGCGCGCGAGTTCCTTCTCCATGCGGTGCTCGGCGCCGGGCAGCGTCCACCCGGCGCGCGCGAACACCACGTCGAGTCCAAGGCGACGCAAGTGCACCGCGGTGCGAATCGCCGGATCGGCCGGGCCGGTCCACTTGAAGTTGGCGAACAAGTGCAGCACGCGCAGGTCAGCGTGGTCTTTGGTCACGCCGCCCCCTGCGAGCGCGGCGTCACGTGCGGCCGCCGCTTCCACTCGGCGCGCAGACGCCAATACTTCAGCCAGTCGTAGTAGAACGCCATCGCGGCGACCAGCCAGCCGCGCCAGCCGTCGCGCAGGCCGAGCTTCAGGAACAGGCTCTTGGCAAAAACCGCGACTGGGCGCAGGAGGAGATCGAACCACGCGAAGCGTCGACCCTCGTCGCGCAGCGAACGCGCCGCGATCGCGGTCAACGCGTCGATCGTGCGCAGATGGTCGCGCAGGTCCTTGTAGCTGTAGTGCTCGATCGGCGCGCCGAGTCGTGTGGGCTGGCCGTGCGCCGGCGACACGAGCACCTTGTCGTGCGGGTTGCGCCCGCCCCAGCGGGCGGCGCGCCGATCGAACAGGCGAACCTTGCGGTCGGGCACGAAGATGCCGCCGCGCAGGACGCGACCGAGATAGTGGTTGCGGCGCGGCATCTCGTAGGCCGGGGTCGCGAGCCCAGTTTGCTTGAGCTGCACGATCTGCGCCGCCAGCTCTTCGGTAACCCGTTCGTCGGCGTCGAGACTCAAGACCCAATCGTGGGTCGCGAGGTCAGCCGCGATCTGCTTCTGCTCGCGGTGACCGGGGAACGGCGCGTTCACCACCACGCGCGCGCCTGCCGCCTGGGCCAGGTCGCGCGTGCGATCGGTGCTGCCGCTGTCGACGACCACGACCTCGTCGCAGCAGGCCAGCAACGACAGCACGCAGGCGGCGATGTGCTCCTCTTCCTGGAACGCGATCACGCAGCCGGAGACTGGAGTCGACATGCGTCAGGCCCCTGCGGTCATGGTGCGTCGGCGCCCGCCGCTCGCGCCGACACCCTGGCAGCGTGCGGCCGAGGGCTCAGCGTCGCGGCGTCCATGGCGGTGGTCGCCGCCGTCAACTCGGCACGCACGCGCGCCAAGCGCTGCTGCCAGTTCTGCAGGCGCGCGTCCTTGTCGACGGCGCGCGTGGCGGCTTCGAGAATCCGGTCGCGCTCGGGCGGCGACAGACCGAGTTTCTCGGTGAGCGCGAACTGGTTGGCAAACCCCAAGATCTGCAGCCAGCGGTGCGCTTCGACCAGTTCCTGCACGAGGTCTACGAGGTCGAGCTGCGGCACGCTGAGGCCTTGCTGGCTCGCCTGCTTCTTGCGCTTACGGGTAGACGTCATCCGCGCCGGATCATACGGCGGCCCCCCGCGCTTCCGCGCCGGCTTGTCGGACACTCGTTCCACATCGCCTGTACGCGGCGCGTGACAGAGCGGCCCTGGCCCGGCACATTGCATCGATGCACGACGTACTGCGCGCACTCGACATCGCCGCCTCCAACTCCGGCGCCTACTGCGGCCGCTGGCTCGACACCAAAGGCGCTGCGATCACGCCCAGCAACCCCGCCACCGGCAAACCGATCGCCACCGTGCGCGCCGCCAACGCCGCCGACTACGAGCAAGTCGTCAGCGCGGCGCAGAGTGCCTTCATGCAGTGGCGCGAGCTGCCGGCGCCCAAGCGCGGTGAGTATGTGCGGCGCATGGGGCTCGCATTGCGCGAGCACAAGGACGCGCTCGGCAAACTGGTGACCTTGGAGATGGGCAAGATCGTCGAAGAAGGCCGCGGCGAGGTGCAGGAGTGCATCGACATCGCCGACTTCGCCGTCGGCTTGTCGCGCCAGCTCTACGGCTTGACGATCCACTCGGAGCGCAACGACCACTCGATGCGCGAGGCGTGGCATCCGCTCGGCGTCGTCGGCGTCATCACGGCGTTCAACTTCCCGGCCGCGGTGTGGGCCTGGAACTCGATGCTGGCGCTCACCTGTGGCGACGCGTGCGTGTGGAAGCCGTCGCACAAGACGCCACTCACCGCGATCGCCCTCACCAAGATCTGCGCTCGCGTGCTGGAGCCCGACGGCCTCGGCGGCCTGATCGGCCTGATCATCGGCAGCGACTCCGACATCAGCCATCGGCTGGTCGACGATCCGCGCGTGCCGTTGATCTCGGCCACCGGCTCGACGCGCATGGGCCGCGCCGTCGGCCAGCGCGTGGCCGCGCGCCTCGGGCGCTCGCTGCTCGAACTCGGCGGCAACAACGCGATCGTCGTGCTGGAAGACGCCGACCTCGACATGGCGATGCGCGCGATCCTGTTCGGCGCCATCGGCACCGCCGGTCAGCGCTGCACGACGACGCGCCGATTGTTGGTGGCCGAGCAAGTCGTCGACGCGCTGCAAGCGCGCCTGGTCAAGGCCTACGCCAGCGTGCCGATCGGCGATCCGCTGGACGCCAAGACCCTGATGGGGCCGCTCATCGACCAGGCCGCCATCGAAGCGTTCGACCACGCGATCGCGCAGGCCAAGCGCGAGGGCGGCCAGGTGGTCGCCGGCGGCGGCCGACCCAAGATGCACGGCGACCTCGCCGGCGGCGCCTTCGTGCAGCCCACGATCATTCGCATGCCTGACCAGACCGCGGTGGTGCGCGAGGAAACCTTCGCGCCGATCCTGTACGTCATCCCGGTCAAGGACTACGCGCATGCGATGCGCCTGCACAACGACGTGCCACAAGGTCTGTCGTCGGCGATCTTCACCCTCAACGTGCGCTACGCCGAGCGCTTCGCCTCGCCCACCGGCTCCGACTGCGGCATCGCCAACGTCAACATCGGCACCTCGGGCGCCGAGATCGGCGGCGCGTTCGGCGGCGAGAAAGAAACCGGCGGCGGCCGCGAGTCTGGCTCCGATGCCTGGAAGGTCTACATGCGCCGGCAGACCACGACCGTGAACTACGGCAACGAGCTGCCGCTGGCGCAGGGCATCAAGTTCGGCGAGTGAAATCAGTTCGCAACCCTTGGTCGATCTTGCTGTGGGTGCTCGCGGCGGCCGGGGTGCTCTTCGCGGTCGATGCCGCCGTGCGCGATACCGCGCCGCGCTTTGTTTGGTTTGGCATCGCGCTCGGCGTGCTCTGCGCGCTGCCACTCCTGCTGCGATTGTGTCTGCCCCGGCGTGGCCCGACCATCCTGCGCCGCTGCGCCTTTGCGGCGGTGCCGACGCTGCTGCTGCTGCTCGTTGGCGAGGTGGCCGCGCGTGTCCTGCGCCTGGAGACGTATGAGCCGGCACGCATGGTCGTCGAGCCGCGCCTGGGCCAGATCCTGGCGCCCGATTGCGGCGAGGCCGACGCATGGGGCTTTCGCAACGCCAGCGTGCCGGAGCGCGTTGACGTCGTCTTCCTCGGCGACTCGCAGGCGTACGGCTACGCCCTGCGCCGTTCCGAAGCGGTGCATGCAGCGTTCACGACCCTGACCGGCCGGACCGCCTATGGCATGGCGCTCGGCGGCTACGGCGCGGTGCAGTACCGCGAGTTGACCCGCCGTGCGCTCCATCTGCGGCCCAGCGCGGTGGTGATCGTCTTGTTCCTCGGCAACGACCTCATCGACGCCCATCGCTTCGCGGGACTCGAAGGTGCCGAAGACCTGCGCGACGCGGAGGTCAATTACCCGCCGAATCCGACCGACGCGGACCCGGCGCTGGAGCCCGAACCCAACCTCGCCGCAGGCGCCGTGGCGGCGGTGACGCGTTTGTCTCGCATCGCCAACTGGGTCGCGTTCCGCGTGCGGGCCGTGCTCAAGACCTCGGCAGCGTTGACGGCCATCTACGGCCGCGAGCATGGCGCGCCAGCGTACGAGGGGGGCGCGGTGACGACGTTGTTCACGCCGCACTACCGCCTGGAGTGTATGAACCCCGAGGACCTGAGGGTGCGCGACGGCTTGCGCATCACGCGGCTTTGCTTCGAACACATCGCCGCACTGTGCCGCGATGCCGGCGTGCGACCCCTGCTGGTGCCACTGCCCACCAAGGAGACGGTGTATCGCGAGTTCCTCGCCGCGCTTGGCCACGACACGCGTTTCCTCGACGCGCTCGCGACCGCCGAGTCCGCGGCCCGGACCACCGTAACCGCCATGGCACAAGACGCCGGTCTTGCTGTCGCCGACCCGACCGGTGCATTCCTGGCCGAGCTGCGCGCGGATCGCCCCGTGTGGCCGCGCATTGCCGATGGCCACCTCGCGGCGGGAGGCGCGGCGGTGGTTGCGGCGGTGGTGCGGGACGCGTTGCGCTGAGCTGGCCAGACGCGACCCGCGTCGTGGCCTCTTGCGCACGAGGCGCTCCGAGTACCCTGTGTGCATGAAGCGAGTGAGGGGGCAGTTACGCACTACCAAGTGCCGTCGCGACCACTCGAGCCTCACCGACGCCGGCTTGGCCAACACTCACGCGTCGAGCGCCAGCTCCCGCGCCACGATCCCGTGGAATGTGCGCAACGACGCGGTGTCGGACAACGCGGCGTGAACACGGTCGAGATCGAGCGTCGTGTACATGTGCACGAGGACGTTGCGCATGCCGGCCCAGCCCTGCAACTGCGTTGCGAGCACGGCATCAATCACGCCGGCACGGGCCAACACCGTGAACGTCTCTCGATAACTCTGCGGCACGCCCAGACCACGGCGCGAGATCAGGTCGAGCGCCAAGTCGATGGCGCACTGCGTCGCGACCTCGAGTCCCGCCTTTACTTTCAGCCAGGTCTCGCGGTTGGTGTCGAGTTCCTGGCGCGGCACAGTCCGCGCATAGCGCTCGAGCAACGCCAACATCTCGAGCAGCAAAGTCAGTTGCGCCTCACCCATCGGACCACTTTGCCAAGACCCGACTGCGGACGCGCTCCCACGCCGGGCGGAAGTCGAACCACTGGTTCAACGCATGGACCTCGAAGCGTACGCGCGCTCGCCGGTCGCGCTCGAACAGGAGCTGACCGTCGCGCATGACATTGCCGAGGAACACCGGGTCAGCACCGTTGAGCATCCGGACGTCGAGGTCGGACGCAGGCAGCGCCATCGCCACGGCGATGTCGTTGGCGATCGCGGCGAGATCGACTGAACTCGCGGAGGGTGAGTCGCCGACCAACCCGATGTCGATGTCCCGCGCCGGACGCCCGCGCGCCACCGAGCCGTACAGGTACGCGGCCGCAATCGACGGCCTGGATGCGAGCGCACCCGCGACCGCAGCTCCCAGGCGAGAGACGTCGGCCTCGCCCAGCGTCAACCAGCGGATCGACTCGGGGACGTTCACGCGCTCACTCTACGCCGGCATCCTCGCCGCCGCCACTTCGCGCGTGCTGGCATCCAGCAGCGGTGCGGCAGCGATCTCGGCGAGACGTGATCGCGCAGCGGGCAGCGACAGAGTCCCGTGCTGACAGGCCAACTCGCGGACTGCGTCTTCGCTGTCCCACAGCGCCTCCGTCAGCACGGTTTGCGCGCGGTCGTCTTTCGCCATCGCCGCGATCCCGCGCATCGCCCGCAGGCGCGCCCACGAGGAGGCGGCTTGCTCGGCAACGGTGATGAGCGTTGGCAGCGACCGGGCGTCGCCGAGGTGAGCGAGCGCGTCGATCTCGCTGATGGTGTGGTGGCTCGAAAGGCATGCCCACCGCTGCACGAAGTCCTCCAGCCATTCTCGGTCAGCCGGCTCGGCGTCTCGTTCGAGCACCGCGCCGGCGGCGATCCGTAGATGTCCACCGCGCGGCCACCAGACGCGCGAAAGCGGCAACGACACCGCCGAGGGCAACGCGCGGAAGTACTGATGGAACGCCGCGCGTCGCTGGCACTCGAAGGCGTGGTCGACCCCAAAGGCATCCAGGTCACTACGCGCGAAGATCGCCTCGGCCGCGGCGAGTAGGCGCAGGTCACCGAGCATGCCGAGCGTCTGCGCCGCGATCGCGACCCGGCGTGGCCCGTGCCGCGCATGCTCGACGTACGCGGCCAAGAGCGCACGATCGGGCTCGGAGCCGCGCTGCATCAACTCGGCGCTGGCGCGGCTGGTGTTCTCGCCACCGACATGGTCGAGCAGTTCGACGGTAGACAGCGCTGCTGGGTCGCGCAGCGGCGGCGGCGCCAGCGCTACTTCGGCCGCGGCCTTCGCCGCACTGTCGATGAACGCGCGCTCGACCTCAGGCAATGTGGCGCGCCAGCGCTCCCAGAACTCACCGTAGATCTCGACGTCATCGATCAGCTCGTCGCGCTGCTCCAGGTGATCGGCGAGATGCTGCACCGCCGGCCGCTGCAGGTGCGCCGCGGCCCAACCGGGGTAGCAGCGCAGATGTTCGAGCACAGCAGCCGACGCTTGCGGCCGGCGCCCCGGGTGTTCGATCAGCGCCACCGCTCCCGGATGTCGACGCGCCGCCAACTCGGCGAGCACGCCGACCGCCAGCCCGGCATCGTCTTCGCTGGCGCGCTGCACGATGGGCGCGAGATCCAAGTCGACGCGCTCGACCAACTCGCCGTAGTACGCGTCGCGACTCTCGATGTGTCGGTCGAGGCGCGGATCAGCCACGACGCACTGCAGCAATTCGTCGCGCGCCGCGCGCGGGCTGGCGCAGGCCGCCAAGAACCCGGCGCCGCGCCCGCGCTGCAGTTGGCCGAGTCGGCTGTCGTAGGGGGCATGCTTCATGATGCGTCGCTGTGTCCATCTCGACGCATGCGCCGCCGAGCCATGAGTCCCACTTCAGTGCCGCGGTTGCGTATCGAACTCGATGATGTAGGGCAGTCGAACGTCAGGATGCCGCGGGACGTCGTTCCAGCGCGGCGGCTGCACACTCCAATACTGCATGGCTTCCTCGGAGTGGCCGATCGGCGCGTCCCCAAGACCGCCGAGATAGACGTTGCTCGGCTCGGGCGTGTTGCGCCCACCCCACGCGGTGAAGGCGAACGGCTCCCCGGTCACCCACGTCCAACCGCCGGCCGGCTCGGCATAGTCTCGGCTGGTCGTGTCCTGGTGCGCGCCGAGCCGGTCAAGTCGACGCAGCTGGCGAGGTTCGCTCTCTATGACCTGGCAGTCGACATCTCGGAGCGCCATGAACTCAACGAGGCCGAGCCCGAGGTTTTCGCGCGGATAGAGGAGCGGATGCAAATGCACTGGCGGGAGGTGCAGGCGCAAGCGCCTGACTGGAAGGCGCTCGGTAAGAAGTGACACGCGGTGCGCGTGGCCGATCGAGTAGCTTCGTTGTTTTTCCGCCTCCACCAGAGTGACCGCACGCCGATAGACCGTCGAAGGCACGCATCGCAGCAAGGTTCACGTACTGGATGCACCGGGTGAGTCGGTCAGTCATGGCGCCGGCGCCGCGAGCTTGTCCCACACGAACGCTGGCCAGCCGGCGAGCAGCTCGGCCGCAAACTTGCGCACCGCGGCGAACTGCGCCGGCGTCCACACCTTGTCGCTCGGCACCAGCAGCACGCCGTCGACCAGATCGATCGCTTTGAACGGGGCGCGCATCAAGCTCTCCTGCGCGCGTGCATGACACACGTCGAAGGCGAACTTCTTGTCGCTGGCGTGCACGTGGAACTTGCGGTTGAACTCAGCCGACTCGAACTCGAGGTCGCGAAAGCCGAACACGCCCATCACCTTGTCGCCGAAGCTCTCGGGCCGGATCGCCAGGCGCGGCGTCTTGATGCCGAGATTGACCACGAGGTAACTGCAGTCGTGCGTCGTCGAGCTGGAGTGGCCCTTGCCGTCGGTGTCGTCCGTCTCGTAAGTGAAGTCGCCGAGGTGCAGCGTCACTGGGCGCGCCGCGAATTCGCACGCCCCCGACATGCTGTTCGACACCCACCGCCGATCGCCCTGCTTGAAGAAGGCATGCCCAGGGAAACGCTGCTCCGCCCCCCATTGCTTCGCCGCCTCGAAGTCCAACCCCCATTGCTTGGCCAACGCAGCCAACGCCGCGGTGCGCGCCTTGCTCTGGCGATGCGCGTTGATCACCCCCCAGATCACGAGAGCCAACACGCAGGCGATCAGGAAGACGAACCAGCCCATCGTCACGCTCGCGCACCCAGTTCGACGCGCGGCACCACGCGCTCGTTCGCGCTGTCCAGCTCGAAGAACGACACGTCCACGGCGCCGGCCGCGCCGGCCACGAGACTGCTGGGGAACGACTCCTTCAGCGTGCGCAGCTCGCGCACGTTGCCGTTGAAGAAGCGGCGGGCCGCGGCGATGCGATCCTCGGTGTTGGCCAGCTCGGCCTGCAACTCGAGAAAGTTCTTGTCGCTCTTGAGCTGCGGGTAACCCTCGGCCAGCACGAACACCTGGCGCAGGCCGCGCAGCAGCTCATTCTCGTCGCGCGCCTGACTCTCGGCGCTGCCGTGATTGGCGGCCGCCTTGTTGCGCAACGCCACCACGCGCTCGAACACGTCGCGCTCGTGCTGGGCGTAGCCCTGCACCGTGGCGACCAGGTTGGGAATCAGCTCGTAGCGGCGCTTCAGTTCGACATCGATGCCGGCCCAGCTCTCCTTGACGTGCGCCTTCAACCGGACGAAGCGGTTGTAGATCGCGATCCACCACAGCGCGCCGAGCAGCAAGACCCCGACGACGATCCAGATGACGGCCTCGTTCATGGCGGGCAAGAAACTACTCGTCGAGGAGCTGCACCGATAGTTCGCTGACCCCGAACGCCATCGGCGGCAGGTCAGCCATCAGCGCCACCGGTGCGGCATCGCTGGCCAGCGACAACCGCGCGCGCCCCGCCGGCAGGTCCACCTCGCTCGTCCAGGTCGTGGGCTGCCTGCCGACCGCCACGCGCTCGACACAGAAAGAACTCGTCAGAGTGACTGTGCTCGGTTGCGCCGCCACCAGCGTCATCGACAGACGCACGCGGCGCGCCCGCGAAAGCCAGTTGTCGAACACGATCTCGCCGCTTGCCCCACACGCACGCCAGTCGAGCTTGCTGCGCGCGGCGCCCACAAAGGCCGTCCCCCATTCGACCAAGACCGGTTGCAAGGCTTGCGTACGCCGGCGGGCGACATCCGTGAGCGCGTTGACCGCCTGCGCGCGGCGCGCCAGCGACACGCACGCGTACCGGCCATCGTCGCTCGACAGCGAGACCTCGCCCACTTGCTGCACGATCGCCGCCTCCAGCGCGCGTTCCCTTGCGCTGTCGAACGAGCGATCGAAGACGATCGCGGCGAAGCCGGCCAACACCAGCGTGTCCACCACATCGCCCGGCGCCTTGGCCAGCACATCGCGCTGCCAAAGATCGGCGCGCCGGCCCCGCATGGCGCCAAAGCTCCAGCGCAACGCGCGCGTGTGCAGGTAACCCTTGAGCTGCTCGTACGACTCACCCTCGGGGAACTCGTGCCGCGGCAGCTGAAACACCATGGCGCCCGGCGGCAACGCCGCCTCGACCCGCGCGAAGAACGCCTGGTCTTGCGCGTGCGCGCGCTGCGTGCGGTCGAAGTCTTGGCACACGCGACGGGGCGCTTGGTCGAGCAGCCCCAGGGCGCCGAGCGCCAACGTCGCCAGCGCAAACACCACGGCGCGGCGATGCGATACAGCCCACCGGCTGCGCAACGCATCCCAGGCCAGGGCTAACGCGCTGAAGGCGAACAACGCCAGGAAGACCACAACTCGGTCATAGCCGCGGATCTGCGGCGAGACAAAGAAAGCGAACACCGCGCCAAAGCCACCGACGGTGGCGAGCAACAACAGCGTGACGTTGGCGACGCCGAGCCCGTCGAGCAAACGCGCGGTGCGGCCGTCGTCGCTGCGGCGCCGCCCATAGAGCAGCCAGGCCAGAAGCCCCAGGAAGCCGACGCTGCCCAACACGCCGAGGCTGACCGGCGGGCTCGCCTGCCCCGGGAACCCCAGGTCGTACCGCGTGCGCGTTTGTGCAAACGCCCCAACGCGATGGTCGGCGATCGGCAGCAGCAGCTGCGTGATCTTGAGCGCGAACATCTCGGCCTCGAAGAATGCGCGCCGCGCCGTAGCCGTCGCTCCGTGCTGCCAGCGATAGAGGAGGCTCGGTAGCAGGTTGAGCACGAGCACCGCGAAAGTGAAGCCTGCCAGCAGCAACGGCAGCCACAGCGACCGCAGCCTGCGCGCGCGCATCGCGGCGTAGACCCCGACGCTCACCAACAGCACACAGGCAAAGAACGGCTGGTAGACGCCACCCGTCGACGCGATGACCACGCACACACCGAGGCTGGCGAGCACGCGCCAGGAAACGAGATCGCGCGCACGCGCCAGCGCGAGTTCTCCGGTCGCGAGGCGCAGCAGCACGAGGAGCAACAGCGGCGCCGGCCAGTACGGCGTGTACATCAGGTGATACTCGCCCCAAGCCAGCCGGTGCGGCGTGAACGCATACAACAGGCTCGCCAGCAGCGCCGGCCCGTACGACACGCCGAGGCGACTCAACACCCACAGCGTGGTCAGCGTGGTGAGCGGAAACGACGCCAGGTAGAACAGGTTGAAGCGGCACACGTCGTTGCTCACGACCCACGACATCGCCCGCAAGAGCAGGAAGCTCAGCGAGTCTGGCATCGGAAAGTCGTGCAGTTCCTGGCCAAACGGCATCCCCAGGCGCGGGTTGTCGAGCCACCAGCCGGTCTCGCCCACCGCCTTGACGATCGCGCCGTAGTACAGCGCGTCGCCGTCGTACCAGAACGGCACCGACAGCCGGGCGTGCGTCAGGTCAAGCAGCAGGACGGCCGCCACCGCGCACAGCAGCAGCGCCAGGACGTAGCGGCCGCGCGAGGGCATAGTCCGGCGCGGGAGCGCGGCGTCAGCAGCACTCACCGGGACTGCACTCAGGAGCAGCCTCGGTCGTGGTTTCGCGGTAATCCAACCCCTTGGTCAGCCGGGGCGAACGCACGGCGCGGCCGGCACACGAAAACGGCCCAGCCTTGGCGAGCGGGATCTCCACGCGCGGCGGCATCGGCACGAGCTGCCCGGCGTACGGCCCCTTGCCGTCGATCAACAAGTGATAGGTCTTGTCGCAGACCGCCATGCGCTCACCGCGCAAGTACGTGTGCCCATCGTCGTCCTGCACGGCCTTCCACGGGCCGCGGTAGAACACAGCTTGGTTGCGCTCCAGGCAGGGCCCCTGCTTGCCCTTGTAGGCGCGCACGGTGACCGAACGGAACTCGATGCCGTCGATCACTTGCCACGGCGTCTCGGCGCGTTCGAGCACTTCGATGCCGTGGAAGCCGGCGCGCGCGAACGCATCGAGGAACGCATCCTCGCGAAACGCGCCCGCGATGCAGCCGCTCCACAGCTCGGGATCATTCTGGATCTTCACCGTGGGGTCTTCATCGCACACGATGTCGCTGATCACCGCGCGACCGCCGCGCTTCAACACGCGGAACATGTCGGCGAAGAGCTGCGCCTTGGCCTCGGGCTTCACCAGATTGAGCACGCAGTTCGACACCACGAGGTCGGCAGAGTCGTCAGCCACCGCCGGCGCCGGCGCGCGGCGGCGCGCCCGCACCCCCGCCGGTCGAACAAGACACCCCACCCCGCAGACACGG
>JANPER010000249.1:0-2535 GCA_031423015.1 Planctomycetota bacterium | reverse complement strand
GCTGGCCGAGTATCTGTCGACCTGCGTCCCGGCGAACCGCTTCTTGGCCGGCGTGATCGCCGCCGGGTTCGTTGCCAGCGTCTTTGCCCTCTTGTGGTGGCTGCGGCGATGGCGTGGGCATGCGGTGACCGGTTGGATGCTGGTGGCGATTACCCTGTTCCACTTCCACGGCAACATGTGGTGTTCCAGCATGTCGGTCACGCAGGTCGAGAGTTGCCTGCGGCGAGTGCGCGATCACGCCAGCGTCATCGCGAACGACCAGCGCGCGGTGCCCAATGGAACCGACGTGCACCTGTCGCGCGGGCAGGGCGGGATGCACAACGAGCGCGTCGTCTCCACGACGCCGCATTGGAAGTCGGTGGAGACCGGCGTCGGCAAGACGGGTCCGTGGCAAGAGACGTATTGCTCCGGCCTCGCGCCGGCGACGAACCTCTACTGCGGCGTGCCAAGCGTTGGCGGCTGGGGTCGACCGACGCGCCAGCGCTACGCCGGCTTGGTCGGCACCGACCGGGCAGGCATCGTGCGTGAACCGGCCGTGTTCGGCCCAGGTCACCACGCACTGGATCTGCTCAACGTGCGCTACGTCACCACGTGGGACCAAGCCGAGATACGGCTGCCCGCCGACGCGAGCCGCTATCGCCTGCTGACTCGATGTGCGGACCTCGGGACCGCGGTCTACGAGCGCCTGACTCCCTTCGGGTCGTTCTGGTTCGTGGAGGAGGTGCGGTTCTTGCCGGCCGATCAGATCACTGCCATCGTTCGCACAGGTCGGGGAATCGATGGTCAACCCGTGGACCTTCGCCACGTCGCCTGCCTCGACGACCGTGCCACGCGTGACGGTATCCCCGCCGGCCCGAACACCGGAGCAGCGCAGGTCACCGATGTCCACCGCGAGGGGGCAACGTGGCGACTGCGCGTGTCGGCGGCAACCCCCCGCTTCCTCGTTTTCAGTGAAGTCTTCGATCCGGGTTGGGAGGCTACGATCGACGGACAATCCGCGGCGATCCACCAGACGGACGCGTTGTTGCGCGGGGTCGTTGTGCCGGCGGGGACCTCGGAACTCGTGCTGCGCTACCGCCCGGCCTCGTTCGTATGGGGTGCGGGTCTTTCGCTGATCGGCTGCACGCTGCTCTTGCTCCCCTTGCTACGGCATGGCCGGCCCCGGTGGCTCGTCCGCGGCACTGAGTGCAAGCCGTGAAGCGGAGTCTCGAGCCCGCGCTGGGTCTGCTGCTCACGGCGCTCGTGCCGTGGCTGATGCTGTGGCAGGGCACGACCCTCCAGTCGTTGCTTGGCGACGGCGACACCATCTTGGCGGAGATTCCTTGGCGCATCGTCGTGGCGCAGTCGTGGTTGGACGGCTCGCCACCCCTGTGGACCCCGCTCCTGCACTCGGGCAGTCCGCTCGCTGCCAACATCCAGGTTGCCGCCTGGTATCCGCCGACGCTGTTGTTCGGTCTGCTGCAGCCTGCGCTCGCGCACAACGTGCACTCGCTGCTGCACCTGAGCCTGGCCGGCTGCGGGTCGTATCTGCTGCTGCGCGAACATCGCCTCGCCGTCCCCGCGGCGCTGGTATCGGCAATCACCTACCAATGCTCGGGATTCTCGACGTACTACCTGGCAAACACCGGTGTGCTCGCCACCATCGCGTGGCTTCCCGCGCTGCTCTGGCTGACGTTGCGGCTCGCGCGGACCAACGGTGTGATCTGGCGCGCCGCGCTAGCTCTCGCGTGTTACTGCACGCTGGTCGCCGGGCATCCGCAGTTCGCGGTGCTCAGCCTTATCGTCTGGGCGGGATATGCCCTCGTGCTGTGGCGCCGGCTGAGCTTCGCGGGCCCTTTCGTGGCCGCGCTCCTGCTGAGCGCGACGACCGGCGTGCTCTTGGCTGGGGTCCAGCTGCTTCCCACCGCCGCACTGTACAGCGTCGGTACCTACTCCGGGCCCACGTCGTTCACCGACTTCGCAGCGCTGTCGGTGTCGCCGTGGTCGCTCCTTGGCTGCGCAATGTCGCTGCGCATGTCTGCCAATGCCGGCTATGTGCCGGGTGGGGAGATTGTGTTCCTCGGCTATGTCCCCATCCTGCTTGCCGCCACCACCCTTTGGTGGATCCGCCGCGACACCGGTGTCCGCTGGGCGTGGCTGCTGGCCGCCGTGGGCGTCGTGTTCACTTTGGGCGAGCACACACCGCTGGCCAAGATCCTGTACGAGCTTCCCGCCGCCGCGTTCTTCCGCGCAGCATCGCGCCAATGGTTGTTCACGCTGGTCGCGGTTACCGTGCTTGCCGGCATCGGCACCCATCGGCTGGTCGCGGGCGAGAAGAGCGCGGCGCGCTCGCGGGACGATCTGATCACCAAGGGCTGGCTGCTGGGCGGTGTGATTCTGCTGGCACATACGCTGGTCTTTCGCCTGTTAGCCGACCAGGTCGGTCGCCGGTTCTTCGTGCACTGCCGCAGCCAGCAAACGACTGATCCGCTGCCGTTCGAGCTGGCCGAGTATCTGTCGACCTGCGTCCCGGCGAACCGCTTCTTGGCCGGCGTG
>JANPER010000248.1:0-2001 GCA_031423015.1 Planctomycetota bacterium | reverse complement strand
CCCCGGTGGGGCCCCCCCGCCTGCTCAGGCCGCGCGTGCAGCTCGCCGTGGCCGCGCTGGGGCTCGCACTGGGGGCGATCAGGCTCGCTGCCCATAGCGACCCCGACGCCAAGGCCTTCGCCGTCGGCGCGCGCGCGCTCGGCGACGAGTCCAAGGCGACCTGGTTGGTAAGCGCCGATGGCGCCGACCTCACGGCGTGCGTGGTGTGGCTGCCCCGTTGCGAACCCATCCGCCTCGTCAAGGTCTATGTGCCCACCGATGTGGCGCAGCTTGCCCCGCTCGTGCGCGCCTACATCCAGAAGCTCCACGCCGATGGCCAGCGCGTCTACCTCACCTGGGAAGCCGAGCGCGAGCTGCGACTCCCCTACGTTCGCGAGCGCTTCCCGAGTGCGGTTGCATTGCTCGGGTTGTTGCAGAGTGAGTACACCCTGGTGCAGGTCGAACACGAGCGCCTGCGCGCCAAGGAAGTGCGCCCGCGCTGAGGCGAGCGTTATGCTCTCAGTTGGAAGCCTCGAGTCGGTTGGCTATGCCCCAGTCACCTCTGTCTCGTACCGTTCTGCCCCTTCGTTGCCGTCTCCGTACTGAGTCGCGTGGACGCCGAAGCAAGAAAGCAGAGCCGCTGGCGGCCACCCTCGTGGTCCGCCTTGTCGGGCTCGCGTCGTGAAGGGGCGGTCGATTGAGTCCGCGCTGGGTCTGCTGCTGACGGTGCTTGTGCCATGGCTGATGCTGTGGCCGGGCACGACCCTCCAGTCATTGCTTGGTGGCAGCCACACCGTTTTTGCGGAGATTCCTTGGCGCATTGTCGTGGCGCAGTCGTGGTTGGACGGCTCGCCACCCCTGTGGACTCCGCTCCTGCACTCGGGCAGTCCACTCGCTGCCAACATCCAGGTCGCCGCCTGGTATCCGCTGACGCTGTTGTTCGGTTTGTTGCAACCCGCGCTGGCGCACAACTTGCACTCGCTCCTGCACCTGAGCCTGGCGGGCTGCGGGATCTATCTGCTGCTGCGCGAACATCGCCTCGCCGTCCCGGCGGCGCTGGTATCAGCAATCACCTACCAATGCTCGGGATTCTCGACGTACTACCTGGCAAACACCGGGGTGCTCGCCACCATCGCGTGGCTTCCCGTGCTCCTCTGGCTGACGCGGAGACTCGCGCGGGTCAACGGTGCGTTCGGGCGCGCCGCGCTGGCCGTCGCGTGTTACTGCACGCTGGTCGCTGGGCATCCGCATTTCGCGGTGCTCGGCCTCATCGTTTGGGCGGGATATGCCTTCGCGCTGCTGCGTCGCGCGGACTTCGCGGGCCCTTTCGTCGCAGCTCTCCTGCTGAGCGCGACGACCGGTCTGCTCTTGGCCGGGGTCCAGCTGCTTCCCACCGCCGCACTGTACAGCGCTGGCGCGCACACCGGGCCTATGTCATTCGCCGACTTCGCGGCGCCCGTGTCGCCGTTGCAGCAGCTGAGCTTCGCGCTGACGCTGCGGCTGTCTAACATCGCCGGCCATGTGGGCGGCGGCGAGATCGCGTTCTTCGGCTATGTCCCCGTACTGCTTGCCGCCACCACCCTTTGGTGGATACGCCACGACGCCCGCGTTCGCCACGCGTGGCTTCTGGCCATCGTTGGCGTCGTGCTCACTGCGGGCGAGCACACTCCGCTGGCCAAGATTCTGCACGAGCTTCCGGTCGCCGGGTTCTTCCGTGCGGCATCGCGCCAGTGGTTGTTCACGCTAGTCGCTGTCGCTGTGCTTGCCGGAGTCGGCGCCCATCGGCTGGTCGCGGGCGAGAAGAGCCCGGCGCGCTCGCGCGACGGCCTGATCACGAAGGGTTGGTTGCTGGGCGGTGCGATGCTGCTGGCACATACGCTCGTCTTTCGCCTGTTAGCCGACCAGGTCGGTCGCCGGTTCTTCGTGCACTGCCGCAGCCAGCAAACGACTGATCCGCTGCCGTTCGAGCTGGCCGAGTATCTGTCGACCTGCGTCCCGGCGAACCGCTTCTTGGCCGGCGTG
>JANPER010000247.1:0-39231 GCA_031423015.1 Planctomycetota bacterium | reverse complement strand
CCGAGAGCGCGCGCATCGAGGCGGCCGCCGCGCGCACGCGCGCTGTCGAGGAACGCAAACGCCGGCGGCTCACGGTGGCGTTGGGCGCCACCGCGTTGGCGTTGGTCGGCGTCGCGATCGTGCTCTATCTCGGCCACCGCGCGCGCGTCGAGCACACCACGCGCGAGGCCAACGCCGCGCTTGCCACGGCGTGGCAGAAGGTTGCGATCGGCGACCTGCCGGGCGCGGTCGGCGCCGTCGAGCAGGCGCGCGCTGCGCTGCGCGCCGGTACTGCCGACGCGGCGGTGATCGCCGCGGCCGAGGACGCCGCGGCGCGGGTGAAGCGCCTGCAGCGCGACTACGACCTCGAGCGTCGTTTGCTCGAGGTGTTGCTGCGGCCGATCCCCGGCGGTGAGTGGGGCGGGCGCTTCAGCACAGCCGACGTCACCGACGTGATGCGCGACCTGGGCATCGATGTGCGCCAGCCCGCGGCCACGATCGCGGCGCAGGTGCGCGCGCTGGACACCGCGGTGGTGCCGATGATCCTGCGCGTCTTGCACGAACTGGCGCTGCGTCCCGACTCGGTGCGCATCGAACCGCTGGCGTTGGAGCCCTTGCTCGGCGCCGCGGACTTGCTGGACGTCGATCGCGAACGCGAGCTCGTGCGCGGCCTGTGGGTCGCGCACGACGTGAGCGAACTGCGCGCGCTGCGCGCCGCGATCGACCTCGACGCCACCTCGACCGCGACCATCGAACTGCTTGCCATGGCGTTGCTCGGCTGCGGCGCCCAAACCGAGGCGATCTCCACGCTGAGCGCCGCGCACGACCAGGCGCCGGAAGACTTCTGGATCAACAACCGCCTCGCCTGGCTCTACGGCGGCGATCCCGCGCGCCACGAGGAGGCGCACCTATGCCGCGAGCTGGCCTCCGCGGTGCACCCGCTGAAGCGCTTCGGCATCGAGCCGCGCCCGCCCGGGCCCGGCCGGCCGCCGCGCGGCGGCCGGCGCGGGCGGTGAAGAAGCCCGGCTAGTGAAGCCAGCGCCTGCCGTCACTGGGACGATGGCTTTCGAGCCGGGGACGATTCGCCGCGAACCCTTTCGCCACGCGGGACCGCGTCGTGCATTCTGTGGCGTATGTCGCCGATCGTCGCCGTGGGCTGCCTTCTCGTGCTTGCGTCGTGCTGCGGTGGCGCGCTTAGCGCGCAGGCGGCGCCGGGTCACGCGCACCCGCGCTTCGACAGCGATCGCCCCGCGGCCAAGCTGCACCCGCTGCCCAAAGAGGACGGGGTCTTTCACTTCGTCGTGTTCGGCGATCGCACCGGCGGCCCCAAGGATGGCATCAAGATCCTGGCGCAGGCGGTGGCGGACACCAACCTGCTCGCACCCGACCTGGTGATCACGGTCGGCGATCTGGTCAACGGCTACAACGACGACGCGCCGTGGAAGGAGCAGGCCGAGGAGTACAGCAGCACGATGGGCAAGCTCGTGTGCCCGTGGTTCCCGGTCGCCGGCAACCACGACCTCTACTACCGCGGCAAGGACGCTAACCGGCGCAGCCACGACGCGAACTTCGAGGCGCACTTTGGCCCGTTGTGGTACGCGTTCGAGCACAAGAACTGTTGGTTCATCGCGCTGCACTCGGATGAAGGCGACCCCGCTACCGGCGAGCGCAGCTTTGGCAAGGCGGCGGCGCAGCGCATGAGCGAGGCGCAGTTTCGCTGGCTCGAACGCGTGCTGCAGCGGGCGAAGGGCAGCGACCATGTGTTCGTCTTCCTGCATCATCCGCGCTGGTTGAAGCGCCACGAGTCGGCCGACTACGGCGATGACTGGGAGCACGTGCACGCGCTGCTGCAGGCGGCGGGCAACGTGAGCGCGGTGTTTGCCGGGCACATCCATCGCATGCGCTACGACGGCAAGCGCGACGGGATCGAGTACTTCACTCTGGCGGCGGTGGGCGCGACGCTGACCGCCGACGTGCCGAAGGCGGGCTACCTGCATCACGTGAACGTGGTGACGGTGCGCAAAGACCGCGTTGACATGGCGACGATTCCGGTCGGCGCGGTGATCGACCCGCGCTCGATCTCGGGCACCACGAGTGCCGACGTGGCCAAGCTCGCGAAGGACTTCGTGCCCAAGGTCGTCGACCGCATCGCGTGTGTGCCCGAGGCCGGGATGGTTGGCGACTGCGTGGTGGAGGTCAAGAACCCGGCGTCGCGGCCGATCGAGGTGACCGTGCTGTTCGACTGCAAGGACCCGACGTTCGTGGCGCAGCCGGATCACGCGCACGTCGCCGTGCCGCCCGGCGAGACGCGGCGCGTCGTGCTGGGGCTGCGCCGGCTGGCGCGGCCGCTGGACCCTTGGTTCGTCTGGCCGGCGCTCGAAGTGCGCGTCGACTACCTCGGCGACGGCTTGCGCGTGTCGATGCCGCCGCGCGTGGTGAAGGTCGATCTCGACCTTGCGCTCGACGCGCCGGAGCTGTCGCTGGAGCACGTGTTGGTGCTCGACGGTGACACGGCGTGCCTCGCGGTCGACGCCGGGCAACTGGCGCTGCACGACGGTCCGTTCACCATCGAGGGCTTTCTGCGTGGCAGTGACTTCAAGGGCCGCCGCGGCTTCATCAACAACACCGAGTCGTCGGGCTTCGGCATCTTCGTCAACGAGGGGCGGCCGGCGTTCACGGTGTTCCTGGGCGACAAGTACGTGAGCGCGGAGGCGCCGGGGCGGGTGCTGCGCGACGGTGTGTGGCATCACGTCGCGGGTGTGTTCGACGGCAAAGAAGTGCGCCTCTACGTCGATGGCAAGCTGCTCGGGCGCACCGCGGGTGTTGGCAAGCGCAAGGTCAACGCGCTGCCGCTCTACGTCGGCGCCGACACGAGCAGCAGTGGGCAGCCGGTGTCGTTCTTCGACGGCGCGATCGACGAGGTGCGGATCTCGAAGGTGGCGCGCTACGCGGGTGACTCGTTCGCACCGGCGCGCCGGTTCGCCACAGATGGCGACACGCTCTTGCTCTTGCACCTCGATCGCGCGGTGGGGGTGATCACCGCGGACACCGCGGCGCGGCACCTGCACCCGGAGCTGGTCGGCAAGGTGGCGTTCGCGGAGGCCGGTGCCGGCCGCTGACTCGGGCTAGGCCCCGAGCAGCGCGGCGACTTCGGCGGCGCAACCCCACGACAGCGTCATGCCGGCGCCACCATGGCCGTAGTTGTGCACGATGAGTCGCTTGCCTGGCGTGTGCTCGGCGTCGAGGCGGACGGTGGGTCGGCCGGGGCGTAGGCCGACCTTCACTTCGCGGATCGAAGCACTCGCGAGGGCCGGACGCAGATCGGCGCAGCGCGCGTGGATCGCGCGGGTTTCGTCGTCGCGTGCGCGTTCATCGTCGACGTGCGCTTGCGCGGTGCCGCCGAGCACGCAGTCGTGCGCGCGCGGCACGATGTAGGTGATGCCGGCTGGGTTGTCGTCGTCGATCACGAAGCCGTCGACCGCGCGCTCGGTGCACACGATCTGACCGCGGATGGGATATACGCTGGGATCGGCGGCGAGGGTGCGGGCGCCGAGGCCGGTGCAGTTGACGAGGGCGGGCGCGTCGAGGTCGTCAATGGCTTGCACAGTGCGCTGCTCGAGGTGACCGCCGAGACGCTGGATCTCGCCCACGAGATACTGCAGGTAAATCGGCATCTCGGCCACTGGCACGGTGAGGACATCGCCGGCGACGACGCCGCGCGGCAGGTCGCTGGCCGGGGCGGGCTGCCAGGCGGGCATCAACTCGCGCCACCAGCGCGGGCCATCGTGGGTGCGCGCGTAGATCACCCCTTGCGTCATGGCAACGCCCGCGCCGGGGCGGTGCGCGAGGCGCGCGAAGGCGTCGTAGCTGTGCCTGGCCCAGGCGTTCACCCGTTCCGGGGGGCGCGCCTCGTAGGGAAACCAGATCGCCGCGGCGACCGCGGACGTGGTGCGCCAGGCGAAGTCGCGGGCGACCACGCGGGCCCGGAAACCGCGTTCCAGCAGGACCAGGGCGCTGGTGAGGCCGATCACGCCGGAGCCGAGCACGGTGACTTCGCGCATCGGCGCCACGTTACGGGCCGCCGCGCCAGGGCGAAGAAGTCTGCGGAAGGCGGGTTCCAATTCGGCCTCGCGGCCGGTAGATCGGCCCCTCCAAACGCGGCGTCCTGAGGGGCGCGGTGCTGGCTCCTCTGCCTTCTCTAGAACCCGACCCGATGCCGCCAGCCAAGAAGACTCGTCGAACGACGCGCGTGCCCACGCCACGCTGGGCGCGGCTCGCCGACGAGGAGCTGCTGGATTGGCGGTTCTGCGACCTTGGCCTCACGTTGCCGCGCTCACCGGTGGCGCCTCGCGTGGCGCGGCTGGTGCGCGAACTGCGCGCGCGCGGCATCGCGTTGCGCCCCGACTTCTGGATCGCGACCGACTGGTTCTCGCCCGATGACGTGGCGGGGGTCGCGATCCCGTTCTTCGTCGTGCACCCGCGCCTGGTGCGGCTGGAGCGTCAGCAAATGGGTGAGGTCGAGGGCGGCACGGCGGCGGCGTGCATGCGGTTGTTGCGCCACGAGGCTGGCCACGCGGTGGATCATGCCTACCGCCTGCACGAGCGCGACGACTGGGCGACCACGTTCGGGCGGCACAGCATGCCGTATCGCTGGTCGTATCGGCCGCGCCCGTTCAGCAAGAGCTTCGTGCAGCACCTCGACCTGTGGTACGCGCAGAGTCATCCGGCGGAGGACTTCGCCGAGACGTTCGCCGAGTGGCTGACGCCTGGCGCGCGCTGGCGCACGCGCTACGCGGGCTGGCCGGCGCTGGAAAAGCTCGAATACGTCGACTGGGTGATGGGGGAGCTGCAGGGTGCGCGCGCGCGCCCCCGCAAGAAGGGGCGGCCCGATGCGGTGCCGAGTCTGCGCATGACCCTGCGCGAGTACTACGCGAGCAAGCGCACGCGCTACCTACGCGACCGCAGTGCGCTGTTCGATCGGGCGCTGCTGCGCGTGTTTCGCATCAAGCCGGCCAAGAAGAAGCGCGGTGAGCGCCACACACGCGCCGATCGCTTCTTGCGCCAGGTGCGCCCGCGCATCCGGCGCTCGGTGGCGCGCTGGACTGGTGAGTTTCAGTACACCGTCGATCGTGTGCTCGACGAGTTGATCGCGCGCGCGCGTGCCTTGGATCTGGTGCTCGCCGCCGACGCCGGCGAGACCGCGCTCGATGCAGCGATCATGCTGGTGATGCAAACACGCGATTACGTGCACCGCGGTTACCACAAGCTCCTGCGCTAGCACGACGAATGTGTCAGACACATTCGTCCTGGAACGACAAACTGCCGAAGAAAGCAACAAGGCATGAAGCGGCGGTTGCGCGTATTGGTGTTGATGCACGAAGACCTCGTGCCGCCGTCGCCGTTGCCGACCGACCGGCGCCACAAGCTGTACCAGTGGCGCACCGAGCGCGACGTGTTGGCGGCATTGGCGCGACTAGGCCATGCGGTCTTGCCGCTTGGCGTGCGCGACGACCTCGGCGTGATCCGCGACGCGATCGCGGGCTTCGCCCCCGACATCACCTTCAACGTGCTCGAAGAGTTTGGCGGCGCGACCGCGTACGCGCAGGCGGTGATCGGCTTCTTGGAGCTGATGCGGCAGCCATACACCGGCTGCAATCCCCGCGGCCTGCTGCTGGCGCACGACAAGCTGCTCACCAAGAAGATCCTTGCCTACCACGGCATCGCCACGCCGCGTTGCGCGTTCTACCCGCGCGGCACGCAGGTGCGCGCCAGCCGGCGCCTGCGCTTTCCGCTGATCGTCAAGTCGAGCTTCGAGGACGCCTCGCTCGGCATCTCGCAGGCATCCGTCGTCAGCAGCGTCGACAAGCTGCGCGAGCGCGTGCGCTTCATGCACAAGCGCTTCGCCACCGACGCCATCGCCGAGGAGTACATCGAGGGTCGCGAACTCTACGTCGGCGTGATCGGCAACCGCCGCGTGCAGACGCTGCCCATCTGGGAGTTGACGTTCAACCGCTGGGCCGAAGGCGCCCGCCGCATCGCCACGGAGAAGGTGAAGTGGGACAAGCACTACCAGCGCGCACACGCGATCCGCACCGGCGAGGCCAGCGATCTCGCGCCGGCGACGCAGCGCCACGTCGCGCGGGTCTGTCGCCGGGTGTACCGCGCGCTCGGCCTGTCGGCTTACGCGCGCATCGACCTGCGCTTGGCGCCCGACGGCAAGGTGTGGGTGCTCGAGGCCAACGCCACGCCAGACCTCGCGCACGACGAGGACTTTGCCGCCTCGGCGAAGGCCGCGAGCCTCCGCTACGACGCGCTCATTCAGCGCATCCTGAACCTGGGGCTGGCCTGGCGGCCGGAGTGGAAAGAAGTCGGCGCCGAGGCGGGGTAAGGGCGGCGGACGATTGGCTCATGGTGTTGGCGCGATCCATACGCGGCGAAAATGGAGTCTAGACCGGGACGAGGTCCGGGTCGAAGCGGGTTCCGCTGTGGAGAAATGCAGAAAATGGTAGGCAAAGACTCCAACAGCGCCGAAAATGGAGTTCGTGAACTACATCGAGCGAGGCCTGGTGGACCGAGTCGAAGCCCAGCTGGCGCGCGGCAAGAGCGTGTTGTTGCTCGGTCCCCGCCAAACCGGCAAGACCACGCTGCTCGATCGCCTCCAGGTCGACCTGCGCGTCAACCTGGTCGACGTCACCCAGCGTCAGCGCTACGAGGCTGACCCCGGCCAGCTGGCTGGCGAACTCGCCGCGCTGCCGACACGCAAGGCCAAAGTGCCGCGCGTCATCCTGGACGAGATCCAGAAGGTGCCAGCTCTGCTCGATGTCGTGCAGGCACACGTCGACAAGAAAGCCGCACAGTTCATCCTCTCGGGGTCGTCGGCGCGCAAACTGCGTCGCGGTGGCGCCAACCTGCTGCCCGGCCGCATCGTGGCGCTGCGCCTCGACCCGCTGACCTTCGACGAATTCCCTGCGCAGTCGCTCGACGATCTGCTGCGCTACGGCAGCCTGCCTGCGATCTGCACCGAGAGCAATGCCGCCCATCGCGAGGAAGACCTGCGCTCCTACGTGCAGACCTACCTCGAAGAGGAAGTGCGCGCCGAGGCCATCGTGCGCAGCGTCGGTAGCTTCGCGCGCTTCCTGGAGCTGGCGGCGCTGGAGTCGGGCAACCTGGTCAGCTTCCGCGCCTTGTCACAACAGATCGGCGTAAGCCACACCACCGTCGCCGCCTACTACGAGATCCTCGAAGACTGCCTGGTGGCCGAGCGCGTGGACCCGCTGACCGAGAGCAAGACGCGCAAGAAGCTGACCAAATCCAGCCGCTGGCTGATGTTCGACCTCGGCGTTCGGCGCCTCGCTGCCGGCGAGGGCATCCGGCTCACGCCCGACCGCCTTGGGCAGTTGTTCGAGCAGTTCGTGGGTCTCGAACTCATCCGCCTCTCCCGTCGCGACCATCCGGGCACGTCCGTGCACTTCTGGCGCGACTCCGATGGTCCCGAGGTCGACTGGGTCGTGCGCCGCGGCGATCGGCTAGTGCCGATCGAGGTCAAGTGGACCACGACGCCGGGCGTCCGCGACGTCCGCCACCTGCGCGTCTTCCTGGATGAGCACCGCACGGCGGCGGAAGCGTTCGTGATCTGCCGCGTGCCACGCCCGGTGAAGATCGAGAACAAGATCCTGGCGCTGCCTTGGCAAGACCTGCGGCGGGTGTTCGAGGGGTGAGACCATGTCCCGCTGGACACCGGCCCCCGGCCCTACGCCGCGGTCGTCGCTGCCTTCTTCTTACGCCACCCGGTGAAGATCGCCTTCGCCGTCACGCGCACCTTGCGCCGCACGTCGATCAGATACGTCTCCATCTTGGTGCTCTCGTGACCGCGCAGTGAGTTCCATACCGTGCGCACCAAGCGCCACGGCCGCATGCCGTAGCTCACCGCGTAGAAGTTCATCAGCGTCCAGTAGCGCCAGCGCGTGAGCTGTTTGCTGGTGAGGTTGTAGCTGTAGTTATTCTCGTCGAGCACGCGCGCTTCGTTGGCGAAGATCGGCGTCAGCAAGAAGTCGTCGTCGAGTTTGACGCGGCCTTCCTTCTTGAGCTGGTGATAGAGGAACGTGTTGGGGATCGGAAAGAAGAAGCCGAACGCCATGTCGGAGATGCCCCAGAAGGCGAGCCGGCGCGCCAGCTTCACCGTCTGTTTGAGATCCGACACCTGGTCTTCGGGGAAGCCGGCCACGAAGAACGCGGCGACGTTGAGCTTGTGCTTGGTCGCCGCCTTGACCGCGCGGATCAGGGACTCGTCCTTCATCTGCTTCTTGATGCGCTTGCGCGTCTCTTGGCTGCCCGACTCGGGCGCGTAGTTGAGCGACTTGCCGTTCACCTGCGACAGCCACATCGCCACCTCGTCGTCGATCACCTCGACGCGCGTGCCGCTCGGCAGCTGCCAGACGATGTTCTTGTGGAACGGCCGCGAGGCCAGTTCCTGGCAGAAGCTGATGATCCAGTCCTTCTTGATGATCGCCGTCAGATCGTGGAACGGGAAGTTGTTGGCACCGTACGTTTTGTACCAGTGCTCGATCTCGTTCACCACGTCCTTGGCGTCGCGCGCGTACCACTTGGTCGTCCACATGTTGGGCGAGCTGCAGTAGGTGCACTGATAGGGGCAACCGCGGGTGGCGAAGATCGGCACCGTCATGCCGTACTTGATGCCGGTGACCAGACGGTTCTCGTCGTACGCCTTGATGTCGAACAGATCCCACGCGGGCCACGCGATATCGTCGACGTTCTTCTTGCGCTCGCGCACCGACAAGCTCTTCTGCGGCTTGCCCTGGGCGTCGCGATACCAGATGCCGGGCAGCGCCGCGAACTCATCGAGGCCGGCGCTGCGTTGCAGGGCGGCGAACGTGTCGATCGCGCCGTCTTCGCCTTCGCCGAGCACGATGTAGTCGATCGGCGCCTGCTCCATCGAGTAGTCGGGCAAGCCGGTGAAGTGCTCGCCGCCGGCGACGATCGGCTTGTGCGGGTACTTCGCCTTCACCGCCTTGATGATGTCGCGCACCACCATCCACGAGAACGACCACATGTTGGTGATGCCAAAGGCATCGGCGTCGGGGTCGAGGCGCTCGACGATCTGGTGCGGTTGCAGGCCGAGCAGCACCAGCTTGGCGCGCGGGCCCGAGGTCACTTGCGTCGGGGCTTCGCCGACGGCGTCGAGCACCGACACGTCGTGGCCCGCCTTGCGCAGGGCCGCCGCCACGTAGGCCAGCCCAAGCGGCAGGCTCGGCCGCAGCGCGGTCATCGCGGCGACGTTGAGAAAAACAGGCGGATGTATGAGCTGGATCTTCACGGTGCGAGGCGAGTTGCGGAGCCAGCCGAGGCGCGGCGGCTTCCTTTGGGGAAGCGGCGCGCTTCAGAGAGGGATAGCTGACAGAAGGATACTGAGCTGGCGCCGGAGCGTCGACCGCAGCTTGGTGTGGGCTCGGTGAATTCTGCGGACGAGACGGCGCGAGCGACCCTGCGTCGGCTCCGGGCAGGGCTATCGGCTGCGGACCAGGCGGTCCCAAGGCACGTCTGGCATTCCCTTCACATCGACCAGGAAACGATGGCCGTCGGTGTAATAGCCGGCCGTGGGCTTGAGGTCGGGCCGGCGCTGGTGGAACCACTCGTTCATGCGGCGCAGCATCACCTCGCGCACGTACTTGGCGAGGCAGCTTGCCAGCGCGGTGGGAAACGCGCGGTCGTCGGCCTTCTCGGCGAAGGTCAGCTTGATCGCCCGGCCGCCCATGCCAACGACGTAATCGGAGCGGGCTTCGCGCTCGGCCACGACCTCGATGCGGGCCTGCGGCCAGCGCTGGGACAGGACCCTGCCGTAGTGCCAGCGGCCGCCACAGCGGTCGGCCACCACGTGCGCCCCGCCTGGGGCGTCGCCGGTGTCGACCGCGGCAAACAGCTCGCCGAGCACATCGGCGTAGGCGGCAAAGTGGGCGTCGCTCTTGTTGTCGGTCTGCACGATGAGGGCGTTGAACTCCTCCACGTCGACCACCCGCAGCGACAGTCGCAACAGGCGCACCTCGGCGCGCGTCAGCTCCTTGGCCAGACGGTGGGCCAACAGCTCGGCGCTCTTACGGTCGCCGTCGCAGGGCAGCGGCACGTCGAGCGCGCCATACCACGGGCAGCGCGCCAGGCGCTCGGTGTCGGCGCCGACGCGGCGCAGCAGGTCGTGCAGGGTCGCTGGCACGTCGCCGGCGAAGGCGCCGAAGAACGACAGCGCGGTGCGTTCGAGCTGTTCGAGCTTGTGGGCGCCCTGATGCACCTTCTTGCTGTCGGCGACGCGGATCTTGTGTTTGGAAGCGCGTTCGCGGCACACCAGCTTTTTCAGCAGGCGCCACGGGTCGGTGCCAGCCGGGCCCTCGAGGGCGACGCCGCCGATCACCAGCGGTCCCAGAATGGGACCGAGCCCGGCCTCGTCGACGCCGGCGAGGATGCGGCGGGTGTTCAGGCTCGGGGTGTCGGGTGTCGATACAGCGACTACCATGGATGTCCTGCTGGTAGAGAAAGACCGTCTGGTCCGCGATCAGATCAAGGTGGGGCTCCAACAGTTCTCGGAGTTCACCGTGACGTGGGGCGAAGGATACGCGGCGATCAACGAGCTGCGCCAGCGTCCGTACGACGTCGTGTTCGTCGGCTGCGACAACAAAGAAGAAGAATGCGCGCGCCTGCTCAAGCACCTGCGCTCGTTCGACCGCACCACCGAGCTGATCGTCGTGTGTGGTCAGCGCACCGCGCGCGACCTGCACGGCGAGAAGAGCAAGATGAACATCAGCGGCTTCGTGCAGACCCCGATCAACGTGCTCGAGTTTTTCCGGGTCGTGGGTCGGCTGCGCGCCCGCCGGTTGGAAATCGAGCCCCCGCCCCGCACTGGCGCAACGGCGCCGGCCGTGCGCGCCGCGCGTCGCTGAGCGGGCGCTGAACAGCGGCGAGGCCTTGCTGTTCCGGCGCGGCTTCCGGCGGTAGCTTGCGCGGCGTGTCGTCGCCGACGCTTCCTCGCGTCTCTGTCTACCTCGAGTCCCGCTACCGCAAGCTCGTGCGCGGGCTGCCGCAGACGACCTTGTTCTGCCCCAAGTGCAAGGACAACCCGCGCAAGCGAGGAGGCTGCCCGACCTGCGGCGGCCGGGGCAGGCTGGCCGAGGACTCGGTGGGGGACATCGTCGGCCGCGTGCTGCGGCGGACGTTCCAGGCGCGCGACGGCAAGTTTCACGGCGCCGGGCGCGAAGACGTCGACGTGCTGATGCTCGGCCGCGGGCGGCCGTTCGTGTTCGAGGTCGTCGGCGCCAAGCTGACCGACGTCGACCTGACCGCGGCGTTAGCCGACATCCACGCCGCGGCGGGTGGCCGCATCGAGGTGGCGCCGTTCCAGCCGTGCGATCGCGATCGCGTGGTGTTTTGGAAGGCGGTCCAGCTGGAAAAAACCTACCGCGCCCGCGTGGCGCTGGCGGGCCCGCCACCGGTCGCGCCCGTGAGCCTCGTTGGCCGCACGATTGCGATCGAGCAGCGCACGCCGCAGCGGGTCGCGCATCGGCGCGGCGACACCGTGCGGGTGCGTTGGGTCGAGGTGCGTGCGGTCGAGGCCCGGTCGGAGTTGGCGTTCGACCTGGATCTGCGCTGCGCGCACGGCACCTATGTGAAGGAGTGGATCAGCGGCGATGCCGGGCGAACGACCCCGTCGCTCGCCAGCCTGTTGGAGGTCGGCGCCGTCTGCGAACTGCTCGACGTGCTGGACGTGGTGGATGTGACGGAGGCGGCCGTGCGCGACGACACCGGCGGGGCGCGGCCGCAAGGCGGTTGATCGACGCGGTTGCTTGCTCGGCGACGTTCTCCTAGGTTGTTCCACCGTGCGGGCTGACGTCGATGTGCGTGACTTGCGAGTGCCTGAATGGGCTCGCTTCGGCGTCTTGCTGGGGGCGCTGCTGCACCTCGGCCTGGGCATCACGCTGCTGGTTTGGCCGCAAGCCGAGCTGTTCAGCTCGATCAGCCGAGAACGGTTGGCGTTGCGCGCCATCGGCGTGTTTGCCTTGGCCGTGGGCGCCGGGCTGATCGCCGCGTTTCAACGGCCGGCGCGTCACAGCGCATTCGTGGCGGTCGGCGCAGCGTCGATGCTCGCCGCCGTGGCGTCGCTGTCGGTGTTCGTGGTCCCGCACGCCGATTGGAGCGCGACCTGGCAGATGCTGGTGATGGCGATCGTTGGCCTGCTGCTGCTGGGGCTGTCGGCGTTCGCCATCCGGCGCACGCCGGAGACCGCGGTGACGATCGACGACATCCGGCCGGTAGGGACCACGACGCTGTTCGGCTTGCAACAGACGCTGCAGGCGCTGGCGGCGCCGGCCACCGTGCAGCTCACCATGTTCCCTGATCTGGTCGCCAACGGCGAGCGCGTGATGGCTGACTTCAAGCTGTGGCGCGAGCGCGCGCTGCAGAAGCAGGATCTGCTGTCGGCGCCGCAGCAAGGGGCGTTGGTCGGGCTCGACGCAGCGTTGCAGCGGATGCTGCAAGACAGCGCGGTCAACCTGTGGAACGCCGAGGCGGTGAGTTCCTCGCCCGAGTGGGGTCAGCTGCGCGCGTCGGCCCGGCGCGCGTTGGTGGCGTTCGCGTGGTCGGTCGACATGCCGATGGGCGTGCTCAAGCGCAAGCGCGAGTCGTCGTCCAGCGTCGACCTGCGGCCGCCGACCGTGACGTAGCGCGGTCAGTTCGTCTTGCGTGGATCGTCGACTCTGCCGGCGAGCCAATCGGCGTAATCGCGGTCGAGGCGCAGCGTCAACAGGCGATCCGCGCGCGCGCGCGGGGCAAACGAGTCGAGGGCGTCGCCTTGCAGGGTGCCGGCCTCGATGAGCAACGGGAACGCGGCTTCTACGTCGAACAAAGCCGGCACCGCGAGCCCAAACACGATCGCGGCATTGTCGCCTTCGGTCGCGTAACGACCCTGCGCGATCAAGGCCTTCAGCGAGACGCTGCCGTCGGGTTGGTCAGGGGTCTCGTTCGGCAGCACGCACGTCAGGTAGCCGCCGGCGGTCAGCAGGGTCAGGCGGTAGTGCGGTGCACGGTCGCCGAGCATGTGCAGTGCCTGCGTCGCGCGCCCGAGGTGCAGGTCCCACATCGCCAAAGAGCTGAGGTGGAGGTCGCCCTCGGCGCGGACCTTGAAAACTGGCAGGGGCGGTGCCGCAATCGGGCTGACGCTGCCGCTTTCGATCGCGAGAGCGTGCATACCGGGAAAGCTGGCGCAGGCGGCGGCTTCGACGATGAGCCCGCCGGGTCGCTCGATCAGCGGCCGCAGTGCCAAGACCCTTCGCCCGCTGCCGAACGGTGGCAGCAGCAAGCGGTCAGGGAAGAGGTGGAACATCAACACGTCGTGGTGCGCGTTCTCACGGGGCAGCCCGCTCACGAGCAATGGCCCCGGCGGCAAGTCGCGGTCGGCCTGGCGCAGCGTCGCGTGCAAACGCGCCGCCTGCTGGTGCGCGCTGCGGTAGTGCTGCCGCACTTGGGCGAAGGGCCAAGCGGCTAGACCCAAAGCCAGCACGGTTGGCCAAACGCCGCCGAGCGCGACGATGCCGAGCATGCACACGGCTGGCAGGTAGAAGTAGCGCACGTTGCGGACCTCGATCGTCTCCGCCCAAAACGGCGCCGTTGGGATCGCGCACAGGCCGAATCCGAGCGCCAGCAAGACGACGGCTCTGGCACGGCGACGCCATAGCGCGCAGCCGAGCGCGAGGGGCCACAGCATGAAACCCAGCAGCCGCACCGTGTCGCTCGCGCCGTCGACGCCGAGCCACGGATTGGCGACGCGTGCCGCCCACTGCCCGAGGCCGGCGCCCGCTTCGAGCGGCGAGAAGCGAGCGTCTTCGTAGCCGCCCACCAGCCGGCCCAGCACGCAGAACCGCCACGCGAGATACACCGCGAACACGGCGACAAACGGCCACGTCGCCCGCCAGGCTGAACGCAGCCGCGCGCCGCGTTGCGCCACGGCCACGGCCAGCAGCGCGACGCCACCCGGCACCACGAAGGCCAGCTCCTTGCTGAGCAACGCCAGCACGAACGTCGCGAGCGCGAGCCCGCGTCCGCGGCGGCCGTCGAGCCAGCGCACCGTCAGCCACCACGACAGCAAGATCCAAACCGTGGTGTGGCTGTCGACGCGACCGACGGCCCACAGGATCGAGCCGGCGTGCGTCGGCCATAGGCCCCACAGCAGACCGAGGCACAAGCCGCTGCGCTGGTCGAGCAGACGCCGGCCGAGCAGCGTCACCAAGAGGGTCGACAGCGCGTGCGCGAGCGCGTTGCTGAGGTGGGCCACGAACGGGTCGGCGCCGCCGAGCCACGCGTCGAGGGCGAAGCTGAGCGTGATGAGCGGCCGGTAGAACCACACCATCCCTGGCGCCGCGTACTGATTGCCGGTGAAGTCGTCGAGCGCCCGGCGCAAGTCGCTCGCGTAGGTCACGGCAAAGAAATCGTCGCTCTGCCAATAGGGCGACAGAGGCCACCAGGCGATCAATGACAGCAGCGCGATGGCGAACACCCACGCGCGCGCGCGGCGCCCTTCACCCTTGCCGTTGGTCAGCGTGGCGTGCAGCTCCGCCGCGCTCACAGCAAGACGCCGAGCAGCTCCATCTCCATCACCATCTTGCCGCCGCAAAAACACTGCGCGGGGTAGCGGGCCAGCCGTGTGCTGCGGTTGCCCACCTTGGAGACAAAGTAGATGGTGGCCGGTGGGATGACTGCGCCACGAAAGCGCACGTGGTCGAGACCACCGAGGCCGATGAACTTGTCGACCCCCCAACCCTCACGCTTCTTCATCAGCACCGAGGCCACTTGCGCAGCACCTTCGGCCATGAGCACACCCGGCATCAGCGGTCGACCTGGGATGTGACCGCGTGCCCACCATGGATTGCTATCCCACTTCTTGTAGCCAACCACGATGCCGGCCTCGAGATCGAGATGGCAGATGGCGTCGAGCAGGCGAAACTCGTGTGCGTGCGGCAACAAGCCGCGCAGCTCCGCCTCGGGGAGCACGTCTTTGGAGAGATCCAGCTCGGCCAGGTCGACGAGGAGCTGCGGCATGGGCGCACGCTAAACCGCCGCCCACGGCGTTGCAAAGGCTGCTAGCGCAGCATGAGCCGGATGTCGGCGTCCTTGGGCTTCTCACCGGCCCGAATGACGATGGCGACGGTGCGCGGTTCGTAGCGCGAGTCGAGCACGTTCACCCAGTAGGACCCTGGTGCAAGGTGAGCGAAGGTCGTTCGGCCCGACCAGTCGGTGGTCTGCGCTATCTCGCGATAGCGCACGTCGGAACCTGACGACAGCTTGACCGCGACCTCGGCGATGCCGTGCCCCGTGGGCGCAAAGAGATTGACGGTCAACGCTTCGCCCTTAGGCACCAGGATGGTCTTGCTCTGGGCCTGCAACCCGGAACTCGCCAACACTTCGATCACTTGCGGCGGCAGCAGCGGCTGTGACATCGGGCCGATGTGAGCTTGATAGGCGCCGCGCAACACGTCGTGGAACACGGCGGCGCCAAACGAATCGGTCTGCTGTTGGTAAGCGCCGCGACCCGCCGGTGGGCCCTGTGGCGACAACGTCACTTCGACGTTGGCCAACGGCGTGAGGTCTTGATCGCGCAGGAGCAGCGTGAAGGGTGTGCCGGGGTGGACGCCGAGCACCACGTCGGCGATCGGATTCTGTTCGTTGAGTTGGATGATCTGCTCGGTGCCATTGAGGCCAGCGACGAACGCTTGCACCACGTAGCCGAAGTCGGAGAACGGGATCTCGTCGAGGTTGAACTTCGGCGTGCCATCCTTGGGGTTGAACGGGATCGTCTGCTGGTAGGTGAACGGGCGGCGGCCGTTCCCTGTCCCGGCGTCATCGCGCACGGCCTCGACGACTCGAATGGTGATCGCGTTGATCTTGTCGACCGTGCTGGCCGTCAAGGTCACGTCACCGCGGATCAGGCCGGACGTGCGTTTGGGGCGAGACGCAGCGTCCACCAGTTCGACCGGAGTGCTGCGGCGGAACACGCCCTCGGTGGTGGCCATCTCGCCGGGCGGTACCGGCGCCTCGATCGCGAGACCAGTCATTGGCTCGGTGGGCTCGGGCGCCGCGCTGACTTCCGCCGCGGCGGTGTCGGTGGCAAACCCGAACACCACGACGCCGACGGCGGTCAGGCACGCCATCAGACCAAGAAGGATGAGACCGCCGTGGGTTCGCATGATTGTGGGGGGGCGAGTCGCGCTGGGCTGCCGGCAGGGCTCGCCCAAGGGGCACGCCAATGTCAGATAGTACTCCCGCCGCCGCCGGCTACAGCTTCGGGCCTGATGTCTCGACTCGAGACCGCGCGAGGCCGGCGCCTACGGCCGGCGCTGGCGGGAGTTTAGGCGTCGTCTCGACACGGGCCGTGTCGCTCGTGTTTTTCTCCGACTTGGCCAACAGGCGCTCGGCAGACACCCGGCTGAAGCGCTTCTTGCCGGCGCGGATCTGCGGGTTGCGCACGAAGAGCGCCACCGATTCGACGTGGTGCGTGAACGGGAACATGTCGAGCGGATGCACCTCGGCGAGGGCGTACTCGAAGCTCGCGAGCTTGCCCGCATCGCGCGCCAGCGCCTCGGAGTCGCAAGCGACATACAGCACGCGCGCCGGTTGCAAGACCTGCGCCACGGTCTCGATGACGCCGTCGTGGCAGCCGGTGCGCGGCGGGTCGAGCACCACGAGGTCCGGCTTCTCGTCCGCCAGATCGCGCAGTACATGCTGCACCGCGCCGGCCACGAAGCTGACGTTGGTGATCGCGTTGTCGCGCGCCGCCTGCGCGGCGTCGGCCACCGCCGCTTCGTCGTCTTCGATCCCGACCACGCGCAGGGCGTGGCGCGCCAGCGCCAGGGCAAACAGGCCGCTGCCGCAGTAGGCGTCCAACACCACCTTGCCGCGAAGCGGCGCGGCGAGTTCATCGACCAGTTGCACCAAGCGCTCGGCGCCGAAGCGCGAGGTCTGAAAGAACGAGGTCGGCGACACCAGATAGCGCACGCCGTGCAGCTCTTCGACCAGGCGACGGTCGCCATGCACCGCGCGGGTGCGCGGCCCGAGCAAGTGCATGGGCTCGAAGGCGTCGACGCGCGTCGGTTGGCCGGCCTTCGGCGTTGGACCCGGCAGATGGTTGACCCACACCGAGGTCGCGCCGAGGGCGACGATGGCGTCGACCACCGGCCGTTCGTTGGGCAGAACCTCCAGCGCTGAGATCAGCACCACCGCGTGTTCTCCGGTGTTGGTGGCCCGCACGAGTACGCCACGCAGGCAACCGTTGCTGTCGCGGGCGTCCCACGCAGGAACCCGCAAGCGCTCGCAGGCCTCGATGGCACCGCGGGCCAGGGCGAACGCGGGCTGGTGTGCCGCCGGACATTGGTCGAGCGCCACGAGGTTGCGACTGCGTTGGCCGTAGAGGCCTGCCCGGTAGCCGCTCGCTCGGCGCTCGACGTGCAACACGACCTTGCTGCGCTGACCCCACGGATCCTGGGGCGCGGCGACCGCAGCCACTTCGATCGGGTGTTGCACGGCGTGGCGCAGCGTCTTCTGCAGGATCGCCCGCTTCAGCTCGAGCTGCGCCGGATAGCTGATGTGCTGGAGCTGGCAGCCGCCGCAGGCGCCGAAATGCGGGCAGGGCGGCTCGACTCGATCGGGGGAGCGGGTAAGCACGTCGAGCAGTTCGGCACGACCGTGTTTGCCGCCAGCCGAGGTGATGCGCACGCGCACGCGCTCGCCGGCCAGCGCCCGGGCCACGAACACCACGTAGCCCCCGACCTTGCCCAGGCCGTCGCCGTTGTCGCCGGTGCCCTCGATGGGCAGCTCGACGATCTGATCCAGCCAGACGGGGACGCGAGGGTTCACAGGGGGCGGGACTGTAGCGCCGGCTCAGTCCGGCGCGAGACGCTGCTCACGCGCTGCCGTCGGCTCCTTGCGCGTGTTTGGCGCGGCGCGTCGTGGCGCCCGCACCTCGCGCCGAGTCTCACGTTCGGAACCGTGCGTGGTCGATGTCGTATTCGGCGACAGTCCCGCCTTCCAAGGTCTCACACGTGATCACACCCCTCCGTCTTCTGTTCGCTGGCGTCGTCGTTTCCGCCGCCATCGTCGCACCACCGTCGGGTGTGACCGCGCACACCCCGCTGGCGCTAACCGCCACACCGATCACCGACGACGGTCGAGTCGGCACGGTGCTCGACCAACAGGGGAATGCGCAGGTGCGGCCAGCGGGCCGCCGGCGCTGGTCGCCGCTGTTCAGCAAGACACCGCTGTGGCCAGACGACGAGGTGCGCACCAGCCCGCGCGGGGCCAACGCGGTGGAGATGGAGGTGAAGGGGGGGAAGGTGACGCTCGGGCCGGGGGCGATCGCACAGCTCGGCGGCGACGGCGCGGTGCACGTGCTGGCCGGCGAAGTCGAGATCAACCCGGCGAGCGGCCAGAACTTGACGGTGCAGGGACCCGGCGGCTTCAGCGCGACGATCGCGGCGCGCGGCGTGTTGCGGGCGACCGACACCAAGACCGAGCGCCTCGCCACCGATCCGCGTTGGCTCACCGGCTATCGCGGCTCGACGACGGCGGAGTGGATGGGCTCGCTGCTCGCCAAGGTCGACGGTCGTGACGTGCCGCTCTACGTCGGCTACCACAAGGTGACGGTCGAGATCCGCGATCAGATCGCGCGCACCACGGTCGAGCAGAGCTTCGTCAACAGCACCGATTCGCGCCTCGAGGGCACGTTCTACTTTCCGCTGCCCGCGGACGCTTCGATCAGCGGCTTCGGCATGTGGATCGGCAACGAGCTGGTCGAGGCCGACATCGTCGAGAAGCAGCGCGCGCGCGCGATCTTCGAGCAGATCCTGCGCGAGCGGCGCGACCCTGGGCTGCTCGAATGGGCCGGCGGCAATCAGTTCAAGGCGCGCGTGTTCCCCATCGAGGCGCGCAGCGAGAAGCGCGTGCTGCTGCGCTACACGCAGGTGCTGCCGTTGCAGGGCGACGAAGTGGTGTACCGCTACGCGCTGCGCAGCGAGCTGTTGCGCACGCGGCCGCTCCGCGAGCTGGCCATCAACCTGGCGGTGTCGTCGGCGGTCGAGATCGCCGGCATCAGCTCGCCGACGCACGCGGTGCGCGTGAGTCAGACGGGGCATACCGCGACCATCGACTTCGACGCGCGTGAGTACACGCCGGAACGCGATCTCGAAGTGCGCTGCAAGGTGCGTGGCCAAGCCGGGCTGACGGTGATTCCACATCGGCGCGGCGACGACGGCTACTTCGCGTTGCTGTTCGCCGCGCCCGCGGGCGACGTCGGTCCGTGGCGGCGCGAACTCGTGCCCGACGGCAAGGCGCTCGATGTGGTGCTGGTCGCCGACACGTCGGCGTCGATGGATCGCGCGGCGCGGGGCGCACAAGCCGCCTTCGTCGACGCGTTCCTCGCGCTGCTCGGGCCCGAGGATCGCTTCCAGCTGATCGCTGCCGATGTCGACGCGCAGCCACTCGGCGACGCGCAGGCCGCGACCCCGGCGTCGATCGCCACGGCGCTGCAGGCGCTTGCACAACGGCCGTCGCTGGGTTGGACCGACCTCGACCGCGCCATGCAGGTGGCGCTGAGCGGCGGGGCTGGGCGCACGGTGGTGTATGTCGGCGACGGCATTCCCACGGCGCGTGGCGACAGCAACCCCGACGTCGTGGCGCAGCGGCTGCGCGCGCAGCTTGGCGCGCGCGCGGTGCACGCGGTCACCCTCGCGGCCACCTACGACGCCAAGGTGCTGCACGGGTTGACCGGGGCCGGCGGCTCGCTGCGCCGCGGCGGCGATACGCCGGCGCGCGCCGCGCTCGATCTGCTGGCCGAGATCGCGCAGCCACCCGCCAAGGACCTGCGCGTGCGCTTCGAGGGCTTGCAGACCTCGCGCGTCTACCCCGCGACGCTGCCCAACTTGCCGGCCGGCGCACAGCAGTTCGTGCTCGGGCGCTATCTGCCGGCGGCGACGGCGCAACGTGGGCGGGTGATCGTGACCGGTACGATCGACGGCAAGCCGATCGAACTGAGCGCCGCGGTCGAGCTGCCGGCGAGCGACGCGGGCAACTCATTCCTGCCGCGGCTGTGGGCCCGCCAACATGTCGATGCGCTGCTGGCGCAGGGCGATGGTGGCCAGATCAAAAACGACGTGATCGCGTTGAGCGCCGAGTTCGGCATCATGACGCCGTTCACGTCGTTGCTGGTACTCGAAAACGACGAGGACCGCGCGCGCTTTGGCGTGACGCGCGCCGTGAAGATGCGCGACGGCGAGCAGTTCTTCGCCTCGGGGCGCGACGCCGCCAACCTGGAAGCGCGTCGCGCGCAGGCGCAGAAGGCGCGCGCGTGGCGGCTGCAGTTGCGGGCGGAGATGTTGGCGGAGCTGGCGCGCCTGGGTGAGGAGCTGTACGGCTGGCACGTTGGCTACGCGGAGGGGCAGTCACGGTCTTTCGCAAAGTCGCGGCTGGCCGGGGCAGATGAGTCTCGGCTCGGGGTCCAGCGCGACGCCAAGGAACTGTCGTCGGATGGGGACGACAGGGTCGCCGAGACGGAGACTGACGCACCGCGCGACCACGAGGCGCCGAAGAGCGAGGAGGCCTTGGCGCCAATCGAGTCGCGCCAGGTCTCGGCCCCGGCGACGCTCGCGTTCAAGAAGAACATGATGGACCGCGGCGACGAAGTGTCGGAGCGTGCGCGGTTCGCGTCCATCGGTGGGAGACTCGCTTCGGGCCTGTTTCGCCAAGAGGCTGCGGCGCGCGCCAGCTTCGCGTTCGCGTTCCCCGGCCTTGCTGCGGCTACGCCTGAGTCGACGCCGAAGGTGCCGGATTGGCCGGACGAGGTCTTCGCGGCGTTGCGCCCGCTCGACATACGGGCGTGGCTTGGCAAGCAGTCGGGGGGCGTGCGCATGTTGGCGCAGCACGAGAGCCTGCACGCGCAACGGCAGCACGTCACAGGCCAGCAGCGGCTCGACTTGGTGTGGGTCGGTGGCCAATGGCTGGTTGACGGACAGACGCCGGGCCAACAGACGGTGCGTGAGTGGTCACTCGACGGCGAGCGCGGGGTGGCCCAGCTCGGCTGGCTGCTTGGCCGCCGGCGGGTCGCCGCGCCAACCGACGTGCGCATGTTCACTGCGCCGCTGCATGAGGCGCAGTTCGACATGGAAGCGCATGCCCAGTGGACCCCGACGCTGCGCAAGCTGACGGGGGACACGGTCGAGATCGTGCTCAGCGCGCCCGACAATCGCGCCTGGCAGCAGCGCCTGGAGGTCGACGTCGCGCGCGGCGTGCTGCTGTCGCGCGCCTTCCTCAGCGCGCAGAAAGTACAGAGCACGAGCCGCTTCTCGGAGTTCGTCACCGTGGCGGGGAGGTGGTGGCCGACGCGCATGGAGACCCTGGATGCCGAGGGCCGGCCATCGCAGCGCGCGACTTTCAGCGTGGAAGCGTTCGCCGCCGACGCGGCGCTCAGCCAAGTGCGCGCCGCGCGCGCGGCGTGTGCCGGCGTCGTGTTCCTCGGCGAGAAGGCTCCCGAACTGGCAGCCGCCAAGCAGGCGATCGCCGAGCGCAAGGCGAGGATCGACGATCACGTCGCGGTGACCGAGCACTTCGCGAGTTCGCAGCAGTGGGAGCCGGCGCTGGCCGGCTTTGCTGGCGTGGAAGCGTTGGCGCCGGCCTCCGCCGGAGTGGCGTGGCTGCGCGCTCTTCTCCTGTGGTCGGCCCGCAGCGGCGACGTAGGCAAAGATGCCGCGCAGAAGCTCGTGACCGTGGTGCAGAACGCGCCCGCCAGCGAGCGCGCGTTCCTGGCCGGCTACCTGATGAGTGCCCCGCTGCACGCGCACGAGCGCCTCGAGCTACTGGCGGCGCTGACGCCGAGTCTGTTGGCCCCGGGCGACGATGCGCCCGCGCGCCGCTTGGCGCTGCACGCGCTGCGTGCCGACCGCTTGGCTGAACTCGGCCGCTGGAGCGACGTGGCCACCGAGCGAGCGGCGATCGCGACTGGCCGCCCCTTCGACTTCCAGAGCGCGATCGCGCTGGTGCACGCGCTCAGCAACAGCGGGCAGCGCGCGGCGGTTGGCGTGCGTTGCGCGGAGATCGCCGGCTGGCCGGGGCTCGACGCCTACGAAGGGCACCAGTTGTTCGACCACTGGACGAACAGCGTCTGGGCCGAGCGCGACGCGTCGGCGCTGGTGGAGATTGCGCAGAAGTGGCGCGACGCCGCGCCGGGCGACGAGCAGGCGCACACGCGCTGGCTGTCAGCGATGCTGTTCGCCGGCCGCGAGTCCGAGGTCGATGCCCATGTGCGGGCTTGCCTCGCGGAGCCGATCGTCGCGGCGGACCAAGCGCAAGCGGCACGCCTGGCGGCGGCGATGCAGTTGGTCTTCGGCCAGGGCTGGCAGTTCTACGCGCAAGAGATCGACGTCGCACAGTTGCCGGTCTTGTCGGCGCTGCTCGAACGCTTGCTCGACACCGACTCGCCCCACCTCGATCTGATCGAACGCGCGCTTGGCCACTGGCAGTTCCAACAGACCGATGCGTGCCCCGCCTTGCGGCAGCGGATCGTGACCCGCTTGCTGGCGGCCCAAACGATCGAGACCACGAAGGTCGTGCGTCTGACGCGGTGGCTCCACTGGGCGGGCCTCGGCGCGGTTGACGACGCGACGTTCGCGGTCGTCAAGCAGCGGCTGCGGGCGCGCTTTGACGCGGCGAAGGACACGACGGAAGCCGACGCGGTCGGCAGCGCGTTCCTGAGTATCGCGCAACAGAAGGGTCGAACCCCAGACGTCGCCGCCTTCCTGCGCGCATGGCTGGCGCGTTCGCCGGCCAACGCGGTTCCGAACCTGGCGCAACAGCTCCTCGGCGAGTTGTTCGGCGAACCCTGGAGTGTGGCGGTGGAAGCTGAGGTGCTGGCGCTGTTGCCGCGTCTCATGCAAGACACCGACGACGCGGCGACGCAGCGCCGCACGGCGGGCAACGCGGTGCGCAACGCCGCCCACCATCTGGCCTTGATGCGTGAACGCGATCTGCTGGGCCCGGTCGAAGAACTCGAGCGGCTCGAGCGCAGCGCTCGCCGCGCCAAGGAAACCGCCGTGCGTCAACAGGCGCGCGTCGCGCTGGCCGAGGCACTGCACGCCGCGGTGCCAGCGGCGCTGCCGGTGTTGCGTCCCTGGTTGCAGGTCGAGGCCCTGTGCTGCGACGCACGCACGACGACATCGCCCCGCGCGGTGGATGGTGCGGCGCGCGAACTGCTGGCGAGCACCAAGGCCGAAGCTGAACTCCATCTGGTCCGCGAGCGCTGCGCGCTGGTGATCGCGTTCCTGGCAACCCGCAAGGGTGCGCCGATCGAGCTGGCAGACGCTGCCGTCGCGCTCTTGGTTGGCAAGGAAGCTGCCGAGGAAACCGGGATCGACTGGCGCGCGCATCTCGTGCGCTTGCTCATCGCGCTGGATCGACACGACGCCGTCGTCGCTACGTTGCAACGCTTCGTAGTGGCGAGCGAGGTGGCGAACCCGTGGCGCGTGCCGTTGGCCTACTTCCTGGCCGAGCGCGGCGAGTTGAAGCCGGCCGTCGAGTTGCTCGACGCTGTGGCCAAGCTCGACGAACTGGGCGCCGACGAGTGGCGCGTGCTCGCCGACTGGCGCCTGGCGCTCGGCGACGACGCGGGCTTTGCCGACGCGCAACGCCGCCGCTACGCCGTGATGCAGGACTGGCAGATCAGCCAGATCGTGCAGGCGGCGTGCTACCGCTTGCAGTCGCGCGGCGAGGGCGTACCCGGCGACCTGGAGCCCGAGACCCTGGTGGCGCTGCGCGAGCTGTTGCGCAAGGCGACCGACCCGGAGAACCACGTCCAACACGCGGAGAACCTCTACCGCGCCACCAAAGACTTCCGCACGCTGGTGGCTTTCACCGACGCGATCTTGGGGCACACACCGCAGCAGATCTATCCAGCCCTGCAGCGCGCCACCTCCGTGTTCGAGCAGGTGCACGAGGAAGCGACCTGCGACTCGGTGCTCTTGACCATCGCCGAGTTGCGCAGCAAGGCGACCGGCGTGACCGATCGTCGCGCGTTGGATCTGCTGGAGGTCGTGGTCGCGCGGCGCGCGGCCAAGGTGAAGAACCAGCCGCAAGAGCACGCGCGGCGCGCGCTGCAGTGTCTGCAGGCCGCCCATCGCGACAGCTTCTTGCCGGGCGAACCGGCGCTCTTCGCGCGCCTGCTCGCGAGCCTCGGAATGATCGAAGACGGCGCCCTCGCCGCCGAGCAGCGTCGGCAGCTGCGCGCGTTGCACGCGGCGAACGCGCCGACCGACGCCGATGGCCTCGCCATCGCTCGTTGGTTTGCCGATGTCGAGTGGCGCTACGGCCAGCACGAAGCCGCCATCGACGAGCTGCGCCTGGCGCTCGAGACCTACCGTCGCGCGCAGGGCACGCTCAACGCCGTGGCCGACGAGGCCTGCGACCTGCTGATCAGCTACTACACCACGAAGCAGCGCTTCGTCGATGCCGAGACCTTCTTGCGCGGTGAGGTCGCGGCCCAGCCGGAACGCGAACGCAAGGACCGCTTCGTGCTCGCATTGGCGCAGCTGTGGAGCAACGCGCTCAGCAATCGCGGTTGGACCATGATCGGTCGCGGCGCTGCGCTCTATCAGGGGGCGCGCAAGGAGTTGCAGGAAGTTCTCTTCGTGTGCCAGCCGAGTCGGGTGCCAGGGCTGGTCAGTGCCTTGGTGCAGTTGCACCGCGTCGCCAAGCAGGCAGGTGTCGAGACCAGCGCGCAGGACCTCAGCACGTTCGCGCTCGGGCCGTTGTTCGAAGTGGCGACACGGACCGCGGAGCTGAGCGCGAACCTGTTCTCCGAAGTTGCCCAAGCACTCGGCGACCTTGGAGCGCCGCGCGCCGGCCTCGAGCTGTTGGTCACTCGCATCGAGCGCGAACCAGCCTGGCTGCAGCGCTGCGGCCAGGGTGGTTGGCAGCCGTTCGGCTACGCCCTCGGACGCCTGCACGAGCAGAGTCGGCCGGGCGGCGAGTTGGCGGGGCGCTTGCTGCGCGTCGTGCTGGCGGCGCTCGAACGGGACCTGACGAGCGGGCGCAGCCACAGCCGCGCGCTGTACACGAAAAGCCACTCGTTCTGGGCTGAGCACCAGGCCGAGTTCCAAGCGGTCGCCGACGCGGTGGTCGCCCGCAACCTCGATTCGGGTGCGACGCGCCTGTACGTCGCCGAGTACCTGTGGCACGGATTGGAAGCGCCGGCGCGCGCGATCGATGTGCTGCGTCAGGGAGAGAGTCGCGGCAAGCTCAGCGACGACGGGCGAGCGCGCTTCGTGGCCTGGTTGTCAGAGACCGGCGCGGCCGCCGAGGCGGTGCCGGTTGCGCGCGCGTTGGTCGCCGCGCATCCCGACGCCGTGGAGCACCGTTGCATGCTGGCCAAGGTCGTGCACGCCGCGGGTCAGGTGACCGAGGCGGCCAAGGTGCTGGCCGAGGGTGAGCAGCGTCTACGCGCCCAGAAGAGGCTCGGCGAGTCCGCGTTGGCGCAGCTGGCGCACACCAGTCTCGAGTGCGCGCTGCACGCGCGCACGGCCGAGCTTTACGCCGAGGTCATCGCCCTGCATCAGCGCGGCTCGACGTGGCGTGGCGACCACAACGGCACGCTCGCCGTCTACTACGGCAACTTCGGTCGCGCGCTGGTCGCGCTCGCGCGCTTCGACGAAGCCGTCGATGCCGCGTGCGCTGGCGTCGTCGCCTGGGGACCGCAGCTCGAGTATCAGCGTCAGGCGCTGACCTCGGTGCAGGACGTGTTGGCGCAGGTGCCAGACCTTACCGGGTGGCTCGGGCGCTACGACGAGCGCGTGCAGCGCACGGCGTCGGATGCGCCGGTGCTGCGCAAGGCGATCGCGCGGGTGTTTGCTTCGCGCAACGAGCACCGCGCCGCCGTCGCACAGTGGCGACTTGCCCTGGCGTTGCAGCCGCTCGACGAGGAGTCGCACAAGGAGCTGGTGGCGGCGTTGGATCAGACGGCCGACAAGACCGGCGCGACACAGGCCGTGCTCGCCTGGGCGGCGGCCTTCCCACACCGGCTCGCGGTGTACGTCGACCTCGGTGAGCGCTTGACGCAGCAAGCGGAGAAGGCGGCGGCCGAGCGCGCGTTCACCAGCACCGTGGAGTTGCTACCCGACGAAGCCGAGGGCCATCGCTTGCTCGCCGCACACCGACGCAATGGCCAGCGCTTTGCCGACGAGGTGCTGCATCGCCGGCGGGTCGTCGAGATCCGCAGCGACGAGCCCGACGGGCTGTTGTTGCTGGCGCAAGCCGAGGTCGATGCCGGGGCGCGGGACGCCGCCTTCACCACGCTGCAGCGCGTGCTCGATGGGGCGTGGGACGCGCGGTTCGGCGACATCAAGGCGCAGGCCGCGCGGCAGCGCGACGCGTTGCGGGTGCCGCGACCGCCGCGCTAGAGGCCTTGGTTGATCGAAGACGTGACGGATGAGTCAAGTTTCGGCCCGCTCCCGTTCCCGCTCCCGCTCCCGTTCCCGAACTACATCGTGTCCAGTGCGCGTCACAGTCCGGCGCAGCCCCGCGAAGGGTCTGAGAACAAGACGGGAGCGGGAACGGGAGCGGGAGCGGAAGCGGGCCACCTCGACACGCTCGTCGGTCTGCGGCGAAGCCTCGCTAGCGGTGTCGAGCCAGCTCTATCGCGACGGAAAGTCGCGTACGCGAGTCGAACACGAGACGCTGCGCGCCGGCGATCGCTGTCCCCAGTAGGCGTCCGCCGCCGAGGCTCGCGCCCGATGGAATCTCCTCGTCGGCGTGAGACGTTGTCGGGATGCAGAGAATCGACTTTGGCGAACGCGACATCGGAACGGCGTCGCCAGCTACGGCCCAATGGGCCGGACCCTGATTCGGTCGTCTTCGATGATTGCGAAATGTCCCGCCCAATCATCCCTGCTCACGAGTGCCGCGATCGCGCGCTGGTTGTCGGTCTCCGGCGGCGTACGCCAGGCACGCTTGCACGTCGTCGGCGACCAGATGCGGGTACTGAACGATGATCTGATCGCGCGTGTAGCCACGCGCCAGCAAGTCCATGATCAACTCCACGCTGATGCGGGTGCCCAAGATCACGGCCTTGCCGACCAAGACGTCAGGGTGGGCGGTGATGCGTTCTCGCCAGTTGGTCATGGTTTTCGTTCGCTTGCGACAGGCCCCCCTCACGCCGCTCGCGTGTGGAGTGTCGGTCGGCAGGAGTACGGAGCATAGCTCAAACGGCGGCGCCAGAACGAGTCACGAACCGGTGAACCCTGGTGAACGGTGACCTCCACCGTCGGTGCAGAGGCGTTGGAGGACGCTTGCCGCGTGGTCGCGTCCATTGCGACTGGAACTACACCCTCACGCCACGACGCAAGTGCAAGGGCTGATTCCGCGGCCGCCGCGCTAGCCGCGCACCGTGGCGACGTAGTCCACCAGCGCATGCCATTGCTGGTGCAGGTCGTGCTCGTCGACGCCGAAGGGCTTCTTGAAGAAGCATGCGAGGTGGCGCATCGGCCCAGCCTCGCCGCGCCGCTTGGCCAGATCGGCCAGACGCACCATGTCGAGCACGAGCGGCGCCGCGAGGATCGCGTCGCAGCCCTGCCAGGTGAACTGCAGCGACATCTTGAAGCCGAGGAAGCCCTGGAAGTGCACGAAGTCCCACGCGGTCTTGAGGTCGTGCAGCGACGGCACGTAGTCGATGCCCACGTGCGTGTGCAACGGGTAGCCGAGGATGCGCGGCAGCAGACTGTCCTTGGTCTCGACCTTGGAGCGCTTGTTCTCGGCGTGCGCGAGCACGGCGCCGTCGCGGTCGCCCAGGATGTTGTAGCCCTGCCAACTGAGCACCTTCAGGTTGCGGTACTTGAACATCGGCGCCAGGCTCGACTTCACCAGCGTCTCGCCGGTCTTGCCGTCCATGCCCATGAACGGAGTGCCGTTGCGCTCGAACAACTCGGTGATCGCCGGCAGCAGCGCCGAGTTGGCGGGCGTGAAGTGAATGAACGGCAGGCTGAGGCGCGCGGCGACGTAGGCGTAGAGCGCCGACGGCCGCACCAGTCGACGTTGGTCAGCGTCGAGCGCGCGCTCGAACGCGGCCAGGGTCTTGTGCGCCTTGGCAGTGGGCAACAGCGGCTCGGTGGACGTGAGGTTCACGCACACGCACCGCGTCAGTCGGTGCTTGCGCATGAAAGCACGGATGTCGGCTTCCAAGCGAGTGACCTCCGCGCGCAGACTCTTGCCGCTGGCAGAGCTGCCGACCACCTTCTCGATCGTGCGCCCGGCGTTCACCATCGTGCCCAGCGCGATGTCGCGGTCGATGCTGGCGAGGTCTTTGCGCAGCGCTTGCACGACGGGCAACGGGAGCGTGCCGGTGTGCTGCTGGATCTCGTGCGCCGACTCAGTCAGCGTGCCGCCGCGCACTTCGTGGCCGCCGAACACCAGGTCGTCGAGCGCCAGCAGGGGCACGTCGGCGAACAGGTCGGTCGTGGTCAACAGGCCCTGCGACTCGCACATGCCGCGCGCCACCGCCAGCGTGCCGACCATCAGCGTGGTGGCCAGGCCGCCGCGCGCGCCGAACACCCAGACGCCCACGCGCTCGCGCGTCGAACGCGGTGGCGTGGCGTGGGCGCGGGTCTTGCGGGGAGTCGGCATCGGGGCAGGATTCTTAGCGCCCGCCTCGGCGCGGCACACGCTTCAACCCTGCAATGTCCGGTCAACGTTCCGGCTTTCACGACTTTGCCTGCAGGCCCTGGCGTGACGCGCGATCACTTGCCGCCGTCGTCCTTCTTTACCGGCGGACCCACGAGTGTCTCCTTTGGCGGCGGTGGTGGTTCGGGCGCCGGCAGCGCGACTTCGATCACCGGCGCGCCGCCGTCGCTCTGCAGCAACACGTCGCGCCGTTCGCCTTGCGCGCCGTGCGCGACGACCCAGAGGTCGCCGATCAAGCGCAGCGTCAGCGTCGCGCGGCCGCTGGTCGCATCGATCGTGAGTGGCAGGAGGTCGGTGGTGAAGGGCTTCTTGCCCTTGGGCGTGCCCTCGCCCAGGCTGAGGTAGGCGCCATCAGCGGCCTTGCCCTCGTGCGTGCGCAGGCTCAGCACGAAGGTCTTGGCGGTGGCGCGCAGCGGATGTACCGCGCCGTCGTCGGCAGAGGTGGCGAGCACGCCGGCGAGTATGTGCACGGCGCCGTCGCCGACTCGGGCCCACACGGTGGCGGGGCCTGGCGTCAGCCCCTCGAGTCGCACCAAGCGTGGCCGCTCGGGGAAGCCGCGGCTCAGCATGCGTCCGCCGACCTGCAGCACCCCGACTTCGAGCGCATCGTCCGCCGCGGTGGCCGGGCCGAGGTCGAGCAACAGCGAGCCGGGCACGACCGCGTTCTCGGTCGCTGATTCCACGGGCGCCGGCCGCAGCACGACCTGCAACGGTCCTGCTTGCGTGGTGTCGAGCAGCACCTCGCGTTCGCCGGCGGTGGCGTGGCGCACGAGCAGCCAGTGCATCCCTGGCGGCATGTCGGTCAAGTGCGGGGTACCGCGGGGATCGCTGATCGCGTACGGCCTGCCCGCGGGCAACATCGCGCGCGCGACGCTGTCTTCGAGCCACGCTGCCGCGCCGAACAGGGGCGTGCCTCGACGGTCGACCACGGCCAGGTCGATTGCGCGGGTAGGAACTGGCGTCGGCGCGCCCGCTTCTTCGACCTTGGCTTGCGGCGCTGGTTGGTTGTCGACGAACAACGGCAAGTCGGGATCCCACGCGTCGACGGCCACCGGCCCTGATGCGGAATGCACGCGCAATGGCGTCTCGCCACCCAGCAGCGGTACCCGCGGGTCACCGAGCGACACCGTCACCTCTTCGCCCGCCAACTCGTAGGTCGCCTCGATCGGGGTGCGCGCCAGTTCGCCACGCTCGGCGAGTACACGACGCGGCGGCAGGTCGCTGCGTTCGGGTCGCACCTCGTGCGCGCCTTCGGTGAGCGTGCGTTGCCAGCGGTCCAGGCCAGCCACGTACAGCGTCACGCGATAGCCCTCGGCGCGGGCCGTTGGCAGGCCGGCGCCGACCTCGCCGGGCAACCGCGCTGGCTCGTCGTACTCGACTTCGCCGGTGTTGCTCAAGGGTGCCAGGTGGCGCAGCCAGACGCTGCGGTCGGGGCGCGCCCGGTACGCGCGTTCGATCAGCGCGAAGCCCTGGTACGCACCGTCGACCGCGGTGGCGACGCGCAAGCGCAGGCGTGGCGTGGCGTTTGGTGGCGTGCGCGGCAGGACAGCCACCACGCCGTCTGCGCCCTCGAGCCGCTCGCCGATGGCGCGCATCCAGGTGAGGTGTGAGGGCGCGCTCACGCGCATCGCCATCTCGACGCCACTGCCCGCGGCCAGCGCGGCGAGTTGGGGCGACAGCATGCAGCGAAAGGTCCCGTCGCGGTCGGTGCGGGTGCGCGGCAGTTTCGTCGTTGCGCGGTGCGCGGCCTGCGCCAACCGATAGCGGCCCTTGCTACCGGCGCGCGGCCGCGCGTCGACGGGCAGCGGCAAGAAGGTGACGTCAGCGCCAGCGATCGCGGTGCCGCGCTCGTCGGTGACGCGACCTGCCACTTCTTGATCTTGCGCGCGGGCGCTTGCCAGCAGTGCGATCAGCGCGATCGCCGGCGCGAGCGCCGACGATGCCTGCCTCCGAAGCGCGCGCGAGCGGTGCACATCCGCGAGCATAACGACGCGCCGTCGGATCAGCGCGGCCGAGCCGCAACCAACAAGATGCGAAGGCGGCGCCATCGGCGGCTCGGCCGCGAGTCATGAGCCGTAAGACGTAAGCCATAAGTCCAGATCGCGGTCTGGCCGCATCCGCCTGCCCGAGTTCGGAGCTTACGTCTTATGGCTAACGACTTACGGCTTTCCACAGCCGAAACATCTTCGCGCTTCGCGAAGATGCTTCGGCTGTGGAGATCAGGGTCAGTCCTTGCCCAGCGTCGCGTAGATCCAGCGCAGCTCCGGCTCCAGTTCGACGAGCTGTGCCTCAGTGACGCGCAACAGCACCTCGATGGCCACCGGGCCGTGCGAGAAGATCGTCTCGTCGTAGATCGTCTTGCCGAGTGTGAACGTCTTGCGCTGGCCGCTCTCGCGCAGCGCGAACGGCAACGCCGCGCGCGAGGTGAACTTCAGCTGGCGTCGCTTGGCGTCTTCGCCATACACGATGTCGAACACCATGCGCCCGATGGCGCCAGCCGAGTGGCCGCGCACCGTCTTGGCCGTGACGCCGCGCTCGACGGGCGTGTCGCCGTACCAGTATTCGAGGTTGGGGCCGAACCAGTACACGACCAGCGTCGGGCCGTCATCGCCGCGTTGCATGCAGTAGGCGCTGTTGTTCCAGCGCAGGAGATCCTCGGGAGCGCGTTCCCGCCGGTGCCAGCCGTGCGACTGGGGGACCGGCAGGATCAAAGCGTCCTTGCCGGACGCGATCTTGCTCGGCCGCTCGTCAGGATTGTGATAGATGCGATAGCCCTCACCCCACAGCACCTGATGCCACGTCTGCGGCAGCGGCATGCGCTGGGTGAAGTCGGCGATGAGCGGCGACGTGGCCTTCCGCTTGCCCAGGCGATCGACGGCGCCGTAGAACTCGCTGACGCTCTCGGTCCAGGCGGCCTCGGCCTGCTTCAGTGGCTCGCTCTTGATGACCGGCGAAAGCAGCGCGAACGCGTCGCTCGCCATGCTGGCCGGCAGCGCGCGCGCCAACGGCAGCACGATTTGAGCGTTGCCAGGGTCGGACTGCACCAGCAGCTTGGCGTGCGGCAGCGCGTCGGCCGGCCGGTTGATCTGCAACAGGCCGTGCGCGATGTAGCCGTGCAGAGCCGCGGCCTGCGCGCCGGTGGGGGTGGCGGCGAGCCCCGCGGTCGCCACGCTCACCGCGTCGCGCGGACGTTCCCCGGCCAACAACAGGGGAGCGAGGTGCATGGCCAGCTTCAGCATCTCGAGGCTGTCCGTAGCGCCGCCGAGCCGCAGTGCTTGCTGTGCGGCTACGCCAGCGCCGAGGAACCCTCGATCCGAGACCCGGCCGTCGACGAGCACGTCGGTATGCGCGATCAGCAGGCCGGCGAGTTGCTTGCCGACCTGCTGGGCGACCGTGCGGTGGCTGTCTGCCAAACGGGCTGCGACGGTCTCGGGCAGGATCTGCGCTGCCCAACGCAACGCGCGCTCGTGCAGGCCCGCGTTGGTCGCGGGCACCGCGGCCAGGAGCCGAATCGCTTCCAGGCGCGACTCATCCTCACTGGGCACAGCGCCGTCTTCGAGTAGTTCGAGCGCGCGGTGCACCTCGCCAGTTTGCAGGGCGTCGATCAGGGCCGAGCCTTGTGCGGTCAACTGGGCAGTCCCTGACGCCAAGAGCAAGAGGGCGAATGCGCGCATCTCAGTAGCCGGCCTGCTTGTCGACGACGTTCAGCAGGGGCAGGCCGCGCGCGAAGCGACGTAGGTTCTCGGCGAACAGCTCGAAGCGGCGCGCCTCGCTCAGCGGAGAACGACCGGACACGTGCGGCGTGAGGAGCACGCGCGGATGCGTCCACAGGGGATGCTCGGGCGGCAAGGGTTCGGGGTCGACGACATCGAGGGCAGCGCCGCCCAAGGGACCGTCTTTGAGGGCGGCTACCAAGGCGTCGGTGTCGACGATCCCGCCGCGCGCGACGTTGACCAGGATAGAGCCGCGCCGCATGCGTTGCAGCCGAGCGGCGTCGAACAGGCCGCGCGTCGCCTTGGTGAGCGGCAGGCAGATCGCCACCACGTCGGCGTCGGGCAGCAGGCTGTCCAGTGCGTCGGCTCCGGCGATGCGGGTGACGAATGGCGGCGTCGGGCCTGGGCGCCGTTGCGTGGCGATCACTCGCATGCCGCACGCATGCGCGCGGCGCGCGATCTCGCTGCCGATGCCGCCGAGGCCGAGCACCAGCATGGTCTTGCCGGTGAGTTCGTCCTGCGCGATCGACTCACCGCGCGCCCACGACGCCGCACGCTGGTGTTCGAGCCACTGCGGCAGACCGCGCAGCAGCGCGAGCGTCATCCCGAGCGCGTGATCGGCGATCGCGGTGCCGTACATCCCACTCATGTTGGTCAGCAGCGCGGGGCCATCGACGAGTTCGCGGATTTCGACGTAGCGCTCCACACCGGCGCTCATCGCCTGCACCCATCGAAGCTCAGTGGCCTGTCGCAAGAACGCCGCGTCGGCGAACCGCGCCTCGGCGCCGTGCGCGCGCGCCGCCTGCGCCATGGCCTCGGCCTGCGTGTGCGCGATCACGATCTCGACGTTGGGGGCCAGGGTCTGCAGCGTGATCAGTTCGCTGTCGGGCATCGGCCCGGCGATGAACACCAGCGGTGGCGGCTCGCCCGGCACCGCGATGGCGATCGCGTCGCCGGTGCGCGTCGCGAGACTCGCGCCGGTGCCGCGCGTCAACTCGGCCTCGACGAAGCTCACGTGCGCCGGATCCGGTTCGCCGTCGGTCCATCGCTTCCAGGTGGGCAATACCACGGCGCGGCGGATCGCGTCGCCGCGGTTGCCTTCGGCCAACAGGCGCGCAACTTCGGTGCGCAGCTCGGTGAGATAGCTGCGGCGCTCGACGAGCAGTTCCGGCCCACCGACTGCGCCATGGCCCGGCACCACGATCTTGCTGCCGAGCGTCTGCAGGTGCCCCAGCACGTCGATCCAGTTCTTGGTGTCGGCGTCGCCGAAGTAGCTCATCGGTCCGTTGACGCAGACATCGCCGGTGCACAGCAGGCCCAGCGTGGGCACGAACACCACGAGATCGCCCGCGGTGTGCGCGTGTCCGAAGTGCAGGAGTTCGACGCGCTGGGCACCGCACTCGAGGGTCAGCCGATCCTTGAAGGTGACGTCGGGGGCGTAGGGGTCGTACTTCTTGGCCGCGGCATCGACCTCTTGCCGCTTTTGATAGGCGCCGATGCCGTGCCGATAAGCGTGTGCGGCGTTTTCCTGCGCCACGATGATGGCGCCTTCCGCGGCGAACGCGCCCGAGCCAAACGCGTGGTCGGGGTGGTGGTGCGTCATCACCGCCCAGCGGATCGGTCGCTGCGTGGTGGACTTGATCGCGCGCAGCGCGCGTTCGGCACCCGCCGGAAACGCTGTGTCGACCACGATCACGCCCCGGTCGGTCTCGATCCAGGCGACGTTGCTGCCCAAGCGGTTGACGTCCTTCGACTGCAAGAACCACACACCGGGCGCGACCTTGACCGGCTCTGGGTCAGTTGCCGTGCCGTCTGATTGGGTGCGCGGTCGCGTGCCGCTGGTCGCGGCCAAGCCGAGGATCAAGGCGAAGGCAAGTCGTGTGGTCGTGTGCACGCCGCGGTTCTATCCGCGCGGTTGGCGATTGTCGTGGGTGCCCGGCTGCGCGAGCCGCGCGCCTTTGTTCACTGCACTGTTCACTGCACGACGAAGCGTCCGCCACGTGGCATGGCGACCGCGGGGCCGTACGTCTGGCCGAGCACGAGCCCAACCAGGGGCTGGGCGTGGAACTCGACCCCAATCAAGTAAGCCTGCGGCGGAATCGTGAGACGCAGGCGGCTCTGGCCAACCAGAAGCCCCGGGATCACCACCGCAGTCGAGGTCATGAGGTAGTAGCGGAACGGATAGCTGGAGGTGATCGGTCGTGGCTCCGAGAATCCGAGCCACCACATTCCGGCGGTGCCGGGTTGCAGCGTGAGCGTCAAGTCGACGAACCCGCCGCGCGGCGGATCGACTGGCGTCACGCTGGCTACGCCGGTCCAACTCGCAGGGGCGGGGGTCTGCACCACGACGTTCCCCGTGGTCGGGCTCGCCGCTTGGTAGCAGCCGATCAACGTCGACGTGCCGGAAGTGGTCGTGTCGGTGATCGGGCTGCGCACGAACTCGCAATCGGTGAACGCCAACGCTTGCGTGCTGGTCGACAGCACCGTGATCGGCGTGGACGAGAACACGTTCCATTGCAGATCCGGTCGCACGCCCTCGGTGCTGATCGCGAACGTACCGTTCTGAAAGTGATTGCCGATGAACCACGTGCGCCGCGACAAGCGCCCCGACTGAATCAGCACGTTGCCCTCGAACACGTTCTCGCTGGCGTGCAGATCAAAACGCCCGGTGAGCGGACGCGTGAGCAGGGCGTAGTCGCCGCTGCCGAAGCCGCCACGCACGTTGAGCTGGTGGTGGTGGAAGACAGTGTCTCCTCCGTTGGTCGAGCCATCCAACTCGAAAACAGTGCGACGCGCAAAGTGATCGCCATACACCGCGCGGATCAACCACTCGGTGTCGTTGCCCAGCACGCGCCGCAGCCGCACGCAGTAGTCGCCGCCCGTCATGCTGCTGCGGAAGCACTGCCATTGGTGCCGACCACCGACCGCGTTGCTCAACAGATCGACGCTGGTGGCGCACGCGGTGAAGCTCAGCCACTCGCCCTCCACGTCGATGTTGCCAAAGTCGCTGTCCGACCGGATCTCGATGCCGACCGGGAGCCCTGGGAACTGGCAGCGGCGAACCTTGAGCAACAGGCGCCGACCTGCCTGATCGTTGGGCGCGCTCAGGCGCAGGCCGGCCTCGGTTTGCGCGGCAAACGCAATGTTGGCGATGATGCCGAATACGCCCAGCGACAGGTTGGCTGTCGTGTCGGCTTGGATGCCAACTCGGCCGCCGCGGATGGCCAAGCCGTTCACCTGTGCCCGGTTGGTCTTGAGCGCGAGTCCATAGTTGAAAGCGCCCGCGAGCAACACCGGCCCGCCGTTGGCCTGTACGCCGTTGATCACCAGGTCAGCGCCGGCGCCGGGGATTCCGGTCACCGGCGTGATCTCGCGTTCGAGGGTGATCACCGGGGTGAGAGCTCCGCGCACCTCGATCGTGGTGAGCGTGCCGATGCCAGCGAGCTGTGCGCGCTCAGCCGCTGAGAGGGCGGCAGTTGCCAGGGTACCGTTGGCCAAACGGATCGCCTCATCGAGTGACAAGAGGTTGTCGGCGACGACACCGTGCGAGCGGCTGTCGTTCACGGTGGCAGTGATGTTCTGGGCGCCGAGGCTAGCGACCAGAGTGAGTGCGATGCTGAAGGAGCGGAGACAGTGCATAGTGGCCCTCATTGGATCTGGATGGCGCCGCCGGCTGGGAGATACACGGTTGGAACCTGCGGTTGGCCCTGAGTCGGAACCTGCACTGCTTGAAAGTAGAACGTGGCGCCGCGCAGGCTGCGCACATTGGGAATTGGCAGCCGGGCACGGCTCGTCAGTTGGTACAGGCCGGGCAGGATGAGCGCCGACCCGATGTCCACGTAGAAGCGCAGCGGCGTCGCGCTGGTGATCGGGTTGCTCACGTCCACGCCGAGGAGCCACACGGCGGCGGTGCCCACGTGCAGGTCGACCGACAGGTCGACGAACGTACCGAGCGGGGGATCCGACGGCGTCACCGCGGAACGGCCGATCCACGGTGTGAGCTGTGGGCGTTGGTTTTGCACGTTCGAGCTGATCGTGCTGGCGCCAAGGAAACACGCGCTCAGGGTGGTGCGGCCGACGGAGCGGTCGGTGATGTCGCTGCGCACCATCTCGCAGGCGTCGAACGCGATCGGCGCCGGCAACGCGCTGGTCGCCGCGCTGACGTCGATCGGGAACGCCGTGAAGTTGCTCCACTGCACCTCGCCGCTGCCCGCGGTGAGCGAGAGGGACAGCCCGCCGCCTTCGCAACGGTTGTTGAGGAAGCGCATCGACGAAGTGGCGGTGCCGGCGGCGATGTCCACCGGGCCACGCAGAGTGCATTCGGTGACGAGCAGGCTGAGGTGGCCGGTCTGCGGCCCCGCCAACAGCGCGTAGCTGGTCGACGCGACGCCGCTGCGCACATCGAGGTGGTGGAGTTCGAACGTCGACGTCGCACTGGCGTTCGTCGTCAGGTCGAACGCGCGATCGAGCGCGCGGTAGACGCCGTGCACCAAGCGCGTGCGCCAACGGCTGTTGCTGGTGGGCGTGCGATGGGCGAACACGATGCAGTGTCCGACGTCGACGACTTGGCTGCGCATGAGCTGAAGCACATGGTCGCCGCCACGGCTGTCGACCGACACCTTGATGCCGATGTCGCAGCGTTCGATCGCCACGTGTTCGCCGTCGATGTCGACGTTGCCGAAGTCGCTGTCGTCGATGATCTCGATGCCGATGGGCGTGTCGTGGATATGCACCGCGTGCAGCTTGAGCGGGGCCTGCTGGCCGGACGGATTGCGTGGATTGAGCACGCGGATCCCGGCCGCCGTCTGTCCTTCGATGCGCAGTTCGCCGAACTCGCCGTACTCGCTCGGGTGGTAGTGCAGCGTCGAGTCGAACTCGATGCCGACCTGGCCACCGCGGATGATCAGGTTGTCGACGGTGGCGTCGTTCATGCGAATCGGCAGCGTCACCGGCAGGCTGCCGCCGTCGAGAACGGGCGGACCACCGGGGCCGCTGATCCCCTCGATCACGACATGAACGTGCGTGTGGTGCTGGCCGACCACGTTCGACAGCAGGCGCTCCAGCGTGATGGTCGGCGTCGTCGCGGCGTTGATTCGTAGGGTCCCGACCACGCCGCTGATGCCCGTGAGTTGCGCGCGCTCCTGGGTGGAGAGCGCGCTGAGCTGGATCGTGCCGTTCGCGAGTTGAATCGCCTCGTCGAGCGACAAGAGAGAATCCGCCACGGCACCGTGGGACCGGCTGTCGTTGATACCGGCGATGATCTGGGCGGGTAGGGTGCTAGCGCACAGAATGGAAACGAGCGCGAAAGCAGGACGCATGGGGAGTTCGGGCAACGAGAGGCAGGGCGGGCGAGCTGGGCAAGTATACGCCACCAGCTAGGATGGCAAGGCGCGGTCCCATCGACGCGATCGGATTGGGGCCAGCAAGTCGCTGTAACGGTGCCCATACGTCGGTGTTTGCAAATTCGATCGCGAACGAGTTCTTTGCCCTCGCGCCAGCCCCTTCGAGTTCCAACCAGAACATGGCGCCCGTTGGCAACAGACTTGGTCACTTCCGGGTGACCGTGCATGCGGCGATCGGCTGCACTTGCCGTTGCCGGCCGTGGTGCAGCGGCATGCGGGCGCGGCCCAGTCAGCGCAGCCTCAGTTCACGGTCACCGCGATGTCGTCGATCGAGTACGAGTTCGGCGAGTTGTTCGACGCGCGCAACAGGATCTCGCGAAGGCCGGTGCAGTAGGGGGCGGTGTTCCAGGTGCCGGGGCCGAGGTTGTTCCAGTGCAACCAGCTGCCGTCCGCCTTGCGGAAGTAGAGCTTGATGCCCTGGGTGCCGCGCACGCGGATGCTGCGGAAGTCGAAGTTCATCTCCGGCACGCCGCTCTTGTAGACGTAGATCCGGATCCACTGTGTGCCGTGGTGGCTCGCGAGATAGCGCGGCATCGTCGCCGGCTCCTGCACCGGGACGCAGATGGACTGGCCGAAGAGGTTGACCTGGTAGCCATAGTAGGTGCCCGATGGCACACAGAACGGACCCGCCTCATACATCAAGTGATAGTGCCCGTAGCCGGAGCCCCAGGCGCTGCCGTAGCGCGCGGTGTCGTTCTCCTTCACGTGCACCCAGCCGCTGCCGACGCCCTGAATGTAGAACGGGCTGGCGGCAAAGGTGTGGCCGGCCTGATCGGGCAGGATCAGCAGACCGATGTAGTCGGCAAACCCGATGGTGCCGTTCGCCATCGGCACCAGGTTCGAGCCGTTGCCAGCGTCGCTCGTGGTTGGCGTGGTGCCGAGCCAAGGGAACAGGCGCGACATCGAGAGCCCCGTCGTCCACGGAAACATGCTCGGTGAGCCGCCCGGCGCCAGGGTGGTCGACATCAGATCGCCGACTGCGGGCGGCGTTTCGACATGCAGGGGCCTCGCCAGCGCGGATTGTTCGGCGGCGGTCACCGGCGTCGGGGCTGGCGCGTCGCGCCGCACTTGGTCTTGCGACCCCTGCGCGGCGGCGGGAGCGGTCGCCGGAGCGGCGACGGCGACCTGTTCTTGGGCCGCGAGGCCGATCGACAGCCAGCCGGTGAGCGAGAGTGACTTGATCAAGGAATGGGAAGGAGTCGTGTTCATTGCAGTGAGACTTTGCGATTGGAGTTCGCGCCGGCCGGGTGACCGCCGCGTGCACTGGATGAACCGGTGACGTGAGGCGGTTGTTACAGCTGAAATCCCGGTGCCTCGACTGCGGCACCTTCGTCCTCCCGAACGACATAGGCCCCGCCGAGTGACGGTTAGACTCCGCG
>JANPER010000246.1:0-133777 GCA_031423015.1 Planctomycetota bacterium | reverse complement strand
CCCCCCCCCCCCGTTTTCATGACACGGCCACCACCGAGCTCTACACCGCGAGAACCACAATTCCCCTCCACCACGCTGTCCCGATCTCAGGCGCGCGCGCGCACCGAGCCTGAACAGGCTGCGGTGCACGCGCGGGTCAGGGTTGCCTCACTGAATCCGGAAGCGGACCGTGACCTGGCCACCCGGCTGGATCGAGTTCTCGAGGACCCATGCCTGCATCCCCATCTCCGGACCGTACAGGACGGGTTCCCGGCCGATCTGGAGATCGATGCCATTCGAGAACTTGACCGGATCGTTGGGGAACACGACCGGATTGAACATGACGATCTGCGAGTAGATGTGGATTCCGATCAGCTGGGAGATGTTGGGGATCGCCAGCACGGGGATCTCCTCCATCGTGACTGCGGGCCACATGAACGGGTCCACCAGCAGGTCACGGTTGCGCCCGAAGCTGATTTGGGTCTGCGAGAGGCCCAGCAGCAAGAAGCACTCGCCGACGTTGATGGTGACCGGGCACAGGGTCTGGTTGTTCGCGCTGTCAGTCACCGTGAAGTTGACCACGAACACACCGATCCCGGTCGGGATCCAGTTGAAGTTCGAGACCTGCGGCGGCGTTCCGCTGATCGGCAGTCCGGGGGTCATGGTGGCGCCCGGCGGCAGGCCGGCGACGTTCAGGCTGATCGTCTCAGGCACGTCCAAGTCCTCGGCGCGTACCGTGAAGTTGACGTTCACGCCAACCGACGCGTTGATCGTCACGCCGCAGTTGGGCGAAGTGAAGAACGGCGCGCGGTTCATGGTCCGCGGAATCAGCAGGAGGATGAAGTCGACGCTGACCTTGGTCTTCAGATCGTTGGTCGTCGCGTTGCGATCTTCGATCACGTACTGGCACGCGTAGGTGTTGCCGGCGGTGAGGCCGGCGGTGTTCCACGTGACGCGCCCGGTGTTGCTGGCGATCGTCATGTTGGGGATGTTGCCTGGCCAAACCGGCGCGCCAAACTCGGTCGCGTCGGCGAAGCGCCACTGGAGCCGCGTGTTCGGGTCCGAGTCAGCGGCGGGCACATCGAATTGGAAGACCGTGTTGACCGGCACGTTGACGATCGGCGGCAGGCTGCTGACCGGCGAGTTGTTCGTCGGCAACAGCGAGACCGGCGTCTCGATGCGGTAGCCGGCATCCGGCGTGTTCTGCAGCGTGGAGATGCGGCAGCAGCCCGACACCGCGGCGATGAACGGGCCATTCCCCACGTACGTGTGCGGGATCCGGCGGTTGTTCGTGCCCGGCGCCAGCGCCTCGGCGATCAGCCAGTTCTCGCCTGGGTTGATGGCCGTCACCTCGAAGCGCAGCGTCCCCGTGGCCGCACTCCCATCACCGAAGTTCAACGATGTGGCGCCGATGGTCTCGGTGATGATCGAGCCAACGATGGGCGCGCCGTAGCCGTTGTAGCGGAAGGCCGCGACGAAGTTGAACTCGACGGCGTTGGCTCCGGTCGGTCGCCAGGTCAAGTGACCGTAGCGGAAGTGCGTAGCGCTGAGGCTTGACGCAAACAAAGTGGCGGCGAGCACCAACTTCGGAAAGGCGAGTCGCATGAGTTTCTCCTTGGGTTGCTGAGACGAAGCGGAGGTCCTTGTCCCGGGCCTCCGAACAGCGGCAACAGATAGCGACTTCCACCGCTCAATGCCAATGAGGGAATCCCCTTCGCACTGGACAGCAAATTCCGACCGGCGGACCGCAACCGAACGCTCCGCGTGCGATGAGGATTCAGGCCCCCGCGGCTCGACCTGGCGGCGTTGTCCCTGGGTAACGCCCCAAGCAGTCAGTGCGTTGCGATCACGAAGTGCTTCGTGGCGAGAACGCATCACCCAAGGGACGTACCGCCCCGCAACGCAGCGATCACTAACCTCTGCGTTGCGTACCGAATCGCCGCGAGGCGTGCAAAAGCCGTTGCGTTGCGATCCTGCGCGCCTCGTTGCCCGATGAAGTCGTCGAAGTGCGCTTCCGAGTCGTTGCGCCTCGGACAGAAATCGTTGCGTTGCGTACAGACTCGTTGCGTTGCGATTCGAACCTCATCCTTGAGCGCAGGAAACGCCGCGGCGCGTATCGCAGGGCCTCGTTCGGAAATCCGCCGCTTCCGCAACACTCTGATTGCCTTCCGCGCCGCAGCGTCGCTTCCCGGGCTACATCCTGCCGCGTGCGATGGTCACCGCCGTCCCCGTTCCTCAAGACCATCGCGAACCGATCCACGCCGCTCCTTCTGAGGTCAGTGCAGATGGCGCGCTCGCGCCAAACAGGGTGCATCACCCTCTTCCAAGTTCACCTCGGCCGGCATGTCGAGTGACCCGAGCACGCAACTAACGCGCCCTCCGGGCTACGTGCCCGGCGACACTGCGCTCGCATCGAGCGAGCCTGCTCGCTCGCCAGATCCCTGCATCGCCAACACCCTGGCCGCCTAAGCGGCCAAGGTGGTGGGCGATACTGGGCTCGAACCAGTGACCCCCAGCTTGTCGAAAGCACCCTAGCGGCCAGGCCGACGAGCGAGAAAGAGCCGTGCAGCAACAGGTTATGCGTTCGTCGCGTTTGTTTCAACTGCACCCTTCGCGACGTCATAAGTCCTTTGGTTTGGGGTGAAGCGAGGGCAAAGAGGGTGCTGCACCCTGTTTCCAAGGAAGACACAAGTCGGCTTTCGACGGCCGGCCAGAACCCCCGCGCGCGGTCGGGGTGTCGCTCGGGCGACCAGTCACCGCGAGAAGGAAGGGGGCGGACGCTTCTACCGGCTCGCCTTCACCTGCACCCCGCTGCGTAATGCACGCGGTTCGAGTATCGCACATGCGCGGCTGGTGGTAGTGACCGGCCAGGCCGCGCACTTTGCATGGCGGCCCTCCGTCCCCCAGCGCTAGAGTTCGCGACGGTCGGTTGGGAGGGCACGAGAAGAGCAACACGGAGAACCATGCGGATACCAACTTTGCACGCCATCGTCGCCATCAGCGCGTCCCTCGGCCTCGGCCAGTTTCCTGTTTGGCAACAGAGATACCCAGCCAGCAGTCCCACGTTCTTGCAAGCGCTCACGTTCGACGAGGCCACACAACGCACGATCGGCGTCGACTTCGACACATCGAATCGCCTTCGCGTCTGGGCGTGGGATGGGCGCAATTGGAGCGTCGTGCCGACCCAGAATGCCCCTGTCGCAGGCAGCTCGACGCTGGGGCTCTGCCACGACAGTCGGCGTGGGGTTCTCGTCTTGGTTCGCTACAATAACGGCCTCCCAGTTGAAACCTGGGAGCTTTCGAGCGGAGCCTGGACCCTGATCGCAGCGGTTGGTGCGCCTGCGATCACTTCGGACTTCCGGCTGCACTACTCGCGAACGCGATCAGCATGCATCGCGATCGGATCGGCCGGGGGAGGTCCGGTCCTCAGCGTGTTCGAGTATGCGTCGGCTCGATGGCAGGTGCGAGCGTCCGCGCAAGCGCCATCCAACCGCAGTAACTTCTACACAGCCTACGACAGTGTTCGCGATCGCATCGTTCTCTTCGGGGGGGGTAGCAACCTGACGGATACGTGGGAGTGGGATGGCAACTGGCTGCTTCGCCAGCCCAGCAACAGCCCACCGCCCAGCGGCACGGCGATGGCGTTCGACCCTTCCCGACGCCGGTGTGTCCTCATGAGTAGGAGCAGTTTCACATGGGAGTGGGACGGCAACAACTGGCTACTCAATCTCGCAGCGCCACCACCAATTGCCGGCAACCTATTGGCGTACGATGCTCTGCGAGGGCGCATGGTCTTCTTCGTGAGCAGCACGCAGCCTCAAACGTGGGAGTACTTCACCCCGTTGCAGGCTAGGCATGTCTCCCTTGGAGCCGGTTGTGCAGGATCTGCCGGCGTGCCGGTCTTGGCCGCCGCGCCAGCGAGCTTGCCGTGGCTCGGCGAAACCCTGACGTGCACGTTGACGAACCTGCCGAACCTACCGCTCGCTGTCCCTTTCGGGCTCATCGGCGTGTCTCGACAGACGTGGCTCGGCATCCCACTGCCTTTCGACGTCGCCTCGCTCGGCGCTCCTGGATGCTTCCTGTTGACGAGTGTCGAGACGAGCGTGCAGCTCGTGAACAACATGGGCGTTGCTCAGTGGCAGTTCTCAATCCCGGCCACGGTTTCACTGCTCGGGGCGAGCTTCTACCAGCAAGCGTTGGTGTTGGATCCGACCGCGAACGCGTTTGGGGCGGTGTTCTCTAACGGGGCGCACGCGACGATCGGGGATCGGTAAGGGCCGATCAGTTGGTCGACAGGGGCCGGCGTCGTCGTCAATCGGTGCCGGCGCGAGACTTCGCCCACGCGATGATCGGCCCCGGATCGAACGGCCCGGCGCCCCATCCGTAGCTCGGTTCCGGCAAGCCGGCGGCCTGCTCGATCAGTTGGGTGACCACGCAACCAAGCCGGCTGCCCTCGCCCTCGATCTTGCGCATGCGCCTGAGCGCGAACGCCGTCAGCTCGCCCAGCGCATCGCTGACGCCGACGCCGAAGTAGTCGTCGAGCCGGCGGCGGCGCTCGGCGCACTCAAGGATCAGGCTCCGATCCTCGTCGCAGAACGCCGTCGGGTGAGTCTGCGCGAGCCAGACTTGCGCCTCGCCGAGGTCGCTCGGCATGCCAGCTTGCAGGTGGCGGTAGATCGTGGCGCGCGAGCGCCCGAATGACTTGGCCAACGCTTCGACTTGCCGTTGCGTGAGGGATGGTCGCATGGCTTTGAGACGGTTCGAGGAAACCGGATTTCGCGAAAACGCAGCGCTGCAAACCCCTGAGGATGAGTCCGCCAAGAAGGACCCGCTGCCCGTTCCGCATGCCACGGCCGCGCCCTGCGGGCGATCGTGCGCCGAGCACGGTCCGGGAGGGGTGGCGGGGATGCGTTCCTGACGCATCCTAGCGAGCGGAGACGCCCGTCCACTATCGTGATTGCTCGGTCGGCGTTGCGTTTCCGCGCGTGTTTGGAAACAAACGCCCGAAGCGCGCGCCACGCGAAGTCTTGGTGGAGGGACCCGCCGCGATTCGCGGTCCATGCTGCGGCAAGGGCAGTCCGCTCACCTAGCGCCGGCCCCCGCAGGCAGTATCGCGAATCAGCACCCTTCGATTGGGCATTGCCGCTTGCGCAATCTAGGGGTGGGCTAGCGGTTGCGTACAGCGTAACCCTGGTCGCAGTAGATCATCGTCGTCTGGACCTTAGTTCCATCTTGGATGCCGAAAGTCGAGAGCTGTATGCTCTCGATGGCACCGGCGCCGAACAGTTGCCGGGGAGTGCTGCTGCCGTTGGCGTAGAATCTGACGTCAGTTAGGTTTGTCCCCGACGTGTTCTCGAACACCATCACATTGCCGACTTGGCGAACGGTGTAATCGAAGCTGTTGCCAGAGTCGGTGCAGGAAAAGGTGACCGCTGCCATGATGGCAAGCATCAACAGCTGACGAGCACCACTTTGAAGCACGCCGAGCTGTCGATTGGTAGTCTGCGAGCGGCCCGCCCGATAGCGTAATTCTAAGTGTCGCATCACTGGAACAGCCCGCCGGAGTCAATGTCGAAGTACCACCTGTGGGAGATATGGGTTCCTGGACGCCTGTAAGTGAAGTACACCCGGCGCGGCTTGTGGGACTGGCTGCGGACCCAACCACCCATTTCCTGCAGATCGCCAATGGTGCCGCCCCGGGCCAGAAACTGCCGGCTACCAGAGATGAACGCCGCTTGGTGCAAGCCGAAGTCGTCTGAGCCTTGGATCGCGGTAGCAACCTGGGCGTCGGTGATGGGCGTCGTCGCTGCGGGTCGCTGCTGTGGGTTCGCGGCGGCGGTGTCCGTCCTCGGCGTGGGCACGCCGATGATCGCGAACACGGTAACCAGAGCCACCAGTGACACCAGTGCCAGCGCGATTGGCGACCCCTTGGTCGTCACCTGATTCTGAAAGTTCTCGTCGGTCGCAAGCGGGTGAACGCAATTCGGGCAGGACGGCGCCGTCGCAAACACATTCTTCCGGCATGCAGGGCACGGAACCAATTTGGGAGCCATGCGGCGTGCATCGGCCCATTGAACGGGGCAACTGGAGGAGGCGAAGTTCTGCCGGTGGTGTGGGTCGAGCACGTCGCCGGACCGTGAGGGCGGCGCGGCAGGCTTTGAGCAGACCGGCCTCGCGCGTCAGTTCGCAGCCGATCTCGTCCCGGTTCTTGCCGCAGCTCAGTCAGCACCAACAGGTCGGCTCGCCTTCACGCGGTGGACCGAGTAGCCTACCTCGGTCCCGATCGCTCATGAGGCACCCCGTGAAACGACTTCTGATCGCCGCGCTTCTCGCGGCTGCGCCGACGGCGCAGTTCAACCCGTCGTGCGTTGGCCTCAGTCAGCAGACAGAGTACGGCGTGACGTTCTCACAACTCAGCTACTATCAGTACCACGTGAGGTTCTGGTCGCACGTGGAGTTTGTCCCGACGGCTTACGGGATATGCTTGATGTGCTTGTTTCAAGGTGGACCACGCTCCTCTGTCGAGAGTGAAGTAGTCCGCGTCGCACAGTTCCATTCACCATTGCCGGGATGCAACTGGTACGACCAAGTGCCGGTGTACCGGCACGCTGTGTGGTGGATGGATGCTGCGCCGATGCCGAATGAGAGTGTTTGGCAATGTGGCCGATGGTTGCGTCAGCTGTCGCAGTTCCCCACTGCAACCCTCTGGACGCCGAGGACCATCGCAGATCCACTCTGCGGCCCAGAAGATCTGTTCGTCATGCAAGACGGTGTCCAAGGATGGACCCGGCGGCCGACATACTGGGGCATTCTCATTCAACCAGCGCGCGGCTGGTGGTAGATCGCCAACCAACACCCCGACCTAGTCCTCGGTCAAGTTTGTCTCCTGGCGCGGCGAGTGCTTCGCAGCCAACTGAATCCGCATCGTCCTAATGTGGTCGCGCAACAAGTAGGATTCCGTCACAGTGCCGTGTCCTTGTAATCGTGTGCTTGGTTCGGCCAGCGTTGTCGCTGGCGTGTTGGCCTCTCTTGGTGCGGGGCAGTCACCCGTTTGGCGTCAGCGGTACCCTTCGACCGCCCCTCTCCGCTTGCTTTCATTGGCCTACGACACGGCCAACCAACGTACGTTGGGCTTCGAGAAGGAGGGAACCGGTCGTCTACGAACGTGGTCGTGGAACGGTCGAGACTGGCAGATCCTTGCCGTACAGGCCGCGCCCCTGGCGCCCTTCGACGTCTTCACTTGCTTCGACTCCAACAGAGGGGTCGTCGTTGTCGTGATAGAGACCGGCGGGGTGGTTTCTGAGACATGGGAATTGGCGGCAGGCACGTGGCGGCTGGTAGCGACAGCCTCGGGCTTGCCGAGGGGAGGCCTGCACTATCTCGCCAGCCGCAGCGCATGCACGATCATCGGCGCGGGCCAGTCCACCGCAGGCCTTGAGGTATGGGAGTACTCGTCCGGTACGTGGGCGCGAAGAACAGTGACTCGAGCGCCTTCGCTTAGGTTTGAGTTTGCAACGGCAAGCGATACCCAGCGGGCACGGATTGTCCTCTTCGGTGGTGCAGACAATACGTTTTTCCATGCAGACACATGGGAGTGGGATGGTTCATCTTGGGAACTCCGGCAGCCTTTCAACAGCCCAGCGCCCCGAATACGAGCCGCAATGTCTTACGACGCACGTCGTCGCCGGTGCATCCTGTACGGAGGGGTCCTTGAGTTTCCAACTTGGGAATGGGACGGTGTGAACTGGTCGGCCAACCTCACGCCCCCTCCTACGCACGTGACGTCGCCACGCATGACATTCGATCCGGTTCGCGGACGCCTGGTACTCTTCGGCGACGAACTCGCAGGTAACACGACGTGGGAGTACTTCACACCGCTGCAAGCTACGCACATCTCATTCGGCAGCGGATGCGCTGGAACTGCTGGTACTCCGACCCTCGCCGCGGCGCCCGGCAGCCTGCCGTGGCTCGGTGAGATTCTCAGCTGCAGGCTGACGAACCTTCCAAACTCTTCCGTCGCTGTGCCGTTTGGATTTGTCGGCGTCTCTCGGCAACTCTGGCTCGGGATCTCCCTTCCTTTCGATCTTGGCCAGCTCGGCGCCCCAGGGTGCCAGTTGTTGACCAGCGTCGAGATACAGCAGCCACTCACAAATGGCGCAGGCGTCGCTCAGTGGCAGCTAGCGCTGCCCGCTACAGTTTCACTGCTCGGGGCGAGCTTCTACCAGCAAGCGTTGGTGTTGGATCCGACCGCGAACGCGTTTGGGGCGGTGTTCTCTAACGGGACGCACGCGACGATCGGGGATCGGTAAGCGCCGATCAGTTGGTCGACAGGCGCCGGCGTCGTCGTCATTCGGTGCCGGCGCGAGACTCCGCCCACGCGATGATCGGCCCCGGATCGAACGACCCGGTGCCCCATCCGTCTCACCTGGTGCGGCGGCACCTCACCACGTCCCGCCCTCGGGCACCAGCAGCAGCGCCCAGTACCATGGCCGGTGCCATTCGCTGTTGATTCCAGAGCGCTGGCAGAACGGCTCACTCTGCGCGCGTTGCGGCGGCATCAGCACGAGGCCCGTCGGGACCGCAACCAAGTCGACGTCGAGACCGAGGTACCGCATCCGATCTCCGGGTGCGTGCGGCCAACCGTCCATCCACCAGAACCCGGTGACCTGAAGTTGACGCTGCTCGCACGGATGGAAAGGGTAATAGGACACCGTCGGCTCCGGGTACCAAAGGCTTGGAAGATGCCTCCACATCACGATCGCGCCGATGCCGGTGCCGACCGGGACCAACTCGACGTACTCGAACCAACGCAGCTGCGTCGAGTGCCAGCGGAACGTGCTGTAGGACTGGTGGTATCCCGAGTGCCACTGCTCGAAGAACTCGGCGCACGGCGGCTGTTGCGCGGGAGTGCCACGCGCCAGCGCGGCGACAAGAAGCGCGACCTTGAGGAAGTGGGTCATTGGATCAGCTTTGGTTCGTCACCAGTCGACGCCGGGCCGCGGCGGTGATGGAGCGGCCTTGATGGTCTTGGGACGCGGCGCGGGCTTTCCTTGCGCCGGTGAGCGTTGCGAGGCGGTCACGGCACCCGGAGCCTACAGCCCCCCCTGCCCCCCTGTGAAGCGTAAGCGTCGGGCGATTGGAAACCACGCCAACACCGTACGAAAAAGTCGATCGGGTGCCAAGGGCCCAAGACGCGTCTTGGATCTGAGGGGACCCACAAGGGGGGGTCGGTTGCACAGGTGGCGACATAACCCACGCGATTCACCGAGCACGATGCTCGATGTTGCTACGGCAGTCGGGAAGGTCATCGAACGACGGCGGACCGAGCCCCACAGCCTCTTCGACGTATCGCCTGATCTTGTTGGCCAGCACGTCCGCCGGGTTCTCGCGTCGCTCGATTGCCGCAGCGGTCAGCGCGATGTGCAGCGTGGTGAGTGCGTCGGCGACCCCCTCGCCAAGCTGGGCGTCAACGCGCTGTTCGCGGGCGTCCAGCTCGGCGTAGACCTCCGCTTCCTCGCGCGCGGCCTGGACGTCGTCCCCGTCCTCGCCGAGCACCGCGCTCATCGGTGCGCGCGTGCGATGCGGGCGAGGGACGCCTCGACCGCGACCGGCAGCGCGGCGCTGGGCGAGCCATGCGTGCGCCGCCTCGATGTCGTCGGTTGGCATGCCGGCGGCGGCAAGGTCGTAGGTCGCGCTGCGAGAGAACCCCAACGCAGCGGCAAGTACCGTGCGGGGGAGCGAGAGGCGTTGTCTTGGCATTTCTCAGACTCCAGGGAAAGAAATGGCGGAAGCCGCGCGCCACGCGAGGTTATCCCTCGGAAGGACCCGCGGCGTTTTCGTCGCGCTGCTGCGCGGCAGCGCCAGACGCACCACGCGGGCGCGCCTTGACCGATCGACGGTGCGCGCTCGTCCCAGCACGCTGGCGGCGCGCGCCGGTAGCCGAGGCCTTGGTGCCCTTTGAAGGACGGGCGTCTTCCATCGACCCGCAGGAGCCAACACGATCGGACCGCACGGCCAACCGTTGCAGCTTCTGCAACCGTTGGCACAACACGAATGCCCAACCCGCGACGTCGTGCAGCTCGGCCTCGATCTCCGCGACCAGGTCGCGGGCGGGGCGCGCGAAGGATGCGTCGCCGTACTCGAGCGCACCGCGGCGCAGGCGTCGGCGAACTGCACGGAAGAACCGATCGACGGCCTTCTCGTCGAGCCTCACGGCGCGCCCTCATCGTCGTAGTGGTGCTGGCCCGGTCCGGCCGCGATGAGCGTCCGCACGCGGGCGCCGTCGGTGCCGGCCGCGTCGAGACTGCGGAGCCAGGCGACCAGCTTGGAGAGGATCCCGCGACGGTCGGCGTTCTCGACCGCGCGCCAAACCTGATCGGCCGCGGCAAGGTCGAGCCGGTCGAGCACGCGCCACAACACCGCGTCGACCTCGGGGCCAAGGCCAAGCGACACGCGGCGCAGAGTCGCAGCTTCCCGGTCGATCGCCGCCAACTCGCCACCGGATTCGGGCGCCGACTCCTCCACACGCCGCAGCTCAAGCGCGATCGCGTCGCGGTGCTGCACGAACGGCGACACTAACTCTGCCGGCACACGGCCGCGGGTCTCGACTCGACCATCGGGGCGCAGTGACACCACCACGCCGGCAGCACGCAGCCGCGCGAGGATGTCAGCAGGTGTCACCACACCCGCACTTCCTCGGCCGTGTCACCGGTCGCTTGCCCCTCGTCGTTGTGGACCTCTTGGACAGAATGGCCAGAATGGACAGAACCCACCGGGTCGGTGGGGTTTTGTCCGCTCTGTCCATTCTGTCCAGGGGGGTCAAGACAACGCGAGTGTGCTGCCGGGTTCACCTCGAAGGTCTCCGAGGGGCGACCGGCACCGCCTTTGGCGGGCAACGGGCGGAGGTAGGCGCAGTCGGTCAGCAGGCGCAGCGGTGCTTCGACATCCCGCGCCGTCTCGGTCGCCGGCCGACACGCTCGATAGGCATCGCGCACAGAGAACATCTGTCGGCCCTCACGCCGGACCCAACCAAGCAAGCGCCGGGCAATCCCGGTCGTCGGAGACAGGCCGAGCGATCCGGCGGCGCGCTGGTGAGCTTCGAGGTATGGCGCGAGTCGCAACGCGCGCTCCATGGCTTCGCTTGTCACCTCGACGGGCGCGCCACCCCAAGCGAACGCGACCGCGCCTTGCGGCGCAGCCGCATCGAGGCACGCCAGCACAAGCGCGACCCGACACAGGTTGCCGACTTCCTTCGCCGCCCACTCACGATGCTCGGCCAAGTCGCCGTCGGGTCGCATGCGCTTCTCGTGCGCTTCCTGGAACCGACGCAACCGCGCAGCGGCGTCGGCCGAAAGTCGCACGATGTTCGGCCCGTCGTCCGGCGTTGGCCACGCGAACACTTGACCGAGGGTTGCGCCATATCGGTCGGCGAGCGCAGCAGGCACGGGCGGTGCATCGACCCGACGGAACCCGACGAAGTCGCGCGGCACCGACAACAGCATGCGTGCGAAGAAGCCTCGCGCGCGTGCCTGTTGGTGTCCGAGCAATGCGGCAACCGCACCGGGTTGCGCCGTCAAGGCAAGCGCAATCAGCGGTCGCGCGAGTTCGACGTTGCCGCCTGTCTTGCGTCGGATGCGTTCAGGTTCACCGTTGTAGCTCTTGAGCAACAACCCGACGTTCGCGCGCCCCTCGCTGTATCGACCGAGAACGACATCGAGTGCGTCGGCCTCGGCGCTCGCGATCAGCGCGCGCTCGCCGGACACTTCGAGCAGCTTGGCGAGCGCCTCCGCAGTCGCGTCGCTCACGACGAGAACCGGCTCGGCAGGCGCCTTTGTCGATGCCAGCTCGGCGGACACCCTCCCGAGTAGGTCGCTGTCGGCAATGGCATTCTTCGGCTTGGCCTTCGCCAGCTCGCGGCGCAGCCGCTCGACTTGCGCGACCTTGACGTTGCGAGCCTCACGCGCACGCGCCAACGCTGGCGCTTGTTCGCGGCCCTGATGCTCTTCCCACGTGTGAACCGGCCGCATGAGCGCAACGAGAACCGGCGACTTGCGAGTGCCGCTGTCTTGCAGCACCAGCACCCACAAGACCGGCTCTTCAGTCCAACCATCGTGAACCTGTAGCCGTAGGCGTTGCGCCAACGCGCCCGACACCACGCCGAGCGCGAGCATGGCCGGCAAGTCGAACGGGGTTTGGTAGGCTTCAGCGAGCGCCGCGAGGTAGTCAGCGAACGCGCCGACGAACACGCCATCGGGAAACGATGGAACGTCGGGCATCGCGTCAAGCGGCACGGGATCGGCCCACGGTTCCCCGTCGAGTTGCTGCTGCAGCAGGGCTTCGGGGTCGACGTCAGGATTCGACATGGCGACCTCCCTGGACGCAACGGGCGCGCGCGATCGCCGCAAGCACGTCATCGCGCGTTGCGCCAGCGGCGGCCCATGTTCGCGCATCCTTCGCCGGTGGCAACACGCAACGGACATCGTCGACGACGTCGGTGAGCCGTCGCGCGCGCGCGACGCCACCGCAAATGCCGGACTCGTCGCGGTCGAGCACCAGGGCAACGGCACGCGGCCGCAACGTGAGCACGAGTCGCACCGTCTCGTCGGCAGCGCCTGAGCAGTTCGGCCGGCCGATCGTCTCGATGCCGAGCGACAGCAGCGCCGCCGTGTCGGTCGGTCCCTCGGTCACGGCGAGCCAGTCGAGCCCATTGGCCAGGCCCGACGGCACGAAGAGGCCTTCGCGTCCACCGGGTAGCGCCATCTTGTTCGCGCTCGCCATGTCGCGCGTCCGCACGCCGACCACTCGACCGCGGCACCACATGGGGAACGCAGCGACGTCGCCGGTTGCGATCCACGCAGACCAACGCCGCAGCCGGCGCGCCGCGTCGTCATCGCGAGGCGACAGGCGCAGCACGTCGTCGGCGTCGTAGCGCGCACGGTGCGCACCGAGCCGGCGCAGCGCCTCGATGCCGGCCGGCGTCGGTAGCCTCAGTGAGCATGCGAGCGCGGCGAGCCACGCTGCCGGCGTCGTCTGGATCGCGCGATCGGTGATCGGGCGGAGGTCGGGCGGCGGCGGCTCGATGCGCACCGAGGCACGCCGCGGCACGTAGCTGCGGCGATCGCCGAGGAAGTGCAGCCAACCCTGGCCGTTCCGCGCTGGCCGATCGGATTCAGTTCTCTTGCAAACGACGAGTTCGCCGTCTTCCGAGCGGCTGCACCAGTCAGGTTTGCCGCAGCCCTCGCATGGGTCGTCCTTGGTGACGGGTTTCAGTCCCGACTTGGTGGTGCTCACGATTGCACCTCGCCGCGCCGGTGCATCGCGACTTGGCGGCGTCGACGCCACCGTGCGCCGGCCGGCGACAGCAGCTCGGCCACCAGCGCGGCGCCGTCGATCTCGGCCGCGGGAACCCCGCGTTCCCATGCGTGCACGTGGTGCAGGCTGCATCGCGAGACGACGATGGTCTCCGCCTGGTTGCGCGGAACGCGCCGCACGCGTGCGCCGTGGTCGGCGCGCCGGTAGACTCTCTCCTGCATAGTTGCTTCGCGTGTGCGCCCGTGGTGGCTAGACCCCGCCCCGGGCGCTGTCGTTCTTGGTGCTCGCGTCACAGCAGCGCTTCCTTGGCGAGCCGCGCAGCGACCGCGGCCCGTCGCTCACGTCGACGTGACAGCGCGCGCTGGCTCGGGCGCGGCGCGGCTCGATCCGCCCCCGGTGCAATCGCAGCCAAGAACTCGCGCAGGTCGCGACCAAGACATAGATGGCGCTGGCCGCAGCGTCGCGTTGGGAGGCGACGGCCGCGAATGCCTTTGATTACCCAGCGGAGCGGCACCCGCGCGTTCATCGAGCGCCCGCGTCGGCGGCCGGGCAAGATCGATGCCCAGTCGGCGAGCGTGCGCAGTTCGTTGTCGGCGGCGCCGTCGAGCAGATCGGCAACCGTTGTCGTGTGGACGGTGGTGCTCACGCGTCCTCCGGTGCGATCGCCCCGCTTGCGAGGGCGAACGCCTTCAGCGACGCTTCCGAGCAGATCCAACGTCGGCCGACTCGGCGCCCGATCAGTCGGTGGCCGCGGATGCCGCGGCTTAGCCAGCGGTGCGCGGTGGACTGGTCGATCGGATAGCCGATCAGGTCGCCGAGCGCGCTGGCGATGTTGTGCAGGCCGTCGAACTCAATATCGGGGGCCGCCTGCTTCGCTTCCCGTGCGGTGTACTTCTTGGTCGCTTTCATAGCGACCTCACACCCTAGGAAGGCAACGGCTCGTGTCAGGGACGATGGGGTGACATCTGGTCACCTCATCGTCACCCTCCTAGCCCTGCGCCGGCAGCAACCCCTTACGTCGCAGCTCTTGGAGACTCGACTCCGTAACATGGTACCCGTCGTCCCGCTTCTCGATGTCGCCCGCCGTCGTGCGACCGACAGTCTTCTCGTCGCAATCTGCGGCAAGAGCTATCGCCGAGTGAGTCTCCAGAGGGGTTCCTTCGAGCGCCGCCTGGGCAACGACCAGGAGGCATCGCTCCCGGGTGTTCCTTGCTTGTCTCAGGCTGGGTTTCGCCAGTGGCAACGTAATGGGGTGCAGAGGGGCAACAACCTTCGCCAACAGCTCGTCAATCATGCGCAACGCGTCGGCCTTGCAGAGCGTGCAGACGTAGTCGCACAGCAACGCAGCTTCGAGCGCGTCGAAGTGACCGAACGGGCAAGGTGGGGTGAGTGCATTGGCGATCACTCCCGCCTGATAGGTGTTGATGTGGTGCGCGTCTCTAGCTCCACGGACGGACTTGGCGTGCTGATCCCACTCGGTTTGGTAGCTGGCCTGCCAATCCTTTCCGATTCCGTGCTGAAGGACGAGGCGCTGCAAGGTCGGCTTGTCTTGCTCGTACCTGGCCATGATCTGTTCCCGCACAGCCCGACACTCCTCGCCCCGGGACGCCGCGGGCGAACCTGTTACTCGCGGCTCCTCGTAGTAGCGCTCCTTTGGGTGGCGTGCCTTCATCTTCTTGAGGCGTTTAGCAAACTCCTTCGACTTGATGCCCGCCGCGCTTTGCCATGTCGTCGTGTAGCCCGGCGCGACTTCGACGTTCACGCCATCGTCTGTCCGGCCAAAGCGGAACCCGAAATCGAGCGTGCAGTCGCTCACCGACAGAAGCGCCTCGCGGATCTCATGCAGCGCGGCCATCGCCGACTCTTCCCCATTGCTACCCTGCTTGCTCTTGCTCGCCATCGACCGACCTCCCGGTCTCGATCTCTCTCCGACAAGAAAGCGCGAGGGCACGCCCCGGAGATTGAGCGCCGGCCGTCGCCGTTGCCCTCGCGTTGTGTTCCCGATCCTACAGAATGGCCGCGACGTAACCAGCAGCGAACGCCGCTACGAACGCGGCGGGCGCGAGGCAGCGTCGCCACCACGGCATCGGCGCAGCCGGGATCTCAAGGATGCGCGCGCCGCTCACACGAACGCAATCGCCGCGCGCGCCTCCGCCATGTTCAGCGCGGAGGCCGGTGGTCGGGTCACGCTCACAGGCGCGACGCAATGGTTGCGGCTCAACCGCAGTGCTTGCTGAGGAAGCCGCGCACCGAAGTGAGCATTCGTTCGACGTCGGCGACGTCGAACTTCTGCCATTCGCCATGTGCAGCCTTGTTCCGCAGGTCGCTGTCGAGGGTGACCTGCTTTTGCACCAGCTTGTCGTAGACCGCTTTCTTCGCGAGATCGGCATTCATCTTGTCGAGCTTCGGTCTTGAGTCGAGAGCGACGCTGTTCTTGATGCAGAGCTTCCGAAGCGCATCCTCGAGGACGCATCCGGCAACAACCGCCGCGGCTTGGAAGTAGCCACTGGCTAGCAGGTGCTCCGCCTGTTCGAGGAAATCGTCGAAGATCTCTGCCTCGACGAGTTGGCGCACTCTGAAGATACCGCTCGCCCGATAGTCGGCCTGGGCTGCAAGCACGACTCCATGGGCTCTCGCGTACGCATGCGGGTGATTCCCTTCGATCTCTCTCGAAAAGGACGCGTAGTAATCGTCGCCATCGCCGAACACCCTTCGGAGGACGCTTCGAGCCGTTGCTTCCCACTGCGCGATCAGCTCATTGGCCTTCTGTATGTCCTCCTTTTTTTGTTCGCGAGGGCGCAGCACTAGGGTGCCGAGGTCCACAACCCGTTGCAGTTGACCGGAGATGTTGTCGTCGAATTTCATGAGCGCGGATGCTACCGGTGGCGCTGGAAGGGCAGCAGGCCTTGCGTTGTGCACTCATTCGGAGCCGTGGCCAAACGAGAGTGGTTCGTACTGAGCTGCCCGCCCGCCCCGAATGGAGGCGGCGCGTTGTTCCGTCGGGGTGTTGGGCGAGGGTCGGTGAGTCGGCGCATCACCCGAGCTTCTCCGCGAGGTCGCGCGCCTTCCGGTCGTCTGGATGTGCGTACCGTGCTGCCATCGCCAAGGTCGAGTGACCGAGGCACGCGCGCACGGCGTCAAGGTCGCCGGTCTCGCGCTCGGCTCGGTGGGCGAACGAGTGCCGCAGGCGGTGGGGGTGCCAGCGCTCGAACTTGCCGGGCGCGGCGAGCACGTCGCCGATGAGCTTCGCCAGGTCGACGCGGCGCGCCTCGTCGGCTTGCAGCGCCTCACCGATGCGACGCACCAGGCGCTCTTGCGAGGGCTCGTTCACGAACACCGGCAGCGCGGCGACAGCGGCTTCGATACGAGCGCGCGCCCTGTCGTCGTCGACCAACGGCACCAGCGCTTGCCGTAGGCCATCGCGCTTGGTCTCGGCATTGGCCGCGTCAACCCCGCGCGCGATCGCGCGTCGGTAGGTGTGGACGTCGTAGCCCTCAGCGACTTCGAGCTTCGGCCGCGCCTCGCGCCGGCGTCGGCGCTTGGCTTGGCTCGGCTGCACGCGGGTGCGCCGCGACGTGGCGAGTTGCGCCTTGTGCTCGGCCATCGCTTCCACCGGCGAGAACAACGGCAAGGTCGCCGGTCGCCGCACCAAGAACGGCAACAGCACCCGCTGCGCTGCGTCGCCAACGAAGATGCGCCGGCTCTTGCCGTGGTGGGCGGTCTTGTGCGTGCTCGGCACGTAGACCCACACCTTGCCGGTGCGGTCGATCTCGTCTGCCGTCAGCGTGCAGGCCTCGCCGGGGCGCGCGCCGGTGTGCCACTGGAACAGCACCAGCCCGCGCACCGGCTCGCTCAGGTAGCGCAACGTCGCCTCGACGGTCGACCACTCGACCGGCTGCACGAGGCGCCCCTCGCGCGTCGATTGCCCGCGGCGCAGCGACTTGACCCCACTGAGGCGGAACGGCACCCGCTCGTCGATCCGGCCCATCGAGGCGCCCCAGGTGAACAGCCCACGGATGAGGCGCATCCGCACGTTGACCATCCCGCGCGTCAGGCGCCCGCCGCTCAGCATGTCGGCCCGCAGGGCCAGCAGGTCGAGCGCGCGGAACTCGCTGGCGCGCTTGCTCCCGAACGTCTCCTGAAGGGGACGCAGCGCCAGCTTGATCGCCTCTTGCGTGCTCGCGGGCTTGGTCGGCATCTCGTACGCGTCGTGCAGCGCGATCAGTTCGTCGACGGTCGCCCCCTCGGGGTCGTCGTCGTCGAGCAGCGGCGGCAGCTTGCAGCCGTGGCGCGTCCACTCGGCCACCAGCTCGCGGTAGCGTTCCTGCGCTGCCTTGCTGCCCCAGGGGCCGCAGTGGAAGTCGCGCCCGCCTAGGCGCACGCGGGCGCTCTTGCGGTTCCTCACCATCTTGGGCGGCTGGCGTAGCCGCTCGCCCAAGCCCTCGATCGCGTCGTCGGCGTGTGCCTGCGACGCCCGTCTTTTGGGGACCATCGGTCAAATCTCCGTGCCAAACAGGGTGCAGCACCCTCTTCCGAGTTCGTCTCGGCGCGGCGCGGTCAGGTGACCGGAAGACGCAACTAGCGTCCTTCGCTTGGGGTTACGGTGGTGGGCGATACTGGGCTCGAACCAGTGACCCCCAGCTTGTCGAGCTGGTGCTCTACCAACTGAGCTAATCGCCCACGCGTTGGGTCAACGGGGCGGGACGGTAGCCCTATGGCAGGCAAATGCAAGCGCGGGCTTGGGTAGTGGGACGAAGTACGAAGTGCACGCAGAGCGTGCGCGCGCAACGTAGCACCCGCATGCACACAACTTCGCGCGTCGCGGTGGTCGGCATGCTGCTCGGCCTCCTCTCCTCTTTGCCACGCCTCGCGCCGCAGGATCCGGCGAAGCCCGCCCAAGACAAGCCGGCGCGCGCGGCGGCCAAGGCCGAGGACGTGGCCAGCATCGACGCGATCCTCGGCGCGCTCTACGGCTGCATCTCGGGACCGGTCGGACAGGCGCGCGACTTTGCGCGCATGCGATCGCTCTTCGCCGATGGCGCGCGGCTGCTGCCGACGCAGGCCCGGGGCGACCGCCTCGCGGTGCGCGCGTTGTCGGTGGACGACTACGTGAACATGTCGGGCGACAGCCTGGTGCAGATGGGGTTCCGCGAGGTGGAACTCACACGCCGCGTCGATCAATTCGGCGGCATCGCCCAGATCTTCAGCACGTATGCGTCGTATCGCGGCGACGAGAAGCAACCGTTCGCGCGCGGCATCAACAGCGTTCAGCTCAGCTTCGACGGCAAGCGGTGGTGGGTGCAGAACATCCTGTGGCAGGACGAGAGCGCGGCGCATCCGATCCCGGCCGCATTCCTGCCGACCCCCAAGTAGGCGCTCAGGTGAGCGCCGGCACCACGAACGGCTCGCGGTAGGGTCGCGTCAGCAGCGCGTTGGCGGCATGGTCGCCGTGGAGCTGCTCGCTCACCGGGTCGAAGTTCAATAGGCGCCCGGCACTCAGGGGCGTGTTGGCCACGTCGACGCCGTTGCGCAGCAGGTGAGCGCGCATGCCGGCGAAGGCGCGCGCGAACTCGGGATGACGACTCGCCAGCTTGTCCAGCTCGTCGCCGCGCGCGGCGTGACCGAGTTGGTGCGAGATGCCGCCCAAGTGACACAGCGCGCTGCTCAGGTGCGTTTCCAGCACGTCGGCGTGCAGCAGGGTCGCATCGCGCACGTCGACCGCGGCGATGAAGTTGGCGTAGTGGTTGCCGTCACCCTTGAACTCCGCGATCAGCTTGCCGTCGGGGTCGTAAGCGCGCGCGGCGCCCGTGTCGATCACCATGCGTCCCTGCTCGCAGTAGGCGATCACGCCGATGCTGCCCCCGCGCTCGAGGCCCGGCACCACGTCCATGCCCTTGCGCCAGGCCGCCTCGCTGGCCTGATGCTCCTTGCCCGACGGCAGCCCGCGCACCTCGAACAGCAGGGGCGCGATCGGGTAGTCGCAGAAGATCAACTGCGTGTTCGGCGTCTCGCCGTCGTCGTCGTAGCCCACGCGGCCGCCGATGCTGATCATCTGCTGCGGCAGACCTTCGTCGCCGAGGATCCAACGCGCGACGTCGACCTGATGGATGCCCTGGTTGCCGAGATCGCCGTTGCCGGTGGCCCAGTGCCAATGCCAGTCGTAGTGCAGTTCTTTGCGACGCAGCACCTCGTACGGCGCGGGTCCACACCACTGCGAGTAGTCCACGGTTTCTGGGGCCTTGCCGAAGCCGACCTTGCCGATCGACAGGCGCGGCTTGTAGCAGACGCCGTGCACGTAACGGATCGCGCCGAGCTTGCCGTCGCGCACGAACTGCACCGCCTCGCGTATGCCGGGCTGCGATCGACTCTGGGTGCCGCCCTGCACGATCCGGCGCTCGCGGCGGGCGGCGCGCAACAGTTGGCGGCCTTCCCACACGTTGTGTGAGATCGGCTTCTCGATGTAGGAATCCTTGCCCGCCTGGCAAGCCCAGATGCCGATCAGCGCGTGCCAGTGGTTGGGGGTCGCGGTGGACACCACGTCGATGTCCTTGCGATCGAACACGGCGCGCGGCTCGGCGTAGCCGTCGACCGCGCGACCGTAGCGCTTCTCGAACGCGGCCCGCTGTTCGGCGAGCACCGCGCTGTCGACATCGCACAGCGCGACCACCCGCACGTTGGGCAGCGCCGCAAACTGCGCGATGTGGGTGCGCCCTTGGCCGCGCAGGCCGATCACCGCCACGCGGATGTCGCGGTTGGCGCCGAGGATGCGAGACGTTGGTTCAGGCCACGACAACGCGGCCGCCGAGATGCCGCCGACGAAGGTGCGACGAGTGACAGGCATCGCCGGATGGTAGTGCAGGACGCGGCCCCTGCCATCACTGACCTCACCGAGCGAACCGGTGGGGCGGTTGCTACCCGTCGAGCAACCAGCGCCACAGGGCCTGCACTTGCACCGCAGATCCCGATGGCAACCAGCGGTCCGGAGGCGGGGTGCCGTCGAAGGTCAGAACGCGCAGGTCACGGCAGCGAGTCGCCGCCGCAGCTTTGGCAAGTGCGCCATACTCGCGCGCCACAACCTCGGGCGTCTCGAGAGCGGAGCACACTTGGATCAGCTGTGCCACGCGGCGACCGTCCCGAACCAAGAAGTCGACTTCGTAACCTGGCTGCTTCAAACAGTAGGCGTCGGCGCCACGGCGCCGCAGTTCCTGAAAGGTCAGGTTCTCCAGCAACGCACCACGATCCTGGCTCACCTTCGTGGACAGAGCACGGGTCAGGCCGTTGTCGATGGTGTAGACCTTCCGAGGTTGGCGGATCTGCTCACGGAACTTGAAGGCGAACGGGCGCGCCAGAAGGATCAGGTAGGCCTCTTCGAGGTAGTGCACGTAATTGCCGGCGGTGTGCACGCTCTTCAAGTCGAACGTGCGCTGCACGCTATTGTGCGTGAGCGACGTCGCCGGGTTGGAGAAGCAGTAGAGCGAGAGTTCCTTGAGCGTTCGCGGCTGTCGGACGCGGTACCGTGCCGCGATGTCGCGCGAGACGATCTTGTCGTGCAGTTCGCGCAAGTATGAGCCTGACGTCCCGGCGAGGACCATTTCCGGGAAGCCGCCAACGTCGACGTATTCCCTGAGCCGCTCCTCGAGCCGGGCGTGCACCCGTGTGGAGACGGACGTGCCCGGCAGCGTGTCGCCGCGGGCTGCCAGAAACTCGCGGAACGAGAACGGGAACAGCTCGATCGCGAGGTAGCGGCCGGTCAGGTGGGTGGCGAGCTCTCGACTGAGGAGCTTCGAATTGCTCCCCGTGATGACGAGGTTGTGGCCCGCCCGTTGGAGCCGGTTCACGAACAGCTCCCATCCGGACACGTTCTGAACCTCGTCGAGAAACCAGAGGTTGGCCGCCGGCCACAGCGACGTCATCGCCTTCTCGATCCGCTGCAGGTCGCTTCCCTTCAGCCCAGCCAGGCGTTCGTCGTCGAAGTTGACGTAGGCGAACGCTTGGTCCCCCAACGCCAGGCGAGCGAGCACCGACTTGCCCGATCGACGGACGCCCGTGATGACCTTGATGAGCGGCCGGCATAGCGCCGCACGAAGGACGTGCTCCTGGGTCCGGGCGACCCACCGGCCCATCGGTGGTGGCGTCTCCAGCTCTTCGTGCTGATCGAGCAGAACTTGGCGGAGGCTCTCGTCGGTGATCACGAGTCGATGCTACATGAACTGCACAAGATTGACTATTGTTGTGCAGTATGGTGCACAAAAGGAAGCCACGGTGTTCTCTCACTGACATCACCGAGCGAACCCGGCAAGGCGGGTTCTGCCCTCGCTATGCTCCCTACCAATGAGACTCTGGCCATGCGTGCTCGTCGCCGCCGTCACCGCCGCCGGCAGCCTTCCGGCGCAGTTTTCTGACTACTGGCACCAAGGCAAGGCCGAGGTCAATCGCTACGCGATCGAGCGCCAACGCTATGGCACGATGCGGCCGGGCTATGCGCTCTTGATCTTCGTCACCGAAGACCTGCTGCGCGACAAGCAGGTGAAAGACGAGCGCGGCGCGGGCGATCAGGCGGTCAACGTGCTCAAGCTCAACCGCATCGAGCGCTTCAGCACGGGCCTGTCCGACTACTCGCTCATGCAGTCAGTTTTCACCGCGGCGACGGCCGGCGGCAGTGACCTGCCGCAGACCCTCAAGTGCACGACCTCGATCCAAGACTGGTGCGGGCACGTGTGGCTGCAGGCCAACCGGCGCGATCGCGCGTTCGAGACCGTGGGCCACTCCTACTTCGAGAAAGAGGGCGACGAGCGCGCGACCCTGCCGCTGGCGCTGCTCGAAGACGAGGTCTTCACGCAGATCCGCCTCGGTGCTGACCGCCTGCCAGTCGGGGAACTGCAGGTGATCCCGAGCGCGCTTCGCGTGCGCCTCGATCATCGACCGCTGCGCGTCGAGAAAGCGTCGGCGAGTCTCGCCGACTTGCCGCGTACGCCGGGCAACGACATCGCCGAGCGGGAGTATCGCTTGACGATTCAGCTCAGCAACTCGGAGGCGCGCAGCCTGCGCGTGCGCTTCGCCAAGGCGTTCCCCTTCGTCATCACGGCGTTCGAGGAACGCTTCGAGAAGGGCGATGCGACCACCTTGATCTTCCGCGCGGTGCTGCAGAAGACCGAGCGCATCGACTACTGGACCAAGAACCAACCGAGCGACGACTCGCTGCGCGCGGAGCTTGGGCTCGGGCCGGTGCGCTGAGCGTGCGCCGGCCAGCGACCGCGACTTCTTACAGATTGTTGCACCCCGGTGGCGCAGTCGCGGGCCTGATGGCGCGTGACGAGTCTGCTGACCATGCCTGAGCGAAGGGAGGCCCGAAGCCTCGACGTCACCGCGCTGGTGCGTCGCCACCAGGCCGGGTTGTGGCGCTTCCTGCGCGCGCTCGGCTGCGACGCGCGCCTGGCGGAAGAGCTGGCGCAGGACACCTTTGTCGCCGTGTTGCAGCGGCCCTTCGAGGCGCGCGACGAGCGCGCGACGGCGGCCTACCTGCGCACGGCTGCCAAGCACCTGCTGCTCAAGGCGAAGCGGCGGCCGCGCCACCGCGGGCTGAACGACCTCGATGTGATCGAGAGCGCCTTTGTCGAGGACTGCGGCGAAGACGGCGGCGACGCGCTGGTGGAGGCGCTGCGGACCTGCGTGTCAACGCTCGAGGGAGGCTCGCAAGCCCTGTTGCAGGGACACTATCGGGATGGCACTTCACGCGCGGAGTTGGCGCGGCGCTTTGCCTTGAGCGAGGACGGCATCAAGAGTTGGCTGCGTCGCGTGCGCGCGGCGCTGCGGTTGTGCGTGGAGAGGAAGGTGAAGGCGTGACGACGCGAGACGAGAACGAGGGCCAGGTCGGGGATCACGGCGACGGCGGCGAGTTCGTCGATCCCAAGGAGCGCGTGCTCGACGCCATGCTGCACGAGGTGGCGGGGCGGCAGGCTGTGCCCGATCTGACGGGCGGGGTGCTGGCGCGGCTGCAAGGCGCGGCGAGCGACCCCGGCATCGTGCGTTTGCCGCGGCGCCGCACCCGTGTGTTCGCGGCGATGTTCGGCACTGTGCTGGGCGCGGCCGCGGCGGCGCTGGTGAGCACGCAGATCCTGTCGGGCGACGACGCTCCGCGGCGCCGCGCCGTGGCGTGGCACGTGGTCGACGGCTGCCTGCAGTGGCAAAGCCGTGCGGTCACCGAGACGGCGCACGGCGGTGAACGCGCCCTCTGGCCGGTTCACACCGGCGATCGGTTGCGCACATGCGAAGAAAGTGCAGCGGTGTGCGACGTGTCGTCGCTCGGCCGGCTGCGCATGACCCAGGGAACTGAAATCGAGGTTGCGGCGATGGAATGGAAGTCGTTTGCGGGTGGCACCGCGTTGGGTGCAGTCACGGTCGCCGTGGTGGTGGGGGCGATTCGTTGGTCGGGCGGCGGCGACATCGCGCAGGCGAACACCGGCGAGAGCCTGGAGCTGCGCGCGCAAGCGCCGGAGTTGACGGTGGCCAAGGTCGACGAGCTGACGCAGCGGGTCGAGTCGTTGCAGAAGGAACTGCTCGACGAGCAGGCGCGGGCGCGTGAACTCGAAGCGAAGGCGGCGCGCACGTTGGCCAGTGAGACGCCGGCGGTAGTTCCCGAGGTCGCAGTGGCGGCGCCGGCGCTCGAGCACGCGGTGACCTACTCCGGCATGGAGCCGGTGCTGGGAAAGATCGACTGGGACGTCACCGGCCAGTGCATGTTTGAGATGACGAAGAAGCTCGACTCGATGTATGCGGCGTTGGAGAAGGGCGAGGAGATGCCGCTCGAGGTGTTGGGCGAGGTGGGGAAGCTCAACTCCGAGCTGATCAAGCAGGCGGGCCAGTTGGTCGAGGCGAAGGTGCCTGGCACGGGGCCCAACGGCGTGTTCACCAACCCGGTCGTCGCCGCCAATCAGCTGCACGCGACGCTGACCAAGGCGGGCATGCCGCTGAGCAACGCGCAGCGCGACACGCTGCAGCGTTTGAGCGCGGAGATCGCCGGCGCCGACGACGCGCGGCGCGCCGCGGTGAAGGACGACGACTTCGATCTCGCGGGCGTGCTCGGTGAGACGGAGTTGAAGGACCGCTTCTACCGCGAGGCGCGCCAGATGCTGACGCCGCAGCAGGAGCAAGCCCTGTTTCCGGCGCGCTTGGCGGGATCGACGGCCAACCTGTTCGACACCGGCTTGGTCTGGGCGCAGTTCGCCAAGCCGGTGACGGTGAGCGGCCGCGAGGAGTTCGCGAGCGAGCTGTCGCAAGCGCTGACGCGTCAGATCGGGCTGAGCAAGGACGCGGCGCCGCAGCTCCAGGCCGCAGTCGATGCGTGGGCCCAAGCGCTGCCTGACGAGGCCTTTGGTACGCCAGACAAGCTGTCCGGGACCGGGCTCGGTAAGCTCGGCCCTGTGCGGGACGCGGCCACGCGGCAGCTGGTTCTGCTGCGTGAGCTATCGCGCGTGTTGCCGCTGACCGCGGAGCAGAAGCGCAAGCTGCGCAAGGCTGGCGCTGTTTACGTTCCGCACAAGAAGTGATCGGCTACGGCGCCAGGCGGTCGATCTGCCACGCGTCGTCTTCCGCGCGCGTGTAGCGGAAGCGATCGTGCAGGCGGTGGTCGCGCCCCTGCCAGAACTCGATGCGGCGCGGCTGCACGAGGTAGCCGCCCCAAGTCACCGGGCGCGGCACAGCGCCGGCCCCGACTTGCGCTTCCAGCGCATGCACGCGCGCCTCGAGCCCGGCACGGTCGGGCACGGCGCGACTCTGGGGTGATACGGCGGCAGCGAGTTGGCTGGCGCGCGGGCGCGTCGCGAAGTAGGCGTCGGCCTCGGCGTCGGGCACGCGGCGCACGTCGCCCGTGACGCGCACCTGCCGCGCGGTGGGCGCGTTCCACCAGAAGGTCAACGCCGCGCGCGGCTCGCGCGCCAGATGCCGGCCCTTGTCGCTCTCGAAGTTGGTGAAGAAGCGGAAGCCCTGCGCGTCGACGCCCTTGAGCAACACGATGCGACAAGCCGGCGCGCCCTGCTCGTCGACGGTGGCCAGCGCCATGCCGTTGGGTTCCTGCACACCGGCCGCGGTCGCGGCGTCGAGCCACTCGTGAAACAAGGTCAGCGGGTCGGGCGGCAGGTCTTGGGTTTGCAGTTCACGGTCGCCGTACGCGAGGCGCAGATGTTCGAACTGGCGGCTGTCCATCCCGCCAACTTACCAAGCAGGACGAATGTGTCTGACCCCTGTGTACTGTTCGCGGCATGACTGTGCCTGGCACTCAGCGTCCTCGCATCCTGTCTGGCGTGCAGCCGTCGGGGGCGTTGCACCTCGGCAACTACTTTGGCGCGATCAAGCAGCACATCGACCTGCAGGCGCAAGGTGAGTGCTACTACTTCATCGCCGACTACCACGCGCTCACCACGGTGCGCGACGCTTTGGCGCTGCGGCAAAACGTGCGCGACGTGGCGTTGACTTACCTGGCGCTCGGGCTCGATCCGGCGCGCACCGTGTTCTACCGGCAGAGCGACGTGCCCGAGGTGACCGAGCTGATGTGGCTCTTGTGCACGGTCACGCCGATGGGCCTCTTGGAGCGGGCGCACAGCTACAAGGAGAAGGTGAGCAAGGGGCTGTCGGCGGACGCGGGCTTGTTTGCGTATCCGGTGCTGATGGCGGCCGACATCCTGGCGCCGCAGGCGACGCTGGTGCCGGTGGGGCAAGACCAAGACCAGCACGTCGAGATGGCGAAGGACATGGCCGAGGCGTTTCATCGCGCGTACGGCAAGCCGGTGTTCACGCTGCCGAAGACCAAGCTGTCGCCGATGGCGCGGGTGTCGGGGACGACGTTCGAGAAGGGGGCGGTGTTGCAGGTGAACGTGAGCCTGCGGTTTCATCGTGGAAGTGCGCCATACGAGACTGCGTTCAACAAGGACCTCTACGTCGTGTCTGCGAAGGCCAACATCGGGCAGTTTCTTGAGCACCACCCAGACGTCGACACGACAGAGCAACTGACCGAGGGCCTCGAACGCGAGATCGATGCCCTACCGACCAAGCCGCAGGGTCTACCGCCTGGGACTTCGGTGACAGTGCTCAACCGGACCCTGCGGACTGTCGCCGAGGTGCCCACTAGCCAGGCGACGGAGACTCAGGATCACGACGTGCATCACCTCGAGTTCTACACAGCCCTACCGCGCACCCTTTTCGTCACCAAGGACGGCCACCGCCAGGCCGCGAAGATGTCGAAGAGCTACGGCAACACCATCCCGATCTTCGCCGAGGGCAAGCCGCTCAAGAAAACCGTGATGGGCATCGAGACGCGCCTCATCGACCTGGCCGATCCGATGGACCCCAAGGACGATCTGGTGCTCGCGTTGTACCGACTGTTCGCCACCGACGCCGAAGTCGCTGACCTCGAGGCGAAGTACCGCGTAGGGGGTTTCGGCTTCGGTCGCGCCAAGCAGCTCCTGCTCGACAAGATCGATGCGCACTTCGCGTCGGCGCGCGAACGCCGCCGCCAGATCGAGCAAGACAAAGGCTTCGTCGACGACGTGTTGGCCGCCGGCGCCAAGCAGGCCCGCGGCGTCGCGCGCGCCACGCTCGACGCCGCGAGGTCGGCCTGCGGCCTGGCCTGACCGCCTCCCTTCAGCGTGAACCCAGCGCCGAGCTGGCCGGCAGCGGCAGCTTGCCGGCGCGGTCGATCTCTTGCAGCAAGAAGTCGATGTCGGTGAACGGATCGCCGCCGACGCGCGCCCAGCGCACGCGGCCTTTGCCGTCGAGCAAGATCGTGGCGTGCAGCGCCAGCGCCTCGAAGTCGTCGTACGCCTGATAGCGCCGCGCGTTGCCATAGTCCGTGTCGGAGAGCAAACGCCACGGCAGCTTGCCGAGCTTCTCTGAACTCGCGTTCTTCTCCGGCGCGTCGTCGCTGATCGCGAGCAACACGGTGTTGCGGCTGGCAAAGTCGGACGCGCGCGCGCCGATCGCTTGCAGCTGGCTGACGCAGTGCAGGCAGGCGTCGCTGAGGTAGAAGACCAGGAGCACATTCTTACCCTCGAAGTCGGGCAGCGTGACCTTCTGGCCCGCGCTGTCCAGCGCCGACAGCTCGGGCGCGGCGAAGGGTTCCCAGCGCTCGGGGCCGAGCGGCAAAAGCGTGGTGTCGGCGTAGCTGCGCTGCGGCGCGGGCGAGTCGTCGCGCGGCACCGCGGTGAGCCCGAGACCTTGCGGCACGGTCAGCCAGCGCAGACCCGGGTCGGCGTGCGAAGAGAGGTGCAGCAGACGCGCATAAGCACTCTCGGCGGCGGCGCGGTCGCCGAGCGCATGGTGCGCGCGCGCCAGGCCGGACAACGCCATCGCGCCGTTGCGCAGCACGGTGAGCGACTTCTCGAACGCGCCGCGTGCGGCGCCTGGGCTCTGCAGGTCGAGGTAGGCCTCGCCGAGCACGTCGTACACCGAACGCGGATAGGTCGGCGGGTCGTTGTCGTCCTTGCGGCGCTCGAGCTCTTTCTCGGCGGCCTCGGCCAGCAACCGCAAGCCATCCGTGGTCTCACCGCGCGCCAAGTGCAACCCGCCTTGCGCCTCGCGCCACATGATCGCGTGCCACGCGAGTAACTCGCCGCTGGTCTTGTTCTCCAGTTGGCGCAGCGCCAGCACCGAGGCCTCGGCCCTGTCGAGAGACCTGTCGAGGGACCCGTCGAGCGTGCGCAGGCCAACGTGCGCGAGCGCTTCGCAGTAGTGCTTCCACACCTGGTCGTCGATCAGGTCGGCACGCCACGGGATGGCGCCATCGAGAATCTCGCGCCACCGCTCGAAGCGCACCAGCGCGCGCCGCAGCGTCGCGATGCCTTGGCGAAACGTGCCGGGCCCGGTCTTGTCGGGGTCGTTGTACTTCTTGTCGAGCGGCGCGTTCAGCAGGTCGCGCGCACCGGCGATCGCCGCCTCGGCCATGCCGAGCTGGCTCTGCGCCTCGCTCAGGTAGTTGCGGTTGTGGCCATAGTTCCAATCATGGAATGGCAACAGCAGGCGATCGCGCATGTACGCCTTCTCGACCCGCGTCGCCGCGTCGAGCGAGATCGCGGCCTCGTGCCACATGCCGAGCTTGCCGTAGGTGTGGCCTGGCATGTGATTGGCGTGGCCAATGGCGCTCGCGATCTCGCCGTAGCGCGCGGCACTGCTCAGCGCCTGCACGCCGAGGTCGAGGGTGTCCCAGTTGTGGATGCGATAGTGGTGGGCACCGGGATGGTCGGGTTCCTTGGCGAGCACCTCGCGCAGGATGAGCTCCACGCCATAACGGTTGTGGTTGAACATGCCGGCGAGGGCGAGCCAGGCCTTGGCTTCGAGGTCGTCGGGATAGGCGAGCACGATCTTCTGCACCCCGTCCACGAGGCGATCGCTGATGCCGTTCCAGCCGAGCTGCGGCACGTCGGCGGACACCACCAGGTCGGGCACCGTGGCCTTCTCGATCGCCTCGATATACATGCGCTCACGCGGGCTGGCGTTGGCCTTGCGCGCGACGGCCTGCCGAACCATGGCGTCGTAGCGCTCGCGGTTGCGCACGCAAGCGCGCGCCATGCCCCAGTACGCCATCGCGCAGTCAGGGTCGAGCTTGGCGCACCAACGGAACGCGCGCTCCGCCTCGTAGTACCAAAAGCTGTGCAGCAGCGTGTTGCCTTGGTCGAACCACGCCTGCACTTCCGGCACCTTGGTGGTGATCGGGAAGCTGGTGGTGCCGATCCCTTGAATGGGCCACGGTCGTTGCCGCGGGCCTTCGTCGAACGCGACGCCGTGCTCGGAATGGCCGTAGCTGCCCGGTGGGGCCTGTGCCTGGGGTGAAGCAACGACGAGGGCGACGGCAACGGCGAGGGCGACAACGAGCACGCGTCGGATGATAGCTCGGCCGCGCGTCGGACCGCCTGGTCAACTCGCCGCGGGGTGTTCCCGCATCCGCTAGCCACGCCGCAAGGCCGGCCAGCGCGCGACGCGGCCGGCCAGGCCAACCGCTTCAGGGTCACGGCGCGATCGATGGCGCTGGTGGCGCATCGAGCTCAGTGCAGCGTGATTGGCGTGCTGAGGTGGAGATTGCCGTTCACCTGGGTGACCGCCTGGAACAGGATGCCCTGGGCGATCGCCGGGGTGGCCGCGACCGGGAAGGTCCCGAACCGCGCGTTGCCCAAGCCGGCGGCAAGGGCGATTGCGAGCATCGGGTTCGGCAGGATGGTCGGGTACAGCTCAGGGAAGCACGGGGTGTTCGGCGACCACGGCAGGAACGAGATCGACGGCGACACCGGCAGCGCGCCGAGCCCGAAGCCGAGCAGGGCCATAGCCACCGGCAGGTTGGTGCCGACGTGCACGTCGATGGCGCCGCCCAGGCCGGTTGGCGTCGGCGAGCCCAGCACGAACCAGCACGGCTCGCAGCCGAGCGACTCCAGCGCGGCGAGCGCGCTGACGGAACCGCTGGGGTCGAGCCCCATCTGGCCGCCGGTGGTCGGACCGACGCCGCAGCCGCGTGCCAGCGCGGCACCGTTCACCTGCGCGATCTGGCCGCCGGCCAGGGTGGTGATCACGCCGGTGCCGGTCATCATCTGGCCGGACAGCAGCAGGTGCGGCCAGGTCAACTGGACGTTGCCCCACTGGGTGTTGAACACGCCGCCATTGGGATCGATGGCGAGCGACTCGGTGTCGAGCACCACCACCTGGCACATGCCGCCGCCGTCGGTGAGCATCGCGTTCGCCACGAGCGCGTCGACCTGCGCCTCCGAGAACACGATCACGCCGCGATTGGGCAGCACGTTGGCCACCTCGCCGCGGGCGTTCGGCACCCAGGCCGATGCCCCGATGCACGCCACGCCGCCGTCGGCGAGGGTGAAGTTGGCGAGCGCGCCATTGATGAGCAAGCGCAGCGAGTGGTCCTGATCGAAGGACACGAAGATGTCACGGCCGACGCTGACCGTGATCGCGTCGAGGTCGATGTCGTTGGCGGTCAGCGGCTGGTTGTTCTGCGGGTCGAACATGCCGAGCACCGAGATCAGCTGTTCGGCGCTGATGAAGCGGGTGACCTGGCCGTTGCCGGCCGGCGTGCGCACGAAGCGGCCGCAGTCGCCCTTGCGCAGGCCGGGCACGCCGCTCACGTTGGTGCCGACGTCGACCGACGGCGACACGTAGCAGTCGAAGATGGTCACCGGCCGCGTGCGCGGCTGCGCGCCCTGCTCGGGGTTCCAGTCGTAGGGCGTCACCAGGACAGCGTCGATGGCGCCGAAGATATCCGCCGAGTGCACGTCGCCGTCGCCGTCCTCGTCGCCGGCCAAGGTCTGGAAGGCGAGGGCAGGGGCGTACTTCTCGGCCGAGTACGGTTGGTTGGGGTTGGGCACGACGAAGCCGATCGACTGCTTCGAGATGTTGCGCAGTACGGTGCCGTTGCTGCCCGAGCGCGTCACCTCGTCGGCGGCGGGCGTGAACAGCAGGGTCGGCTGCTGCGCGCCGAGCGCCAAGGCGAGGGTCGTGAAGGTGATACCGAAGATCTTGTTGGGGTTCATAGGGTCACGTTTGGTTTGGGAAACGCACCGAGAACTCCAGGAGGCACGGCGACCGCACAGGGTTGCTCCGCGGAATTCGAAGCCCTCGGTTGGGGCCGAGAACACCCCGTCGCCGTTGGCGCAGATCAGGCGGGTAGGCGCGCGACGCGGCCGGCCAAGGCCAACCGTTTCAGAGTCACGGCGCGGTCGATGGCACTGGTGGCGGCATCGAGCGTGCAATCCTCGCGGGCGGTGATCGCGAGCACCAAGGCATCCACGGTGACTGATGAGCCGCCGCTGCTGCAGCGGGCGAAGGCCTGCACGACGTCTTCCACGGTGACGCCCTCGTCGATCATCCCGGCGTGCGAGACTCCGCTGTCCAGGACTCCGTTGCGCGGCGCCTCGCGTTCGTCGATCTCTTGCCCGGCCCCCATGCAGCACGGCACCACCGTGGTGGCGCACAGCGCGCACTGACCGTGACCGTGCACCCACACCAAGGCGAGCGGCGCGCCGCACGCCGGACACGGGTCACCTCGCATGGCCGCGTCCCCTTCTCATCGGTTCAGGCATTGATCACTTGCAGCTCCTCGTCGACTTCCGACTGGAGCATGTTCTGGATCGCCATCAGGGTGCCCGCAACTGAACTCGGACACGTACCGCACGCGCCCTGGTAGCGGATGCGGAGCACCTTGGAGTCCAAGCCGATCACCTCCAGGCCGCCACCGTCGCCGGCCAACGCGGGCCGGACGCGGTCGTCGAGGATGGACTCGATCTTGCCCATCAGGTCTTTGTCGTCGACCGCGGCCGCCAACTCACCCGAAGGCGCCGCCGCGGCCATCGGCGTGCTCGGCGCCTCGTGCTTCTCCAGCAGCGCGCGCACCTGGTCGGTGACCGTGCGCCAGTTGGCGCTGTCGTCCCAGGTGACGGTGACGAAGTCGTCCATGAAGAAGAGCGACTTGACCCCGGGGATGGCAAACAGCACGGTCGCCAGCGGGTCGTCCGTCACCTTGCTCGGGTCGCCGATCTCGCGCGGGCGCGAGGTCAGCGTCTTGTCGAGGAAGAACTTGTAGGCGTTCGGATTGGGAGTCGGCTGGATCGAGAGGACTTTCATGACGGGCTCGCTGTTACGACAGGGTATCGGCCGCGGCAATCAAGTGGCAGGCGTAACTTGGTGACCGGTCAGTGCAGGAGGTCGCTCTTGGCATCGGCAGGGCCGGTGGTGAGGAAGACCGGCTTGTAGACCCCGCCAGCGCCGCGGTGGTCGACGACCCGAAGCACGATGGCATTGGCCTGGCCGGGGCGCAGGGCGCGCGAGAGGTCGGCGGTGACCCGCAGCAGCCAGACGGTCGCGTCCTTCTCGGGGTCGCCGCAGCGGGCGATCTCCGCGCCGTTCACGTACAGGCGGAACGAGTCGTCGACGGGGACGACCGGGCTCCTGCCAGGAGACCGGCGGCGGGCCTCCCGCTCGTGATTCCGCGGTTTCCCACGCAGGAACGCGTCGCGCCGGGGTCATGGTGCCCTCATGACTTCCCTGACCTCTCTCGACGTCCGGCAGCTGCTCGCGGCCGAGCCGTTCGTGCGCGCGCTGGCCCGCTCGCTGCTGGCCGAGGACGCCGAAGAGGAGGTCGTGCAGCAGGTCTGGCTGCGGGCGCTGCGGCGCAGCGGACCGCCGGTGTGTGACGCACGTCACTGGCTCGCGCGCGTGGTGCGCAGCGTGGCCGCCAACTTGCATCGGGCCGACACGCGACGCCGCACGCACGAGCAAGCTGCCGCCCGGCCCGAGCGCGTGCCGTCGTCGCTGCGGCTGCTCGAGCTCGAGGAAACCCGGCGGTCGCTCGTCGCTGCGGTCGACGCGTTGCCAGCCGACCTGCGCACCGTCGTGTTGCTGCGCTACTACGAAGGGCTGCCGCCGCGGGCGATCGCACGCGAACTCGGGCTGCCGGTCCCCGTGGTGTGGCGGCGACAGCAGAGCGCGCTCGCGCTGCTGCGCGCGCGGCTCGACGGCGCGCGCGGCGGCCGGCGTGCCTGGATGCTGACGCTGGCGCCGTTGGCGCTCGCGCCCCGCGGCCTGCCATGGCGAGAACTGGTCCAGGCTCCGGCGGCGCCGGCGTTCTGGACGGGAGTGCTGGCGATGACGACGAAGACCAAGATCCTGGGTGCGGCGACGATGCTGTTCGCGATGTCGCTCGTTCTGATGCTATGGCCAGGCAGCGGCGAGACTGCGGGTCGCATGCCCCCAGAGACCGTCGATCCTCCCGCGACAATCCAGGCGGGCCTGGAGCGTCCCTCGGTCCCGGACCAGGCAGCGGCCGCATTGCAGCGGGTCGAAGCCTCGGCGCCGACGCCCTTCGCGACGACGGGAACGCTCGTCGTGCACGTGCGCTACGCCGACGACGCGACGCCGGCCGCCGACGTGCGGGTTCTCGCGTGGCCCGCAGGCTGGGAGCGCGTGCTCGCCGGGCAGTTCAAGACCACCGGCAAGGACGGCACCGCCGTGTTCGCCGGGATGTCGCCGGGGCGCACGCTGGTCACCACCGGCCGCAACCTGGGCGGCCACGACGAGGCCGAGGTTCGAGCCGGCGCGACGACCGAACTCGACCTCGAGCTCGCCGGCTTCACGCTGACCGGCATCGTCGTCGATGCCGCGGCGACCCCCGTCGCCGGAGCACTCGTCGAGATCGTGCCTCCCGTTGCAACGCGGCCGGAACCAGTGGCGACCACGGGCGCGGACGGCCGTTTCTGTGTGCGTGCTGTCTGCAGCCCCAACCTCGTCAGCGCGCGCGCCGCCGGCTACGCGAGTTCGGAGTGCATCACGCTGATGCAGGCGAACGGCAGCTCGGTCGAGGTGCAGATCGTGCTGCCGGCGGCAGGCGGCATGGTCGAAGGCACGGTCGCCGGGCCCGACGGCCCGGTGGCCGGCGCCGTCGTGCAAGTGGGGCGTCCCGGCGAGAGCGGGCGCGCCCGCAACCCACCGCAGCCTGCCGTGGTCCGCACCGATGCCGAGGGTCGATTCCGGGCCATCGGCCTGGCGGTCGGCGAGCAGCCGGTGCAGGTGCGCGCGGCGGGTCTCGGGCCCTGGCGCGGGACCTGCGACGTGGCCGCAGGCCAGACGACCTCGCTGCAGGTGCAGTTGCCGGCCGGCGCGACGATCCGCGGGGTCGTGCGCGATGCCGAAGGTGCTCTGGTGTCACGCTCGGTCGTCAGCGTCGGCAGCTCCGGCGACACGCTGGGTTGGTTCGCGGCGCGCGCACGACCCGACGGCACGTTCACCCTTGCGGACCTGCCGGCCGGCGAAGTCGAAGTCCAGGCGTCGGACGAACGCGCGGGCAAGGCGAGCTTGACGGTCCACACCGTCGCCGGCGCCGGCACCGAGTGCGAACTGCGGCTGTCGCGCGGCATCGAGCTGCGCGGACGCGTGCTGCGCGAAGACGGCGTGCCGGTCGAGGGAGCCATGATCCTCGGCCCAGTCGGTGTGGCCGAGACCGATCGGCTCGGCAGCTTCGCAATCGCCAATTGCCCTGAAGGACGCAAGTTCCATGTCGAAGTGCGCCGCCAGGGCATCGAGACACAGCGGTTCCTCGACATCGATCCGCGCGCCGGCGAGGTCGAGCTGCGCGTGCGCACGGTGGCGATTCCCAGCGCCAGGATCATCGGCATGGTCGTCGATCCGGACGGCCGTCCGCTGGCCGGCCGGGACGTTCTGGCGGGGCGAACGGGTGACTGGGTGGGGAACAGGACGCGCGTCACGACGGGCGCCGACGGCCGGTTCGCCCTCGGGCCGGTGTTGCCGGGCAGCTGGTGGCTGTCGATCGAAACGGCGGGGCATCCGGACTTCGAGGCCGGGCCGATCGAGCTCGTCGCAGGTGCAACGCGCGACGCGGGCACGATCCGGTTGGTAGTCGGCGGCACGGCGCGCGTGCGCCTCATCGCCGGCGATCCCACCGGCGTGCAGTTCCAAGTGCGTGGCCGCGCGGGCAGTCACTTCTCCGAACTCCAGCTCGATGCCGGTGGGCTGACGAGTCGGTTGCTGGCACCGGGCGACTACGAACTCTGCGTGTTCGGCAACGGCACCGCCGAGCAGACCGTGCCGTTCTCGATCCGCGCCGGTGAGGAGACGAGGTTCGAGCTGCGGCTCGTGCGCGGCGTGCGCCAGCGCTTTGAGGTCGCGATCGCCGCCGCGATCCCGGCGCCGGACGGCGGATCGCTGAGTCTGCTCGTGCAACGTGGCGAGCAGATCGTGCGCCGCCGAAGTCTGGGCGCGCCCAGGGGCGCAGGTGGCAAGCGCACCGGCGAGGTCTGGCTCACGTCGGGCAGCTACACGGTGACGGTGAGCTGTGGGACGCTAACGACGACAGTGCCGTTCGCCGTCGGAACCGAGGAGGGTCCGGTGGTCCAGCTGGAACTCCGGTAGCCGCGCGTCGGATGCCAGCCAGCACCCGGTGGATGCTGCACACCCGGCGAGGGCGAAGCGGGGTCGCTGTCCGGCATGCAGCCGTAACGGATCGTGGACAGACTCTTGCCCTTGGCATCGTGCAGCGGCGGGGGCTTCAAAGGCTCAATGCAACAAGTCGCTCTTGGCATCGGCGGGGCCGGTGGTGAGGAAGACCGGCTTGTAGACCCCGCCAGCGCCGCGGTGGTCGACCACCCGAAGCACGATGGCATTGGGCTGGCCGGGGCGCAGCGCGCGCGAGAGGTCGGCGGTGACGCGCTGCAGCCACACGGTCTCGTCCTTCTCGGGGTCGCCGAAGCGGGCGATCTCCGCGCCGTTCACGTACAGGCGGAACGAGTCGTCGACGCCCTCGAACACCGCCGTCACCGTCTTGCCCTGCCAGGCGGCAGGGATCTCGACCTGGCAGCGATACCACGCAACGCCGTCGTAGTGCGCGACGCCTTGCGCCTCCCAGTGACTCTTCGTGTGCACGGCAAGCCAGCCGTCGGTTGGCGCGTTGCCCTGCGCGTAGCCCTTGGCCACACCCTCGTCGCGCGGGTCGGTGAGCAGATCCCAGGTGGGCAGGGGCATGACGTCTTGGTCGAGGAAGGCGGTGAGCGCCGCGAGCGTGGCGTCGCTGAGCGCGCGCGTGGGCGCGGCGCCATGCATGAGATGCCGCTTGAACTCATCCAACACCCACAGGCCCGCCGGCGTGTCGTGGTTGAGGATCGTCGCCAGCAGCCGGCCCTCGCCGACGCGAGTGTCGAAGGCGAACAGGTGCGCGCGTACTTCGGCGATGTCGTGCGTTTCCCAGAACGCCAGGATCGGGTCGACCTGGCCTTGCAGGTTGTTCCACAGCAGTACGCGGCCGGTCTCCAGGTCGAAGGTCTGCAGGTCTTCGAGCAGCGGCGCGGGCACGCGCGCGTGCACCGGGTGCGGCGGCGCGAAGCAGGCGCCGCGCAGGAACCACATGCCGTCCGTCTTCAAGCTGCGCGCACGCTCGCCGGCGCGCAGCAGCACGCGTCCGCCGCCGCGCAGGAACGTCAACGTGTCGGCGGAGAGCGCGTCGACGATGCGCACTGCGGTGGTGTCGACCGGCGGCGAGGCCGGCAGGTGCCAGACGTCCCAGGCACTGCGCGCGCCGTGGCTGCCGGTCAGCTCGGCGTGCACGCGCAGCCGCTGCGGTGCCGTTGCGGTCATCGTTCCAGCAAGCGTGATGGCGTCACTGACGACGCCGGCCGCCACCGACACCTCGGCGTGATGGTCGAGGTCAACGCCCTGCACGTGCAGGCGCAGGCGACCGCGGCAGGCGCCGGCGCCGGCGTGCGCCACGCGCACCGGCAGCAGCAGGTCGCTGCCGACGAAGGCGCGCGCGTTGTCCTTGGTGTCGAGGCACAGCATGGTGTCGCCGTGCCAGCTCCAGTCGCTGGCCGGCCACTTCATCGCGCCGAGGTCGTCGTAGAACCCCATACGCGCCAGCGTGAAGTCGCGCAGTACCGACACCGTGTAGCCAGCGGCCGGCAGGTCGAGGCGTAGGCGCTCGATCTGGTACTGCCGCATGCGCATCGCGTAGGCGAGCGACGACGGCAACAGGCGGTGCAGGGTCTCGGCGCCGAACTCGCGTTCGAGCCACGCCTCGAAGCGCGGCTGGTCGGGCAGGCAGCGCGGCGCGAACCACTGCGCTTGTGTGCCGTGCGCGCGTTCCCACGCCGCGCGATCGAACCAGGTGTCGGCGGCGATGCACTCGCCGAGCAGCAGCGGCTTGGCTTGCCGTTGCGCGATGAACTTCCTGAGCGCCGCGAGCTTGCCGGGCCACCATGAGTTGTTGCCGTACGGGTGGTCGTCGTAGAAGTCGAACACGCGCAGCCACTCGATCCACGAGCTGTCGTCGACCACGAGCGCCTGCGGGATGGTCGCCTTGGCGCGGTCGTAGAGCGCCTGGATCACGGTGAGGTCGGCGGCGTGGCCAGTCTCGCAGGTGAGGCTGCGGAACGGCGCGCACACGTGGCTGCGGTCGTGCAGAAAAAACTCGTCGAACTCGCGCAGCAACGCGTCGCGATTCGCCGGCGTGAGGTCGGGATGCCAGGTGGGATACTCCTGCCAAACCAACAGCCCGAGTTCGTCGGCCATGTCGAAGAACGAATGCGGCGGCACCCACAGGCACGCCTTCACCATGTTGAAGCCGCGCGCGCGCAGGTCTTCCATCTCGTGGCGCCACACAGCAGGGTCGGGGTTGGGCGCAAACAACGGCGGCTCGTAGCCCCAATGCAGCATGCCGCGCACCGACAGCGGCTCGCCGTTGAGCAGCAGGCGATGCTCGTCGGCGCGCAGGTCGCGGAAGCCGACGCGACGTTCGATCTGGTCGAGCACGATGTCGCCGGCGCGCAGTTCGATCTGCACGCGGTACAGGTGGGGGGCACGCGGCGACCACGCGCGCGGCGTCGGCACCGCGACGTCGAACGTGGCGCCGTCGGCGGTGATGGCCTGCGTGCCGTGGGCGATCTCGCGTGCGCCGTCGAACACGCGCGCCGCGACGTGCAGGCCCGGCGCGTCGTTCGGCCCAGGCAGTGCGCGCGCGCTGACCTTCAGCACGCTGTGCGCGCCGTCGCCAAACGTCAGCAGCGAGAACCGATCGAGTGTCGGCGCCGCGTCGACGCACAGCACCACGTCCTGCCACAGCCCGCCGAAGTGTGGCTGGATGATCGGATGAAAGCCCTGCGTGTTGTGCCCCACCTTCTCGTCGAGGAACACTTCGAGCAGATCGGTCCCATCGCCGCGCGCCGCCAGCAGCTCGACGCGAAACGGCGTCCAGCCGCCCAGGTGCGTGCCCACCCCTTGACCGTTGAAGAACACCGAGGCCTCGGTCGCCGCCGCGGTGAACTCGACGCGCACGCGCTGGCCGCGCGCGGCGGCGAGGTCGAGCGTGCGGCGATACCAACCGCTGCCGTCGAAGGTGGCGCCGAGGTGATCTTCGAAGGTGCCCGGCACGGCGATCGAGCGGTACGCGTCGGCGTTCGGGCGCGTCGCGGCAGCGCCGGGCGCGAAGGTCCAATCGGCGCGCAGGGCGGTGCGTTGCTGGCTCGGGGTCGGCGTCGTCGCGGCTAGCGACCACAGACACGCCGCGGCCAGACCAAGAGTTCGAGGAGTGAGAACCAGCATGACAGGGGCATACGCGGCGATCCCGCGCCGCGCCAGATGCGGGCGCATGGGATCGACAAGGTCGCGCGATGCCGAACCGAGGGTTCACGCGGAACGCGCAGCGCCGCGTTGCACGGCGCCGACCGGCATGGCACCCTGCGACCGTGTCGTTGACCGGCCCGGCCTCCGTGCTTTCAGAACTAGCTTCCCGGTTGGGGGTACCGCCGCCGAACTACGATCCCTCGCTCGGCACCGGCGTCGAGGGGCCCTTGCTGGCGGCGGACGACCCGCGCGTCGCCGAGGCGCTGCGCGTTCTCCTCGGGGCGGCGATCCCGCGCGACCCCGGCGCGACATGGGCCCCACTCGTCGCGAGCGCGCTGACGACCTGGCTCGGGGTGAACGGTCGCGTCGTGCTCGGGCGCGACGCGCCGACTCTGCTCGCCGCGGCCCTCGCGGACGCGCGCGCACGCCTGCGGCGCGACACGGTGCTGAACCTCGAGCCGTCAGCCCAGCGTGCGGCCGACGCTTTGCCGATGGAACGCGCCGACGCGCTGGCGCGGCTGGCCAAGGGCGACGTGGCGGCAATCGTGCTGGAACCGCGCGTCGAAACCGCGGCCGACGCGGCGGACCTCGCGGCGGTGGTGGCAGGCGCGCGCGCCGGGGGGACGCTGGTGATCGCCGACGAGACGCGCACCGCCGGGCGCCTGCACGCTGGGTCGAGCGCGCGCGCGCTGCACCTCGACGTCGATGCGATCTTGCTCGGGTCGTCGCTCGCGTGCGGCGAGGCGTTCGCCGCGCTCATCGAGTTGCGCCCACCGTCGAGTCTCAACGCGGACGCGCCGCCGACGCCCTTGGCCTTGGCGCTGGCGCGCGCCAGCGCGCTGGTGCTGGCGCAGCACCCGGTGGCGGCCGAGCTGCAAGCGATGGGCGAGGCGCTGGCGCGCGCGTTCGGTACCTCGTGCGCGCGCGAGCGCATCGTGGCCGAGTTGATCGGTCCGCCGGCGCTGGCGCGATTTAGCATCGCGCCGCAGGAAGGCGTGGCGACGCCGGTTCTGCACTCGCACGTCGGTGTCGAGTTGGAGCGTGTCGGCGCGCAGGCCAGTGTCTGGTGTGTCCCGCACGCGCTGTGGTCGCGGCAGGCCGGCGAGCTGGCGCGCGCCCTTGATGCTGCCATCCGTCGGTTGCGCACGCTGCTCATCGAGAACAGTTCCTACATCAGCGGCGGTCTGCCCTTCGTGTTCGCCACCGACCTCGACGCCGTGCGGCAGCGCGGCCTCGGCATCTATCGCTATCCGAAGCTGGGGCCGGTCGACGTTACCGCCGCGTCGAGCCGCGTGCGCATCGCGTTTGCCAAGGGACCACTCGGTGAGATCGTGTCGTCGGGGTTCTTCGTGCCGACGCGCATCACCGGCGATTTCGACGTGGAGGCCGACTACGAGTTGCTCGCGTGGTCGTCAGGCCCAGACTCGGCGTGCTTCGGCCTGTTCTTTCAGAACGAGCTGTCGACCGGCCGCTACTACGCGCAGCGCACGATCGATCGCGACGGCGACCGCGTGCTCGGCGGCTTCGACGGGGTGTTGACCAAGGCGCAGACCGTGCGCCCGCGCGCGGGTACGTTCCGCCTGGCTCGGGTGGGCAGCGTCGTCACGGCTTGGCATCGGGCAGCCGGCGGCGCGTGGTACGAACTCGGCCACACCGCCACCGCGACGTCCGACGACGGCATCCTCGGCGCCAAGATCTGGTCGAAGGTCGAGTGCGACGGCCTGGTGGCCGAGGTCGCCGCGCTGCGCCTGCGCGTCACGTTGGCCGCGACGCAGAGCCAACTTCTGCCGGTGCGCCCCGATCCACGCCGGCTTTGAGGCGGGCGCGTCGCGTAGCCGCACTGGCAACGCGGCGCTGGGCGGAGATGAGACGGGCAGCCTACGTTTGGCTGGATCCTGCTTTGCCGTGCAGACCCGTCACGCAATCACCGCTAGACTCCCGCGGTGCGCTTTGAACTCGTCGGGCGCGGTTGGCTGGTCGCCTTCCCCATGGCCGCGGCTTGCCTCATCGGCGGCGCGTGGTTTGGGTATTGGGCGCGCGGTCCGCGGATCGAGCCGGCGCATGCGCCGCAGCCGCCGAACCTACGCAGTGTCGTCGCCCGCAGCAAAGGCGGCGTGGTCGGCGTGCGGTGCGTGCTGCAACCGTCGGTGACGCCCTCGGTGCGCGAGGGCTCCGGCTTCGCTGTGCATGGCGATGGTCTGATCGTCACCTGCGCCCACTTGGTGACGGACCGGATGCTGGTGGTCGTCGAGGTGCCCGACCGCGGTCGCTTTCTCGCCGACGTGGTAGGCGAAGACGACGTCACCGACTTGGCGGTGTTGCGCCTGCGCGACGCGCCCGACCTGGCCCTGGACACCCTCGAGTTCGCCGACTCGGATGACGTGCACCCGGGCGACTGGGTGCTCGCGGTCGGCTATCCGATGACGCTGGGGCACACGGTGACCGCGGGCCTGGTCAGCAGTCGGGGGCGGCATCTGCCGCTCGACGATGCGCGCATCAGCGCCAGCTACCTGCAATTCAGCGCCGCGGTGAACGCCGGCAGTTCCGGTAGCCCGGTGCTCGATCTCAGCGGCAAGGTGGTGGGCATGACGACGAGCAAGTGCAAGGACGGCGAGGGGCTGGCCTTCGCGGTGCCAAGCCGGACGGTGGAGTGGGTGCTCGCGCGCATGGAGGAGCACGGCGGTTGCGTGCCGCGCGGCTACCTCGGCGTGTCGCTGGCCCCAGGGCGCGCCGACGGCGACGGCGCGCGCGTGCACCAGGTGGACCGCGACGGTCCCGGCTGGCTCGCCGGCATTCGACCGGGCGACGTGGTCGTCAGCTTTGGCGGCCAGAAGGTCACCGACGCCGAAGACCTCTACGACAAGATCACGCAAGCACTGCCGACCACCGAGGTGAGCGTCGACGTGCGGTCGGAGCGGCGCGCGGCGACGCGGCGCCTGGTTGCGGTGCTCACCGAGGCGCGACCCAGCGCCGAGCGCGGCCCTGATCTGCCAGGTGAACTTCCAAGTGAACTTCAAGGTGATCCGCCGGAGCGATCCGGCACCACCGGCAACCGAACAGGCGACTGACAGGACCAACGCATGCGAAACTCACGTGATCACGAGTTAGGCCGGCTGCTGCGGTTCCTGAGTCCAGGCGTGCTGCACGGCATGTCGAACGCCCTGTTCGCGGTCACGAGTCACGCCAAGCTGCTGGGCGGCGGGGAGACGCAGATCGCGCGCGAACGCGCCGCGATCCTGCGCGCCTCGACCGGCGGCGAGGGGGTGCTGGACGTGGTCCGCTTTGCGGTGGGCGACACCCTGGAGCGGCCGGCGCCGCGGCAAGTCGGGGTGTTGGTGCGGCAAGTCTGCGACGTGCTGCGGGTGTCGTGCCGCGAGCATGGCCTGCGCGTGAAGGCGTCACACAGTTCCGGGGACAGCCCCGCGAACGTCGACGCGGTGCAGCTCTGTCGCACCTTGGTGCAGATCGTGCGCGAGTTGGTCGAGGGGTTGCCCTCGGGCTACGGCGGCACGCTGGACATCGACGTCGTAGGCCAGAGTCGCGAGGCCGTGACGTTGATGCTGACCGTGACCAGCGACCGCGACTTGTTGCCGTTCCCGCTCGATCTCATCCGCGTGCTCGCGGCCGCTCGCCGCTCGATCGAAGACGACGAGGTGGTGCTCGAGCGCAGCTCGCTGCGCCAGGTGACCATGCGCCTGCCCTCGGTCCGCGAACTCGGGCCGCGGCAACCACAGCTCGTGGCGACGACGTAGGGTCTAACGAGGCATCGCCTCAGCCCGACCACTGATTCTCGGTTCGGCTCCCGCGGTCCTTTCTCGGAGCCGAAGCGGGCGCCGAAACCCTCTGTGCCAGCTGCTACCCGAAGCGACCGGTGATGTACTGCTCGGTCAGCTTGTTGCCCGGGTTGGTGAACACGCGCTCGGTGCGGTCGAACTCGATGATCTCGCCGAGATACATGAAGCCCGTCCAGTCGGAGATGCGCTGCGCTTGTTGCATGTTGTGAGTGACGATGATGATGGTCACTCGGCCCTTCAGGGACTCGATGAGTTCTTCGATGCGTAGGGTCGCGGTTGGGTCGAGGGCCGACGTAGGCTCGTCGAACAACACGATCTCGGGGTCGACCGCCAGCGCGCGAGCGATGCAGAGCCGCTGCTGTTGACCACCAGACAAGTCGTACGCCGACTTGTGCAACCGATCCTTGGTCTCTTCCCAGAGCGCCGCGTCGTGCAGTGCCTGCTCGACCTTGTCGCGAATCAGGCCAGCACTCTTCACGCCGCGCATGCGCAAGCCGAAGGCGACGTTCTCGAAGATCGACTTCGGGAACGGGTTGGGCTTCTGGAACACCATCGACAGCCGCATGCGCATCTCGGTGGGGCTGACGCTTTGCGACACGATGTTGATGCCGTCGGGCATCAGCAGGATCTCGCCTTCGTAGTGGTTGCCGGGATACAGGTCGTGCATGCGATTGAACGAGCGCAGCAGGGTGGTCTTGCCGCACCCCGACGGGCCGATCAACGCCGTCACTTTCTTGTTCTGGAAAGCGACCGTCAGGTTCTTGAGCACGCGGTTGCTGCCGTAGCTGAAGCCGAAGTCGCGCAACTCCACCTTGACATCGGCGATGGCTGGGGTCGCCGTCACCTCGGCGTCCTTGGGCGCCAAGGACCGCGCATGCGGAGCAAGAGCGTGCGCCGATGGGATCCGAAACATAGGAGCTGGGGATGTGCGTTCGGGTTCGGTTGAAGGTCTGACACTGCTCACCATTTGATACGCCTCCGCATACGGTATCGCACCGCGATCGCCACCGCGTTCATGCTCAACGTGATGGCGATCAGGACGATGCCCGTGGCCGCCGCGTTGGTGTGGAACGCCGAATCTGGGCGCGACACCCAGTTGAACATCTGCATCGGAAGAACCGTGAAGGGGGAGTCGAGCCACGCGAATGACACGAACGGGAACTCGCTCTTGATCGGTGATTCTGGAATGAACGCGATGTAGCCCAGGGCGCCGATGGTGACCAAGGGCGCGGTCTCGCCGATCGCCCGCGACATGCCGATGATCACGCCCGTCGCGACGCCGCCCAGAGAGTAAGGAAGCAGATGGTGGCGCACGGTCTCCCACTTGGTCGCGCCCAAAGCGTAGGAGGCCTCGCGGATCGAGCGTGGGATCGCGCGCAACGCCTCGCGGGTTGCGACGATCACAATCGGTAGAATCAGCGCAGCCAACGTGAGGCCGGCAGTCAGGATGCTCTGGCCAAAGCCGCAGGCGTAAACGAAGACGCCCAACGCCATCAGGCCGTAGATCACCGAGGGGACGCCAGCCAGGTTGGAGATGTTCACCTCGATGATGGTCGTCCAACGGTTCTTGCGCGCGTACTCTTCCAGGTAGAGGCCGGCGGCGACGCCCAGCGGCACGGCCACCAGCGCGGTCACCAGCATCACCAGCAGGGAGCCGACCAACGGCGCCTTGATGCCGGCTTTCGCCGCGAAGCGCGAGGCATACGACGTGAAGAAGCCCCAGTCGACGCGCAGAAGGCCATCGATCAGCAAGTCGACCAGCAGAGCACCCAGACTGACCACGCCGAAAAGCGTGCACAGGATGCCGAGGGCGTTGAAGACCACGTCCTGTCGCCGCCTCAGAACCAACGTCTGCTGGATGTCGCGCACTTCAGTACGCCTCACGGAAGCGCTTGCGCAACCGGTACCCCAGGATGTTGAACCCGAGCGTCATCGCGAACAGCACGCTGCCGGCGGCAAAGATCGACTGATAGCCGATGCTGTCGTGCGGCAGGTCGCCTTGACTCACCTGCACGATGAACGCGGTGATCGTGGCCGCCGGTTCGGTCGGGTTCCACGTCAGCTTCGGCTGCAAGCCGGCGGCGATGGCAACGATCATGGTTTCGCCGACCGCGCGCGAGATACCGAGGACATACGACGCGCCGATGCCCGACAGCGCCGCGGGATACACGACCTTGAGCGCCGTGAGGATCTTGTTGGCCCCCATGGCGTAGGCGCCTTCGCGGAGCAGCATGGGGACCGCGCGCATGGCGTCCTCGCTCAACGAGCTGACGTAGGGGATGATCATGATGCCCATGACGATCCCCGCGCCGAGCATGTTGAACGACGGCAACCCCGGGATGACCTCCTGCAGCAAGGGGATCACAAACGTCAGGGCGAAGTAGCCGTAGACGACCGTCGGCACCGCGCTGAGCAGCTCCAGCGTGGGCTTCAAGACCTCGCGCAGCCAGTGCGGCGCATACTCGCTCAGGTAGATCGCGATCACTGTGCCGATCGGCATGGCGACCAAGAGCGCGACGACCGTCGTGACGAGCGTGCCGCTCACCAGAGGCCAGATGCCGTAGCGGGGGCTGGCGAACAACGGCGTCCACATCGTGTCGGTGACGAACGGCACGATGCCGACGTGGGCAAAGAACTCCGCCGACTCGACCACCAGAACGACCACGATGCCGAGCGTGATCGCGATCGACGACAGCGCGGCCAGGCACAGCACGAAGGCCCAGCCACGGTCGGTGACCACACGCCAACGACGCCGCGCCGCGACCAGCGCGGCGGGCTCTCGTTGGATGGCGAGCGAAGTGGTCATGCAGGCGGCAGAAAGAGGGGTGGGTCAGGTGCCCACGCGCAACGTCACTTGCCTGAGCCAGGCGCCGCGGCCGGTGTCGACTTGACTGGTTCGTCCTTCAGTTCGGTCACCGGCGTGCGGCGCAGCAAGTCTTCCACCGCGACGCCAACCTCCGGCACGCCACCAAAGGCGGTGCCGATGACGCGCTTCTGAAACCGCTCCAGCGTGGTCGCATAGGCGGTGGCCTGCAGCGGCAGATACTTCACTTCCTTGACCAGCGTCGCACCCTCCTGCAAGAAGAACTCGACGAACGCCTTCACCTCTGGCTTGTCGGCAGCCTTCCGGCTGACGTAGATGAACAGCGGCCGCGAGAGCGGGTTGTAGATGCCCTTCAACACGTTCTCCATGCTGGGCAGCACCGGCGTCTTGACCGCGTTCTTGTTCCACTCGATCGCGACCGCCTTCATCTTGTCTTGGTGCGGGGCGTAGTAGGCGAACGGGATGTAACCGAGCGCGTACTTGTTGCCTTCGATGCCTTGCACCAGGACGTTGTCGTCTTCGCTGGCGGTGAAGTCGCCGCGGCTGGCCTTGGCTTTGCCGCACACGGCCTCGGTGAAGTAATCGAACGTGCCCGAGTCGGAGCCGGCGCCAAACAGCACGAACTTCTCGTTCGGCCACTCGGTGCGGATCTGATTCCAGTGCGTGATCTTGCCCTGCGCGGCAGGCTCCCAGATCTTCTTCAGCTCTTCGACCGTCATCGACGTGACCCAGTCGTTCTTGGGGTTCACCGCCACGGTGAGCGCATCGAAGCAGATCGGCAGCTCGATGTACTCGATGCCGCTTGTCTTGCAGGCCTTCATCTCCTCCTTGGAGATCGGCCGCGACGCGTTCGAGATGTCGGTTTCGCCGCGCGCGAACTTCTTGAAGCCGCCTCCCGTACCGGAGACTCCAACCGTGACCCGGATGGCGCCCTTCTTGGCCTTCTGGAACTCCTCGGCGACCGCCTCGGCGACGGGGAACACGGTGCTCGAGCCGTCGATGTGCACCGTCGGCGCCTGCGCTCCGAGAGCGCGCGGGGCCACGGTGACCGCAGCCAAGAAGGCCGCGCCGCAGAAAGCGAGGTGATTGGATAGCAGGCATCGCCTGCGTTGAGTTTCGATCAGTTGCATGTTCAAGAGCCTCGTCCTCGACCACATTTTGAATCTCGGATGCACCGACATGGCGCGTTGAGATCCTTATCGAGACGGCGGGAACCCTAGCGGTGGGCGTGAAGGGCTAATCACCTTAGGATGAAGAACACGTGAAGACGGCGGCCGCAGGCCGGCGCGCTCTTCACGGCTCCTTTCACGTCGCGTTCACATCTCCTTCATGAGTAGTTCTATGAAGACTTCGTGCAAATCTTTACAGGTCACCGAGGCTTGAGCACCACCCGTCGACGCGAGAAGATCCTGGTCATCGAGGACGAGGCCGACATCCTCGAAGTCATCGAATACAACCTGCGGCGCGAGGGCTACCGCGTGACCGGGTCACTCGACGGCGAGCAGGGGTTGCAGCAAGCCAAGAAGGACAACCCCGATCTGGTTGTGCTCGATCTGATGTTGCCGGGAATGGATGGGCTCGAGGTGTGCCGCGAGCTGAAGCGCGACCCGCTGACCCGCACGACTCCGGTCATCATCCTGACTGCCAAGTCGGAGGAGACGGACGTGATCCTCGGGCTCGGGGTAGGCGCCGACGACTACGTCACCAAGCCGTTTCGCCCCAAGGAGCTGATCGCCCGCGTGCAGGCCGTGCTGCGGCGCGGGCCGCTGCGAACCGAGACCAGCGGCCCACGCGTGGTGCGCGGCGACATCGTCATCGACACGGCGCGGCATGAGGTGCTGGTGCGCGGAGCGGCGGTGACGTTCACGCCGACCGAGCTGCGCCTCCTACACTTCTTGGCGGGACATCCAGGCCGCGTCTTCACGCGCGGACATCTGCTGAGCCGCGTGATCGGCGAAGACGCTGTGGTCACCGACCGCAACGTCGACGTCCATATCCGTTCGGTGCGCCACAAGCTTGGCGACCTGCGCGACGCCATCGAGACCGTGCGCGGCATCGGCTACCGTTTCAAGGACGCGGTCAACGCCGACTGACATGCGCCGACGCTCCCTGCTATCCCGGCTCCTGTGGAGCATGCTCGGCGTCGGCCTGTCGGCGGCGCTGGTCGTGAGCTTCCTCGATGATCGCTCCCTGGTGCGAGGGGCGAGTGCGATCCTCGAGCGCGAATTGTGTGAGCACGCGGTGCTGCTGGAAGCCGTGGCAGCGAACACGTTGTTTGGTACGGCCGACGAGCCCGCTCTCCAGGAAGGTCTACGTCGGCTCGGTCAGCAGAATGCGACGCGCTACACGGTGCTCGACGTGCGCGGGCGCGTGGTCGCTGACTCCGGCGCGGATCCGGATCGACTGGAGAATCACCTGCAGCGACCCGAGGTGGTGGCCGCGACGCGCGACGGCGCCGGCAGCGCACGCCGGTACAGCACCTCGGTGGGCGACGAACTGATCTACCAGGCGCGCGCGGTCCGCAGCGGTGACGGCACCTTGGTAGGGTTCGTGCGGGTGGCGCGCCCGATCGCGGCGTTCGAGAGCGTGATCGCCGCCAACCGCCAGCAGCTCCTGGTCGCCGCGGCGATCGCGGTGGCGGTCGCAGCCCTGATGGCGTGCCTGTTGGCGCGCGGCATCGTGCGACCGGTCACTCACCTGCAGCAGGTTGCCGAGGCGATGGCGCAGGGCCAAGACCACGCCAGGGCATCGCTGGGCACCGACGACGAGTTCGCTGCCCTCGGCCGCGCGCTCAACACGATGGCCGATCGCCTGCAAGTGCGCGTGGAGGAGATGCGCCGGGAGCGCGCCAAGCTGTCGGCGATCATCGGCAGCATGGTGGAAGGCGTGGCTGGCGTCGATGCCGAAGAACGCGTGCTGCACATGAACGCAGCGGCCGTGGACATGCTGGGGGTATCGGAAGCCAACCTGGTCGGTCAGCCGTTGCTCGAGCTGACTCGCATCCCCGAGTTGCACGAGCTGGTGACGGCGATCATGCAGAACGGCGAGAAGGCCAGTTGTGAGCTGTTCATCCAGAAAGCCGAGGGGTCGCGGGTGTTGCAGATCGAAGGCGCGCCGCTGCGCGACCGCGATGGCGCGGTGCTCGGTGCCGTCCTGGTGTTGCACGACGTGACCGACCTACGTCGCCTGGAAGCCGTGCGCCGCGACTTCGTCGCCAACGTGAGCCACGAGCTGAAGACGCCGCTCACCGCCATCAAGGGCATGATCGACACGATGGTGGACGACGCCGCGATGCCGGCGGAGACCCGCGGGCGCTTTCTCGAGAGGATCCAGCGGCAAGCCGATCGCCTTGCCAACCTGGTGAGCGATCTCCTGGTGCTGGCTCGCATCGAGTCATCCAAGGGCAACGAGGACCATCAGCCCATCGACCTGCGTCGACCAGTGCACGACTCTTGCCAACAGTTGGTGGCGGCGGCGCAGCACAAGCGCCTGCGCCTGCACGTGGCGATCCCGCAAGATGCGGTCACCGTCAACGGTGAGCCAGAGTCGTTGCGTCAAGTCGTCGACAACCTGCTCGGCAACGCCATCCGCTACACGCCCGAGGGCGGCGAGATCGCGGTGAGCATCCAGACGCGGGCCGGCGAAGCGGTGATCACCGTGCGCGATACCGGCATCGGCATCGCGGCGCAGCACCTCGACCGCATCTTCGAGCGCTTCTATCGGGTCGACAAAGCGAGATCGCGCGAACTCGGGGGGACCGGGCTCGGCCTCGCCATCGTCAAGCACGTTGTGCTGTCGCACGGCGGCAGCGTCACGGTGCAGAGCTGGCCGGGTAGCGGCAGCGCCTTCAACGTCAAAATTCCGCTCGCCTTGCCGACGGGCGAGCACCGCATGGTGTCCTGAGCCGCCCGCAACATTCGATGACAAAGCACCTCCTCCGCGATCTGGACCACCTCAAGAAGCAGATCCTCCTCGTGGGGTCGATGGTGGAAGGCGCAATCTTGAAGGCGACCACCGCGTTGCTCGAACGGCGCCCCGAGTTGGCTGCCGAAGTCATGCACGGCGACGACGCCATCGACGCCCGCGAGGTGATGGTGGAGGAGGAGTGCCTCAAGATCCTCGCGCTGCATCAGCCCGTCGCCAGCGACCTGCGCTACATCATCATGGTGCTCAAGGTGAACAACGACCTCGAGCGCATGGGTGACCTCGCCGGCAACATCGCCGAGCGGGCCGCCGACCTGCTGAAGCACGATCCGGTGCGTGTGCCGCCCGAGTTTCGCAGCATGGTCGAAACCGTGCGGCGCATGGTGCGCGACGCCCTGGACGCGCTCGTGCACTCGGACGTCAAACTGGCGCGGCGTGTGCTGACCGCCGACGATGTGGTCGACCAAGTGCACCGCCAGATGTTCCGCGAAATGCAGTCGATGGCGCAGGCGAACCCGCCGGCGATCGAGGCCGCCATCAACATGCTGTCGGCGTCGCGCAATCTCGAACGCATCGCCGATCAGTGCACCAACATCGCCGAGGACGTGATCTTCCTTGTCGAGGGCGAGATCGTGCGGCACCGCCGCAGCCCGTAGCCGCGCGCGCCGGGTGACCTCGGCTAGTGATAAAGCTCGGCGCCGCTGTCGCGGAACTCTTTGGCTTTCTCCGACAGGCCGACGTCGAGTGCCTGCCGCGCGCTGACCTCGCGCTCGAGCGCGAACTGACGCACCTCTTCGGTGATCTTCATCGAGCAGAAGCGCGGGCCGCACATCGAGCAGAAGTGCGCGGTCTTGGCCGACTCCTGCGGCAGCATCGCGTCGTGGTAGCTGCGCGCGGTCTCGGGGTCGAGCGACAGGTTGAACTGGTCTTCCCAGCGGAACTCGAACCGGGCGCGGCTCAGCGCGTCGTCGCGCGCTTGCGCGCCCGCGTGGCCCTTGGCCAGGTCGGCAGCGTGGGCCGCAATCTTGTAGGCGATCACGCCCGCCTTCACGTCGTCGCGGTTGGGCAGACCGAGATGTTCCTTGGGCGTCACGTAGCACAGCATCGCGGTGCCGAACATGCCGATCATGGCCGCGCCGATCGCGGACGTGATGTGGTCGTAGCCCGGCGCGATGTCGGTGGTGAGCGGACCAAGCGTGTAGAACGGCGCTTCGCGGCAGACTTCCAGCTGCCGGTCGACGTTCTCCTTGATCTTGTGCATCGGCACGTGCCCGGGACCCTCGATCATCACTTGGACGTCGTGCTTCCACGCCACCGCGGTCAGCTCGCCCAAGGTCTCCAGCTCGGCAAACTGCGCCGCGTCGTTGGCGTCGGCGATGCATCCCGGACGCAGGCCGTCACCGAGTGAGAACGACACGTCGTACTCCTTCATCAACTCGCAGATGCGATCGAAGTGTTCGTAGAGGAAGTTCTCTTTGTGGTGGGAAAGGCACCACTTGGCGAGGATGGCGCCACCGCGCGACACGATGCCGGTCACCCGCTTGGCGGTCAGCGGCACGTGCGCCAGCCGCACCCCAGCGTGGATGGTGAAGTAGTCGACGCCCTGCTCGGCTTGTTCGCGCAGGATGTCGAGGAACAACTCGATGTCGAGCTTGGCCACGTCGCCCTTGACGCGCTCGAGCGCTTCGTAGATCGGCACCGTGCCGATCGGCACCGGCGAGTTGCGCAGGATCCACTCCCGCGTCTGCGGGATGTCCTTGCCGGTCGAGAGGTCCATCACCGTGTCAGCGCCCCAGCGAATCGACCACTGCAGTTTTTCGACTTCGTCGGCGATCGACGACGACACCGCCGAGTTGCCGATGTTGGCGTTCACCTTCACCAGAAAGTTGCGGCCGATGATCATCGGCTCGAGCTCTAGGTGACGTCGGTTAGCCGGGATGATCGCGCGACCGCGCGCGACTTCGCTGCGCACGAACTCGGGGTCAACGTTCTCACGGATCGCCACAAAGCGCATCTCTTCAGTGACCACTCCGCGCCGCGCGTAGTGCATCTGCGAGAAGTTCTTGTCGCCGCGCGCCTGCCGCGCCGCGATCCAGGGCGCGCGCAGCTTGGGCAAGCCTTGCTCCGGGCTGCAACCCTGGGGGCCGGTCGTGTCGTAGACGGTGACCTTCTCTCCGTTGGTGAGGTCGATGGTCCGCGCCGGCACCGGAAGCGCCTCCGAGTGCAGGAGCTTGGTGCTCTGAGGAAAGCTGTCAGCGAGAGGGCGCGTCGGCGCGAAGGTGCGTTCGGACGAGTTCATGGCGGGAGCAAACCGAGCGCAGCGAGAAGCTCGCGGCGAACGGCAGCGCGGTACTGTCTGCGACCGAGCGTCGCGGCGCAAGCGCAGGCGACGCTTCGCGGCAGTAGAAGCTCAGCGATGCTGAGCGACGTCGCGCAGCAAGCGGTCGAGGGCCGGCGTGTCGACGCGCTGGGGTTCGGCGGCCACGGCGGCGCGAGGTGGCGGCGTGAACGCCGCTTGCAGGGGCTCTGGCACGAGGTCGCCTAGCATCGCGAGCGCGCCGCGGCCGAGGCCGATGGCCTTGGACTCCTGCACGCTCGTGTAGACCTGGAAACGCTGGCCGAACATCAGCACGACCGTGAGCAAGCCGATGACCACGGCACTCCCGGTGAGCACGCCGAACAGCGCGCCGCCCAGTCGATCGAACACGCCGAGTCCGGCCCGGCGGACCATCGCCTGCACAGTGCGGGCGAGCATCGACAAGAGCCAGAAACCCAGCAGGAACACGACGACGTACGACAGATACACATGGGCGTGCGTCACCGTCGCGCTGCCGAACACGTGCTCCGCGAGACCGGGGCCCAGGCGCGCCGCGAGGCCAAAGGCGCCAAAGAGGGCGACGCCCCGGCCAATCTGCCAGACCAACCCGCGCAACAGTCCCAGCAGGAAGAAGAGCGCGACCACCGTGAGCGCCGACAGGTCGACCCAGCCGAGGCCGGCGATCAGGTGCGTCCAGAGTCGGTCGAGATCCTGCATGCGAACCCGGGTTCGTCGCCGGGGCCGCATTATCCGCAAACCAGGCGGCGAGGGAACGTTGGCGGCAAGATCGTGTGGGCTTACCGTGCGCGTCTCTATGGACCTGGCTCCCGACCGCCTGCACCGCACGACCGTCGACATCATCGCCGAGCTGCAGACTGACCAAGGCTTGACGACCGAGATGGCGCGCGCGGAGCGCCAGTTTTTTGGCGGTGCGCCGGACTACGTGCCCGACGGGCCGCCGCGCGAGGTCGCCAGGGGCCGGTTCGCCGAGTGGTTCGTGCTGGAGCGCGAGAGCGAACATCTCGGGGCGACGCCGGTCGACGCGGTGGGGGGCCTGCAGGACGGCGTCCGCGACGCGCTGAAGGCGAGCTTGTGCGGGCTGTTCGTCGTCGAGAGCGTCGCGCCCGAGATTCGCGCCCGGGATGCGATCACAGGCGAAGCCTTCGAGCTGGCGACCGATGCGCCACTCGCGGCGGGGGACGTGGTGGTGGGCCGGGTGTATCCGGCCGAGCTGGACGCGGTGTCGCCGTCGCCGGTCGCCGCCATCTTGCGCCAGGGGCAAGAAGTCGTCGCCGCGTTGCAGCGCGACTTGCAGCGCACCGGCATCGACCGTCGCCTGTCGCAGGCGGAGATCGAGGCGGTAATGTTCCGGGCCACCGGCGAGTTGTCGGCGACGCAGTCGCGCCGCGTGCCGCCGGAGCGCATCGAGGCCCGGCTCGACTCGCTGCTGCGCGAGGGCGGCGATAAGGACTATTCGGCCGCTGAGATCAGCGCCGCCTTGGAGGCTGCGACCGACGGACCGGGCGGCGTGATCGGTCCGCTGCTTGAAGCGTTGGCGTTCGAAACCGACGTCGACATCGAAGCGTCGCGCACCACCATGTTGGAGCTGTGGAACGAGCATCGCCTTCGGACGCAGGAACGCGCGCTCGTGCCGCCGCCCGCGCTCGGTTCACACCCGAGCCCACTGCTGAGCCCACTGCCGAGCCCACAGGGCGCGCCGCCCACGGCACCCGAGCCGACGCTACAACCGGGGGCTCTGGGCGCCACGATCGCCGCGCGGATCGAGCGTGGCCTCGCGGCGCACGAAGACCTCGAGGCGCTGTTCGCCGACGTCGAGGGCATGCTGGGCGACGACGACGAGGCGTCGGACGATGACGATGACCCCCTCGGCCCGTCGGCCGAGGGTGACCTCGACGCCCTGGTGGCTGAGTTTCTCTGGGAGCGCGGGCACGCCGAGGACAGTGCACCGGCGCAGGTGCTGCGCGGCTTTGCCGAGCACCAGCGTCAGCTGCCGACGCCAGGCGTCTATCTGGAGGCGATTCCGGCGCGAGAGCTGATCAGCGACTTGCTGCGCGTCTTCCTGGCAACGCCCGGCGCGGAACGCGTGGCAGCAGTGCGGGCGCGCTTCGCCGTGCTGCGCGAGTTCTACGCCTGGGCGGTCGAGACGCAGGCCTACGACCTCGACGAACCGATCGGCCAGTGCGAGAGCATGCTGATCGAACCGTTGCCGCGTCTACAGCGCGCGAGTGCGGCGCTCAGTGTGAGCGCTGTCGGACCGGCGCAGCGACCGCGCGTACTGCGCGTCGCGCGCGTCGACGGCGGCGAGATCGAAGTGGTGGGCGACGGCACCGAGCCGACCTGGATCGATGTGCCCGAGGCCGCGGTCGACCTTCGCGCCGACGACCTGATCCTGTCGGCGGTGGTGGCGGATGGACGGGGCGGCCTGCGTTTCCAAGGACTTGCGGTGGTGCTGCCGGCCGCCGCCGCCGACCTGCTCGAGTAGCGCGACCGCGGCCACCGCACGGTGGCAGCGCCGGTCTCCGCCAAGCTCAGGGGCGTTGGTGCACTCGGTCGATGTCGCCGAGGGGGAAATGCCATGGCCTGGGAAAGCGAACTCGACCGTTTGATCCTGCAACAAGTGCACGCCGCCGAGAAAGGCGACGTGCGCAAAGCGACCGCGCGCCAACAGGTGCTCGACCTTTGGACGGTGAACGTCAACCGCGCCGAGAACGCGTTCCATCTCGGTTATGCCAAGACGCTGCTGGGCGTCGAGCTGCCCGAACCACCGGCAGAGCACGCGCACGGACGTCGGTGGCACCTATGGGGACGCCTGCGCGCGCACGATCGTCGTGGCGAGCGCAACTGGGTGGCCGACCTGCTGAATGACCCTGGCACGATCACGCAGCTGCTGGGCGAACCGCGCATCGCGGCGCAGTGCCTGCCGATCTTGATGCGCAGCCTGTTCTGGCTCGGCGATCTGACGATGGCAGTCAAGGCGATCGAGCTGATGAGCGCGGCGCAAGGTGACGACGACACCGACATGATCGTGGACGCGGCGCTCAGCGACTTGCTGGGCCGCTTGGAGAACCGCGCCGAGCGCGAAGACGACGAGCAGACCCTGCGCGTGCTGCAACGCTGCATCGACATGCCGGCGTTCGAGCGTTTGCCGGCCGACGTGCGCGCGCGCTACTTCCGAGCCAAGGCGATTCGCTTCTTGGCGGTGAGCGAGTTCCGCGCCGCCAGTCATGCGCTGACGCAGGCGCGAACGCATGCCACCGGCAGCGAGCGGTTGCGGAGCCATATTGCGTCGTTGGGTGCGCTCGCCGAGTTGCGTCTGCCGACGCTTTCGCAAGTCGAACCCCGCGCCGATCGCCCGGAGCGCGCCGCCGCCTTGGCATGGTTGGACGAGGGCGCGACCGATCCGCAACGCGGCACGCCGGAGTCGCTCTTCCTGCGCGGCCTCTTGGCCTACGAAGCAAGCTCGTTCGCCGACGCGCAGCGCTTCTTCGACGCCGCGGTGAATGCCAGCCGGCGCACCGATGGCCGCGACCAGCGTCTGCTCGATCGGGCGCGCTTCTTCTTGGCTGCCTCGATTCTGGCCAATGGCGACCGCGACGAAGCCGCGCGCGCGCTCAACCTGATGGAGCAGTCGCTCGACACAGTGCGCCCTGACCTCGAGAGCTTCTATCCGGTGCACGAAGCGCTGAAGCGCCTGTCGAAGAAGGTCGCGCTGAAGTTCCTCGACGCGGTCGACATGGGACGCGGCACCGCCGCTGATCAATTGTTGTTCGTGGCGCTGGAGTATCAGTCGCTCGGCGAAGCCGCGCCCGCGGCGTCGGCGGCGGAACGCGTCCTACAGGTCGCGGTGAATCTCGATCAGCGTCTGGAAGCGATGCGCGTGCTGCTCACCAGTCAGAACATGGCCGGTCGCCGCGACAAGGCGCGCGAAACCCTGTTCAGCATGCGCGATCTGCTGCTCCAGCGCGGCGCGTTCACTGAGCTGGAGACCCTGCTCAAGAACGAAGCGTTCGTCGGCCAAGCCCTCGATCATCATGAGATCAAGTGCGAGCTGGTCGCCCTGTACGAGGAGATGGACGGCCATGACGCTGACAAGGCGACGCTGCAGCTCGGGATCGCCCGTTCGCTGCGCGCACGCAAAGAAGCCGGCGCGCTGCGCGAGGCGCATGGCATCCTCAAAGAGGTCGAGGTTGCGTTCCCGGACCTCGCCGCCGACGAACTCGCGGCGATTGAGAAGCTGCTCGAACTGAGCGAGTCGAAGCCGGTAGACCAGGACGAGGGCACGCGCCGCGTGGCGGCGGCGAAGGCGGCGCTCGGCCACGCACCGCGCGTGCTGGTGGTCGGCGGCAACGAACGTCAACGCCGGCATCATCCGCGCTTCGTCGAGTTGGCCAAGGCTTGGGGCTTCGAGGGCGAGTGGTTGGAGACCAACTATTGTTCGCCGCAGAAGATCGTGAACGCGATCGACGACCGCGTGCGTGCCGGCCGGGTGGACATGCTGATCCTGCTGCATTGGAATCGGCACGAGACCACCGAGCCCGCGCTGGATCTGGCCCGCAAGAGCAGCGTGGCCGCGCGCACCGTGCACTACGCGGGGTTCACCAGCTTGCAGGTGGCGCTGAGCGACATGGTGGCGACCCTGGGACCGGTGCCGGGCGCCGAGCCCAGCAAGAAGGGCAGCGGCAAGCGAGTGGCGGTCAAGTGAGCGGCGTGCCGGGGCTGGGCCCCCGCCGGCCTGGGGCGCCACTTCTGATAATGATAGTTATGTAAAGTGGCGAGGAAGGCTGAGGGGGAGGCCAGACGGTCTGACGGGCCTACGAATCTGCCCTACACCCAACGAGTCCGCGCTGCTCACGCCGTCTCGCCCCCGCACGAACTTCCCGACCCCGCGGTGCACCCCAAACAATGCTCGCCGGTCACGATCACGCGCTGCGCCAGCTGGTCGAGGTCGAGGTCCTGCACGTTGCGCGGCACGTTGGCGCCCACGCGCAGACCCAGCATCTGGTTGAAGTCGCAGTCGTAGATGCTGCCGTCGGGGCCGATCGAGATCAGGCTGCGGCACATCAGGCCGTCGACCGTCGCCGGGTTGAACGCGCTCAGCAGCGTCGCCAGGTAGCTGTCGTAGTTGCCGCTCTTGCGCAGCCACTCGGCGAAGCGCGCGATCGGCATGTTGGTGATGCAGAAGAGATGATCGAAATCCAGGTCGAACAGCCGCTTCAACTCGCGCTTGTAGTCGGCCTCGAGTTCGTCTTGGCGGGCCGGCAGGAACGCGCCGGCCGGGTTGTGCACCAGGTTCAGCACCAACCCGCCGCCGCGGCCGTAGCCGTGCTGGTTGAGCAGGCGCAGGCCGTCGATGCTGCGGTCGAACACGCCGGCGCCGCGCTGCCGATCGGTCGGACCGGCGCTGTAGTGCGGCAAGCTGGCGGACACTTCGACCCGATGCTCGGCCAGGAAGGTCGCGAGGTCTTCTTGCCCCGGCTCGAACAGCACCGACAGGTTGCAGCGGTCGATGATGCGCTTGGTGCCCACGCGCCGCGCCGCGCCGACCAGGCGCCGGAAGTGCGGATTCAGCTCGGGGGCGCCACCGGTGATGTCGAGCATCGCCGGGCGCACGCGCTCGATGAGGCCGATCACGCGCTCGGCCACGGCTTCGCCCATGTTCACGTCGGCGTGCGTCTGGTGCGGTCCCGCGTCGACGTGGCAGTGCCGGCAGGCCTGGTTGCAGAGCTTGCCGACGTTGATCTGCAGCGTGTCCAGACGGTCGGCGCGCAACGGGAAGACGCCGTGTTCTTCCAGCTTGCTGTCGAAGCGGCGGCGGTGACCGGTGAGCGTCAGCGGATTCACATCGCCACCTCGTCGTGGTGGTCGCGCATCTGCACGCCGTGCACCAGCGTCGCGCCACCGCGGATGCACGCCGCGACGTGCACCGCCTCGGTCATCTGATCGAGGTCAGCGCCGGCTTCGAGCGAGCCCTTGGTGTAGGCGTCGATGCAGTACGGACACTGCACCGTGTGCGCCACGGCGAGCGCGATGAGCGCCTTCTCGCGCCGCGACAGCGCGCCGTCGCCCATGGTGGCGCTGTACCACTCGAAGAATTTCTTGGCCAGTTCGGGACGCGAGCGGCCGATCTCCGGAAAGCGCGCGAGGTGACCGCGGTCGTAGTAGTGCTCGGCCATGGCAACGAAGGGAAGGAGCGTAGCGTGCGCCGTGCGCTCGCACAGCGTTAGGTCGGGGACCCGATCTTCATGTCGGCGTCATGTCGGCATCATGTCGGCGCGGAGGCGCTCGCCTTGCCGCCCGCCTTGCCGCCCGGGGAGCCGCGGCGACCCTCGAACAAGATCGACAGCAACAAGCAGCACACCCCCACCGAAATGCACGCGTCGGCGACGTTGAACGCCGGGAAACCGTACTCCCACCGCGTATCGCCGAAGAACGTGAAGAACAGGAAGTCGCGCACGCCGCCCTTGGGCTCGGTCTCGGTGAAGTTGTCGTACAGGTTGCCCAGCGCGCCCGCCAAGATCCCGCCAAGCACCAGCAGCATGCCGCGGCTCGGCGCCGGCACGCGGCGCAGGCCATACGCCACGATCAACAGCACGGCGATGCAACGCACGACCACCAGGACCATGTTGTAGCCCTGGAACAGGCCCCAGATCGTGCCGGTGTTGTGCCAACGCACCAGGTCGAAGCGCACCACGCCGTCGAACACCAGGTGGCGAGCGCGCGGGCCGGCGCCCGGGTAGCGCCCGTCGAGGAAGCCGAACACCGCCGCCTTCGACCACAGGTCGAGAGCCAACAGCGGCAGGATGGGCAGCCAGAACCACAAGCGGCTCACCGGCGGGCGAGCGCTAGGACTCAGCGCGGCCGTGGTCACAGGCGCGACCGGGCTCACGCGCTCTCGCGGCTGCGCTCGGACTCTTCCTGATGCTGCACGCAGAACCGGGCCCACGGCACGTATTCGAGCCGCGGCTTGGGGATCCACGGGTCGATCTTCTTGCCGTTCTTCTTGCCCTTCTCGCGCTCCCCTTCCTCGTTGCACATGACGCAGATCCCGAAGGGGATGTCACCCGTGCCGTCGAGGCGCTCGAGCGCCGCGTGGATCATCGCGATCGTCTCTTCCTCGTTCTCGATCAGCCCCAGCATGAAACTCTGGTCGTAGTTGTCGGTGCCTTGGTCGGCCAGGTGATCGACCGAGTTGTCCTGCTCCGAGGCGCGCAAAGCCTCTTCGCGCAGCGAACCCACGTCGCCCGTGAGGGCCGCGAGCTGATGCCGCATGGTCTTCTCGTACTTGGCCAGCTCCGTCTTGGTGGGCTTGGTCATGACTCTCGTACTTGTTGCCGTAGACTCGAGGATGCTGGTTCGCTGACGTCGTCCGGGTACCGCCCGAGACCGAAGCTGTCAACAAAGGGTGCGGGACCATATAAGTGGGTCTTTGAGCGGTCAAGGCCGTCTCGGGAGCAAGTGCAACGGCGGTGACTCGACAGGCGAACCTGGTGACGGACGCGCGCGGGCGATCCAAGCGGCCAGGCGCCGACGGCATGGCGCTGGCGGAGGAGTTCCTCCTCTACCTCGAACTGGAGTTGCAGCTGTCGCCGCACACCATCGCCGCCTACCGTAGCGACCTCTCGGCCCTGCTCGGCGGCACGGGGCTCGGCGGCACGGGCAGCAGCCCCACGGCCGCCGCGCTGCCCGACCGCGCCGCGATCCTGCGCCACCTGCAAGCCGAGCGCGCGGTCAAGGCGCCAGCGTCGGTGGCGCGCGGCCTCGCGGTCGCGCGCGGCTTCTTTCGCTACCTCGAAGCCGAGGGCCACGTCGACGACGACCCCACCACCGGCCTGCTTGGCGCCAGACTCGAGCGACGCTTGCCGTCGATTCTGGGCCGGCGCGCGGTCGAGAAGCTGCTGGCGGCCAACGACCCCGCCACCTTGCTCGGCCAACGCGACGCGGCGCTCTTGCACTGTCTGTACGCGACCGGCTGCCGCGTCTCTGAACTCTGCGGCCTGAGCGCGGCGAGCTACGTCGTCGAGCAACGCTTCTTGCGCGTGCGCGGCAAGGGCAACAAGGAACGGCTAGTGCCGCTGTCGCCCCGCGCCTGCGATCTGGTGGAAGCCTACCTGGAGATCACGCGCCCCGTGCTCGCCGAACGGGGCGCAACCCCTGGCCGCACCGACGCACTGTTCTTGTCGGTGCGCGGACGTCCCCTCGACCGCGTGCGCGTGTTCCAGATCGTGCGCGAACACGCGGCGCGCGCCGGCCTCAACGTCGCGTGTTCCCCGCACAAGCTGCGGCACGCCTTCGCGACCCACCTGGTCGAGGGCGGCGCCGATCTGCGCGCCGTGCAGGAAATGCTCGGACACGCGTCGCTGGCGACGACGCAGATCTACACGCACGTCGACGCACAGCGTCTGCGGCAGACGCATCGGCGGTTTCATCCGCGCGGCTGAGCTGTCCATGGCTATCGCCCGTCCGTCGCCGGCAGGCGCAGCGCGGTGAACACCCGCTCGGCAACGGCTTCCCCGAGGCCGGGCACCGCCTTCAGGTCGGCGAGCGCCGCGGCCTTGACGCCGGTGAGCGAGCCGAAGTGTCGCAGCAGCGCGCGACGGCGCGATGGGCCGATGCCTGGGATGCGATCGAGGTCGCTGGTGAGCTTCTCGCGCAGCTTGCGGTGGTAGCTGATCGCGAAGCGATGCGCTTCATCGCGGATGCGCGCGACCAGCAGCGTCACCGGCGCGTTCTCGGGCAACGGCACAGGCGCGTCGCGCCCCGGCAGCACCAGGCGCTCGGCCGACGCGATGCGCTTGCCGCGCGTGAAGCCCTGCAGCCGGCTCTTCGCCAACCCCACCACCGCGAGTTCCTCGTCGAGACCCAACTCCCCCATCGCCCGCCGCGCCGCCGCGAGCTGGCCTTCGCCGCCGTCGATCAGCAGCAGGTCTGGCAGGTCGTCGTCTTCGTCGGCGACGCAGCGACCGAGGCTGCGCCGCACCGTCTCCTGCATCGCCGAGAAGTCATCGCCCGCCGCGGCGGCGCTCACCTTGAAGCGCCGGTAGTGAGCTTTGCTCGGCCGGCCGTCGACGAAACACACGCGCGACGCCACGGTGTCGCGGCCCTGCATCGTCGACACGTCGAGGCAGTGGATGCGGCGGGGTGCGGCTTCGAGGCCCACGAGCTCGGCGACCTTGCTGGCCGCCGCGGCCAGGCGCGCATTGGCGTCCGCCTCGGCCGCGTCGACCAGCTTGGCGTTGGCGCCGGCGAGTTCCAGCTGCTCTCGCCGTTCACCGCGCTGCGGCACCACGATCTCGACGCGGCCGCCGCGCTTGCTGCTGAGCCAGTCGCGGATCACCTCGCTGTCCTCGAGCGCGCACGGCACCACCACCTCGCGCGGCACGTAGCTATCGCCCTCGTAGAAGCGGGTCAGCAGGTCAGCCAACACGAGGCCATCGGGCAGTTGCGTGCGGAAGTTGAAGCGCCGGCTGCTCTCGAGTCGCCCATCGCGGAACGCTAGCAGCACGACGCACAGGTCGTCGCCGGCGCGGTACGCGCCGACCACGTCGCGATCTTCGCCGTGGCCCGCAACCACGGTTTGCCGCTCGCTCGCGGCACACAACGCGTCGATCTGTTGCTTCAAGGCGTGCGCGCGCTCGAACTCGAGTGCCGCTGCCGCGCTGTCCATCTTGGCGCGCAGGTCGCCGAGCACGGGTCCCACCTCGCCGCGCAGGATCGCGCGCGCGCGTTCGAGGTGCTGCTCGTACACGGCGCGTTCGACCAGCCCAACGCACGGCGCCGGGCAGCGACCGATCTGGTGCTTGAGGCAGGGCCGGCTGCGGTTGTGGAACACGCTGTCGCTGCAGTCGCGCAGCGGCACCACCTTGTAGAGCAGGCGCAGCGTGCGCCGCACCGACGTGGCCGTGGCGTAGGGACCGAAGTACTCGGCGCCGTCGCCGCGCCGGCGCCGCACGAAGCGGAACCACGGCCACGGCTCCGTGCGATCGAGGCGCAGCAGCAGGAACGACTTGTCGTCCTTCAGCTTGACGTTGTAGGTCGGCTTGCGCTTCTTGATGATCGTGTTCTCGAGCAGCAACGCCTCGCGCTCGGTGCGCGTCGCGGTGAACTCGACGTCCTCGGCCTGCTCCTCGACGAACGGCAACAGCCAGCGCCCGTCACCGCCCGGCTTGAGGTAGCTGCGCACGCGGCTGCGCAGCTTGGCCGCCTTGCCGACGTAGAGCGCCTTGCCCGCGCCGTCGACGAAGACGTAGACGCCCGGCTCTTCGGGAAAGCGGGCCACCTTGTCGGCGATGCTCGCCTTCACGGTGGTGCTGGCTCCGTGCGCTGCGCCTGGGCTGGCGGGCACCGAGGTCTGACATGCGGACGCACGTCGCCATCATGCGCCGGCTGGACCCGCGGCGCACGCGCGTCGTTGGCGTCGCCTGATCGCGCTGCGCAGACGAACACGAAGGAACCCAACCATGAACCGCTGGATCACCAAGAAGTTGGAAATGGCCGTGCGCGTGCAGGAGTGGCAGCGCGCGCATCCCTACTCCGATCGCAACCAAGTCGCTGTCGTGGAGCGCTTTGAAGAGCGGCTTGCGCAGGCGCAGGCGCTTTTTCTCGAGGAGCACACGCAGCGGCTCGCGGCCGGCGCGGCGCGACGGCATCGCAAGGCCGTGCGCCGCGGCCTCGAAGCGCAGTTGGTGCGCAGTGTGGCGCGCATCGGTGCGTTCGCGACCCGCGGCGACGCGCAGGTGGCCAGTCGTTTCATGGCGCCGGCACAGAATGGCAGCAATGCGGCCTTCCTGGCGCGGGCGTCGAGTTTGCTGGCGGCGGCACGCGCGCATCAAGACGCCCTGACCAGCCACGGCCTGACGCGCGGGCAGCTCAGCACGTTTGCCGCGGGCCTCGCGCGGTTCACGGAGGCGACTGCGCAGGAGCATGCCAGCCGCCAGCAACACGGCGAGACGCGCGCGACGCTGCAGCGTGCGGTCGCCAACCTCACCGAACTGCTCGTTCTGCTCGACGTGTTCAACCGCACCCGATTCGAGCCCGACGCTGGGATGCTGAGCATGTGGCGCAACCTGCGCACCGTCGGCCGCGTCGCGGCGACCCGCGCCAAGCGCACCGAGAACGGCGCAGTCGTTGCGCCGGTGACTCCTGTGGCGCCGAAGGCGCCGACCTTGCCGATCGTCGCGCCCAGCGACCCGACGAGTGGCGTCGCCGCAGTCGGCGAAACAGAACCGCCGCTCGACGGTCGACAGAACAACGCGGCGTGACTTGGCGTTCGGGCCTGCGGCTGTGAGCTTGGGACGCGGGGTGCTTGCGCCCGAACTCGCGCTGCGAGTGCGAGCGGCCGCGCGTGCTTCCAGCGCAGATCGCCGCGGCCGGCCGCGAGTTTGATTCGCTTCGCCGCCCACAGCCGTTCGACCAACTCGCGCCACGCTGGTGGCGCAAGGTGGATCGCTGCGCCGGACTGCGGATCGGCCGCTTGCGCGAGTTGATCCAGCAACCACAACTCCGCGACATCGAGCGGCCACGGGCGCTCGGCGAGCACACGCTGTCCAGCAGGCGACGTGGGGAACTCGGTACGAAACGCCAGCGCGTGCGCACGCCAACCCGCCGGCAGGTCGCGGTGATTCCCATCGGCCTTGAAGATCGAGGGCTGCCCAGCCGCGCCGGCGACGGTCTCGCCCGCGTCGTACTTGTAGAGCACGTCGGCGATCACGACGTCGCCGAGGTTGGTCCACTTCGGCCGCCCCGCGCACACGCCGCACATCGCCAGGATCGCAGGCTTCAGCTCCCGAGCGTAGGCCGTGGCGACTGCGGCCGCCGTGGTATCGCCCATCCGCTGCGCGTGCGCATGCGCGATGCGCAGGTGGCGACCGTCGGCGAGCGCGAACGTGCGCACGCCGTAGCGGCAGGTCGAACCGTCGAGCAGTCGATCCTGCCACGCGTCGACCGCGCCCTCGTCGACCGCGCGCAGCGCGGCGTCCTCGCCGTCTGCGGCGGTGAGCACCAGCACGTCGATCGCCGTGACGCTTCCCATGGGTGGCGCGATCTTAGAGACGGTGCCGCGCGCCAGCCAGGTGCGGGCCGACCACGCACCGCACAACAGCAACCACCGCACGCACCGAACCCTGAGCTGCCGTCGCCCCTCGTTGGGTGCGGCGCTTCCGGTCTGAGAGTCTGAGTCACGCTGCGCGGTCCGCTATGGTGTCGATTCGCCGCGCCTGCTGCGCTGCCGCTGCTGCGATGACCGAGCCCCGACCCGCGAACACCGCTCCCGCCATGACCGAAGCCCTCACCCCCGCCGCCATCCTGCAGACCGCCTTTTCCTTCTGGTCGTCGAAGGTTCTGCTCACTGCCGTCGAGTTCGGCGTGTTCACCAAGCTCCGGGACCGGCGCCTGACTGGCACCGAACTCGGCGCCGAGCTGAAGCTGCATCCGCGTGGCATCGCCGACTTCCTCGACGCACTGGTGGCGATGCGCTTCTTGCTGCGCGACGGCGACGGCGCGGCGGGGCACTATCACAACACACCGGAGGGCGCGCGCTTCCTCGATGCGGCGAGCCCGCAGTACATCGGCGGCATCCTGGTGATGCTGAACACACGGCTGTTCCGCTACTGGCACGATCTGCCCGAGGCGCTCCGCACGGGTCGGCCGCAGAACGAGGTGAAGCACGGCGAGAAGGGCATCTTCGAAGTGCTCTACGCCGACCCGCACAAGCTGGAAGAGTTCATGGGCGCGATGACCGGCCTGTCGCGCGTCAACTTCGAGCTGCTGGCCGAAAAGTTCGACTTCTCGAAGTACAAGACGCTGTGTGACATCGGCGGCGCCACCGGCCTGCTGTGCATCGAAACCGCCAAGCGCCACGCCAAGCTCACCTGCACGTCCTTCGATCTACCGCCGGTCGAGCCGATCGCGCGCCGCCACATCGCCGCCGCCAACCTGTCGAGCCGCATTCAGACCGCCGCCGGCGACTTCTTCCGGGACCCCTTGCCCAAGGCCGATGTCATCACCATGGGCATGATCCTGCACGACTGGAACCTGCCCAAAAAGCAGCACCTCATCCGCCAGGCGTACGACGCGCTACCGCAAGGCGGCGCGTTTGTGGTGATCGAGGCTCTGATCGACGACGCGCGCCGCGACAACACCTTCGGCCTGCTGATGTCGCTGCACATGCTGATCGAGTTCGGCGAGGCCTTCGATTACTCGGCCGCCGACTTCCGCGGTTGGTGCAGTGAGGTCGGCTTCCGCCGCTTCGAGACGATCCACCTGCAGGGCGCGCACAGCGCCGCGGTTGCCTACAAGTGACCGCCGCTTGACCTACGACAGACGCAGTTCCATCCGCTCCATGCGGAACACGTCGTCGCGGATCTGCGCCGCCAGCTCGAAGTCGAGGTTGCGCGCCGCGGCCAACATCTCGCCGCGCAGCTTGGCGACGTGCTCGCTCAGCGCGCGCCGATCCTTGAAGTCGACGCCCTGACTGCGATCGTCGCCGCGCTTGCGCCCACGCTTGCCGCGGCCACCACCGGCCTCGCTGGCATCCGCGGCGGATTCCTCGAACTCGAGCAGCTCGCGCACCGCCTTGACGATCGTCTTCGGTTCGATGCCGTGTTCCAGGTTGTAGGCGACCTGCCGTTCGCGGCGCCGGTTCATCTCGGCGATGGCACCCTCGATCGAGTCGGTTCGCTTGTCGGCGTACAGGATCACGCGGCCGTCGATGTTGCGCGCGGCGCGACCGCAGGTCTGGATGAGCGACGTCTTGCTGCGCAGGTAGCCCTCGCGATCGGCGTCGAGCACCGCCATGAGCGTGCACTCCGGGATGTCGAGGCCCTCGCGCAGCAGGTTGATGCCGACCAAGATGTGGAACACGCCGAGGCGCAGGTCGCGGATCAACGCCGCGCGTTCCAGGCTGTCGACGTCGCTGTGCATGTAGCGCACCTTCAGGCCGAGGTCGCGCAGGTAGTCGGTCAGTTCCTCGGCGCTGCGCTTGGTGAGCGTGGTCACCAGCACGCGCTCGTTCTTCTCGACTCGCTTCCTGATCTCCCCCACCACGTCGTCGACCTGCCCACGCGCCGGCCGCACGTCGACCGGTGGATCCACCAGGCCCGTGGGGCGCACCACGAGTTCGGCGACGTGGCCGGTCGATTGCTCGAGTTCGTACGCGCTCGGCGTCGCCGACACGAACACCACCTGGTTCTGCAGGTCGACGAACTCTTCGAACATCAGGGGTCGGTTGTCGACGGCCGAGGGCAGGCGGAACCCGTGCTGCACCAGCATCTCTTTGCGGCTGCGGTCGCCGCGATACATGCCGCCCGCCTGCGGCACCGCAACGTGGCTCTCGTCGATGAACAGGATGAAGTCGTCGGGGAAGTAGTGAATGAGCGTCGCGGGTGGCTGCCCTGGGGCGCGCCCGTCGAGGTGTCGGCTGTAGTTCTCGATGCCGTTGCATACGCCCGTGGCGCGCAGCATCTCCAGGTCGTGGCGCGTGCGCTGCTCCAGGCGCTGCGCCTCCAGCAGCTTCTTCTGCCCGCGCAGCGTCTCGAGGTGTTGTTCGAGTTCCTGCTCGATCGTCTCGCACGCCACGAGCAAGCGACCCTGCGGCGTCACGTAGTGCGACGTCGGGTAGATGGTGACTTCGTCGAGGTCGCGCAAGATCTCGCCGCGCAGCGGATCGATCTGCATGACGGCTTCCACCTGGTCGCCGAACAGCTCGACGCGGATGGCGCGCTCCTCCTCGTACGCCGGGAAGATCTCGATCACGTCGCCGCGCACGCGGAAGCGGCCCGGCGCGAAGTCGATGTTGTCGCGGTGGTACTGAATCGTCGCCAGCGCGCGCAGCAGGGCGTCGCGTTCGTAGGTTTTGCCCTTGACGATCTTGACCGACAGCTCGCGGTAGAACTCCGGCGAGCCCAACCCGTAGATGCAGCTGATCGAGGCCACGATCACCACGTCACGCCGCTCCATCAGCGAGCGCGTTGCCGAGTTGCGCATGCGCTCGATCGCCTGGTTGATCGTCGCCTCCTTCTCGATGTACGTGTCGGTGGTCGGCACGTACGCTTCCGGCTGGTAGTAGTCGTAGTAGCTGACGAAGTACTCGACCGCGTTGTTCGGGAAGAAGGCTTTGAACTCGCTGTAGAGCTGCGCCGCCAGCGTCTTGTTGGGCGCCAGCACCAGCGCCGGCCGTTGCAGCGCCTCGACCAACTTGGCCATGACGAAGGTCTTGCCGGAGCCGGTGACGCCGAGCAACGTGTTGTGCGGCACGCCCGCCGCGAGGTTGTCGCGCAGCAGCGCGATCGCCTGCGGCTGGTCACCCGCGGGTGTGAGGTCGGAGACGACGGCGAACGACACCGCGGCATCATGGCCGCTGCGCGCGCGCGGCGAAACCTCGCGCCGCCTCGACGTCATCGCCCGCGGGGAAACCGACCAGCGCGCGCTAAGCTCCCATCGACGTCCCATGCAGGCATCTCCCCGAGCACCAAAGCGCCCAGCTGCCGATCACGACCGCGGAGCCGCACGGTGACCGCCGAGTTTGCCCGCTGGCATCAACTGCGTGCCCTGTTCGAAGAGCTGGTCGAACTGCCGAAGGAAGCGCAGCGCGCTGCGCTCGACCAGCGCGGCCTCACACCCGTGCTGCGCGAGGCGCTGGAGCGCATGCTCGTCGCCGACAGCACGCAGAACGATTTCTTGGCGCTGGGCACGCCGATCCAGGCGCCGGCCACGCACGCCTCCAGCGCCGCAACCCCGACACCGCCCCAGCGCGTGCTCGGCCGCTACGAGTTGCTGTCGCTGCTCGGTGCGGGTGGCATGGGCGAAGTGCACCTCGCACACGACAGCCGCCTGTCCCGTCGGGTCGCGCTCAAGCTGCTGTCGCCCAAGTTCACCGGCGACGCCCATTGGCTGCGTCGCTTCGTGCGCGAGGCGAGGGCGGCGAGCACCCTCAATCACCCGAACATCCTCACCATCTACGAGATCGGCGAGGCCGACGGCGTCCACTTCATCGCCACCGAGTTCATCGAGGGGCATACCCTGCGCCAGCAGTTGTCGAACGGTCGACTGAGCGTGCGGAACGCGCTGGAGATCGGCGCTCAGATCGCCAGCGCGCTGGTGGCAGCGCACGCATCCGGCATCGTGCATCGCGACATCAAACCGGAGAACGTGATGCTGCGGCGCGACGGCTACGTGAAGGTGCTCGACTTCGGGCTGGCCAAGAACATCGAGACCGCGGCGTTGCCGGATGCGGCCACCGCGGACTCGCAGACCGGCCCCGGCTTGCTGGTCGGCACCATGAGCTACATGTCACCCGAGCAGGCGCGCGGCCTCGAAGTCGACGCGCGCAGCGACGTGTTCAGCCTCGGCGTGGTGTTGTACGAGATGCTCGCGGGGCGCACGCCGTTCTCCGGGCCGACCCCGCTCGATCTGTTGGTGGCGCTGCTCGACCGCGAACCCCTGCCGCTGTCGACTCGAGCGCCCGAGGTGACGGCCGAGTTGGAACGCGTCGTCCTGCACGCGCTGCGCAAGGAACGCGACGAGCGCACGCCGAGCGCACAAGCGCTGCACGACGACCTGCGCCGCATGCTGCGCAACCTCGACGCCAGCGTCTTAGCCCCGCCCGGTGAGTCCGCCGTCGACACGCACGTGCCGCAGGTGAGCTACGCGCGCAGCGGCGACGTCAACATCGCCTACCAAGTGATCGGCGACGCGCCGCTCGACCTGGTGTTCGTGATGGGGTGGATCTCGCACCTCGAGTACTTCTGGAGCGAGCCGTCGTTCGCGCGCTTCCTGCGTCGCCTCTCCACCTTCGCGCGCGTGATCTTGTTCGACAAGCGGGGCACCGGCTTGTCGGACCGCGTTCCCACCGACCAACTTCCTACCCTAGAGCAGCGCATGGACGACGTGCGCGCCGTGATGGAGGCGGTCGGTTCCGCGCGCGCCGTGCTGTGTGGTGTGTCCGAGGGTGGCCCGATGTGCAGTCTGTTCGCGGCCACGTATCCCGAGAAAACGATCGCGCTGGTGATGATCGGTAGCTACGCGCGCCGGTTGCGCGGCGAGGGCTACCCGTGGGGCCCCACGCTAGAAGACCGCGAAGTGTTCTTCGACGAGATCCGCAAGCACTGGGGTGGGCCCGTGGGCCTCGAGGAGCGCGCCCCCAGCAAGGCGCACGACCCACACTTCCGCGCGTGGTGGTCTGCCTACCTGCGGCACGGCGCCAGCCCGAACGCCGCGCTGGCGCTCACGCGCATGAACACCGAGATCGACATCCGCAAGGTGCTGCCCAGCGTGCAGGTGCCGACTCTGGTCGTGCATCGTACCGGCGACGTGTGCCTGCGCGTCGAGGAGGGGCGCTACCTCGCGGAGCACATCCCCGGCGCGCGCTTCGTGGAGCTGCCGGGCGTCGACCATCTGCCGTTCGTTGGCGATCAAGAGGCCATCCTCGACACGATCGAAGAGTTCCTGACGGGCATGCGCCCGGCGCCGGAGTTCGATCGCGTGCTCGCGACGGTGTTGTTGGCGCACATCGCGGGGTACGAGAGTGGGGTGATCGACGCGCAGCGCGCCGACGTGTGGGCTCGCTATCGGACCTTGGTGCTCAAAGAAACTGGTTGGTTCAAGGGACGCGCCATCGAAGTGACCGAGGACCGCGTGCTGGCTACCTTCGACGGCCCGGCGCGTGCAATCCGTGCCGCGTGCGCGCTCGCCGATGCCGCCAAACGCCTCGGCATCCAACTCCAGGTCGGGCTGCACACCGGCGAGTGCGATGCGATGGAGAACCAAGCGCGGGGCGTTGCCGTCGACATCGCGCTGCAGGTCGTGGCCCGCGCGCAGGCCGGCGAAGTGCTGGTGTCCAGCACTGTGCGCGACTTGGTGGCCGGCGCGGGGATTCGCTTCGTCGATCGCGGCACCCAGGTGGTGACGGGATCGCTGGGCGAGCTGCGCGTGTTCGCGGTCGAGCGGGGCGCAGCCAGCTGACGGCGTTAGGCCAACGTACAGTGCAGTCTGATCGCGGCGGCATGGGCCGCAACCGCCACCCTCGCGCCGCGACTCGAGCGCCACACCGACTCGGCAGACCGCAAGCTGGGGTGCGAGCCGTCATGAACCTTCAACGAACTCGCACCAACCCTGCACAGACCCCACTAACATCCGCGTTCTCAGTCTCGGCGTCGCGTGCCGCACTCGGCGCGCCTGCTCCTCTCTGTCCCCCCGTCTAGCATGAAACTCTCTCTCACTCTCTCCTTGGCCAGCGTTCTCCTCGGCCTGGCTGGCACCACGTCGGCCCAGCTCGCCACTTCGCACGCCCTCACCTACGCCGGCAATCGGATGACGATCAGCCTCAAGCTGAACGGCGCCACGGTGGGCATCTCGGTTGGCGTGTCGGTGTCGGCTGCCACCGGCCTGACGTTCACCGCCCCTGCGACGGTTGCAGTCGATGCGCGCGGCTACGCGCAGGTCAACGTCGACGTGCAGTCGGCGCAGGCCAACCTGAGCCCAAAGGCGTTCACCGTGACCCTGGCGCACCCGAGCTTCAACAACGGCCAGATCACGCGCGACTACGTGGTCAAGTCGGTCGGCGGCGCCATCGGCTCGGCCTGGCCCGACGTCATCATGGTGCAGGGTGTGTTCTGCAATCCGCCGGCGTCGGCGGCGACGATGTTGGAGATCGACCGCGCGAGCGACCTCGACGGGGACGGTGCCTACGGCGATGTGAACGTCGAAGCCGGCGTCTTCGATCCACTCGATGCGCCCAGCGAGTTCTCGACCGACGTCGACCTCGCCGATACCGCCACCGGATGTGTCACCGGCACCCCGCCGAACGTGTTCTGGCCCGGGGCGACCGGCCGAACCGTCGCGTTCATGACCGACAACCGTTTGGTCACCGGCGCCTGCGGGTTCACCTCGCAGCTCAACTTCGCGGAGGACGTGAACTTCGCGCCCAACTTCGGCGGCAGCCCGGCGCTCCTGATGCCCAGCTCGTCGGCCGACAAGGCCTTCATCGGCCGCGACAGCAACGGTGATGGCTCGGTGGACGCCAGCGAGATCCGCGTGTTCTTCGACCCGGCCGCCCTGGTGAACATGGAGAACTACAGCCCCGACAACGTGGTGTACGACCGCACCGGGACGCGCCGCGCGTACTGGATCTCGGACAAGGCGGGCCCGACGGGCAGCCCGACCAACCAGGGGATCTTCCAGCTGAACGACGCCAACGGTGACGATCAGATCGGCGCCGGCGAGTTCCGCGCCACCTGGACCGGCACCAGCGGAGTCGTGGTGGTCGAAGCGCAGAACGTCGACCACACCGAATTCGAGGCGCTGCACGTCGACAGCTTCGGCGCGACGTTGGTGAATCAAACCGCGCTCGGCACGATCTTCCGCTGGCGTGACGCCAACGCCGACGGCATCGCCAACACCGGCGAAGTCAGCAACTGGCTTACCTACGCCGCGACGTCGGCCTACACCCGCAGCGCCGACTTCCAGACGGCTGGTTTCCCGGTCGTCACGGGACCCTACTTCGGGCTGAATCATATGGAGTCGGTGTTCGGCGCCGGCTTTGCCAGCGGCGACGTGTACTACCTGGGATCGACCAACAACGCGACCGGCGGCCAGGGCAACGGCTTCGTCTTCCGCTGCGAGGACCGCAACGTGGACGGCGACGTCAATGACTTGGGCGAAGTCAGCATCTACGTCGACCCGACGCAGATCACCGATCCGACACGGCCCGAGTTCAACTCCGGTCTTGCCGTCGGCGTCATCGATCTCAACGGCAACACGTTGATCGATGCCAACGAGCAGTTCGTGTACGTCGCCGATGCCGACGGCAACAACCCGCGCCCGTTCTGCGGCTTCACTGCGTTTGGTGACCTGTGCGTCTGGCGCTTCAACGACAAGAACGGCGACGGCGACGCGCTGGATGCTGGCGAGAACGAGCGGGTGATGATCCACCCGACCGGCGCGTTCAATCGCGGCCTCGAAGTGGTGCCCGACGCGCTCAGCGGCGGCTTCCGCCACACCTTCTATCAGCGCTCGAGCCTGGTGACGATCCGGGCCGCGTCGTGTCGCAACGCCAACGGTGACGCGCTGGAGGTGGACCATCTGCGCGAGAAGCTCGAAGAGGGCACGCAGGGCACGCCGTTCGGCGGCAACCAGCGCTTTGCGTTGGTAACCCGCGGCAACGGATCCTCGGCGATCGCCGCCGGCCTGCTGCTCAGCGGGGCCGTGTCTCCGGCGCCGTTCCAGTTCAGCGGCTGCGACGTCTGGGCCGCCTTCCCGTTCTTCCCCGACCTGATCCCGGCCGTCGCGCCGGATGCCAACGGCAAGGCGACGTTCCCCGTGCCGATTCCGGCCGGCGTCTTGGGCACGCTCGTCGTGCAAGCGTTCGCCGTGTCGCCGTCGCTGCAGATCACGATCGGCGAGACCGCCGAGATGCGCGTGCGCTGAGAGGAACGCCTGCGGCGACAGGCCGCGGGCGATTCCTAAACCTACGCGTCGAATGGTTCGACGTGCACGCGCACCGTGGTCACGCTTGCCATCGCGCGCAGAATCGCATCCTCGGCGCGGTGCGCGATGTCGTGGCCCTGCGCCACGGTGAGCGCGCGGTCGACGCGGATGACCATGTCGACTTGATACCGCCCACCCATCGGCATCACCTGCACGCCGCCGACGGCGCGCACGCCCTCGGCGCGCAAGGCATGCGCGGCCGCGCTCGTGGCGACCTCCGGCGGCGCACCCGCCATGAGCACGTGCAGATTGGCGCGCACCGGCGCGATGCCCAGCCAAAAGATGTAGATGCCGATCACACCGCCGGCGGTGTCATCGAGGCTCGGGTGGCCAAAGCGGGCAGCCAGAATGCCGACGAACGCCACCGCGCTGGTCACCACGTCGGCGCGGTGGTCGCGGGCCGAGGCCAGCAGGGTCGGTGAGTTGGTCAGGCGCCCAACGCGGATCGACGCGCGATACAGCGCTTCCTTCACCACCCCCGTGGCGGCGGCCGCCCACAGCGCCATCGACTCGGGCACGCGTGCATGTGCGGTCGCAAACCAGGCGCGCACACCGTCGACACAGATGAACCCGCCGGTGGCGCACAGCATGCCGCCCAGGACCAGCCCGGCCAGGGCCTCGGCGTTCTCGTGCCCGTAGTGGTGATCGTCGTCGGGGGGGGCTTGGCCGATGCGGAAGGCGATCCAAGCGACGAAGGTGGCCAGCACGTCGCCCGCCGAGTTGAACGCGTCGGCGACCAGTGCGCGCGACCCGGCCGCCACCCCCACCGTGAACTTGAGCACAGCGAGGCCGATGTTGACGAGCAGAGCGATGAGCTGCAGGCTCACGGGCGCACTCTAGCCCGCGGCCGGGCGCGACCGCTACCATCGTTCCACATGAGCAGCGATCGGCGCGACGGTTCCCGCTACCGCGTCAGTGACGACGAGGAACAGCGGTTCGCCGCGGACGGCTACGTGCACCTGCGTGGCGTTCTATCCGAGGACGAGGTGTGCGCGCTGGAGACGGTGTACGACCGCTTCCTGCGCCGCGAGATCGCGGTTCCCGGCAAAGACTTCTGCGACATGGCGGGCGACTACGGACGCGCGCCCAGTGACTACTCGATCGTGAACGTGATGCTGCCGCGGCGCTACTGGCCGGCGTGGCAGGGCAACATCTACGAGCAGCGCGCGGCATCGATCGCCGCGCAGCTGTGCGGCCAGGGCATGGCGATCGACTACGACCAACTGCTCGCCAAGCGACCGTTCAAGCAGGACGCAGTGTTCGGTTGGCACCAGGACATGGCGTATTGGATCGACACGCCCGACACGCGGACCGCGACCTGTTGGTTGGCGATCGACCCGTCGCGCGTCGACAACGGCTGCATGCGGTTCGTGCCCGGGTCGCACAAGTTGCCGCTGCGCCCGCATCGGCCCCTGCACGGCGACCGCGACAAGTCGCACACCCTGGTGACCGACGTCGACGACCGCGTCGATGTGGTGCGCCCGGCGGAGATCGCGCGCGGCGACATCACCGTGCATAACGAGCGCGTGCTGCACGGCTCGTCGGGCAACCTCAGCGCCAGCTGGCGCCGCGCCTACATCGTGGCGTTCCGCTCGACGGGCACGATCGCCGAGGAACGCCGCCGCGGCTTCACGCACTCGCACAACGACACCGGTGAGGTCAAGGGCGCGGTCGGGGTGACCGGGCAAACGCGGTGAGAGTTCCTCTCCCGCTCCCGCTCCCGCTCCCGATTTGCGGCGAAGCCGCGCTCAGTGCTTACTCGGCTGCTTCTCTTCCGCGCGCCGCCGGCTCAAGAACTCGATCACATCGCGCAGCTCGCGCTTGCTGAGAATCGCCGCCATCGGCGGCATCGCCGAGATCGCCGGGGTCTTGCTCGCGACGTCGGTCGCGTTCACTTCGATGATCTCGCCCTCGGGACTCTGCACGCGCAGGATCTTGCCGTCGTCGGACTTGAGGATGCCAGCCACGGCTTCGCCTACCTTGCGCACGAGCACCACGGTGCCGTAGCCATTCGTCACCTGCGCCTGCGGCAGCGCCAGCGACTCGAGGATCTGCTCGCGCGTCAGTCGGCTGCCGACGCTGTCGAGGGGCGGCCCCGCGTTGCCGCCGCTGTCTTGCAGCGCGTGACAGCGCGTGCACACCGCCGCCGCGTGGTTCCAGTACAAGTGTTCGCCGCGCTCGGCATCGCCGCCCTCGAGCGTCTCGCGCCACAACGCCAACGGGTCGTCGGCCGGCCGGCTCGCCTCGAAGGCGGCGAGCTTGCTCATCACCGATCGTGCCTGGCGCTTGCCCGCGGCGTCCAGCAAGTCGAGGCGCAGCGCGGGCGCGAGCTTGCCCTCGGTGCAGGCGTCGAGCCAACGCACGAGCGCGGCGTCGGCGGCGCTGGCCTTGCTGTCGCCCAACGCGGCGAGCGCGTTCTGTTGCTCGTCGAGCGGCGCGCTGGCGACCAGCGCGTCGAGCACGCCGACCGCCGCTTCCGGATCGAGCCGACTCACGACCTGCATCGCCGCCTTGCGCAGCGCCGCGTCTGGGCTGGCCGCGAGCGAGGCGGCCGCCGTCGCCGCCGCCCCGCCGCCGACCCGTTCGAGCGCGGTCAGGGCGGCCGCGCGCGCCTTGCCACCACGGGCGTCATCGCGCGCCACTCTTTCCAGCGCGGCGGCGAACGCACTCATGTCCAACACTCCTGCCGCGCGCGCCGCCGCGGCCACCAGGTTCTGGTCGCTCTGCGCCAGCAATGCCTCCAAGTGCACGGCGAGCGCGGCGCGCGCCACCTCGGGCCCGCGGTCGGCGATCGGTCGCCACAGGTCGAGGACGCGATCGCGCGCGCTGGGCCGCGCCCAATCGGCCAGCGTGCTCAGCGCCAGCACGCGCAGCTTGTCGTCGGCGTCGTCGCGCGCGGCGAAGGTGGCCAGGCGTTCGGCGCCGGCCGCGTCGCCCGCGCGGAAACACGCGGCCATGGCGCGCCGCACCAGGGCGGGGTCTTGCACTTCGCGGCGATTGAGCACCGCGGCGAGCGCAGGGGTCGCGGCGCTGATCGGCACGTCGTGCACCGCGCGCGCCGCCTCGACGGCGACCAACGCCGTGCGGTCCTCGAGAAAGCGAGCGACATGCGGGCTCTCGAGTCGACGCAGAGCGACGCACAAGGCCAGGCGCACGGCGTCGCTGCTGTCGTCGGCGTGCGCCAGCAAGGCCACCGGATCGGCCACGCCCACGAGGCCGGCGATGCCCGCGTGCCGCAGCCACGGGTCGCGGTCATCGTTCTCGCGCAGCAAGCGCAGGAGAGGCAGCAGCGCTTTGCGGGCGCCGAGTTGACCGAGCGCGATCGCGGCCAACGAACGCACGCGGCTACTGCGGTCGCGCAGGCTGGCGATCAGGGGGTCGAGCGCGGCTTGGTGCTTCGCGTCGGCACACACGCGGATGGCCTGGGCGCGGATCTCGAGGTCCGGGTCGGCGAGCCATTCTTTGATCGGCTGGAGCGCGTCGAGCTGCCCGGCGAGCTGCCCGGTGCGCGCCATCTGCCCTAGCGCCCAGATCGCGTGCACGCGCGCCAGACGCGGCGCAGCCACCTGCGAAGCCACACGCTGGAGATCGGCGCGCGCGTCGGCCCGCGTCGCCAGCGCGAACTGCGCCGCCTGTCGCACGCGCCGATCTTGGTGGCCCAGCGCGCCCAGCAGGTCGGCCATCGGCGCTCGCGTGAGGTCGCTCTGCAGGCGTCGCTTGGTGTCCGCCACCGCCGCATCGCTGGCGAGCCCGCGCGGTGTCAGCCGGTAGATGCGTCCCTTCATCGGCTGGTCCCAACCTTCGGTCCAGTCGGCGATCCAGATCGCGCCGTCCGGCCCGACCTCGACATCGGTCGCCAGCACCGACGTGATCACCGGGCCTTCGCTGGCCAGTTCGAAGCCGGCGCCTTTGGCTTCGAGGCGCAGCGCAAACACGCCGCTGTTGGCGCTCGAGCCGCGGAAGTCGCACAGCAAGAAGTGCCCGCGCCAGCGCGCCGGCAGACCCGTCCCCGGATCGAAGCACAGACCCGAGGGCCCGCTGGCGTAGTTGTCGATCGGCGGGTTCACGTAGGCAGCCTGGCCACGGAACGGCGGATGCCACAGCTTCTCTTGGTTCCAGGGTCCGCGGTCGTTGATGGTCTGAAAGCCGATGCGCCAGCCGCAGTCGCCGCCCGGCAGCAAGTACACGAAGCGCGCGCGATCGCCGCCGTCGCTGTTGTTGTCGCCGGTGAACAAGTTGCCGAAGTCGTCAAACGCGAGTTCCTGCGGGTTGCGCAGGCCGCGGTGGAACACTTCGAGCTTGCTGCCATCGAGTTCGCAGCGCAGCACTGCGCCTTCGTCGGGCAAGGCCAGCGTGCCGCTCGGCGTCGTCACGTGCAGCCCGCGGTCGCCGATGCTGAAGTACAGGCGACCGTCGGGGCCCACGATCAAGCCGTGCATGTCGTGGCCAAGCAGCGCGGTGTGCACGCCGAAGCCATCGTGCACCGCAGCGCGCTCATCGGCGACGCCGTCGCCGTTGTGGTCGCGCAGCCGCCAGAGCTTGGGGATGCAGGTGAAGAACACGTCGCCGCCGTGTTCCAGCACGCCGGCGGCGATGCCGTCTTCCAATTGCTTGAAGCCGTCGGCGAACACGGTGTCGCGATCCGCCTTGCCGTCGCCGTCGCTATCCCAGAGCAAGCGCACCCGCTCGTGCTCGCTGGTCAATGCCGGAAGCTTGTCGGCAAAGAAGCGCTGGTACTGCGCGATGCGATCCTGCACCGTGCGACACGCGAGATCGGCGTCGGCCCAGTCGGTGCCAAACTTGCGGTTGTCGGTGACTCCCTTGTGCAGTCGGTAGGTCTCGGCGACGTAGACCCGCGCCTGGCGATCGATCCAGAACGCCACCGGATTGCCGAGCTGCGGCTCGGCGGCCCACAGCGAGACCTCGAGGTCGTCGGCGTGCACGAACTTCCGCCGCGCCAACTCGCCTTCCTTGCTGGGCCCCAGCAGCGCCGGTTGGTAGGCCGCGTCTTGCGCGCTTGACGTGGCGCCGGCGGCTAGAGACACGGCGAGAGACAGGGTGAAGGGGATCTTGGTGCGCATGGGCTCTTGGTGCGAGACCCGCGCAGTATGACCGCACCCTGAGGCGGCTCAATCGTGCGGCGGGAACTGTGTGAGGCGCGCGCGCAGTTCGGACGCGAGTCCGCCATGCCCGGCGGTAGCCAGCGCGTCCGCGGTCGCGACCAGAAACCTGTGCACCTCGGCTGGCACCGCGTCCGGCGCCACCTTCCACAGCCGAGCCGGCGCGCGCACCGTGAGCTGCAGGTAATCGCACACCACCTTGCCGACCACGCGGCGAGCCTCGCTGTTCGTATCGAGCGCGGTGGCGAGCGCCTGCATCAGCGCCGCGTGCGCGTCGGCGGGCAGCACTACCTTGCGACCGCGGTCGAGGTCGAAGTGCAGCTCGGTGTCAGTCCAGCGCAGGAACAGATCGCCGTGCCGGCACGATCGCACCTCGACGCCGCCGAGGTCTTGCACGTCATCGCGTTCGCGAAGCTCGGGTGGATCGAGTTCCGCCCACTTGGCAAACTTGGCGATCGCCTCGCGGTTGCCGGCGAGCGAGCGCGTGCCCTGATAGTCGAAGTTCGTGCCGGCCACGCGCGCCAGCGTCTGCACCGTCTGCACCGCCAGCCGTCGCGCCCAGTCGTCGTCCAGAAACGCGCGGTCGTCGGCGATCGCCGCCACCAGCGCCGGCAAGGCCGCGGGCTCGCGGGTCTGCGCGAACAAGTGCATGGCGAACAGCACGCGCGCGCGGGGGTCCGGGTCGAGCAGCACGGCGCGCGCTGCGTCCCACGCTTTGGGGGCAGCGCCGGCGAGTGCGTGCACCCCCTTGGCGCCGGCGACGCGAAACACGTGCGACGGATCTTGCAACGCCTGCGCGAACAACTCGGCGTCGAGTGGGCTCTTTCGACGCGCCAATCCCGTCAGCGCCTGCGCGCGCCAAAAGAACTCGCGATCGGTTGCCCACCCGCGCAGCAAGGCCCGCACCGCGTCGCCACCGGCGTCACTCTGGGCCATCGCGTCGACCAGTAGCAGCGGCAGCGCGTCCTTGCCCTTGCTTTCTACATAGGCGCGGATCGCCGGCACCGCGGCGTCGCCGGCGCGTGCCACGTCATTGCTGGCCGCGCGCTGCACCGCGTAGCGCGGGCTCTCGATGGCCACCTTGACCTTGGCCGGCCAGTCGGCCCCCGCCGCCACCGGGCTCTCGATCTCTTGACCGCGCAGGACCAACGTGAAGAGCAGACCGCAGACGAACGCGCTATTCGATCTTGTCGACATCTAGATAGTAGAGCCCAACGACATCCTCGCCTTCCTTCTCTTCGCCCACGAACAGCTTGCCGGTGATCTTCACCAAGCCGGGCAGCAGCTTGGTGGTGTGGCTCTCCGGCATCGCGCAGTAGATGATCTCGTTGAGCTTCGGCGTGCCTTGGCAGCCGCAGGCGTCGTTGATCAGGAGAAAGTAGGACAGGTCGGTGTCGCCGTCCTTCTCTGCCTGCATGAAGCCCTGCACGCGCACCGTCTTGTCGTCGAGGTCCACGACCTCCTGCGGCAGCTGCACGCCCGGCGTGAAGTCGAAGCCCGCGAGCGTGGTGAACGACGTCGCGATGGGGTCTTCGCTGCGCGCGCAGAACAACAGGGTTGCCAGGGAGAGAAGGCGCAGGGACGCCATGGGTAACCGATGAGTCTACCGCCGCGGCGCGCCTGGGCGAATCCTTCGACGCCTTACGCTGGCGCCCCGCCGCCGTCGTCACTCGACCGCTCGCGCCGAATCAACCGCGCCCGGCGCTGCGAGGTGAGGTAGCTCCACGCCCATTCGAGCAGCACCATGAGGCGACTCTTGAAGCCGACGATCGCCATCAGATGGACCAAGAGCCAGGCTTGCCAGGCGAGCCAACCGGTGAACTGACGGCCCCCGATCCACGCGACCGCGCGTCGGCGACCGATGGTGGCCATCGTGCCGAGATCGCGGTAGCGGAAGGGCAGCCGCGCCTCTTGCCGCATCCCGCGCAGGATGTTGCGCGCGACGTGTTGGCCCATCTGCACGGCCACGGGAGCGACCCCGGGCAACGGCTTGCCGTCTTGGTGCAAGAAACAAGCTAGGTCGCCGATGACCGTGATTTCGGGATGGCCGGGCACCGTGAGGTCGGCCTCGACCACGACGCGGCCGCGGTCGAGCGGCACGCCGAGCGTGGCGCCGAGCGGCACCGGTTGCACGCCGGCGGCCCACAGCACGGTGCCGGCCACGATCTTGTCACCCCCCACCACGAGGCTGCCTTGGGTGATCGACTCGACCGGCTTGCCCAAGCGCACTTCGATGCCGAGCTCGCGCAGGTCGCGCAGCGCGCGTTCTTGCAGCTTCGGTGGAAAGCCGTTCAGCACGCTCGAGGCGCCCTCGACGAGGATCACGCGCGCCGTGCGCGAATCGATATTGCGGAACTCGCGGGCGAGCGTGTGCTTGGCCAGCTCGGCGAGCGTGCCCGCCAACTCCACGCCGGTGGGCCCACCGCCGATGACCACGAACGTGAGCAACTCGCGTCGCTCGGCGTCGTGCTCGACCCACTCGGCCTTCTCGAAGGCAGTCAGCACGCGCTGCCGCACGTTGAGGGCGTCTTCCAACGTCTTCAAGGTCGGCGCGACGCTGCGCCAGTCGTCGTGGCCAAAGTAATGACTGCGCGCGCCGGCGGCGACGACGAGCTGGTCGTAGGCGACGGCCGAGCCGTCGCTGAGCACGACGGCGCGCTGAGCAACGTCGATCCGCTCGACGTTGCCCAGGCGCACGCCGGCGTTGCGCTGGCGGCGCAGGATCGAGCGAATCGGCGACGCGATGTTCGCGGGCGACAGCACAGCACCAGCCACCTGATACAGCAGCGGCTGAAAGAGGTGGTAGTTCTGGCGGTCGATGAGGGTGATGCGCACCGGCGCGCGACGCAGGGCTTGCGCCACTGTGAGCCCACCGAACCCGCCGCCGACGATGACCACGTGTGGCACGCCAGCCTTGTCGCTCAAGCTGGCCCCCGCCACAAGCATGGCGTTGCCGGTGATCGGTGGCGCGAGCGACGGCGACACCGGCGCCGGCTGCGTCGCCGCATCAGGCGCCATATTCTCGAGTCCTACGCCGCGGCTTTGTGTACCAGTCGCCATGCTGCTGCCTCTCGACGCTCGTGGCGTCGTCATCTCCCGTTCGAACCCTGTTCGGACCCCGAGTGCAAAGAATATGTCGGCCGTCAACACCCTGAACCGTGAGGCGGGCTGGCAGGTGTCGTCGCGCACTGCACGCGATGTGTCGGGATTTGCAGCGTCAAGTCGTCGGCGCGAAGGTTGCGCGCTGCGGTTCGCGTCGTACGGGGTGGCAGGAAACCGATCGGGAAGCCGTCGACGGTGAGCACGGTCGACGAGCCGACGCCGACGCCCACGCCACCGCCCCTGCGCGTGCTCTGGCTGGATGACTCGATCGTCGCGGTCAGCAAGCCGAGCGGCATGTTGGTGCACAAAGCCGCGCGCTCACCCGAGGACCACGTTGTGCTGTTGCAGACCTTGAAGGCGCAACTCGGCCTGTGGCTCTACCCCGTGCAGCGCCTCGACCGCGCGACCAGCGGCGTGATCACGTTTGCGCTCAGCTCGGCAGCGGCCGCCGCGCTGCAGCGCAGCCTTGCGTCACCGACGTGCCGCAAGGAGTACCTCGTGCTGGCGCGCGGTGCCCCGCCGCCGCGCTTCGCCTCGGAGCGGCCCCTGTCCGACGAGCGTGGCCAACCGCAGGCGGCGCACACCGAGTTCCAGACGCTGCTGTGGGGTCGCGGCTGCGCCTTGGTGCGCGCCCGCATTCACACTGGACGCAGCAACCAGATCCGGCGGCATCTCAATCACCTGGCGCACCACGCGCTCGGCGACACGACGTTTGGCAAGGGGCGCTTGAACGTGTTCTTCCGCGCGCACTTTGCGCTGCCGCGCCTCTTCCTGCACGCGACGCGTCTGTGCCTTGACCACCCGATCACCGGCGAGCGTCTGCATCTGCGCGATCCGCTGCCGCAAGAACTGCGCACCGTGCTCGGCCTTCTGGCGAAGGCCGATCCGCTGTCACGCCGGCGGCCCAGCGATCACCAGCGTGTAGTCGTCGCGCAACGGGCGCTGGCCGACGAAAGCCTGCACGGCGGCCTCGATCCGCATCAGCAAGGCGGGGTGGCCGAGGTCGATGTCGAGGCAGGCGAGTAGACGGTCTTGGCCGAACAGCTCGCCGGTTGCGTCGGCGGCCTCCTCGATGCCATCGGTCCACAGCAGCAGGCGATCAGACCGTTCCCACGGCACGGTGACCGCGTCGCAACCGACGTCGGGGAACGCCGGCGACAGCAGCGGCCCCGTGCTGTCGAGCAGGTGCCGTTGCCGACCGCGCAGCACCGCGCCGTACGGATGGCCGCTGCTCACGAATTCCAAGCGACCCGCGCGCCGATCGATCCGCGCACTCAACAGGGTGACGAAACAGCCGTCATCGAGGCCGCGCAGGCCGTCGCGCACGCGCGTGGCGACCGAGGTTGGCGCGTAGCCGTCGACGTGCGCCGCGTGAAACGAGGCCTTGACGAAGCCGGTGAGCATCGCCGCCGCGACGCCATGCCCCGCGACATCAGCGATCAGCAGTGCCGTGGCGCCGTCGCCCGCGTCGGCCCAGTCGTAGAAGTCGCCGCCCAGCGACTCGCACGGCACGTAGCGCCCGTGCAGCGCGAGCCCACCGAGGCGGGCCGCGTCGCCCGGCAGCATGCGCTGCTGGAACGCGCGCGCCTGGCGCAGCTCTTCTTCCAGTCGCGCCACATAGTCGTGGTTCTCCGCCGCGAGGCGGCGCCGCTCCTGCCAGCGCGTCAGCAAGGTGAGCAGCAGTTCGCGATCGAACGGCTTCTGCAGGAAGAAGAACGCTTCGCCGCGCAGCGACCGGATCAGCTTGCTGTCGAGGTCGGTGATGCTGCCCGTCATCAGGATGACATCGATGCCGGGGATCAGCCGTTGCAGTCGGCGCATCAAGTCGAAGCCGTCGGCCTGGGGCAGGCGGATGTCGAGCATCGCCAGCTCGGGCGCGAACTCGGCGGCGCTTTCCAGTGCGTTTGCGGGCGTCGGGCAACACAGCAACTCGTAGTCGCGCTCCAGCAGGCGCCGCACCGCGTGCAGCATGCCCGGCTCGTCGTCGACCACCAGGACGCGCGGTCGGCTCACGTCGTCGCCTCCACGGCGAGCGCGCCGAGCACTGGCAGCTCGAGCGTGACGTTGGTGCCGGCGCCGGCCTCGCTCTGGATCGCCATGCGCCCGCCGATGTCACCGACGATGCTGCGACAAATGGCGAGGCCGAGGCCGGTCCCGTGTGTCTTGGTGGTGTAGAAGGCCTCCTCGACGCGCGCCAACTCCGCCCGCGACATACCATGACCGCTGTCGCTCACGACGACGCGCAGCGCGGCACGTTCGCCAGCGTGCGCCGACGTCACCACGTGCAGACGCCCGCCGTGCGGCATCGCCTCGCAGGCGTTGCTCATCAGGTTCAAGAACAGCTGCTCGAGTTCGTGCTGCGCGCCGGCGATCGCGGGCAAGGGTTCGGTCAGCTGCACGTCGACCTGCACCCCGTGCCGCGCCGCGCTGGCGCGCAAGATGTTGACGGCGCTGTCCACGGCGCGGCGCAGATCGCCGTGCCGCGCGCCACGTCCGGCCGCGCCCTTGGCGAAGGCGAGCATGCCGCCAAAGATGCGGCGGCAGGTGGCGACCGCGTCTTCGATGCGCGCCAGATCGTCGCCCAGGGTCTCGAGCTTGACCACGCCGTCGCGCACCTCGGCCTGCATCTGCTGCACGACGGGCAACACCGAGCCGAGCGCGTTGTTGACGTCGTGCGCCACGCCGCGCGCCAGGTCGGCCATCGCGTGCTTGCGCTCGGCCCGCAAGACACTCTCCTTGAGCGACTCGGTCTTGTCCGCGTTGCGGATCGCCACCGACGCCTGCGGCAAGAAGCGATGCAGCAGGTCAGCCTCGTAGTCCGCCAGGCTCGCCGGTTGCGCGCTCGCCAGCCGGATCACCCCGTGCAGATCATCGCCGCTCACCAAGGGCGCCAGCAGCAGGCTCCCGGCCGCAGGAGTGTGCGCGTCGCCGGGGACATCCACGGCGCCGGCGAAAGCCTCGGACGCGCGCCCACGCCAGGCGCGCCAGGCGCCACCGACGCGATCGAACCCACACGTCACGCCGGCCCGCAGCGCTTCCACGTCGGTTTCTCGCAACTCGACGCGCATGCCGATCCGATTACTCTTGCTCTTGTTCCATGCGACCTGCTCGGCCACCAAACGCAACCGATTCGAAACGCCGTCGGCGACATAGACCGCCGCTGAGTGGTCGTAGCCGGTGAGCGACCGCAGACCGTGCAGGATCTGGTAGCACAGATCTTGCGGCCGCAGCTGGGTCATGATCTTGCGATCGATGCGAGCGCGGACGCCCGAGGCGCGTTGCCGATCGAGTTCTTGCATACGCTCGGCGAAAACCTCGGCAGCGAGGGCCAAACCCTTGCCCTCGCCGACGACAAACTCACCCTGAGCGTCGGCCAGCAACACGGCCCAACGCCGGCCGCGGCGGGTGACCGGGGCCAGCACCCGCGTGCCGTCGGGACGCGGCCAGTCACCCCGCTGCAAGTAGACCTTCAGGGCGTCGTCGATCGGGGCTTGCGGCTCGCCAAGTTGCCAAACGACCTGCAGGTCACCCAGCGCGTCGAGCGCGACCAACGCCACATGCGCCGCGGCCAAGATCTGGCGTAGCCCGCGCAGCGTAACCCGCGCCACGGCCGCTTCGTCGTGCGCCGCGGCGAGTTGGGCGCGCAGGATCTGCAGCCAGCGACGCCATTCGAGCTCTCGGACAGGTGACATGGGCTGCAAGAACCGCGCATGCTAGCGGCGCGCGCCGACTGTACGGCAATGACAACTGGCTACGATGCCTTTGGCCGGTGGCCGCAACGGCGCCGACCTCTTCGCCCGCATCGATGCGAACCACGGCCACAAAACCTCGCGTATGAAATACTCGACTCTCCCCACGCAAGCCGACGGGCCTTATCCTCGCTGCTCGGCGGCTAGCCCCACTCTCTGATGGCGGATCTCGATGCTCGCAAGAGCGTGTCCCAGATCGACTGGGAGGCGTTCTATGCCAACTACCGCAAGCCGGATTATGTCCCCGGCTACGAGATCGCGCAGAAGCTGGGCGCCGGCGCCTTCGGGATCGTGTTCAAGGCGCGCAAGCACTCGATTGGCAAGGACTACGCCATCAAGTTCTTGAAGGTCGACGACGCGGCGGTGCGGGACGCCGTGCTGCACGAGCTGGACACGGTGCGGCTGTTCGCGCAGATCGATCACCCGAATCTGGTGTCGATCGAGGATATGGGGCACGTCAGCGGCATTCCCTTCATCGTGATGGGCTACGCCGGCGAGGAGACGCTTGGGCGCCGCTTGCAGACCGGCAAGCTGCCGCGCGACGAAGCCCTGCGCATCTTCATGCAGGTGAGCCGCGGCGTGCACGCGTTGCACGAGCGCATGCTGGTGCACTTCGACCTCAAGCCAGCCAACATCTATCTCAAGGGCGACGCGGCGCGGGTTGGCGACTACGGGCTGAGCAAGCTGGTGACAGCATCACGCCGTTCGTTGTCGTTTGGTCGGGGCACCACCTACTACATGGCGCCCGAGGTGTTGCATCGCAAGGGCGACCACCGCAGCGACATCTACTCCCTCGGGGTGCTGCTGTACGAGTGCCTGGTGGGCCACGTCCCGTTCCAGGGTGACACCGAGTGGGAGATCCTGAAGAAGCACGAGACCGAGGCTCCTTCGTATCCGCAAGACCTCGCAGCGAGTGACCGTGTGGTGCTGGAGGCATGCCTGGCCAAGGACCCGGACGACCGCGTGCAGAGCGTGCCGGAGATCCAGGCGATGCTCGAGGGCCGGGCCAACTCGGCGCCGCGACGCGCATCGACTGCGGCCAAGACCGTGGCGGCGCCGCGGCAAGCGCCAGCGCAAGCGACAGCACAAACCCAGCGCGCGGGCGGTGTCAGCTGGGGTTGGGTGCTGGCGATCGTTGCGTTGACGTTCTTGGTCATGATCGGCCTGTTCTTAGTCGGCACGGTCAGCACGCGGCAACCGCAAGCGTATGTCGACGCGCCGGCACCCCAGCGGGCGACGATTAGCCCCGAGGCCCCGGCGGTTGCGGAATGGCCCGTGCCTCCGGCTCCCGTGGCCGTGGCGGAGGGCGAGGTGGAAGAGTTTCATGTTCGCCTCGACGATGCGATCGCCGCGCTGCAACGATTGCGCGAGGTCGATGTGCGCCGACCCGAGGTGCGCCACAAGGCGATGGACGCACTGACCGCCACCATGCGCAACCTCGACTTCAAGACGTTCCGGGGGCAGGACCCGTTGGCCGAAGCAATCCTGCAGGCGGTGCAGGCAGGTCTGAAGAGCGAGGAGGTGCGCGACCGTTGGGGTGAGGTGGTGCAGAGCCTGCTCGGGCCGGGACGCGATCCAGCTCCGCGGGGCGCGACGGCTGAGTCCAGTCGCTGACCGTCTGCAGCCCTGACCAGATGAAGCCCTGATCAGCTGAAGCTAGGGACGCCGCCTTTCGCCGGTCGGCTCGACCTTCTATGCTCGGTGCCCTATCCCACCAAGGACGTCCCAGACAGGACGCCCCAGACCAAGGAATCCTTTGAAGGACTTGAAACCAGCCCGCGGCCAGATCGATCCGTCCGCGACCGTGATCTACGACGCTGGCCCGCGCGGCCAGCTGCGCGAAGAAGCCGAGCCGACTCGCTGCATCCAGCTCGAAGTGATTGGCGGTCCGATGGACGGGCAGGTGCGCCGCATCGGCAAGGCGCTGATGACGGTTGGCCGCTCGGAGAACAACGACTTCGCGCTCCCCCTCGATCCGATGGTGTCGGGCACCCACGCGCGCATCGTGCGCGAGGGTGAGCACTTTTGGCTCGAGGACCTGGGCAGTCGCAATGGCACCTACTTCGGCGATGAGCGCTTGCGGGCGCGCTCGCTGATCGCGCCGGGTACCAACTTCGTCGTCGGTCGCACCTGCCTGGAGTTCATCGCGCGGTGACCATGAAACTCCCCCGCCTGTCCCGCGGCGCCGAGCGCCTGATCACTGCAGCGGCCGACGAGAGCGCGCGCCTCAACCACCACTACCTCGGCGTCGAGCACCTGTTCTTGGGCTTCATGCGCGAGCCAGAGTCGCCGTTGGCGCGAGCCTTCACCAAGCAGAGCGTCGAGCTGGGCGAGTTCCGCGAAGAGCTCGAGAAGCGCACCGTGCGGATCGAACAGCGCCCATGGGGCGACGAGTTGATGTTCACGCCGCGGGCGCGCGACGTGCTGCAACTCGCGAGTCGGATTGCGGCCAAGTCGGGCGCCTCCGAAGTCGAGCCGCCGCACATCTTGGAGGCGATCTTCCGCGAGAACGAGAGCGTGCCGCTGCGCCTGTTGCGCTCGCTCGACGTCGACCTCGGCGAGCTGCGCGACGCGTCGCTCGAGGGCGAGGGCAACCAGGAAGAGCAGAAGGAGAGCGACACGCCGTTGCTCGATCGTTTCGGCCGCGATCTCACCGCGATGGCGCGGCTTGGTCGACTGTCGCCGGTGATTGGTCGCGAGAAGGAACTCGAACTGCTCGCGCAGGTGCTCTTGCGCAAGAACAAGAACAACCCGGTGCTGGTCGGCGAGGCCGGGGTCGGCAAGACGGCGATCGTCGAGGGCCTGGCGCGACGCCTGGTTGCCAGCAACTGCCCGGAGCCGCTGCGGGGCAGCCGCGTGGTCGAACTCGCGGTGGGCGCGCTGGTCGCTGGCACCAAGTTCCGCGGCGAGTTCGAGGAGCGCTTGTTGGGCATCGCCAAGGAAGCCGAGCAGCACCCCAACGTGATCTTGTTCCTGGACGAGATCCACACCCTGGTCGGCGCTGGCGCGGGCTCGGGTGACTCGCTCGACGCGGCCAACATCTTCAAGCCGTCGCTGGCGCGCGGCGATCTGCGCTGCGTCGGCGCCACAACCGTCGAGGAGTACCGTCGCCACATCGAAAAGGACCCAGCGCTCGATCGGCGGTTCGAGAAGGTCTTGGTCGAGGAGCCGACGCCGCGGCAAGCGCTCGAGATCTTGCAGGGGCTTTGCGAAGGCATGGAAGAGCACCACCAAGTGAAGGTCATGCCCGACGCGCTGCAGGCCGCGGTCGACCTCACGGTGAAGCACGTGCTCGACCGCCAGTTGCCCGACAAGGCCCTCGACGCGCTGGATCAAAGCTGCGCGCGACGACGCCTACAGCAATTCATGCACGGTGGTCGCAGCGGCGACAAGATGTCGCCGATCACCGCCGAGGACATCACGGTCACCGTGTCCCAGTGGACGGGCATCCCGTTGCGCAAGCTCACCGAGGAGGCCACGCGCAGCCTGTTGAACCTCGAGGCTGATCTACGGGCACGCGTGGTCGGCCAGGACCACGCCACCAAGTCGGTGTCGCGCGCCATCCTCACCGCCAAGGCGGGGCTCAACGCCCCGAACCGGCCGCTTGGGGTGTTCTTGTTCCTGGGCCCCACCGGCGTCGGCAAGACCGAGCTGGCGAAGAGTCTGGCGCACGTGCTGTTTGGCGACGAAAAGCGCCTGGTGCGCTTCGACATGTCGGAGTTCACCGAGCCGCACTCGGTGTCGAAGCTCATCGGTGCCCCGCCTGGCTACATCGGACACGAACGCGAGGGACAGCTGATCAGCGCTCTGCGCACGCACCCACACAGCATTGTGTTGTTCGATGAGGTCGAGAAGGCGCATCCGCAGGTGTTCGACCTGTTCTTGCAGATCTTCGACGACGGCCGCCTGTCAGGCGCGCATGGCAAGACCGCCGACTTCTCGCAAGCGGTCGTGATCTTGACGTCCAACATCGATCCGATGCCCGAGAAGGGCTCAGTGGGCTTCGGCAAGCTGGCGGCTGACCAGCCGCTGCCTGATCTGCGCAAGGGATTGGTGCCGTTCTTCCGACCCGAGTTGGTGAACCGAATCGACGAGGTCATCCAGTTCAAGCGCCTCGACCGCAACTCCCTGCGGCGCATCATTGACCGCTACGTGCACGACCTCGAACAGCTGATGGCCACGCGCAAGGCCAAGCTCCAGCTCGACGACATGGTGTACGACCACCTGATCCAGCTCGGCGAGAGCGAGGACTACGGTGCGCGCGAGTTGCGTCGCGTGGTCGATCACAGCCTGCGGCAACCATTGGCGGAGCAACTCCTACGCCGCGGTGGTGAGGCTGTGGGCACGATCCGCGTGACGGTGACGGGCGGCCAGCTCGTGTTCGCCACCGAGGACACTGCAGCGGCTGGCAGCTGAGCTACCGCACGCTAGGTCTTGGCCCTTAGGACTTAGGGCAGGCCGAGGATCAGGAAGAGACTGAGCGCGAGGGCCAATAGCAGCGTTGCGTCGAAGTGGCAGCGCTCCGTCCAGCACGATGAGGGTCGGGAGGTCGTGTACATCGACCACCACAGCGCGAACGAGTTCCGGGTCGCCTCAGCGCACAGATCAGTCGTGACCTGACGCGCCCCCACCGCGCGTTGCGATCGGGCTACAGAATCGACTTACCGAAAGCGGACACGATCACGTCGACGGCTACCTCGCCGGACTGATTGCGCACGTCGAGCACGGGGTTCAACTCGGTGATCTCGACCCCGAGCAGCCGGTTCGAATCGGCGGCCATCTCCGCCAGCAGATTGGCTTCGCGCCAGTCGATGCCCCCCTTCACGGGCGTGCCCACGCCGGGCGCATCGTTGGGGTCCATGCCGTCGAGGTCGAACGACAGGTGGAAGCCCGCCGTGCCCTGCGACGCGTGGGCAATGGCCTCCGCCATCACCGCCTGCATGCCGCGCTCGTCGATCTCGCGCATGGTGTAGGCATGCACCCCCGAGGTGCGCACGATCTCCTTCTCACTCTCGTCGAGGTTGCGGATGCCGATGAGACACACGTTTTCGCGGCGCACCTTGGGCCAAAAGCCGCCCATCTGCACCAAGCGCTCGTGCCCCATGCCGATCAACACGGCGAGCGGCATGCCGTGCACGTTGCCGGTCAGCGTGGTCTCCGGCGTGTTCATGTCGGCGTGCGCGTCGACCCAGATCAGACCAATCTCCTGGTCGCGGGCGCGGTAGTGCTCGGCGATGCCGGACACCGTGCCGATGGCGATGCTGTGGTCGCCGCCGAGCACGACCGGAATGGCGCCGGCATCGACGATGCGCGCCACCCGCATGCGCAGACGGTTGCACACGTGGTAGATCTCGTTGAGGTAGCGACAACGCTCCGGCCCAGGGTTGCGCGACTCGGGTGAGGGCACCGCCACGTCGCCGTCGTCGACGACTTCGTAGCCCAAGTCGCGCAAGTGCTGGCTCACGCCAGCGATCCGGATCGCCGAAGGCCCCATGCCGACGCCCCGCCGGCCGGCGCCGAGATCCATGGGCACACCCACGATCTGAATGCGTCTGTCACGGGTGATCGTCGTCTTCATCATTTGAGTGCTTCGAGCGGCGTCCCGACCGGGATGCGCAGAACATCGGTGGCGCGGCCCTGATGGATCGCGATCTCCAACAGATCGTAGCTGTTGATCAAGGCCAGCGCCTCACCGGCCGGCACATCGGCGTAGGTGCCGTGCAGCGAGATCGAGCGGGCGCCCACCTTGATGCCGCGCCATCGTTCGTGGCCAATGCGCGCCGCGGTGACATTGGTGATCAGATTGCCAAACCGGTCGACTGCGATGACGTGTGGCGCGGCATCGCCCGCCAGCGGATCGCCGGCCAAGCGCACCGGCGCTTCGCACCGATCACCCACGGCGCGAAACCCGAAGCGCCCACCGCTGAGCAACCCCGCGACCGGCGCGAACACGTCGCGTCCATGGAAAGTTCGCGACGCCGGTTCGAGCCGGAGCTTGGCCATGTCCAGCTCGCGCACCTCGGCGTCGTCGCGGCGCAGGATCGGTTCCAAGAGGCCGTTGTCCGGAGCCAACCAGAAGCAGCCCGCGGCGCAAGCCGCCAACGCGCGGCGTGGGGTTCCGACGCCCGGGTCCACCACTGCGACGTGCACGGTGCCCGGCGGAAAGCGCTCGATCGCCGCCGCCAGGTAGAACGCGCCCACCGCCACGGCGTGCGCTGGCACGCCGTGACAGAAGTCGATCACGTCGGCCCGCAGGTTCTTCTGCTTGATGACGCCCTTCATCACCCCCACGAACGGGTCGTCGAGCCCGAAGTCCGTGAGCAACGCGACGATGCCGCAGGCGCGAGGCAGCTCCATGACGCGGCCGGCCTAGTGCCCGTGGGCCGGCTTGCCGAGGATCTTCATGATCGCCGCGCGCTTTTCGTCCATGAGCTTCTTGGTGTCGGCCTCGAGGCACATGCGCAGGTAGGGCTCGGTGTTGCTGGGTCGCACGTTGACCCACCAATCCTTGAACGTCAGCGTCACGCCGTCGAGGTAGTCGACCACGCCGCCAGGGAAGGTCTTCTCGACCTCCTGCATCTTGGCAGCCTTGTCTTCGACCTGGAAGTTGACCTCGCCCGTGCCGTGGTAGACGCGGAGCTCATCGGCAGCCTGCTTGAGCGTCCGCCCTTCCTTCGCCAGCTGATTCAGCACCATGACGCACGCGAGCACGCCGCAGTCGGTGTAGGAATTCTCGGCAAAGTAGAAGTGACCTGACAGCTCGCCGCCGCCGATGCAGTCGGTACGCCGCATGGTCTCCTTCATGAACGAGTGACCGACGCGCTCGCGCACCGGGCGTCCGCCGAGTTTCTTGATCTGCTCGGGCAGCACCTTGGAGCTGCGCAGGTCGTAGATGATGCCCTTGCCCGGATGCCGGCTGAGTAGGTTGCGCGCCAGGATCACGGTGATGAGGTCGGCGTGTACCGTGCGCCCGTCTTCGTCCACGAACGCGCAGCGGTCGGCGTCGCCGTCGAACGCGATCCCGAGTGGCGTCTTGTGCTTGCGCACCGCGCCTCGCAGCTCGTCGAGATTGGGCTCGTGCAGCGGGTTGGCCTCGTGGTTGGGGAAGGTGCCGTCGAGTTCCTCGTACAGCGAGATTACTTCGATTCCCTTGATGGCCTTGAAGATCGCCGGCGACTCCGCCGCGCCCATGCCATTGGCGTAGTCGACGCACATGCGCGTGGGCTGGATGCCGTGGGCGAACGAGGCGATGTGCGCGACGTAGTCGCGCTTCACGTCGACCTGATCGCGCTTGCCGCGGCGCGCGGCGCGCGGCAGGTCGAAGTTCAGGACCATCTTCTCCAGGTCAGCGATGCCGGTGTCCTTCGACAGCGGCCGCGCCTGCTCGCGGCAGAGCTTGAAGCCGATGTACTGCTTGGGATTGTGCGAAGCGGTCACCGCCACGCCGCCCTGACAGGGCAGCTTGGCGATCCCGTAGTACACCATCGGCGTCGAGGCGAGGCCGATGTCGATCACGTCGCAACCCTGATCCATGATGCCGTCGCACAGGGCGTCTTGGATCTCGGGCGCCATCGTGCGCATGTCGCGGCCGACCACGAGGGTCTTGGCGTTGAGGAACTTGGCGAAGGCCGCGCCAATCTTGCGCGCGTTGTCCTTCTGGATCTGATCCGGGTATGTGCCGCGGATGTCGTAGGCCTTGAAGATGGTCACGGCTGCTGGGGGGTAACTTTCGACACGACGGTTGCCCAACTGGTGACGGCGTCGATGCAGCGTTCAATGTCTGCATCCGCGAGATCGCGGTGCGTCACAAATCGAACGCGCCGCGGTCCGACGGCGAGCGCGCGCACACCGCGCGCTTCCAAGAAGGCCAGCAGAGCAGACGGCTCCACGTGCACGAGATCAACCATCAGGATGTTGGTTTCGACCGCCGAGCGATCGACGTGCAGGCCAGCAAGCGGGGCAAACGCCCGCGCCATCGCCTGGGCGCGCGCGTGATCCTGCGCCAACAACGCCGGCCCCTGCCGCAGCGCGATCAGCCCCGCGGCGGCCAGCACGCCCGCCTGCCGCATGCCGCCCCCGAACGCCTTGCGGGCGCGCTTGGCCTCGGCGACGAAGGCCCGGGTCCCTGCCACCACCGACCCCACCGGCGCGCCCAGGCCCTTGCTCAGACACATCGACACCGAGTCGGCGCCGCGCGTCAGCTCGGCAGCCGCACAGCCCACGGCAACTGCCGCGTTGGGTAGGCGTGCGCCGTCGACGTGCACCCGGAGCCCCAGGCGCTTGGCTTCGTCTACCAAGGCGGCGAAGCGATTCGGCGGCAGTACCCGTCCGCCGGCCATGTTGTGCGTGTTCTCGATCACCAAGAGGCGCGAGCGCGGGTAGTGCGCGTCATCGCGGCGGAACGCTTCGGCCAGTTGCGTCGGCCTGGGAAAGCCATCGACCGCCACCAGCAGGCGAGCCTGTGTACCCGACAGGCGCGCCATCGAGCCGCCCTCGAACTGGTAGACGTGGCTGCGTTCCTCGCAGATCAGCTCGTCGCCCGGCCGACAGTGCACGTGAATGCAGATCTGGTTCCCCATCGTGCCCGACGGCACGAAGAGACCGGCTTCGAAGCCCAGCCACGCCGCGGCCTCTTCTTCCAAGGCGCGGACGGTGGGATCCTCGCCGAACACATCATCGCCGACGTCGGCGTTTGCCATGGCTTGCCGCATGGCGGGCGTCGGCTTGGTGAGGGTGTCGCTGCGAAAATCAGCGACAGGTTGTGCGGCAGTGGTGGGCATGGCGGGTTCTCTCGATTCAGCCCCGCGCCAGAACTGCGGCGACGCAGCCAGCCCACAAGATCCCGCTCAGGACGAGCTGCCGATCGCGGAACAGCAGCCGAGCGGGATCGTCGCCCTCGCCGCGACGGTGCACGAGGTAGAGGTAGCGAAAGACGCCGAACACGACGAACGGCACGGTGAGGGCGAGGCCCGTCGTGCCGTGGTACTGCACGGTGCGGTCGTCGACGGTGTAGAGGGCGTAGGCCAAGATCGACATCGCGGCCACCGGGTTGATCATCTGATCGAGGAAGTGGGCGTCGTAGTCGCGCAGGCTCTGGCGGGTGCCAGTGTCGCCGTGCTTCACCACCTCTTCGCGGCGCTTGCATAGCGCCAGGAACAGGGCGAAGAAGAACGTGCACAACAAGATCCAGGACGACGCGGGGGTGACGATCGCCGCGGCACCCGCGAGGATGCGAAACTGGAACCCTAGGGCGATGCACAGGGCGTCGACGATGACGATCCGCTTGAGCCGGTAGGAATACGCAAGGTTGAGCACCAGGTAAGCGACCAGCCAGCCCCAGAAGGGCAGCCGGGCGGCTTGGTGACCATTCCCCGGCGGGCGGGGGTCGATGGGCGTTTGACCCTGCCGCACGGCGAGGTACCACGCCAGGGCAGCCGCGGACGCCAGCAAGCCGATGAGGACGGCGACCGCCATCGCGACCGGCAGGCGACCAGATGCGATGGGACGATGCTGCTTCTTGGGGTGCCGTCGATCAGCCTCGCGATCGACCAAGTCGTTCAGGAGATAGACACTGCTCGACGCCAAACAAAACGCGACGAACGCGAGCGCCGCGAGCCGCACGGCGTCACGCACGCCCGCCTCGTGGGTGAAAACGAGCGGCGCGAAAACCAGCAGGTTCTTGACCCACTGATGCGGCCGCATGGCCTGCAGGATAGCCCAAGGCATGCGGCGCCATTATGGGTCGCGACCGGCGCAGCCCGTCGCGCGAAGTTGCGCATCACGGGCTCGATTCTTGGCCGTCGACGGCGCTCGAGCCGCTGGCACCCCAGCCTCTCGCGGCGCGAAGAACTGTGGAACTGGTAGACCAAAGAGTCGCCGCGTCGGCGATGGTGCCAGCTGCTTTGTCTGTCCGCGCGCTAGACATCGACCGTCAGATCCGCGTGCTTGGCGCCTACGCCGCGCTCACGTATCCGTTTGCCTGCATTCCGTTCCTGTGGTTCTACTTCCAGGACTTCGGCATCGGCATCGACGGCTACGCCAACCTCATCGCGTGCTACTACCTGACGATGGTGGTGGCCGAGGTGCCCACGGGTCTACTCGCCGACCGCTTTGGTCGCAAGCTCACGCTGGTCCTGGGGCCTTCGGTGCTCGCCGGCGGCTTCTTGACGATCTGGCTCGGCGACGGCTTTGCCGAGTTTGCGCTCGGCGAGGTCCTGTTGGGCCTCGGCCACTCGCTGCTGTCGGGCCCGCCATCCGCGCTGCTCTACGACAGCTTGTCCCAAGTCGGCGCTCAGCACCGCTTCCTGCCCACCGAGGCCGGTCTGCATGCCAGGCGCACGCTTGGCACCGGGGGCGCGTTCCTAGCGGGTGGTGTGCTGGCCGCCAGCGTCGACCTGGCCAGCACCATTCTGTTGACGGCGGTGCTGTGTGTGGTTGCGGCGTTGATCGCGCTCGGTTTGCTGGAGCCGCCACGCCAACGCACGCGTACGCCGCTCCTGCTGTCCAACGCGCTGCGCGAGCTGCGTCAACCGGCGGTGCGCTGGATCGCCGCGTACTACGTCGTGGTCTTCTGTCTGCTGCGCTACTGCTTCCACACCTACCAGCCCTACCTGCAGGAGGCCGGCCAGCAGCGCCCCCTCTTGCTCGGGGTCATGTTCTGCGCCCTCAGCATCGCCGCTGCGCCGTGGAGTCGCGCTGCACCCTGGCTGTTGCGCCGCTTTGGCGAAGGCGCGCTCCTTTGGTGGATGCCCTTGTCGATGGCGTTGTCGCTCGTGGTCATGGCGTTCGCCGTGGGCTGGGTGGGCGTCGCGCTGTTCTTCGTGCACCAGGCGCCATTCGGCGCGCACTGGGCGATCATCCAGGCCTACGCCAATCACCGGTTGACCAGCCAGTCGCGCGCCACCGCGATGTCGATGTTGTCGTTCGCCGGCCGCGTCGTGTTCGCGGTACTGTTCCCGACGCTGGGCTACCTGCACGCCGCGGCAGGCCTGAGCACGACGTACATCGTCGCGGGGTCGCTGGGGCTAGTGGCGACGTGGATGGTGATGCGGCGCCAGCCTCGGTAGACGACTAGTCCGGGCTAGCGGCCAAGGTCGACAAAGACGCCCGCGTTCTCCACTGCGAGCGCCTGTAGGAACTCCTTCTGGAACTCGCCGATGGCGATCGTGTGGAGCACCAGCTTGTGCACTTGGTTCTCCTCGCGCACGGCCTTGCGGATTTCTTCGGTGTCGACCAGCTTGCCGACGCTGGGCCGCCCATCGCTCAAGAAGTAAATGCTGTCGAGCTTGTTCTTCGCCACAGCCGACGCGCCGGTGCTGGCGGCGCGACGCGGTTGATCTGGATCCACCCCGAACGGGTACATCAACGCCTTGAAGGTGTTGGTCTTGCCTTCGGCCAGGTTGCCGCCCAAGCCCACCGACGCGAGTTCCTGGTCCGCCGCCCCGCCGATGCACTTCAGACTGCGAATCCAGGAGCGAGCGCTGTCCTTGTTGGTGATGTTCGCCGGCACCAAGAACTGCTTCCAAGGCTTCAAGTCGGTGGCGAACGACACGATGTTGAAGTACGTGTTACCGCTCAGTGACTCGATCGTCTTGCTCAGCTCGGACTTGACGATGGTCAGCTTTTGGTAGTCGTCGTAGCCCTGGAACTTCTCGCGCTCGACCACGAGGTCCGACATCGAACCCGACACGTCGATGATGAACAGCACGTAGTTCGAGATGATCGGGATGTTGGCGAAGGTCTTGAGGCCGTCCTTCTGGCCGTAGAACTCGGCCGACTTCTTGCGGACCGCCTTCGCCTTCTCCACCTCCGCGTCGGTCGGCGGCCGCCAGTCGAGGCTGAACAGCCGCTCCATCTGCCGTTGCCATTCGTCGGCATCGGTACCGAAATCCTTGGTGGTCACCAAGAACAGCGCCTCGGCGGTGTCATCGCTCAAGCGACCGCCTTTGCGCATCAGCCCAATGAGCGGCAGGATCGACTCCGGCGGGCGCACGATGCCGATCGCCTTGATGACCGCCGCCTGCACCTGCCAGGCTTGGTCGTCGAGCATGGGCACGAGCTGTTTGCCGAGGCCCTTCAGCTTCAACTCAGCGACCGCGTCGGCGGCGCCAGTTCGCACGCGCAGATCGGAGTCCAACAGCAAAGCCGTCACTGCGTCCTGCACTGACGGATCACCGAGCCTGCCAAAGGCCCGCACCACGGCGTAGCGCGTCTCTGGGTCCCGGTCGGCGGACAACTCGACCAGGGCCGGCACCGCAGCCTTGATGCCGGTTCGACCGAGGGCATCGATGATGGCGGTGCGCTCAGCCCCCCGCTTGTCCTTCAGCTCGGCGATGACGTGTTCCCAGGTCGCCCCCAGACGGTAGGTCGTGACCACGTCGAGCGCCGCCTTGCGGATGTCGTCTTCAGCGGCCAGCAAGAGCTTGAGCAGCTCATCGCACGCCGGCACGCACTCGTTGCCCTTGAGCGTGTAGACCGCTTCCACCTTCTGCGTGACGTCTGGGTACTTGCGGTAGAAACGCTTGAACTCCTTCACCGCGTCGAGGCGTTGCGCATCGACTTCGGCCTGCGCGACGGCATGGCCGACGGGGAACGAAAGGCACCACAGCGCGAGAAGTGCGCTCCAGAGTTTGCTCACGATGATCGGGTCGGAAGGGCGATGCGGGACGGCGGACCCATGGTAGGTAGAACGGCGCCCGGCGGAAAGCCGTTCATTCGTCCCCGCCCCCATCTCGCCGCGAGTCGCGCAGACCACTCATCGGCCTACACGCCGGGCCCCCACGTCCCCTCGACGCTACTTTCGCCACCACGACAGGTGCATGTCGCGCTCGAGGTTCTCGCACACGCGCGCCAAGTCGCGCTGCGCCTGCCCCACCGCGGCGGCGTCGATGCGGTCGGTGTCGCGGTGAAAGCGCGGCTTGAGCGTGAAGGTCAGTCGGGCTTGATACTCGACCTCGACAACCCAGTGCAAACCGCCGGAACGGGCGGCCGCGAGCGCCAACGACTTGGTCAAGTTCTCGAGCGCGATCAGCGCTCGACCGTCGACGCCGTGCATCTGCACGAAGGGCCACACCCGCTGTTCTTTGTCACCGGCGCCAGCGCGGGTCACGCGCAAGCCGGCAATGCGGTCCAGGGCGCGTACCAGCGGATAGACCAGAGGGTCGTAGCCGCGCTCGCGTGCCTCGCGGACCAGCAGCACCTGGCCGACGGCCAGATCGTCGCCGGCGAGCGATCCACACAACTCGCACTCGAGCAGGGCGACACCTTCCAGTTCGACGGCAGCGAGCGCGCGATTGCCGCACTCGTCACACACGCCGTCGTTCGCCTGCCTCATCGTGCGTCGCGCGGCGGCGTCGCGGAGCCCGCGCCACCGGGTGCCGTCGCCGGCGGCGTGGCCTTGCCAGGCGGCGTCTGCCGTTGCAGCATCGCCTTGATCCAGTCCGCATCCTCGTCTTGCATCACCTGCACGCTGGTCCTCGTCTGGTTGCCAACCTCTTCGATCGTATGGCGCGGGATGATCACGTGATTCTGCTGCACCTCGAGCACGACGTTGTCGGCGAGGCTGTTGGTGAGGATCTTGCCAAACAGCTTGTTGCGGTTGGTGAGCTTGACAAAGCCATCGGCCGAGCCCTGCATGGCGCGGTACTCTTCACTCGCGAGCGGCACGATGGCGTTCAGGTCATCGAACGCGATCGTGATCTCGCCGGGGGTGAGGTCGAGAGTCAAGAAACTGCTGTCCATGGCCTTCACGCGCCCCAAGAAGAAGTTCATGTTGCGCAGCTGAGCGAAGGCTTGACTGCCCGTGACGAGGCCTTCCGCCAGGTGATGCACCCGTGGTCGACTGGGCGGCTCCGCACGTCCCACGGCCAGGTCTTCGCCGATGCGCACGATGTCGTTGTTTAGCGCTACGGGATCCTTCGTCGGCTCAGGCGTGATCTGGGGCGGTGGCGTCTGCTGCACCACGACTGGGTCGATGCCAATCGGCGGATCGGTCGGCACTGGGATCGGCACTGGGATCGGCACTGGATCCGGACTGGGATCGGTCTGCGCCACGATCACGTCCGGCACCGGTTGGATCGGGGGAGTGGGATCGGTCGGCTTCGGATCAGTCGGTAGCGGACCAGTCGTGAGGGGGTCAGTCGGTTTGAGATCCGTCTGCGCCACCAGATCGCCCGGTGTCTGTAGAACGACAGGGTCATCGGCGGGTGCGGGCGGCGCGCCAATCTCGATCACCACCGTCGGCCGCGCGATGAGCGCGCGATCGACAAGCTCTGGAGTGGTCTTCAGCCCCAGCCATTCCGGCTGCATGAAGGCAAAGCCAGCCGTGATGCCGCACAGGATCAACGCAGCCGCTGCGGCCAGCGTGAGGGCTCCGCGTCGGCGCGGCCCAACTGGTGCGCCGACCAGGACCGGTCCGCGCCTGGTTTGGTCGACGTAGGCGGCTTCGTACTCCGTGTAGTCCGGTGATTCTTCGTCGGCCTCAGCGCTGCCGTCTTCGCTCGCCGCGGGGCTCGTCGCTTCACTGCCGTAGATCGGATCGAAGCCCTCGTCGGCGCTGGTTTGCTCTTCGCTGTCGTCGACGTCGCCGACCTCGGCGGCAACGCCCGGCATGTCCGAATCTGAGCCAGCCTCGGGTTCCTGCAGTTCCTCGTCGGCGGGTGAAGGCGTATCCCAAGCGGCGGGTGCACGTCGGGTACCACTGTCGGCCCCACCCCACACGCCGCTCGCCGGGGCGGAGACTTCTTCTTCGTCGATGGGCTGAATGCCGAACTGCTCGGCCGGATCGCCATCGACAATGGCGAAGTCGCCCATCGTGCCGTCGGCGACGTCCTCGACGATCTCGAGTTCCTGATCGCTCACACCTCCCGCTGCCCAGATCGCGTCGTCGTCTTCCTCGTCGACGTGCGGCTGATCGTCGCCATCGCGGGCGTTGATGCCGATGTCTTGCACGCTGAGTTGGTCGCCGCCCCAGGTTGCGCCCTCGGTGCTCTCGGTGTCGTCGAACGGCGGCGCATGGGCATTGAAGCGCTCACTGACGCCAAGGGGCGATGTCGGCGCGAACAACTCGTCCTCCAACGAGTCGTTGCTCGGTAGCTCGGCCCCCGAGGTGCTGGTTGCGCGGGCGACGGCAAACGGATTGTTGTCCTCCATCGACACCGACTGAGGGTCGTCGTTGAGGAGGAGTTCGTCGTCGGTAGCCGGATCGATACTCGGCGGGGACGGTTCCACCACCTTCGCCCTCGCCGGCTCGCGCGTGGGAACCGGCGTGGACTGCGAACCCGAAGCAAAGGCCTCGTCGTCGTCGATCACGAACACGTCGTCAGCGTCATCGACGCTCATGTTCGAGAACTCATCGGCGTCGGCGTGCATCTCCGTGGACCGAGGCTTGGTTGGCTTCCCAACCTCGCTCTCCACGTCAGCAAAGGCCTGATCGAGCTCATCGCTCGTACTGCCGTCGGCGACGAGAGGCTCGTCGTCTTCCGGTCGCAATGGGTCAGAAGGACGCGGATGGCTGGTCATGCGCTGATCTCTGGAAGAAGCTCCCGTATTATCGTCACGACCGCCCCCACCAAGTTGAGAACTTCGTAGCGGCGCCGCCCTGGAGCCGGTTTCGCGCGCGTTGGCGGCCACCTCGAGCCGTGCCTGTTTCGCTACGGCGCGTCGAGCTCGGCGAGCAAGCGCGACGATGGCAGGAGCACCCGCACGCCGCCCCGCAGGCGGGTGAGACCGACGGCATCGAGGTGTTCGAGTAGCGGAATGAGATACTTGCGGCTCGTCTCCAGGGTGTCGCGCAGCTTCGGGATGTCGAGGTCGCCGCCGTTCGCCAGGCAGTTGTCGCGCACCGAGCGCATCGCGCGGCGCATGGCGTTGCCGGCGTAATAGTGGTCGGTCACACGCACGATGCGATCCTCGTCCTGCGCCCGCAGCAGAGCGCTCTGCAAGGCGTCGCCCGTCAGGTGGCTGGCTTGCGCGATCTCATCTTCCGCGGGCGCCCGCAGCTGAGCTGCCTCGCAGATCGCACAGACGCGATCGACGACTGCGCGATCCTTGTCCGGCAGCGGGCGCAGGCGGTGCGCAAACACGAGGCGCCCAGCCCCCGCACCGCGTACGCGACCGTCACGCTGCAACTCCTCGATCGCCGCGTCGAGCAGGGCCTGGGGCAACGTGCGGGTGGTTCGCAGCGCCGACTTCGCCACCGACGCGGCCAGCGGCTTGGCCTTCAGCATGCGCTCGACGCTCAGCATGATCTCGGCAATGCCATCGGCCAACACCGAGCGCTGGAACGCGCGTTCGGCCGACTCGTGGAAGAACACGTCAGCGTGCGTGCGCAGGATCTTGTCGACGGCGGCCGGCTCGACCGCGATCATCGTGGCCAGTTCGGCAGTGGAACGACCGTTGGGGCCCGCATGCGCCAGGTGTTTGAGGATCTGGCCGTCCAACGAGCTGCCGGCCTCTTGCAGGTCGTGCAGCTCCTGCCCCAACGCCACGCGGCGGTAGCGGGTCGCGCTCGCTACCAAGCGCAGCACACTGCCGCCACCGACCGTGCGCACGGGGTTCTGTTGCCGCAGCAGGAAGCGATCCCCCGGCACGGTGCATAGATCCTCTTCGAGGATCAGCCGCGCCACCACCTCGCTGCCAGGCTCGAGCCGATCCTGGTCTGGCAGCACGAGCGTGCCTTGGATCTCCACGGTGCCGACGTGCAAACGCACCGGCGCCCGATGCTCCAGGGGCTTGGCGCTGACGAGCACTTGCAGCTGGACATCGACGACGCGCCCCACGGCAAAGACCGAAGGCTCCGCCACCACCATGCCGCGCTGCAACCGTTCGATGTCGGCGTCTGGCACCGACAATGCCGTCGAATGCCCCGCAACGGCCCGGTTGACCTTGCGACCGTACGCGTGCAGCGCCCGCACGCGCGAACGATCGTGGTTCGGCAAGAACTCGACCTCTTGGCCGCTCTGCAGCGCCCCGCTGACCGGGATTCCGGTCACCACGGTGCCGATCCCCGGCAGGGAGAACACGCGCTGAATGGGCATGCGGAATGGGCCGTCTGCAGGGCGCGGCTCGATCGCGGTGGCCATCGCCGCCAGTTTCTCCAACACCTCCGGCACGCCCTGGTTCGTGATCGAACTCACGCGCAGGATCTCGAAGTCAGCGAGCGGCGTGCGCGCCAGCGCGCTGCGGACGTCGTCCTCGGCGAGCAGGATCGTCTCCTCGTCGGCGACGTCGACCTTGGTGAGTGCCACGAAGCCCCGGCGCACGCCGAGGAGTTGCAGGATGTCGATGTGCTCGCGCGTTTGCGGCATGACGCCGTCGTCGGCGGCCACCACCAGGATGGCGATGTCGATCGACGTGCACCCCGCGACCATGTTGCGCACGAAGCGCTCGTGACCCGGCACATCGACGATGCCGATGCGCCGACCGTCCGGTAGGGCGAGGTTGGCGAACCCGAGGTCAATAGTCAGCCCCCGCTCCTTCTCTTCCGGCAACCGATCCGGGTCGATGCCGGTGAGGACACGCACCAGGCTGCTCTTGCCGTGGTCGATGTGGCCGGCGGTGCCGGCGATGACGGCGTGGATCGCTTGGTCGGAGCTGGTCACGCGCCTTCGTCGCGCAGGCACAGGATGCGAGTGCACGAGCCGCACTCGACGATCGACGCTCCGCCGCGCAGGCGAGCGATGTCGTTCATCGTGATGCGGTTGTAACAACCCTGGCAAACCTGCCCCTCGACGGCAACCACTGACAGGCGGTCACGCGACCGGAACAGCGTGTCGTAGCGATCGATCAGGTCACGCGGCAAACCCACGAGAAGCTGTGCTCGGCCGACGGAAACCGCCGCAACCTCCACCTCTCGTTGCTGGGACAGCTTGCGCGCCTCTTCCAGGAACTTGGCGAAGACCTTTCCCTCGGCGTCGGCGGTGTCGCGCGACTCGGTAAGCGCAGCCTTGAGGGGGGCCAGCCGGTCGAGGAGAGCCAGTGCCTCTTCCTGCACACGATCGCGCTCACGCTTGACCGACTCGATCTGCAGCAACGTCGCCTGATACTCGGCGTTGTTCTTCACCGTGTTGAGTCGGGTGTCGAGCTTCTTGACTTCCTCGTCCGATTGCTTGGTGCTCAACTCGAGGTTGCGCACGGCAAGCTCGATCTCCTGGACCGCCCGCTCTTTGGCGGCGACATCCAGCCGCTTCAAGTCGAGCGACCGCTGCCGCTTGGCGGTCTCCGCGGGAAGCGCGTCGACATCGCGACGAAGGCTAGCGATCTGTTGGTCGAGCTTCTGGAGATCGAGGAGCTTCTTGACCTGCGGGTGCACCGGCGCGCCAGTCTAGCTCGCACCAGACATCAGGCAAGCGACCAGGCTGGAAACGTGCGGGTCGACGTCCCGGGCGGCAGCTTGGCGGTCTGGTTCACAGACTGGTCACAGACTGGTCAGACCTCGGGCAACGCGTCGAGAAAGCCGCCCAGTCGGCGCGCACGCACCGGATGTTGCAGCTTGCGCACGGCCTTGGCCTCGATCTGGCGCACGCGTTCCCTGGTCACCCGAAAAATGCGGCCCACTTCTTCGAGCGTGTAGGTGTAGCCATCGCCGATTCCGTAGCGCAGCTTGATGATCTCGCGCTCGCGGAACGTGAGCGTACCGAGAACCGAGTCGATGCGGTCCCGCAGCATCTCGCGGCTGGCGGCATGCACGGGCGACTCCACGCTCTCGTCCTCGATGAAATCGCCGAAGTACGAGTCGTCGGACTCGCCGATCGGTCGGTCGAGTGAGATCGGATGCTTGCTGATCTTCATCACCCGCTTGGCTTCCTCCACCGACACCGCCGCCGCCTCGGCGACCTCTTCGATCGACGGCTCGCGACCCTTCTGCTGAATCAGCTTCTTGGTCACGTTGCGCAGCTTGCTCATCGTCTCGATCATGTGCACCGGGATGCGAATGGTGCGCGCTTGATCAGCGATGGAACGGGTGATCGCCTGGCGAATCCACCAGGTGGCGTAGGTCGAGAACTTGTAGCCGCGGCGGTACTCGTACTTCTCGACGGCCTTCATCAAGCCGGTGTTGCCCTCCTGAATGAGATCAAGGAACGACAACCCGCGGTTGCGATACTTCTTGGCGATCGACACCACGAGGCGCAAGTTGCCAGACGACAGCTTGCGCTTGGCGTCCTCGTAGGCGGCGTAGGCTCGATTGACCAAGCTGATGCGCCGCTCGAGCTTCTCACACGACTCGAGACCTTCGACCTCGAGTTCGGTGATGCGCCGGCGAAGCTCTTGGGCCAAGGGGTTCTTGATCTGCGCGCCGCGGTAGCTCACCAGCTTGCGCTGCAACCGGCGCAGCTCGGCCAAGCGACTCTCGAGCAAGTCGATCATCGGCCGCACCTTCTTGCCCTGCAGGTTGAGTTCCTCGATCAAGCTCACGGCGCGGCGCCGACGCATGCAGATGCGCTGCTTGAGCGCGATTGCCCCATTGCCGTTTTGGTGGCCGTCGTCTTCGTGCAAGACCCGGAAGTCATCCTTGGCGATGCCATACATCTTGCGCAGCGTCTCGATGGCGCCGGGCAAACGGTCGGACAGGTCGGACTTGCCGACCTCTGGATCCTGCTGGTTGACCTTCAGCGTGCGGTCGAACGCCAACTCGCCGCGCATCACGTCCTCGAGGATCTCCACCGCGTTGGCCATGCCGAAGCCGGAGCTGAGCGCTTCCTTGCGGAACTGCTTGCGCGTCAGCTCGATCTTGCGCGCCAAACTGATCTCTTCCTCGCGGGTGAGCAACGGGATCTCACCCATCTGGGTGAGATACATGCGCACCGGGTCGTCGATCTTCTCGGTCATGTCGAGCATGGGCGTCGACAGCTCGAGATCCTTGCTCGACACCAGCTCCTCAGACTCCGCGGGCGCCTCGACTGCCGGCTCCTCCGGCGTGTCTTCGTCCTCGTCGGGTAGCCCTGGCTCGAACTCCTCGCGTTGGCCGCTCTTCTTGTTGGCGGGCCGCTCCTCTTCGACCACCTCGAGCCCTGCGTCTTCGATGAGGGCGATGGCGCGCTCGATCTGCTCGGGCGTGGATGCCGTGTCCGGCAGCGCACGATTGAGCTGAACGAGCGTGACGCGCCCACTCTTGCGCGCGCGCTTGATCAGGGCCTTGATGACTTCTTCGAGTTTCTCCATGTCCGGGGGGGGGTGGATGGTCAGGGTTGCCGAAGCTGGTCGTAGAAAAGACGGGTGAGGCGGTCGACTTTCGTCGCGTCGCCAGTAACGCGCGCTTCTTCCAACTCCATACGCACGCGGCGCGCGGCGCGACGGGCGAGAAACTGACGCCGACGGCCGTTGGTCGCGGCAAACGCGACTTCGGGCTCACGAATGTGTCGCACCCGTTCGACCGCTGCGGCCAGCACTGAGGCAGCCTGCGGGGCGCTGGTCGACAGGTGACTGAATGCGGCTTGGATCAACTGCTCTAGGCTCTGAGCGGCATCGCGGATCGAGGCGGTGATCGCGGCCAGGACTTCGACGACACTCCGGTCCTCTAGGTCGGGTTCGACAAGCCGCTGGTTTAGAGCCGGCAGTGCGAGCACGCAAGCGAGCAAGTCGACCTCGGCCTCCCACAGTGGGCGTTCGATGGCCGGGGCAGCCGTCGGTTCCGGCCCAGATCGTGCCGGCCCCGCCTCCGCGCGGGGTGCCGAGGCCTTCGCCGGCTCCGGCGTGGCCGGTGCAGGCCGTCCCGCGGCCGGCTGACTGCCCAGCATCCGTGCCACCGCGCCGTCTTCCAGCGGGGTCACTTCACGGGGAGCGTCGCGCCAGTGCGGCCGCCCCCGTTTTTCCACCGGCGGCGAGCGGCGCGGCGCAGCCACCGCCGGCATCTGTTCTGCCGCGGCGCCGGTCGGCCCGCGCAGCTTGATCAGGCGTCGCAGCGCGGCCTCGTCACCGCCGAACCACGGCGCCATGCGCCGCAGCATCGCCTCGCGACGGACCGGACTCTCCACCACCGCCAACAGGTTGGCACACTCCTGCGCCGCCTGAGAAAAGGCGACCGCGTCCTGAAAGTCGTGGCGCTGACGCAGCAGCTTGAACCACGCGACGATGGGGTCTTCGGCGCGCGCCAGCAGATCCGCCATCTTGGCGCGGCCCTGCTCCACGGCCAAAGGCGTCGCCCCTGGCGCCACGTGCAGCAGGTCGGCCGGGTCGATGCCGTCGTCCAGGAAGGCGATGCGGACGGGCAGCTCGACGTTGGAAAGCTCGCGCAGCGCGCGCTCCGCGGCTTGTCGACCGGCGCGATCACCGTCGAAAAGCAGCACGACACCCTCGGTCGCGTAGCGCAGCAGCAAGCGGGCGTGATCGCCGGTCAGCGAGGTGCCCAAGGTCGCGACGGCGCCCGTGAAGCCCGCGAGGTGGCACGCGATCACGTCGGTGTAGCCTTCCACCACGACCAGCTTGCGCACGCCGGCGTCCTTGGCCTGCCGCAGGCCAAACAGGAGGCGACGTTTGTTGAAGAAGGGCGACTCCGGCGAGTTGAGGTACTTCGGTTCCTGCCCAGCAGCAAGCACGCGGCCGCCAAAGCCGACGACCCGGCCGCCGCCATCCTCGATGGGGAACATCAAGCGGCCCGCAAACATCTCGCGATGGCCGTCGCGGCCGAGCAGACCGGTCGCCTGCAGGACCTCGCTCGGCAGATTGCGAGCGCGGGCAAAGGTGAGCAGCGACCCAGCCGGCGGATGCAACCCGAGTCCGAACGATTGGGCCGCGACCAGCAGCCCGCGCTTGTCCAGGTAGTTGCGCGCGTCGTCGCCAGCGCCGCTCTGCAGGCTCGCCTGGAAGAACGCACTCACCGTCGCGAGCGTCTGCGCTGTGGCAGTTCGCGCCCCACGTGGCTCCGAGTTGCCGCGCTTGAAGACGTCGTCGACCGGGATCCCGGCCCGGTCCGCGAGCATCTCGAACGCCGCCCGAAACTCGAGACCCTCACGCTCCATCACGAACGTGAACACGTCGCCCGCCTTGCCGCAACCGAAGCACTTATAGTGCTGCGTCGCCGGCGTGACCGTGAACGAGGGCGTTTTCTCCGCGTGAAATGGGCAGAGTCCGACCATGTTGCGGCCGGCCCGCTTCAAAGGGAGGTAGCGCTCGACCATGGCAACCAGGTCGACCGCGTCCTTGATCTTCGCTTTGGCTGCCTCGAACCGATCCATCGAGAGATCCACCAAGAACAGTGTGGGGGCCGCAAGAAATGCAACGGACGACCACGCACGCGGTGGCGCCCGAGCCAACCCAAACCCGATGGAACTGTGGCGGTGCGGATCGAGCGTGCAAGACACGCAGGAGGCAGCCCGTCGTTAGCGAAGATCTGATCTGCTGGAGGCCCTTGATCGCGACAACCGCCCTGGGGAGGACCACCGGTTTTGGGGTAACCAGCCAAGTCTACCCCCTGGTCGAAGTCTCGATCAAGAACGCGCTGCGAGGGACTGCCAAAGCTCGATGAGAGCGGTGACGTCGAGTTCGCCAGGTCTGGCGTCTAGCACCGCGGTGCTCACTGCCGACGCTGCGGTCGGTAGCCCGGCGGCGAGCGTCGCAGCCTCGATGCGGTGCCGGATCTTCTTGCGGCGGGCACCAAACAGCGCGCGCACGAAGGCCGCAAACGAGGTGCGAGCGGCAGTGTCGTGGGTCGCGAGGCCATCGGCCCGGCGCGTCAGGGCGACGACGGCGGAATCGACGTTGGGCCGCGGCCGAAACACTTCGCGCCCCACCTGCCGCACCACCCGCACTCGATAGCACGCCTGGAGGACCCCACTCAGGCCGCCCCAGGCGGCGGCGCCCGGCTTGCAGGCCAAGCGTTCAGCGACCTCGCGCTGGATGAGAATGGCCATCGACGCCGGCAACGTCTGACCGGTGCACAGCGTGGCCAACACCGGACCCGTGATCGCATAGGGCAGATTGGCGACCACCCGCAACGCGCGCTCGGCACCGGCTTGTGCCAGCGCGTCGCACACGGCGGTTGCCAAGCGGCCGCCGCCTCCCAGGATGTCGCTGCGTACCAGGTGGACGCGGTCGCCGTCGGGCAACCGCGGCAACTCCTCGGCGAGCAACTCGAACAGTCGGTGGTCGATTTCCACTGCGATCACCCGATGCGCTCGCGGCGCGAGTTCGCGAGTCAAGAAGCCCAGCCCAGCGCCGATCTCGAGCACGATGTCGTCGCGCGTGACTTCGGCGGCGTCGGCGATCAGCCGGTGCAGTTCCGGCTGCAGCAGGAAGTTCTGCCCCAGCCGCCGACTCGGTCGAAAACCGACGGCCGCGAGCCGCTCTCGGTAGAGCGAGAACGGGTCCCTCTCGGTCACAGGCGCAGGGCCCCACGGACCACCGCTAGCATCACGCCAGCCTCCGGCACGCGAGCCAGCGCCGCCGCGAACTCGGGCAGCAGCACGGCGCGGTGTGTCGGCTCGACCAAGAACTCGCGCAGCAGCCTCAGCGCCGGCTCCGACGGTAGCACCGGTTCGCGCAGCAACGCCACCAGGAGCCCACGCGGGTCGATCGCCACGCGCAGACCGGTCGTGTCGCTCCACTCTTCTGGTTGGCATGCCAGCATGGCGCTCGATCTGCGGGTGGTGCGGATGGAAGTCACCTCGGACACGCCGATGTATGCGCCCCCGACCACCAACCTTGGCGGCGGCTGCGGCGCGCTGAGCACGGCCGCCAACAGGGGCCTCGGCCACTGCCGCCCGATGGTCCAGACGCGCAGGCTGGCGAAGTCCGGGCAGGCGCTCAGCTCACGCAAAAAGCCGGCGGGCACGCTCTCGGTCCACTCGGCGACGTTGCCCACGAGGTCGTACGGGCCGCCCGGCGATCGACCCGACTCGAAGGTGCCAATCGCCGCCGTCTGCCCGAGGCTGAGCTCGGGCGTGTTCGCCCACTCCGCTCGACCGTGGTCGCCCCACGGGAAACGGTAGGCCCCGCCGCCGGTGACCGTGTGCTCCCACTCCGCGGCGGTCGGCAAGCGGCACAAGCGCCACGCAGCGAAGGCGCGCGCGGTCAGCAGGTCGATGCGCACCGCCGGTCGCTGCTGCGCCGGGGCGTCCTGATCGGCAGTGCTCCAGGTCTCAGGCCAAGCCGCGGGGACGACACGCCCGGTCTCGGCGAGCCAGTGCAACACCTCGCGGCGCGAGACCTCGAACCGGTCGAGAAAGAACGGGCCGCCCTTGGCGTCGCTGCGGGCTACCAAGACCAGGTCGCGAAACACCCCGAAGCGCTGATGGCGCGCCAACCCCTCGAGGTCGCCACCACAAGCCGCAAGCGCGACCGCGCCCACCGCCATCAGCTGGTGGCTGCGCCGCCGCATCGTGTTCATCGCATGACCAGGATCTCGACGCGGCGGTTCTTGCGCTTGGCGTCGTCGGTCTTGGCGGGGTCATGCGGGCGATACTCGCCAAACCCGGCGACGAACAGCCGTTCGTTGGGAATGCCATTGCCGGTCAAGAACTCGCCAACGACGCTGGCGCGCTCGGCCGACAACTGCAGGTTCGTACGCCACTTGCTGCGCGCGATCGGGTCGCTGTCGGTATGTCCGTCCACCCGCACATTGCGTCCGGTCTTCACCAACTCGGGAATCAGCTTGCGCAGCGTCTCCTGGCCAGAGTCCTTGAGCGTGGCCTGACCAGGCTCGAATAGCACTGCCCCTTCCACTTGGAAGCCGACGCCATCGGGGCGCTCGATGATGCTGACACCTTCGAGGGGCGCCAACGCCAGCGCGTTGCTGCCGCGCTCATTCTTGAGCTTGTCGAGGGTCTCCTGCAAGCGGCGCTGAAGGTCACGCACCGCGCTCGCTTCACTCGCCGTAGATTCCAGTGCGCTGGCGTGCGACTCGATGCTCTGCAGTCGACCCTGCATCTCCTTCTGGTAGCGCAGCAGGTCTTCATGCTGCGCCGCGAGGGCCTCCTTCTCGCCCTTGAGCCGAAGATACTCGTCGGTGCTGACGCACGACGGCAGACAAAGCGAAGCGAGAATGAGTACGGCTAATGAGCGTGGCATGGACCCCTCCGAGGGCGCAGGCGTGATTGCGGTTGCTGGGCACGCGGCATCACCCGACGCCGTGCGCCTCTCCTTTAGCAAGTAGAGGCGCAGAGTTCACGCACTCTTGGCAAGACCGCAGCGGCCGACCAGCCGGGTTATCGCTGTGCCGCGCGCTCCGACTACTTGTCGGCGAAGATGCCGGTGAGGCCGCCCGGGGGCGTATTCGCTGCGATGGAATACAGCAGCAGCGCGCCATAGACGCACACCAAGCAGCCGGCGACCGCAATGCCGGTGACCCAGCCCGGCTCATGCGCCTCGGCCTCGGCCGAGGCGGCAGGCGCCGCCAGCTTGGACGCACGGCCGCGCACCGCTTTCACCGGCTTGGTCGTCTCGACGTCGTCTTCTGCCAGCAGGGTGTCCTCGTCCGAGATCTCCTCGGTGACCATGCCGGTGTCGTCTTCCAACGAGTCGGCAAACATCAGGTCCTCTTCGCCCTTGCGCTTGCTGGCCAGCGCACTGACGTCTTCGCGACGGAAGCGCATCGAGGCTCCCTCGCGGAACGCACGGATATCACCCTCCGACACCATGCGCTTGAGGTCTTCCTCGCGCAGATTCAGCTCGGAGAGCGCCTTTTCGAAAGACATGTACTCGTCGTTTTTGGTCACAGGTCAGGACTCCTGGGTCGATGGTTGAGGTCGGTGAGAAGGTTGAGCGAGGGGTTCCGCGCGGTCAGCGCCGGCCCTCTGTAGGAATCGGATTGTCAGCCGCGCTGCTCTTCGACGCCTTTTCGAGGCCGGCGAACTTGCGCTGCAACTGTTCGTAGTTGTGTTCCGAGAGGTCGTTGTAGCCCTGCAGCTGCAGGTCCAGGTCGATGCGACGCGCCCCGACGAGAAACACGCGCGAGGCGTTTGGGCTGCCACCGCGCGCCTCGTAGACCGCGAGTTGTTTGGTGTTGGTGTCGATGACATACAGCACCGACGAGCCCACACCGTAGCTGCCCGTCACCGCGATCATGCCGTTGCTCGACGACGAAGCGCCGGAGCCCTCGTTCCACACCATCGGCGCGGGCGCCGCGTTCTCTTTGGGTGGCGGTGTCGGGCCAGGAATGGGGCGCTGGGGGCCACGATCCTGGGCGGATAACGTCGCTGGCCCCGACACGGTCACCCCCGCCATGAAGGCGACGGCGACGATGAGTGTGAGCGCGACGGCCGAAGAGAACTTAGGCATCGAGAAAAGACTGCGGAGGCAAACCAGAGGGCCGCGGAATGATAGCACGCACACCCCGCGTCACTGCAAAAAGCTGGCGTCTCGCGTCGCCACCTTCACGGCGCGTTAGCACGGAGCCTTGACCGCTGGGATCCACTCTTGGGGCACCGCCGCCTCGGGGTGTCGGGGTCGCAGCCGTTGCCGTTGCCGGTCAGGGTGCCGTCGCCGCCGGCAGCAGGATCCGCACGCGGAAACCCTGACCGAGGTCGGAGTCGAGTTCGATGCTGCCGCCGTGGTTGGCCACGATCGAGTAGCTGATGAACATCCCGAGGCCGGTCGCATCCGGCCGACCCTTGGCCGAGAAGAACGGATCGAAGACGCGGCCCAAGTCAGCCCGCGGCATCCCCGGACCGTTGTCTTCGACGGTAACCTCCACCTGGTCGCCGCCGCGGCGGGCACGCACCAAAATCCAGCGCTCCCCGTCTCGGCCGCTCAGCACGTCGACCGAGTTGATGAACACGTTCAGCAGGACCTGCTGCACCTCATGCAGGTCGCCGTGTAAATCCGGCAACCGAGGTTCGATGTCGACGGTGAGCACGACCCCCTCGCGACCCAGCCGGTGCTCGAGCAGGGCGCGCGCCCCGTCGATGGCTGTGGCCACGGCGAAGCGCGTGGCCACGACCTTGCGCGGCGAGAAGTCGAGGATCCGGCGCGTGATCTTGCCGACGCGCTCGATGCCCTCGCGGATCAACTCGAGGTAGCGCCGCTCACGCTCCTCGAGGTGTGGTTTCTCGAGCAGCCGGCGCGTCGCGTTGAGCATGCCGCCGATCGGGTTGTTGATCTCGTGGGCGATGCCGGCGGCCAGCGTACCGACCGACGCGAGACGCCCCGACAACACCAGCGCCCGCTCGCGCCGCGCCGCCTCTTCGGTGGCGCGCCGTACCGCCGCGTCGAGTTCTTGCGTGTGGCCGGCGACGCGCTGCGCCATGGCGTTGAAGTCGGCGACCAACGAAGACAGTTCGTGCGCCGCGGGAAGCGCCGGTACGCGCACGTTCAGTTCACCGGCGCCAACCCGCGCCGCCGCGGTCGCCAGATCGAGCAGCGGCCGAGCGACCGCGCGGTCGATCGCCCAACGGGCAAACAACGCGGTGGCGAGCGTGCCCACCACCAAGGTCACCGCCAAGACCCACTGCGGCAAGCGCGGTGGCGGCGGCAAGTGCGGCGCGAACCACGCGCCGGCGACCACCTGCTCGCCGCTCTTGATCGGCACGCAGAACCCCTCGCCGACCGGAATGAGCGCCCCCTCGCGCATGGCCTCCTGAATGCCCGCGCGCACCTCTTGCAACGGGAAGGTGCGGTGATCGCGCCACGCCGCCCCCACCGGATTGAGGTCGACGTAGCCGGGCGCCTCCGGGCTGCGCCCATTGGTCACCAGCATGTCCTTGAACACACCGCGCACCGGGTCGAGCGCCAACAGGGCGCGCACGGTTTCCAGGGGCTGGCGATCGCCGCCGTAGGCGTTGCGCAGAATGCCCGCGAGGAACGACTCATACACCGCGCGCGCCTGCGCGCGCCAGCGCTCGAACGAGTAGGTCTGCGCGACCTGCACCGCGCCCAGCACCAACAGGTTGAGCGCCACCACGATCAGGAGCACGCGCCCCCGGATCGACACCTATAGCTTCTCCATCAGCTTCAACAGCGGCGCGAACAGCGCGTACACGATGAAGCCGACGAACACCGCCAGCACCACGATGATGATCGGTTCGATGATCTTGAACGTGGTGTCGATGGTGCGGTCGACGTCGCGCTCGTAGCGGTCGGCGATCTTGCTGAGCATGCGGTCGAGTTCGCCGGTCTGTTCGCCGACGTCCACCATGTTGACGACGATGTCGTCGAACAGGCCGCTCTCCCCCATCGGCACGGCGATGCCAGCACCCTCGCGGATGCTGGAGTGAATCCGTTGCACGGACTCCTCGACGCGGAGGTTCGGCACGGCACCCTTGACGATGTCCAGGGCTTCGAGGTGCGGCACACCGCTCTGAATCAGCGTGCCGAAGGTGCGCGAGAAACGCGCCACGACCGCTTTGTTCACCAGAGTCCCAAAGATCGGGACCTTCATCGACAGTGTGTCCCGACCGCGCCGGTAGCCGATCACGCGCGCGAGCAGCAAGCGGTGCAGGAACACCAGCGCCACGACGGTGAGCACGTATGCCCACCACCACGTCTTCATGTGCTCGCCGAACCAGATCACTTGGCGCGTCGCCCACGGCATCGCTTCGAGCGTGCCGAACTGCTGCATGAAGATGTCCTTGAACTTGGGAATCACCAACACGAAGACCAGGATCAGGACGGCGGCAGCGACCACCATGATGGCGACGGGATACGCCAGCGCCCCCTTCACTCGGCTCTTGATGTTCTCGGTCTTCTCCAGGAACGACGCCAAGCGGTTCAAGATCTCCTCTTGCACACCGCCCGCCTCGCCCGCCGACACCATATTCGTGTAGAGGCGATCGAAGATGCGAGGGTGCTTGGCGAGGGACTCGCTGAACGCGGTGCCGGCCTCGACGTCTTCGAGCACCTCGGCGATGGTCCGCTTGAGCGTGCCGGGCGGCATCTGGCCCTGCAGAATGCGCAGGCACTTGGTCACCGGAATGCCGGCGTCGAGCAACACCGCGAGCTGGCTGGTGAACTCGGCCAGCAGGCGCGGCGTGACCCGCTTGCTACCGAACAAGGGAGCGCGGTCAGTCGGCGCCGCGACCGCGCTGCCGGGTTCTGGACGCGATGCCGCGACCTTGCGCTGGAGCTTCTTGGGCATGCGATGTTGCGGCGGCGAACGGCAAGACGCGCAGGGCCGGCGCGTCGCAGGGAGGGCAGGATCGTGCCGAGCGAAGCCCGCCCTGTAAAGCGCGGAAGCCGATCACTTGCCGCTGGTCTGCTTGTCGTTCCAGTCGGCCTCGGTCAGGGCGCCCTTCAGCTGCGAGGCAAACACGAAGAACTGCTGGTAGAAGGCTGCGTGTCGCGCGCGATAGCCCGGATCGAAGGGCTCGCCCAGCGTCTCCTTCCGCCGCTCGGTCAAGAACGCGGTGAACTCGGACCGCGTGTTGCCGAGCACATTCTGCACGAGCTTTGGCGGCGGTTGGCCGCGGCGCGCCGACAACGCCGCGAACGCATCGAGCTTGTCGAGGTAGGCATCGTACTGGTGCATGATCCCGAACAACGCCAGCAGATTCAGCTGCAAGGCGTCGTCGTCTTCGTCGCGATAGCCGTCGTCTTCCACATCGAAGGTTGCCTTGACGCCTTGGCCGAGCAGTCCCGACTGAACGAGGACGTCGAAGGTCGCGCGCGCCAGCACCAGATTGCCGGCCCGCGTCGGGTGCACGTAGTCGAGCAAGAGATCAAAACCTGGCACGCCGTCGCGCGCGGCTGCGGCAAACGCCGCCACCGCGTCGACCAAATGCACACCCTCCCCCGGTTGCTGGGCAACGAGCGAGCGTAGCACCGAGTTCAGCGGCCGAGCCGCGCGGAACGGGTTGCGGTCGGCGTCGAGCGCGCGTGAGTAGGCCTCGTAGGCCGCGTCGAAGCGCCGCAGTGCATCGAGCGCCTTGCCGCGCTGAAAGTGCGCCTCGGCGTGTTCTGGCTCGATCGCCACCGCCGCGTCGAGTGCGGCGAGCGCGTTGGTCGCGTCCCCCCGCAGCACCTTGGCGCAACCGTCGGTAAAGGCCGCCTCGAACCGCGCCTGTGCCTCACCCACGCTGCGGTTCGTCGACACCGCTGGACTCCAGTCGCGCAAGTTGACCGGCACAGTCAGCACGATCACGCACACCCCGCGCCGCTGGGCCTCCGCCACCATGTGCGCCACGGAGTAGCGGTAGTGCTCTATGACCCCCGCGTACTGGACCGGGTCGGAGCGCAGCTCAGAGGCGACCCGCTCGGTGTGCGTCCACAGGTGATGGTTGACGTGCTCGCGCCCGACCCCGGACAGCACGTTGTCGGGGGCAGACTTCTGCGTCCAGAACCGCACGGCGCTCGCGAACAACACCGACCGGCGCTTCAACCAGTCGACCACGCCTTTGCCGGGGTAGTCCAACAGGTACGAACGCTTCTCGACGAACTCGTTGTTGCCCGAGTAGATGACGACGACGTCCGGATCACAGTCGATCGCTTCGTCGAAGATCATGCGCACGCGGTAGCTGGCGCACGCGTGCGCGCCGAGGTTGACCACTTCGAACTTGCGGGCCGGGAACGCGCGGGTCAATGCCTTGTGCAAGTAGTCAGTCCACCGCTGCGGTGGTCGATGCGGCCAGCCCGCGCTCGCCGAAGCACCCATGCAGAGGACGCGCAGGGTGTTCGGCGCCTTGATGCGCGTGAACCTCGCGCCACTCTCCTTGCCATACGCCTGGGGATGCGTGAACTCGAACCAGTCCTCACCGTCGATAGTGACGCTGGTCAGCGCCGACGAACGGCCGGTCAGGGTCAGGTACGGATCGAACTCCCCGGGCGGCCAGAGCAAGCGTGCGGCGCCCTCAACCAGGAGCAGCAAGAGCACCGGCAGCACGACGAGAAGCAGTTTGAAGGCGACGCGCCGGAGCGGTTTGGGCGCAGTGCCTGAGTTCGGTTGCGTGGTGGACAAGATGACGCGCGGAGCGAAGCGCCGCCGCATGATCGTCGCACCAAGGGTCGGTCGTTTTCCAGTCAACAACCGTGGCTAGAGACCGGCAGCGGGACGCTCCTCGCTACCGCGTGTTGAACGGATCGAAACCCAAGGCGAAGCGGGCAACGGCGAGTCCGGCCAACGCTACCGCCACGAGCAGCACGATCCACGGCCAGAACGGACGCCGAAGGCTCGGCAGCGCCACCTCGACCTGCGGCAGGCGCACCAGCTCGCGGGCCGGCAACTCGCACGCCACCAGTTCCTGGCTCGCCGTACCAACCGCTCGCACCGCAGCCACCAGCGCGGTGCTGTTGTCGTTGCCACCGGCATCGACGGCCAGGCGCACCAGCTCGCGGGCCGCCGACTGCGGCGGCAGCCGCCGCACGACCTCCTGCAGCAGGCCAGGCTCGATGGCGTCCCACAGGCCGTCGGTCGCCAGCACGATCACATCGCCTGCTTCCAAGGGGTAGGTCATCACGTCCACCTCTTCCCGGTCACGGCCCGCGCCAATGCAGCGCACCAGCTGATGCTCCGACCGGCGCACAGCATGGTCGGTGGTGAGTTGCTGCATCTGGTCGCCGCGCAGCAAGTAGCAGCGCGAGTCGCCGACGTGGCCGAGCACCATGCGATCTTCCAGGAGGTTGACCACCGTCAGGGTGGTACCCATGTCACGTAGGCGTGGTTGCTCTTTGGCGAGTTGGTACAGCCGACGGCATGCGGAAGCGAACGCGCGCGTCATGCGCGCCTCCGGCGCTTCGCCGGGTGGCGCCTCGACGAAGCTGGCAGCCAAGGCTCGTACCGCGGCACGGCTAGCCTCCGCGCCACCCGAGGCGCCGCCCATGCCGTCGGCGATCGCCAGCAGGCGGCCGATTGCGCTGCGCACGGCCGAGGCCTCAGGGCAGTACACCAGATAGTCGTCCTCGTTTGTGGTCCGCACGCGGCCGGTGTGCGTGTCGACACCGACTTCGAGATCGGCGGTGATTCTCATCGCACTCCCCGCAGCTCGACGGTGACCGAGCCGGTGCGGCCCGAAGTCGTTTGGATCAACACCTGCAATCGCTCGCCGCGTGCATCGAACGACAAGACTGCTGTGTAGCGCAGGCCGCGGTCAGCCGGCATTCTCGAGGCCAGGAGCGCGCGGTGGAAACTGTCGAATGCGGCGCCAGTGAACGGGCGATCGTCGAGGCGCAGGCGCAGGAAGCTGATGGCCTCCTGCGCGACCAGTTCGAGCCGCAAGCCACCAGCGACGCGCTGCATTTCCACCGCCGCGGGCTGATTCCGCACCAGACGATCGGCCACGTCGACTGACTTCAGGCGCTGCGCGAGGCCGAGCATCAGCCGTTGTCGTGCGATCGGTTGCACTTGCGCCAGCACGCTGGGCGGGTCGTCACCGACCCAGAACGGTGGGATGAGAATCGACTGCACCCAGCCCCAAACCGAGGCGCGCTCCAAGAGCGAAAGGTCGACGGTGCCGGTGCCAATCAAGAGTTCCTGCACGGAGTGCCCATCTTGCGCGTCACGCAGCGATGCGCGCAGCGAAGCGCGCGACTCGTAGGTGTGATCCGGAATCACTGCACCGATCCCGACCAGCAGCCAGGTTGCCAGCGTGATCGGCCATTGACCATTCACGCCGAGCGCCTCGATGGGCCCATCGTCGATGCGCTCGATCACCAGGAGATAGTCGTGTCCAGCCAGACGGGCAGACTCCATCACCGATTGAAACTCGCCGGGCTGCATGGCGGTGGCGATGCGGGCGCGAGCCTCTGACGACTGTGCGTCCGCTTGCGAGCGAACGAAGACGCGGCCGCGTGCCAAGACTTGGGCCAACGCCTCCAGCTCCAATGCCTCGCCCGTGTCAGCGAACGTGCGCGCGCGCCGGGGCTCGTCGGTCAGGGTGGTCGGTGGTTCGACGAACGCACCGCCCGTCACCAGCACCGACCACGGCAACGGCGGTCGTTCCGCCAGCCCAGGGAGGTCCGCACTCACCGTCGCGCGGCAACACGCCAGCAGCAACACGCCAGCAAGTTGGGCAATCTTGGTGGTACACCGCCAACCGCGTGCGGGTGAGCACGTCACTTGCCGCGCACCCATGCAAGGAACGCTCGCCCGCCGCAAAGACGCATGCCGATCGAGGGCAGGTGTGGGTCTGACTCGTTTGGCAACACGCCGCTTCCGTCACGCGCCAGCTGCAGGACTCGCACCACGCCAGGCACGCCGAATCCATAGCGCCCCCTCGAAGCGCCTGGCTCACCGTGCATCGACGGCAGCTCATCGAGCGCCAGACCGCGCACCACGCCAAGGCGCAGCAGGTTGCGATCCAAGACCGAGGCGCCCCCCTCTCCTGGCCCGGCCGCGGCCGCCAACTCAGTCGCGGCTTCCAAGTGCCGCACGTGGTCGGTCGACGAAGCGAGCAAGCGAGTGCGCTCGGCCACCAGTACTGGCAGGTCGGCGACCCATTCGCGCACGCCAAAGTCCAGGCCAGTCATCTCCGTCCCGAGTTCGGTCTCCACGCGATCCCCTGCCGCCGCAAGTTCGGCGGCGGTCGGTGGCCACCCGCGACCGGCCGAGCGTGCGACGAACGCCGCCTGCGCCGCCGCGATGCGCACACCGGCGCCGCGCGCGGCAGCGTTGAGAACAGCGTTCACTTGGCTGGTCTGATGCGCCGACCCCAGCGCCGCGAGTTCCAACTCGACGCCGGTCGGCAGCCGGAATAGGTCTGGCTTGCTGGCGAGCAGCCAACCCACCGCGCGCGCGAAGGTGTAGGCCTGGAAGAAGTCCAAGCCGGCCACGGCGCGCTTGGGCTCCGCTTGCACCGCGCCCTCGAACGCCGCTGCGCCGGAGTACGAGTGTGGCACCAGGTTCTCGAGGCGCAAGCGCGCTGCGCCGCGCGGATCACCCTGGTGCACCAGATCCGCGATCGGCAGACCGGCGTGTCCCGCGAGCGCGGCGATCGCCACCGCGACCTGCGCGTACTGTTCGCGCGTCGTCTCGTGTTGCTGCAAGTAGCAGTCCTCGACGTTGCGCACGTCCAGCGCGGGCCCCGGCCTGAACGTGCTCCGCGCCTCGACCGTGTCCGGCACCGGATCCTGCCACGTGCGCGGCGATCGCGGCGCCAGCACCGGCAGCATCATGACGCTACGCAGGCTCGCCGGCAGCGCAGCCTGCGGCGTGGCGCCGAGCACCACCGGTTCGAGTGTGGTCCGATTCGTGTGCGCGCGAACGACAAACTGGTAGCGGCCATCGGGTGCAGCCAGCCACAGGTCGAACGGCTCGCTGATCCTGTTGTCGGCAAACTGCTCGGCAGACAGGTCAACCAGGCGCGCCGCGGCCTGCACGTGCTCGAAGGGTAGGGCGAACTCGACGCTGACGCCGCCGTCGCGGGACGGCGTGATGACTCTGGGCCGACAGGGGAAGCTGTCCACGTACAGCTCCAGGCCATCTTCACCCACGTAGGGCAACGGTGCGTCGATCACGAAGCGCGCCGCCTGCCCGTGCTCGACCCGCACTTCGGTGGATCGGGGGCGCGGCGGGTCGGTGTGCCAGAAGAAGCGGGCCAGTTCGCAAGCGGGTTGGTCAGGCTCGTCGACGACTCCAGCGAGCAGCGGCGCCGCGGTCTCGCCAAGCAACACGAGCACTGGTCGATCCAACGCATCGCGGACACTGAGCCCAAGAACGTTCTCGCCCGGCCAAGGCTTGAGCCGCGGCAGCAACGCGTCATTCGCCTGCGTGCGCTCGGGTAGCGGAAACGCCGTGGGCCGCCCGCGCCCGAACCAGATGTTGCCCCGCAGCCAACGCGCGTCCGCCGGCTGCAGACTCCAGGCTCTCCCGTCGGCCAGGACGCCGTCTTGCCAAGCGATGGCCCCGACCTCGGCGAGTTGCGGCAGAAAACGCCGACGCGCCGTCGCCGGCAAGTGCAGCGTCGGTGGGTCGCGGCGCACGAGCAACGGGTAGACGGCGTCCTGCTGATCGCCATCGAAGACCGTGCCTGAGCGCACGGTCAGGCTGTAACGCCCGTCCGCCAACTCGTCGATCTCGACCACTGCGCCGCCGTCGCGAGTCGCGCTGAGTCGCACCGCCTGCGTCACGACTTGCGCGCCATCGACGTTCATCAGCTCGATCGACTTTGGCTGGTAGAGGCTGTTGCACACGAACTCGAGCCACAGCGGTCGGCCATCACTGAGGATGCCGTTACTGGTGACGACGGCGCGACCGCGCAGCGCCGACGACTCGACCTCGGCCGCGAGCGCACTCAGCACGGCATCGAGGCGCCGCGAGGCAATCGTGAACGCTTCGGCAAAGCTTTGCCCGTTGCCGGCAGCGTCGCGCAACCAAAGCTCGTACCGCCCATCCTCCAGCGGCTGAGTGCCGGGCATCCACGTCGCGTTGAGTCCTGAGCCATGCTCGACCACGTCGGTACACGGCGTCTGCACTCCACCCTTTGGTCCGAACGACACCTGCAGATCGGCTTCGTGCTTGCTGCACTCGACGCGCAAGCGCACGCCGTTCGAGCCGAAGATCAGCGTGCGCGCCTCGCCTTGGGCACCCACCACGCGCGTGATGGTCGGCGCACCGAGGTCGATGGCAGGGCAAAGTACGGGCGCGCTCTCAGCTCGATTGCCTGCCCGATCCTCGGCCACCAACTGCAGCGTGACGCTGCGCACGGGCGTAGGTGGCGCAAACAGCGTCCCGAGCAGGTCGATGGAGCTGACCGCCTCGGCTTGCCGCGCGTCGACTGGCAGCTGCAGCAGCCGCTGCGTGCCGGCCCAAGTCACCCTCAGCTCCAGCGTGCCGGGATGATCCTCGTCCATCTCGATGTGCAGATTGGTTTCGGCGTTCACCGTGCCGTCGGATCCAGCCTTCTGCAGCGACAACCCGACACGCGGCGGGGCGTCGTCGAGCTGCAACACGGCGTAGGCGAGCGGCGGCGATCCGGCGACGACGAACTTCAAGAAGACCGGTCCGGACCGCGAGTGCAACGCGATGTTGTCGACCAGACTGAGGTACTCCGGCTGCGGCCGATCGAGCACCAATGAACCGTCGCGCACCAGGGGCCGCAGATCTTGGCGCCACACCGCCTCGCCGTTCTGCCAGACCTCGGCCGTCAGACGGCGCGCGTCGAAGGCGCCAAAGTCGCAGCGTAGCGGAAACAGCGCCTCGCTCCGCAGGGCCTGTACCTCGGTGCCACGCGGCATCGACGCTCTGAGTTCCAGCGACTGTCCGGGCGCCGAGCTCAGGAACGGCGCCGGGGGCGACGCGCGGAAGGCGATGCCAAACAAGATCGTTGCCGACAGCAACAGAGCGAGCGACCCGATGCGCACGCGGGTGTTGCGGGGCGAGGCGATCGCGTCGAGGCTGGTGAGCACGTCGGCCGCCGACTCAGGACGATCGTCGGCTCGTCGTGCGAGCAAGTGCTTGATCAGCGCGAGAAGCGGCTTCGGAGCCCACTCTCGCGGCGACAGAGGCAGGAGTTCGCCGGCCAAGGTAGCCGCGGCAAAGTCGCGTGACGTCGAGCCTGGCGTCGGCACCCGCCCGCACAACGCTTCATAGGCGATCACACCCAGGCCGTACAAGTCGGCGCGACCATCCACCGCCTCGCCTGCGAGATGTTCGGGCGCCGCATACGGCGGGCTGGCGAACAGGCTGTCATCGCCGGCGCCGCCCCCGCGCTCAGCGACGCCGCGGGCAATGCCGAAGTCGAGCACCTTGACGTGCAACGCTCCCTGCCTGACGTCCACCATCACGTTGCGCGGCGTCAGGTCGCGGTGCACCAAGCCAACGGCATGTGCGGCCACCAGCGCGCCGCACACCTGACGCAAGATCTCGACCAGCACCTGCGGCGGCCAACGTTCGCTGGCCAACCACTCCTGCATCGTGTTGCCGGGCGCCAGTTCCTGCGCGATGTAGATCGACCCGTCCTGGGTCTCGCCAACGTCCAGGATGCGAGCCGTGTGCTCGTGCACCACGCGGCCGGCCTTGCGAGCTTCGGCCAGGAACTGGGCGCGGTACTCGACGCGGCCGGCCAGCCGCGGGTGCAAGAGCTTGAGGGCGGTCGGCACCAGGGAGACCTCGTGCACCGCGCGAAACACCGTCCCCATGCCGCCTCGACCGAGCACCCCGGCGACGCGGTACTTGCCATCGATCAAGGCGCCCAGCAGCGGATGCGCGGCGTCTTCCTCGCCACGTCGGACCGGGAAGTGGATCTCGTCCAAGCGGAGTAGGCGTCCACCACAGGACGCGCACGCCGTCACGTCGGTCGACGTCACGCCCTCGCAGACGAGACAGATTTTCATTGTCGAGCAGGGCGATCGCACTGCGAACGCGCCTTCAGTCTAGTCGAAGAACATCATTCGGTCAGCGCGGCGCCACGCCGGCATCGAGTTCTATCCATGCTTGCCAGCGTTGCTTGAATCTGAGGTCGGCTCGGGCGAGCCCCAGCAGACCCGGGTGAGCCGCCAAGACCTGTTGCAACACCGCGACCTTGTTGGTTGCCGGCACCCGCGGCGCGTCACTGTCTGGTGGATGGTCGTAGTCGAACCACACGAGCTGGCCGTCGGCGCGTGCCAGTGCCACCCGCACCTCGCACAACCGGGTCGGATCTGCACGGTAGCCAAGGTTGGTCGCATCCACGCTGCGGAGCGCCGGCGCGGCCGGCAATCGAGGCGCGATGTCCTTTGCCCACTCGGCAGCGACCGCCGCCGCGGCGCGTACGCATGCATCTGGGTGGAGCTTTCCGACCATGCCGATGGCCGGCTGTGCGCCCTGTTGGGGATCTGACAAGTGAACGACCGGCAGGTCGGTGTGCGGTGGACACGGCAAGCACATGCCGTCGCCGTCGAGCGCCATGCTGCGACCGTCGACGGCCAGGTGGATCACGGGCTGACGCAGCGTCAGCCGAGCCAACAATCGGTCCGGGTAGACGCGCTGCAAGGCAGCATCCCGCACCCACGCGACCGCGCCCAGGTCGGCCAGGAATGCGGCGGCAGCGGCGTCGTCGGTGAGGCCAACTTCACGTCCGAGCGCTGGCGCCAGGTCCAAGGCGACCAGCGTCAGCAGGTCGCCCCGCAGCCAAGACGGCAACTCGACGAAGCCGACGCGGTCGAGATCGACGCGAGGCCCCACCGGGAGTGACGCCTGAAGCGAGGCGGCGCGCGCACGGGTAACCGCCCAGGCGCGTGGGCCAGCCAGGGCGACGGTGAGCACCAACGACGACACCAAACCAACGCGTAGACACCATACACGCAAGCGTGTGTGGTGACGCGCTGACCAGTCATCGCTGTCGATGCGTCGAGCCACGGCCAATGCGACGTTCACGCCGACGCACGCCGCGACGAGTCATCGTCGGAGCGTGGGCCGCGCAACCGCCTCAGTTCAACCGGGTCACGGCCGGCTTCTGTGGCTCTGCCGAACGCGTGTTCTCGACGCGCGTCGGTGTGCCCATCAGCTGGTCGAAATCCTCGATGAAGACCTGCAGCGTCTCCAGCACGCTGTCGGCCAGCGAGCGATCCAGACTCACGTCTTTGTTGTCCTTGGCCAGATCGAGCTCGTGCTCGAGCAGACGCGCGGTGACTTTGATCTGAGACAGCCTGCGGTGCATTTGGCTGCCGGTATCGACGTTCTTCATGGATCACCTCCCAGGGGCCTCACTGAGGCGCACGAATGTAGACCTGCAAACTACGAGTAGTGCTCCGCCCTGGAGCACCAACAAGATGTGGGAAGTTAGCGAGGCTCTAGGCGGAATCAACCACCTTGATTCAGTTCACGACGCCCTCCAGCAACTTGTGGAGAAGCCTGCAATGGTGAGCAAAGGGCGCCCTGGCGACGACTCAGACGATGACTCAGACGTCGACCTCAGATTGACGATGCAACCAACGCGCGCGCCGAGGATGCTGCGCATGCCGTATGCAGTTCAAGGGCTACACACTGACCTCGTTCCAGGTGCAAGCCGTCGAGGCGATTCATCAAGGGAAGAACGTGCTGCTGTCGGCGCCGACGGGTGCGGGCAAGACGTTGGTGGCGGAATACGCGGTCGAGGAAGCCGTGAGCAAGGGCCGCCGCGCGATCTACACGAGTCCGGTCAAGGCGCTGTCCAACCAGAAGTACCGCGACTTCAAGGCAGACGGCATCGACGTCGGCCTGATGACCGGCGATCTGAGTCTCAACCCGGAGGCACCCCTCGTCATCATGACGACGGAGATCTTTCGCAACGCGGTGTTCGAAGACCCGCGTCGCTTCCATGACGTGGACTTCGTGATCTTCGACGAGATCCACTTCCTCGACGATCCGGAGCGCGGCACCGTGTGGGAGGAGAGTCTGATCTTCGCCCCCGAGCACGTCCGCTTCGTGTGCTTGTCGGCGACCATCAGCAACTTGGTCGAGTTCGGCAAGTGGATCGAGCAAACGCGCACGCCGCAACTCGCGGTGATCCGCCACGACAAGCGGCCGGTGCCGTTGCGGCATCTGCTGTTTCACGTCGGCACCGGGATGTTCGACTTGGCACAGCGCAAGCGCGCGCTGCAGAACATGCGCCGCGGCAAGCACCAAGAACGACCGCGCCACGGACGCGGGCGCGGCCGAGACGACGGGCGCAGTCGGCGACGCACGCCGCGGCAGGCGCAGGTGCAGACCGAGACGGTGCTCCAATACGCGATCGACGAGCGCCTGCTGCCGATCCTGTTCTTCTGCTTCTCGCGCAAGGAGTGCGAGATCAAGGCGAAGGCCAACGTTGGCCGGCCGCCAATTCGAAACGACGAGCGCCAGCGGGTCGGTCAGTTGTTCGACGAGATCTGCGCGAAGTTCGAACTCCGACCCGACCGCGACGTCGCCCTGCAGGCGATCTGTGCGCGCGCCGAGGGCGGAGTGGGCTACCACCACGCGGGCATGCTGCCGATCCACAAGGAGATCGTCGAGCGCTTGTTCACTTCGGGGTTGCTCAAGCTGCTGTTCACGACCGAGACGTTCGCGCTTGGGATCAACATGCCAGCTCGCGCCGTGGTGTTCGACAGCCTGCGCAAGTTCGATGGCGTGTCGTTCGACTACATGCGCACGCGCGACTACTTGCAAATGGCCGGGCGAGCCGGCCGGCAGGGCATCGACACCGAGGGCACCGTGATCTCGATCCTCGACGACGACGACCTCGAGGAGGCGCCGTTGGTCAAGCTGTTCGGCGACAAGGTCGAGCCGGTGACGTCCCGCTTCAACCTGTCGTACTCGACCATCCTGAACCTGTACGAGCGGATGGGCCTCGGCCTGCTGGACGCTTACGACCGCTCGTTTGCCGCGTTCCAAGCGGCGGCCGGCGGCTCCGAGAAGTTCCGCGCCCGCGCCCGCATGCTGGCACACGCGGCGTTGCGCGCCCGCATCGATGTCCTCGTGGAGGCCGGCTACATCGGCGACGACGGGCTGTTGCCGCGCGGCACGATGGCGCAGACCATCAACGGCTACGAGATCCAGGTCACTGAGCTGCTGTTCGACGGCGTGCTCGACGAAATGGACATGCATCAGCTGTGCGCGACCTTCACCGCGTTGGTGCACGAAGAACGGCGGAGCGACGGCCCCACCGAGCTGCCCAGCGGGATGGGGCGCATGCGCACACGCGTCGACCAGGCGGTGCGCCGGTTCTCGGCGATCGAACGGTTGCGTGGCTTTGCAGCCCCGATCAAGTCGCCTGACTTCGGCATCTCGGGCGCCGTCGTCGCCTGGAGCAAGGGAGCCTCGCTCGCCGACACCGAGCGCTTGGCGGGCGCCGATGGTGGCGACCTGGTGCGAACCCTGCGCATGGCGATCCAGATGATGCGGCAGCTGCGGCACGCGGTGCCGGCGGGCTACTCGCTGCGGCACCGGCTCGATGAAGCCATGGTCAGCATCAATCGCGACGCCGTCGACGCGAAGCGGCAGTTCGAGCTGGGATGAAGGCCGCAGCGCCCGGCGGCAAGCGATGGTCGCGGATCGTCGTGCGTGCCTGCGCGATGCTCTTGGCGATCGCCGCCGCGGTGCTGGTGTTGGAGGTGGTGCTCCCTGAGCCGCCCGGACTGCGCGGCGCGATCTGGCGCCAAGCGCGCGGATCGATCGAGGAGTACGCACCCGGCAAGCTGCGCCCGCTGGCGCACTTCGTCGGCGTGCAGACGGTCGGCGGCGGCGTACAGCGAATCCGGCACAACGCCCTCGGGATGCGCGGGCCGGAACTCGAACAGAAACAGCGCGGCGAGCGACGCGTGTTGTTCCTTGGTGACTCGGTGACCTACGGCACGGGCGTGCAAGAAGAACAGACGTTCGCGTTCCAGGTCGCTTCGCTTCTGACCAAGCAGCGCGGCACCACGGTGTCCAGTGGGATCGCGGCGTGTCCAGGCTTCGGCATCCGCGACCAGGTTGACTTGCTGCGGCGCGTCGGGGGCGCGCTCGCGCCCGATCTCATCGTCAGCTGCGTGTTCGTCGAGAACGACCTCTACGACGACCTGCAGGTCGAGCGCGGCGTGTTCGCCGGCTATCCGGTGTTCCAAGCCAGCCATGTGCATCTGCTGCGCCGCTCCTTCCGGGCTCGACTCGCGGTCCGCAGCAACGTCGCCTACCAGCTCGAGCAGCTTCTCCTGCAGTTCGCACCGGCGCTGGCGATGGACCTGCACGGGGTCGCGCTGACCAAGGACGAGATTGCGCTGTGGCAGGGCATCGCTCCGGACCAAAGCGTGCTGTTCCTCGAGCAAGCCCAGTCCACGCCGGCGATCGACCGCCTCTGCGCGCGGGCGCGGGCGGCGCTTTCAGACCTGCGTCAGGCGGCCGGCGTCACACGCCTCGCCCTTGTCCTGATCCCGAGCTACGTGCAGTACGTGCCCGGCTTGTTCGAGCACTTGGCGGCGAGCCGAACGGCGGAGACGGGGCATGCGCGCGGCGCGATCCAGGCGCGCCTGCACGCCATCGGCGCCGAACTCGACCTACCCGTGTTCGATCTGTTGCCGCATCTCGTCAATCGCCGCGATATCGCCGAGCTGCTGATTCCGAACGACTACCACTTTACGCCGGCTGGACACACGGTGGTGGCGCAGGCGTTGACGCCCTGGCTCAACAGCCTGCTGTCGAACTAAGGGCTCTTGTCAGAAGAACTCGAACAAGAAGTCGCTCAACGCCCAACGCATCGGTTCACCCTCGGCCTCGAGGCTCGCTTTGAGTTGCATCGCGTCGTCCAGCTTCAGGTAGCGACGGTGTTGGGTCAGCGCATACATGCGGATCTGCGGCGCCTCGCTGCGGTTGCTCCAAACCGCGCGGAAGAGATCGATGGCCGGCTGACGCAACGCGTTGACCTCCAAGAACCCGGCGAAGTTCGCCGCGGTGCGCAGCAGTTGCGCGCGGCGGCGGTAGTCGTCGGACTTCACCTTGCCGAACAGTTCAACGACGCGCGGCAGGGCACCCTCGAGGTTCGCCATGAGCAACGCCGCGCTGGACATGGTCGTGATGCCCGATGCGCCGATGACTTCTTCTTTGCCGAGGAAGATCTCTGTCAGGTACGCAAACACCGCCGGCGCGCGCGAGTAGGCCAGGGCCTGCATGTAGCTGCGCTTCTCGTCGGTGGGCACGGTCTGATACCGCTCGTAGATCACGCCGAGGGCCTGCGGGTCGCCCGACGCTGAGATGTCGTGCAGCGCAGTCGCCAGGTTGGTGCCCGACCCCGACCGCACGCGCGTGATCAGTTGGTCGAGGTGGTAGCGCTTGCCGCGGGCCGCCAACGCCCGCAACGCGACCTGGCGCACCGGAGCGACGACGTCGGCACCCAGGGTCGTGAGAGTCTCGTCGACCGGGTCGCCCGACGCGGTGCTGAGGACCTCCGCCACGGCCAAGCGCACTTCCGGATCCTCATAGATCGAGAGCGTCAAGACGTCGTCGAGCACCAACTCCAGGCCTGGCCCAGCCAGTGCCTTGACGGCTGTGGCCTTGAGTTGCGGGTTGTCGCCGCGCAAGAACTCGCGCAACCGCGCGGTGCCGCGACGATCTCCGGCCCGATGCATGATGGCCGCGGCGGCCATCGCGGTGTCGACGGTAGAAGAGCGCGCATCCGCCAGCCGCTCGACGATGCGCACCGCCTGGTCGCCGGGCAACTTGGCGGACTCTTCGAGAATCGCCAGCATCGAGCCAGTGACGGACTGCGGCGCCGCCAAGTAGCGCGCGAACACCGCTTCCACGTCTTGCGGTGCCTTGCGCGCAACCGCTCGCAACCAATCCGCCTGCGCACGCAGGTTGATGCCGGCGAGTTTGGGCTCCACCAAGCGCAGGGTCTCTGGATTGCCGCACGTCATCATGGCGGCAACCGCTCGCGTGGCGACCGCCGTGTTCGGGTGGCTGGCCAGCCGCAGCAGGGTTGGCGCCGCCAGCTCGTCCTTGGTGCGGCCCATGGCATCGGCGAGGTTCTCCAAGAAGGCCGCCAAGCCCGGCCCCGTGAAGCTCGCCTCCGCGGCGTCGGCGAGCACCTCAGCCGCTCCCGGCGGGGCGTTCTCGAAGAACAAGCGCGCAAACGTCCACGCCGATTGGGTGCAGTTCCCCTGCAGGTTGGCCACGATCTGGCTGAGGGCTTGCCGCTTGCTTCGGTCGTACCAGCGTCCTGGCACGCGCGGCGACAGCGTGATCTCGAACGGGAAGTCGTCGTGCCACGGCGCCAGGCCAAGCGCTTTCGCTAGGTCATGCTTCGACGCTTCGACACCATCGCCATTCTGGGCGACGACGACCGTTGGTGCCGCCTGTTGTGTGCACGCGGCGCTGACCAGCATGACAGCGACGACTCGCCGCGCGCGGATGGGCCGAGGGGCCGGAAGCGAGGGAGGCGGCATCATTTGACTATAGTCGGCCAGCCAACCGGGTCACCGCAAAGCAACGGCGATCAGCGGCCTTCGACAGGCAGCGTGTCGCCTTCCGGCACACCCAGCGTGCCCTGGGCGTGTAACAGCTGCGCTTGGGCGATGCGATGGTTGACCAGGTTGCGTAGCAAGCGCGTGCGTGCATCGAGCAGGCTCTGATTGCGTAGGCGCACATCGAACGGCGTCAGCTCCCCGGCGCGAAAACGCTTCTGCGCAGTGTCGAGTTCGGTCTCGGCTAGCCGCACGCTCTCCTGACTGGCGCGCACCCGCTCGGCCGTCGTGCGCAGCACGCGTACCGCGTCGCGCACTTCCTGCACGATGTCCATCTCCTTGGAGTACATCGAGCGCAACGCCTGCTCCGTCTCCAGGCGCCGACGCGACACCAACGCGCGCGCCGCGGCGTTGCCGATGGGCACCGTCATCTGCAGGCGCACGCTCCAGTCGAAGGCGTCGTAGTCGAAGATGTTGTTCCACGAGTCGGCGAAGCCCGCGCTGCTGCCGGTGCTGCCGTACGCGCCAACGAAGTCGACCTGCGGCAGCAACCCGTTCTTGGCAGCTTCCTGCTGCAACTCCGCTAGCGCCGCGTCCGCCTGCAGCTCCTTGAGGTCAGCACGCGTGCGCAGCGCCTCGCGCGCCGGTAGGCGCCAGTCGATGTCGGCGCCAAACAAGGGGCCTTCGATCGCCGTCGACGGCACGATTTCGGTGCTCCACAGTTCACCGTCGGCGTTCAGCAACATCAGCCGCCGCAAGCTGTCGGCGCGGCCAAAGATCTCGTTCTCGGCCGCGATCAACTGCTCGACGCGCTGCGCCACTTCGGCTTCGTCGGTGACGCGGTCACGCTCGGCCAGCTGGCGCACGCGGATCCGCTCCTGCGTGATGCGGAGCTGCTCCTGCGCCAACTCGCGCGCGGCGAACACCGCGCGGTAGTTCTCGCGCGCGAAGCTCAGCTCCCAAAACGCGCGCACCACTGCAATGAGCGTCTCTTGCACGCTACGCTCGAAGGCGCCCTCGCTGGCGGTATGCGTGAGTTCGGCAGCGCGCACCTCGGTCAGGGTCACCTGCGTCCAGCCGCCGCGCAGCAACGGCTGCGAATACGTGAACGTCATGTCCGACGTCCACAGCTTGAGGTCGTTGTTGCCGAAGAACGCGTTCTGCTCTTGCACCAGCTTCACCGGCGCCAGGGCCATCTCGAACAAGCCGCCGGTCACCACGCGCTGGCGCCAACCGAGCCGGCCATCCAGGATCTGCCGATCGGTCGAGGGTGAGAACGCGTCGCGCTGTACCGTCGCCGTGCGCCGGAACCCGATGTCATGAAACAACTCGGGTTCGAAGAACGCCGACGCGCGCCGGAGGTCTTCGACGATCTGCAGCGGTCGCAGCTCGGCGATCTGAATCGCCGTGTTGTTGGCACGCGCCAAACGCAAGGTCGCCCCCAGCGTCAAGTCCACGCGAGACTTGGTGCCGGCCTCCGACGGGATCGCGATGTCGGCCAGCCCACCGAGCACGTCGGGCGGCTTGACCTCGGGTGGCTTCGGCGGGTCTTGCGCCGCGAGCGCCAAGCAACACAAGGGGCCTAGCAAGCAGGCAGCCCGCGCGATCTGCTCGCGTCCAGCACCGCCCATCACAACTTCAACTCGCAACGCCACCATCGATCACGTGGAGGAGAACGCACCGACGGGGAAAAGGGAAACACGGCGCCGACAAAACCGCGCCGACTGCCTCTTGGCTCGCCGTCTTGGTGTCGCCCGCGGCACGCGCTCCTCAATCTCAGCGGCGTGCGATCAGGTCCATTGACCCGGGCGCCGCAAAATTCGTGGCGAGCGTCATCAACAACGCTGACGCATCCACCAGCGAGGCAGGCGTCGGCAAGGTCGACAGGTAGCGCAGGTCGTCCTGGAAGTTCGCCCAGCCCCGGCGCACGGGGTACTGACCCCATGCGTAGTGCAAGAGCACCACGTAGTCGGGCAACAACTGACGGACATTCCACAGCAGCAAGCGCACGTCGAGCGCCACCACGTCGACGAGGTCGCCGAAGCCGCACAACATCGCCGCGATCACGTCAGGTCGCTCAACCGAGACGTCGAGGCGTTCCTGCAAGTGCGCCAGGACCAGCCTGCGGGCGCGCGCGCACAGCGCCGTGGGCGCCCCGAACGCCGGAGCCAAGCGCAAGACGTAACCCGCGTCGGCCAAGCTGGACAGGCGGGTCTGCCGCTGCAAGAGCGTGGGGCGGCGCACGCCGCCAAGGTCGCACGTGGCGCGCGCTAGACGTTCCGCCTGACGACGCACGCTGTCGCTTTCGCGACCACCGCTCACTACGGCGACATCGGTGATCGCGGCGAGAAGTGACGCGACGACATCTTCCGGCGGGTCGTCGGCCAGGCGGGCGACGAGCACGTCGGTGGCCGCACGCACCAGGAGTCGATGCTCGCCAACCGCGAGCGAAGAACCCGCGGCGAGCAGCCCGCGTAGGCCCAGAGCCACCGCGTACGGATCTGCGGGCGACATCTGGCTGGCCGAGTTCAGTTCCGCGCCCAGCTTGCGCGCGACCTCTGCCGCCAACCATTGCACGCGGTCGTCGCGCGCTGGCTGCGCCCCGGTGGCCACCAGCATCGACTGACGATCTTGCCGCGAGAAGCGTTGCCGGAACTCGAGGCGCAGCGAGTCGAGCGCGTTACGCGCGCCGAGCCACGCCAGAACCGCGTCGGCGCCTTCGTCGGCGCTGAGCGCGTCCACACGCGCGAAGAACGCCTCGTCGCCGCGCGCCCACGCCGGCGGTGGCAACATCGATTCGACAAAGGCTTCGACGTCGTCGGTCGGCGGCGGCGCGACCCTTGGTGTGGCCGCGATCGGCGGCAGGGGTAGCGACCCAAGCTCGACGCTCGGCGCCGACCCGCGTCGCCTCCAGGCTTCCTCCAACTGCGTAGCACCGAGGACCACGGCGGCGACGCAGGCCACACGCCAAGCTTGACGCCACCAACCGGGGCCTGGCATGGCCGTGGGTGGCCGCAGCGCCAACCGCCGGCGGACGGCGCAGTTCACCCGCAGCCAGAAGCCGTCTTTGGCGGGTGGCGCCTCGAGTCGGCGGATGCGAGACAAGAACGCGTCCGCCTCGTGCGTGCGACGCGCCAGCTCAGGATCCGCCCCGTTCGCCGCACCCACGCGCGCCGCCGTGCCGTCGTCGAGCTGCCCGAGCAACCAGTCGAGAGACTGCTGGTCGGCGCTCGGCGTGGTCTCACGATGCGGCTCGCGGCGCGTGAACGCGAGCGCGCGCTCGGCGTTGCCACCGTTGCCGCCGCCCCCGAAGTGTGCTGACTCAGACATCATGCCCCCCCTGCCGTGGCGCGAAAGCCAGCGGCGCCCGCACCGCCGTCATCGAGGACGGCCAAGCGATCCTTCAGCGCGCGCACCGTGTTGAACATGCGCGACTTCACGGTGCCGACGGGGATGTTGAGGATGCGGCTGATCTCGCCGTACGGCAGCTCCTGGTACACCGCGAGTTCGAGCACCAAACGGTGCGGCTCATTGAGCGCATCGAGCGCGGTGCGCAGCCGATCCTTTTCTTCATCGCCAATCGCCACCGCCAAGGGTTCTGGCCCGCGGTCGCGCGCCATCGTGATTCCCCCCGGACCATCGTCGAACAGCGGCTGATCGAGCGAGTACAGCCGCGGCAACGGACGCGTCGCGCGGTAGTGGTCGATCCACAGGTTGGTGGCGACGCGAAAGATGAAAGTCGAGAGTCGGCCCTCGGGGCGATACGCGGCCGCGCGGCGCAACAGGCGCAGGAACAGCTCCTGCGTGAAATCCTCGGCGCGGTGCCGGTCCCAGCAGAGCCGGTAGAAGAACTGGACCAACTTGTCGCCGTAGTTCACGAACAGCGCTTGGAACGCGTCCGGATCGCCTTCGCGGTAACGGACGAGCAGGTCGACATCGGTCTCGGCAACCGCAGCGGTTGGTGCGCGCGCAGGCGTTCTCCGACGGACGTTACGAGCCATGCGATGGGGCAACGGGTGACAGGGTCTTTCGGTTCAGGGGCAGATGGTACTTTCGCGCAGCCCGTTTGGATCGCGCAACCCACCGACATTCTCAACCCGCGCCAGCCGCCCGTCGACCCCGCCCTGACCATGAGCGGTCAGCGTCAGCCATACGGTGTGATCAGGGAGCACCGAGCGCAGTCGATCGCCCCACTCCACGGCGATCACGCCGCGACAGTCGGCGAGGTAGTCCAGGCCCCCATCGGCCAAGAACCCCGTCAGTTTGCCGGGCAGGTAGGCGTCCATGTGCAGCAGCGGGAGCGGGCCGGGGTGCTCGACCACCAACAGATAGGTGGGGCTGGCGACCGCGTCGGGGTCATCGACCCTGAGGCCGCGCGCCAGGCCACGCACCAAGCTGGTCTTGCCGGCACCCAGGTTGCCCACGAGCCCAAGTACGGCGCCCGCTGTCAAGCGCTGCCCCAGGGCCACACCCAACCGTTCGGTCGCGGCCGCATCAGGCAGCCACAGGCTCAGCGGCTGGTCGGGCGTGCTCATGCGCCGCTTCCTTCTGGCCCGAGCACGTGCTGGTAGCCACCGAGTACGCGCACTCGGCCCGCATGCGGCGAGTTGACGAAGACCGCAGCCAGGTCGCGGCGCGAACCCGGTCGCACCACCCCCAAGGCCACGCGCGTCGACGGCCAAGATCGACACAGCGCGGCGGGCGGCTTGCCCCGTGTGGTGAACAACAGCGCGTGATCCTCGCCGTCGGTCAAGGCATGCTCGAGGGGCGTCTTGCCAGAGCGCCGCGCCAAGCGATGCGCCGCTCGGCTCACCGGCACTGCGGCAGCATCGAGCACCGCGTGCAGACTGATGCCGCAGGCGCGAGACGACGCTAGCAACAAGGTTCGCAGGTCGAGGGCCAGGCCGTCGCTCACGTCGATCGCCGCGCTGACCTGCGCGCTGCGCGCCAACTGCACGCCAGCCGCGAGCGGCGGCACGAAGCGCAGGTGATGCCCAAGGATCGAACCCCCAAGCGGCGCCGTGACGTGGATCGCGTCGTGCGCGCGCGCGCCATCGCGGCGCAACGCGCGCGCCACCAGGTGCCCGAGCACGGTGATCGTCACGGTGAGCGGCCCGCGCGTACTTCCGGTGTCGCCCCCGACGACACAGCCACCCTGGCTCTCGACCGCGTCGCGCACGCCGCGCATCAGCCGCACGAGCCCGCGCGCCGGGCTGGTGCTCGGCCACAGCACCGACACCACGACGTAGTCGAGCGTTGCCCCCATCGCCGCCAGGTCGGCGAGGTTGCGGTTGACGGCCTTCCTGCCGACCAAGTGCAGCGGCGTGCCGGATGTGAAGTGCACGCCCTCGATGACCGGGTCGCACGCCACCACGCTGTGCCGGCCGCGGTTCTCGACCACTGCGGCGTCGTCGCCAATGCCGAGGGCGCCGCGGCCCTTGGGCGGCGCGAAGAACCCCGCGAGCCACCGCGTAAAGTCGCGCTCACCGCCCACGCGGCGCCTCGGGCGTCGTTCCAGCGTCGCGCGCGCGGTTGAGTTGGCCGCACAACGCGGCGGCGACGGCGCGCGGGTCTTCGGCGTTGATCAGCTCGCGCATCACGGCGATGCCGAACGGGCGGTGCGGCAAGATCTCCGGCAGATTCCTGCGCGTGATGCCACCGAGCCAAACGACAGGAATCGGGAACGCCGCGGCGAGCGCCGCCGCCGCCGCCGGGCCGAGCGGCACTGCGAGAGGATGCGAGTCGGTGCGCATGACCGGCGACAGGGTGACGTAGTCCGCGCCCCCGGCCACCGCCGCGCTGATCTCCACCGCGTTGTGCGCCGCCACCCCCACCACCATCGGCGACCGCAAGAAGGTGCGCACCGCGTCCGGGGCCATCGACAACCGCCCGAGGTGCACGCCGTGCGCCAGCCCAGCCGCGGCGATGTCGGCGCGATCGTTCACCAGGAGCAGCCCGCCCATGCGCGTGAACAGGGGGTGCAGCAAGCCGCACAGCATCGCCAGCTCGCGCGCGGCCAGGCGTGGCTCACGTATCTGCACGCAGCGCACGCCGCCCTCCACCGCGGCGCGCACCACGCTCTCGATGCGCTGCGTGTCGCCGCGACCGTCGGTCACCAGCATCACGCGCAACGCGTGCGCTCGTTCGGCATGCATCACCGACGGCATAACCGGCGCGCGCGCCGGTGCAAGGGGGGAACGGTCGTGCCAGTGCGAGGCAGCCAGCGGCGACGACCACGGACGGCCTAGGAGTCTGCGTCACGGGAACGGACCGAAAGTCCTAATAGGCGCCGGCGCTGGCTAACGCCCAGCGGACGGCGTCGGGAGTTGGGACTTCAAAGACTGGTTGTACCGGACTGAAGTTGGTTCGGGATCGTCGATGGG
>JANPER010000245.1:0-14954 GCA_031423015.1 Planctomycetota bacterium | reverse complement strand
GTGTGTAGACGTCGCTGCGCATGTCGATGTCGAGCGCATTCAGCCCCGCCTGCTCGGGCGACATGTACTCCGGCGTGCCCAGGATCACGCCCTGCTCGGTGTAGAGCGTCTTCTCCGTCAGGCGCTGGTTGGTCGCGCGCGCCAGGCCGAAGTCGATGATCTTCGCCGTCGCCTTGCCGTCTTGCACGGTGACCAGCACGTTGTTCGGCGTCAGGTCGCGATGGATCACGCCCTTGGTGTGCGCGTGCTGCACACCGCTGCACACCTGCCGAAACAGCGCAAGCCGGTCTTCGACCGACAGCTTGTTGGCGTCGCAGTAGCGCGTGATCGGCACGCCCTTGACGTACTCCATCGCGAAGTACGGCCGACCCTGCGGTGTGGCGCCCGCCTCCAACACCTTGGCGATGCTGGTGTGGTCCATCATCGCCAGGGCCTGGCGCTCGGCCGCGAAGCGGCTGAGCACAGCCTTGGTGTCCATGCCGAGCTTGATCACCTTGAGTGCGACGCGGCGCCTGACGGGGTCCTTCTGGTCGGCGAGGTAGACGGTGCCCATGCCGCCGTGGCCGACCTCTTCGAGGATCGAGAACGGGCCGACGCGGTCACCCGCGCGAAGCTCGACTGCGGCAGTGGCGTCACCCGCGCGCTGCAAACGATCGGCATCGGCGACGAAGGCGGCAAACAGCCGGCGCAGATGATCCGCAAAGGCGACGTGCCGCGCGCACACGGCGTCGAGCGCCGCCGGCCACTCCGCGCGCGCGCGGTCGACGGCGGCGTAGAACTCGTTCTCGATCGCTTCAGGCAGTCGATCTTTTTCGTCGCGCATGGCGGTGAGCCGCGTGCCCGAGGGTAGCGCGGAGCCGGGCGGCACAGAAGCGAGGAGGTGATCAAGAAGGCGCAGCAGCCCCCGCCTCGGCTAAGCCGGGGAAAGACTCGAGCCACGTGTCTCTTTGGCAAGCATGCGCGGCGCCGCTCTTGTTGGCGGCGCTTCTACATCTTCTTCTTCCCCGTGCCGTTGCAGGCGAAGCAAGTCATGCCCTTGACGTTTGTCCCGTGTGCCGCCTGCAGGATCCCCAGCCCGTTGCACATGGCGCACGGCATGGACAATCCCGGTGGCGGCGCGGGACCAGAACCATCCCTGACGGGAGGTACGCTCGGCCGCGCCGGCGCGTCATCGTCGATGCCCGAGTCGTTGCTTTGAGGAATCGTCAGCGAAAGCTCGCTCACGGCGAGCAGGAAGCTGGCACTCGCATCCGAGTCCGCCTGCAGCGGTCGATGATGCTCTCACCGTCGGCCGCGACCGTCATGTGTGGTCCTTGCCGCTGCGCCCAGGCGACATGCTTGCCGTCGGGGCTGACCAGCAGGTGCGCGCATGCTGAGGCGCGCCGCGCGCTCTCACTTCGACAACCGCGCCTCCAGGCTTCGCACCCACGCGTCGTCGGGCGGCACGGCAGGTGTCTGCTTGACCAGCTCGAGCGCTTCGGCGCGCGCGCCGCGCGCGAGCTGCACCTCGGCGCGGAGCAGTCGCCAGCGTGGGGTCTGGCCGTGGAGGTCGGCCCAGCGCAGGAGAAAGCGATCGGCGAGGATCCAGCAGTTCGGGAGATCGAGGTTGACGGCGATCAATGCGTAGGTGAGCAGCTCCTCCTCCGACAAGGGAAGGGCGAGAGCAGCCGCGATCGCCTTCGCGCGTTGCGTGGGATCGGCGGCGGTCACGATCGCGAGCATCGCGTCCCAGCGGCGCACGGCTGGCAATGCAGCGGTCATGCCGCGGAGAGGACGCGGTCCGACTCTGTGACGCATCGCATCGCTCGCGAGCACGATCATCGCCTCCGGCAGCCCTTCCCCTTCCGAAGCCGGCTTCTCCTGCACGATGCTCCTCATGGTGCCAAGAAACTTCGTCTTGCCGTAGTGCTCGAGCACCCATGGGTGCAGGCGGAGACGCACGCCGTCATCGGCGTCGCTGGCGACATCCAGGCGCTGAATGGCAATCAGGATCTTGAGCAGTCTTGGCCCGATGGTCTTGAGCAGCGACAGGAGGTCGTCGGTGGCCGCCGCAGCGGGCGATTGGTTCGGCTGCGGTGGCGGCACAACGCGGCTGGACTGTGGCAGGCGAGCCACCAACGTCCCAGCAACGCTGCGGAGCTTGTCGCCCAGGACCTGCTCGATGGATTCGCACGCCTCCACCGAGACCGACAAGATCGGCGCGGTCTCTGCACGCTTGCTCTGCTCGAGAGCGCGCAGTTGCTCCCGAGCCGCGTCGAAGCGCGCCAGGACAGCCAACGAGAGAATGCGTAGCCAGACGGGTTCTGGTGCTTCCGGCAGCAGCAACTGGTACTCGTCGGCGAAGCGGAGTGCGACCTCCGCCTCACCGCGGAACAACAAGATCAATCCCAGCAGGCTGAGCGACGGAAGGTGACGCCGATCGTGCGTGAGTGCTGCGCGCAGGTGGTCGTGGATGGCGTCGAGGTCCGTTGCGAGCATCGCCTCCGCGAAGGCGCGGTCCGAAGGTGCAAGGCGTGAGCTTCCGATCGCGTCGAGTTCCTGTGCCTGCCGTATCAACGCCAGCGCTTGGTCACGGTCGACGTCAACCATTCCCGAACCACGCAGCAGCGCAACCTTGGCTGCGTGCGGCCCGTGTTGGGCGCGAGACGCGAGCTGGTCGAGGACCTCCACCGCCTCGGCCATGCGTCCGAGCGCTTCGAGTGCTTCGTAGCGTCCGATGTCCAGCGCCACGGGGTCGACGTGCCCGAGTGCACTCGCACGTTCGAAGCCCGCCACGGCTTCTACCCAGCGACCATCGCTCGCGGCGATCCTGGCCGCCATTGCCGTGTTCTCCGCTGCCTCCCGGTTGGCGCGCTGCTTCTCGCTCTCTGCTTCCGTGGTCTTGTCGTTGGCCTTCTGCTCGTTTTGCTGCGCGAGCCTAGTCTGCACCCGCAAGCTCGCAGCAGCGCCCGCGGCTATCCGCCACTGCCAGATCGCGACCGCCACCGCCACCGCCATCACCGCCGCCAGGGATACCGCCACGCGTCGTTGCCGCGTCGCCACGCGCGCGCGCACCATCTCGCCCTCGGCACGCACGCGCTGCGTCTCGGCCGCGACCTTGGCCTCCTGCGCGCGCTGCTCGACCGCCGCGAGGTACTCCGTCACCTGCGCGGCGACCGCGCTCGCGTCGCGCGGCCTCTCCGCCGGATCCGGCGACAAGCACACATTCGCCAACTCCACCAGCGCCGGCTCGGCGCCCGACCGTGACAGTCGGCCGCGCGCGTCGTCGAGCCGGGCCGCGCGCGCCATCTCGTACACTTCGTTCTGCCGCTGCTCGGTGTCGGGGTTGTCGCTGTGATAGGCAGGCCGGCCAGTCAGGATCTCGCACAGGATCGAGCCCAGCGCGAACACGTCGGTGCGTGCATCGAGCCGGTGGTTGTCGCCGGCCGCCTGCTCGGGCGACATGTACGCGGGCGTTCCCGACACGGTGCCGACCGAGCCGAGCGAGCGGTCGTACTCGCGACTGCGGAAGGTCTCGACGCGGCGCTGTTCGGGTTGCGGCTCGTGCGCGATGGTCTCGGCGCTGCTCGCCGGCGGCAGCACCTTCCCCATTCCCCAGTCCAGCACCTGCACCTCACCGAACGCGCCGATCATCACGTTGCCGGGCTTGAGGTCGCGGTGGATCACGCCGCGCGCGTGCGCATACGCGACCGCCTGGCACACCTGCGCGAAGATCGCGAGATGGCGCGGCAGGTCATCCAGCGGCGCCTGCCGCCGCGCCAGCAGCGCGCGAAACGCCTCGCCCTCGACGAGCTTCATCGCGAAGAACGGCTGCTCGCCGGCGACGCCGATGTCGTAGACCGGCACGATGCCAGGATGCTGGAGCTGACCGGCGAGCTGCGCCTCGGCGACGAAGCGGCGCACGGACTGCGGGTCGTTCGCGTACTCCGGCTGCAAGAACTTCAGCGCGACGTCGCGGCCGAGATCCTCGTCGCGCCCCGCATAGACGACGCCGATGCCGCCGGCGTCGAGCTGTGAGAGCAGGCGATACTTCCCCGGCACAGCCAAGTCTGCCGAGTTGGGGATCTCCGGCGCAACGTCGCCAGTGCTGATGCGAGGTCGAGCCCGCGCGTCGCGCGCGAGGTCGTCTAGTACGCGCGGCCGCGCCGACAGGTGCAAGGTGTCGCCCTGCCCTAGTCGCTCCGCATCCGCGACCAACGACGCGAACCGGGTGCGTACTTGCTTCTCCCACGCGCGATGGCGCGCGCACACCGCCTCGACCGCGATGGGCCATTGCTGGCGTGGTCGATCGATCGCTACCCACAGCTCTTGCGAGATCGGGTCCGGCAGGTCCTCGTCGGGTTGGTGCATGGGTGCCTCCCTAACCGGTACGGCTCGCCACGACGCCAAGGTAGGTCTCCGCCGCCGGCCACTCAGCGTGCGCGGGGTCGACGGCGGCATAGAACTCGTTCTCGATCGCTTCGGGCAGTCGATCTTCTTCGTCGCGCATGGCGGTGACCCGCGCGCACGAGGGTAGCGGGAAGGCTTGCCGTACCCAAGCTGAGAGGTGATCGAGGGGCGCAGCAACCTGCGCCTCGCGCTACGCCGGGGAAAGACTCGAGCCACGTGTCTCTTCGGCGCGGGCCCAGGAGATCCGAGGCCCGGCTTCCGAATGGCGCCGGTCGGCCAAGAACTTGCACAATCGATGAAACACCGCCTCACGTTTGGCGACGACAACGAGCGTCGTGAGTGCCGCGATCTCCACAACGGGGCCGCCCCTTTCACAGCTTCCGCATCGACACCCCTCGACACGCACAACGACGCCGAAACGCATTCTGGACCGCATGCAAATGCAAACCCTACAGGACCCGGACTTCCTCTACGTAGCCGACTTCGAGCCCGATCATCAGAACCTGTATGCGCGGTTGTGCTCCGACGTTGTCTGGGACGAACGGATCCGTGCAAGGAAGACGGCGAGCTTTGGTACTCCGTACAACTATTCAGGCCTCACCTATGCCGCCGTCCCGATGCCCGACTCCATCGTTGGCATGCGCTCTCGGGTTGCGGCCCGGCTTGGTTGGACCGCCAACAATGCGTTGTTGAACTTCTATCCGGATGGTCGTTCGACGATGGGTTACCACCCCGACGAGATCGACAATCTCGAGCCGGGCACCGGCATCGCGATCGTGTCGCTCGGAACCGAGCGCACGATCCGCTTTCGTGCTGTCGCGGACAAGACGCGCATCATCGAGCGCCGGCTCGGCAGTGGCTCGCTGCTGTGGATGTCGCTGTCGATGCAGATCGGCTGGCGACATGGCATCTTTGCTGAGGACACGGACGGCGGGAGGATAAGCGTGACCTTCCGCAGGCTCGCTGGCGGCTGAGCGTTGCCGTGCCGAGCGAACCGCGCACCACGAACAGCTCGCGGCCTTGACTGCCGTCGTCGGCGCCGGCGACGAAGAGCAAGCCGCTGCCGCTGGCGGCGAAGTCTTGCGGGCCCGGGCGCATCCCTGCCGTGGAGACGGGTGGCAAGGTTCAGTTCGAGATCGTTCTCGATTCGACCGAGGGTGGAGGTTGAAGGCCGACCCGCTCATGGCACTCCGAACTGGTCTCCCCACGCAAGCCGCGCCTCGCCAACACCCCTGCCAACACCCTCCCCGGTGTGGGCTCGCAGAGTGCCGAGCATCTGCGTCGCGGCCGATGGAGTGAGCGCCGTGCTGCGCAAGAGCCCGTAGATGATCAGGCCCGTGCGGTGAATGCCCGCGGCGCAGTGTGCAAACAGTCTTCCCTTTGCTGCCAAGATGTTCCGGATACTGCCGTACATCTGGCTGATTTCCACGAGTCGCTCGCGACCGGGAGGGTCGCCGTCAGGCAACGGTAGCCACAACCACTCGATCCCCGCTGCCCGAGCCGCGGCACCGATGGTCGCTGCGCCCTCTCGCTCCTTCCTAACCCTCGGGTTTCGAGCCCATTGAAAGCGTCCAGAGAGGTCCGGACTTGACGCGAAAGTCAAGATCTGGTCCAAGCTTGCCACCTGAGTGGCCACTTATTATCACCTCTGATCCTACTCCCGAAGAAGACCGAACGGACCCGTCTGCGGACGAGTTAGATGTTTCAGGAGCTAGAATTGAGCCTCCTCGTCTCGAAGGGAATACGTTGGTTCTTGTTTTTCACAACACGGTGCTTTCACATGAGCACCCTGCCAATCCGCGACAAGACGGTGCATGGTATGGAGTTGAAGAGGGAGTTCTAACTTTTTATGACGTTACTTTATCCACTCGCGAAGTATATGCGCGTTTTGACGGAGAGACGTGGGGCGAGTCGTTTCCTGTAACTGATATAAAACGCGCGAACGTGAACCTCGAGAACCCGCGCAAGGTGGTGGAATGGGAGGCCGCCTTCATGACTGATGGCAGCTCCGTTAGCGGCTGGAGAATCGAGTTCGGCCACGCTGACTTCAGAATCACGAAACCTCAGGCTCAGAAACTGAGAGAATAGGCAAAGTGTCCTATTGCCGCAGTCTCTAGGCCGACCGCCGAGAGAAGCGTGAGCACGTGCGTCGCACCATGACGTCGCAGCGCCGACAGGCTCTTGAGTTTCGGGCGGGGCCCGATCGCGAGGTGGCCACCTCCGACCGAAACCCAATGGGCGGCGTGGGGCTCGAGGCTGGCTTTCCGCGCTGCGCGCAGGCGACCCATGAGAGGCCCAAGCTGTGCCCTTGCCATAGGCGACGACTGCATGGCCGCCTCGATGTCCAGAAGGACTCCGTCAACGCCAACCTGCTCCAGGTCATCGCCCCGCGCCAGCGTCTGGATCGTCGCTTCGGCGCGTCTAACCAGTGCGTCGAGATTCGTGTCCATCTTGTGCTCCGTTCGAACTGCGTGGGCCAACGAGATCGGCCGATGCCATCATGGTCTCGGGCTCTCGTCGTCTCCAGCAATGAGCGATTCAACGATGCCCGGCGCCATAGCGGTCGCAGTGCATTCCCCGCACATGATGCGCCGCAAGCGAGGTCGCGTTCAGTTGCCGATCATCAGCTCCAGACCTTGGCTGAACGCGACGCCGTGACTCGCGCCCGGGTCGATCAGGACGGACTGGAGGAAGAACCTGCGTCCGCAGAGATCGAGTGAGTTGCACGGCACCTGGAGGGGAAACGTGCTCCCCGATGCTGCGATGGACAAGCCCAGCTCGCGGAACGCGGGCGAGAGGTCATCGACCAGCAGGCGCCCGCCAAAGCCGGAGGGCCGATCCGCGCGCGCTCCGGAGAAGAGGAGGCAACAAGGTGTATCGAGGCGGCGCGAGTTGCCCACCACGAGGCCGACGCGCGCGCAGATACCAGGCAGCGACGAGGAGACCAGGCCGGGCACGCCGTTCGTGCCTGGCCATCCTTGGCCGTAGTTGCTGGCAGCAGCGTCCCGTGGGCAAGGGCACAACGTCTCTTGCAGCTTGGTGCGGAAGAACTCGCGCACGAAGGTCGTGTTCTGGCGCATGTCCAGCACGTTGAAGCTCCGGCACAGTCCCTCGGCGCCGAGGATCTGCGCCTGCAAACACTGACCGATGAAGCCACGCTGCAGAGCTACTAGCGTGGCGGCGCGGTCGTAGCGACCGTTGGGGAATCGCTGAGTGTAGACCCAGGCGCCGTACTGGACGAGCGTCTGCCCCTCGTCCTGCTTGATGAGCTGGTTGAGCATCGCCCGATGACGCAGCACGGCCGCGGCCGTGTTGTCGACTTCCCGCTGCCAATCGCTGCTGAGGCTCCACGTCGCAGGAGGCTCAGGCCTGGTTTGCCCCGGCAGCCGGTTCGCAGGGTAGTGGGGTTGGTCGGAGTCCTCGTCGGTGATGAGGATGAGGTTCTTCAGTGCTGCGGTGCGGAACGAGATCGGTCCGTTCACCAACGGGACCGACGACTCGCCGAGGACCATCCGGATCGCCTCGAGCCCGGCTTCCCGGGTCACGATGGGGGGCGTGAGCAAGGTGCTCAGCGCGGCCTGAATCAGCGTCACATCGGCCGTGAGATCCTGGACGCGCCGCGGCTCGTCGCCAAAGGCCACCACGGCGAAGCGGTGGTCGACGTTGTTCTGCTGCAGCTCCTGAACGAACGCTGGCAGCGCATCGCGGATGTTTCTGATCTCTATGCCCATCGAGGCTGAGTGGTCGACGATGAACACGAAGTCGGAGCGAGGCTGCACCCCTTGCCCGGAGCTGGGTGAGGTGAAGAGGAGGGCCGCTGCCGCGGCCCACGAAATCGAGGAGAGGTTCTTCATTGGGTTCTGGTTCGCGGTCGGTGCCGCGATGGTGTGGTCGCCAAGGACGGACCATCGTTTCAGACGGACTTGGCTTTTCCGATCCGACGAAGCAGTCGATCCCAGCTCGCCACCTTCGAGGCGGACTGCCAGTGCGAGAGCCTTCCTACTTCCCCTCGGCCTTGATCAGCCGTGAACTCAGGTGGATACCTGGAGACGGAGCAGGGGAACTAGGCCGCCGCGTACGCCGAGAGCAGGCTGTCGATCTCCTGCTCGATCGGGAAGCGTCGGCTCAGATCTTCGCGCAGACGCACACCCAGCGCGCCGGCAGCAGCGCGGTTGCGGTACAGCGCGACGATGGCCTTCGCCATGCCCTGCTCATCGTCGAACAGCAGGCCGGTGTCGTTGTGTCGCACCAGTTCGCGGTTGCCGGCGACGTTGGACGCGACGACGGGCCGACCGAGCACCCCGGCTTCCAGGATGCACGGGCTCATCGCCTCGTCGAACGACGTGTTGAGCACCACGTCGGCGTCGAGGTAGGCGGCGCCCATGCGGTCGTGGGACAGGGCGGGCAGACAGCGCACGCACTGCTCGTCCTTGCCGTTCTGGCGGATGCTGTCGGCGTAGTCGGGATCCTGGTCGGGGCCCACAATCACCAGCTCGGCGTCGATGCCGGCGTTGCGCAGGACGCGCACGAGCGAGACCGCGCGGTGCTGGCCTTTGATGGGGCGGAGGCCGCCGGGCAGCAGCATCACGAAGCGGTTCTCGGCGATGCCGAGGGCGCGGCGCAAGCCGGTGCCATCCGTGCGCAGCGGTTGCACGGCGCGGGGCACGATGTCGATCTTGCCGACGGTCTCGGGCAGCATCTTTTGCACTGCTTCGCCGGTCGCCTTGCTCGGCGCCAAGACACGGTGGGCGCGGCGGAACACTTCGCACAGCAGCGCGCCGCGTGGCTCGAGCACGTCTTTGTAGAAGTCCTCACCGCCGACCGACACCACCCACGGCCGTCGCAGGCCGAGCAGCGGCACCGCGGTGCGCGCGTCGTGCGCGTGCACCAGGTCTGGCTGGAAGCGCGCGATGGTGCCTTCGAGCGACTGCCGCAGCTCGCCGTCGTTGGCATCGCCCACCAACTCGCACAGGTGGCCGCGACGTTGCAACCCGTCGCGAAAGCGCCGCGCCGTGGCCGCGCTGCCACGGAACATCTCGGCCGGTGCCGGCGCGACGAGGAGGATCTTCACATCCCTGAATCGGCTCGCGCGGGGGCTTGGATCAAGCCGGGCATTCGGCGCGGCGGCGGCGGACGGCGCCGCGTCGACTAGCGCCGGCGAGGAAGACGGCTCCTGTGGTAGCATCTTGAAAGATGCTTTAGAGATGCCCAAACGACGACCCATGATTCAGCCAACCAACATCAACCCACTCACCGCCTTCAAGCGGAAGACGCCCGAGTTCGTGAAGCGGCTGAAGGAGACCGGCCTTCCCGAGGTCTTGACCATCGAGGGGCGCGGCGAGCTCGTCGTCCAGGATGCAGCCGCCTACCAGAAGCTCCTCGACGTCGTCGACCGGGCCGAGGCCATCCTCGGCATTCGCCGCGGCCTCGAGGACGCGAAGAAAGGCCGAACGATGACCCTCGACGAGTTCGGCTCTAGACTCCGTGGGCGCATGACCACCCGTGGCAAGAAAGCGTGAGGTTCGAGGTCCGGCCGACCGAGGCCGCACTCGAAGACGTCGACATCATCCGGCGCTGGATTGCCGAGCACGGCGCGCCGCTCAACGCTGAACGATGGGTCGAGCGCCTCCTCGTCACGCTCACGAAGCTCGGGGAGCGCCCGACACGATGCCGGTTGGCTCCCGAAGACGAGGACGTCGAGGAGGCCGAAGTGCGCCAACTTCTCTTCGGCCGATTCCGAATCCTCTTCACCGTGAGCGGGAAGCAGGTGCTCATCCTGCACGTGCGGCATGGGAGCCGGCGCTACGCGACAAGGGAAGAACTAGCCCAAGCGCTGGACGAACTCGAGCGCGAGGAAGAAGAGCAGGAGAGCTATCGGCCTCGAGGATGAGGCCAGAGCGCGCGGGTCGAGATCCGAACTAGGTGTTGAGCTTGGCGTGCGCTTCAATGGCGACATCAGGAACGCACGCCTGTCGAACCAGCCATGACAGCGCCGCAGGATCCGGGCTCAGCGCCAGTGCCGCGTCGCTACGCGTGGCTGTGGTTGTTGTTGGCGTTGGCGCTCGTGGTCCGCACCAGCGTGCGTGACCGCGGGGTGATCACCGACCACCTGGAGTTTGGGCGCCGGCTGGTCGCGGGCGCAGACCTCTACGCGCCCTACCTTGAAAGCAAGCCGCTGCACCCGCCATATCCGCCGTCGTTCGGCTTGCTGACGGCGCCGTTCAGCTGGGTCCCCGAGCGCGTGGCGCGCGTGTTGTGGGGAGTGTTGCAAGCTGGCGCGTTGCTGCTCAGCCTCGCGCTGCTGCGCAGGCAACTCGTACAACGTTGGCCACTCGCGCCTGCCCGCGTCGAGGTCGTCGTGCTGCTCACGTTCTTGCTGGGCGCGCGCTTCATCCTGCGCGACACGCACGGTGGTGGCGGCAACCTGATCAACTTGGCCCTCGTGTTGTTCGGGTTCGACGCGAGCGCGCGTGGCCGCGAGCGCCTGGGCGGCGTGTTGTTCGGCCTGTCGCTGGCGACCAAGCCGACGGCGATCCTGCTGTGGCCGCTGCTGATCGCGTTTGGCCATCGGCGCGCGGCAGGCATGGCGGTGCTCACCGTCGGCGCGTGTGTGGGTGCGTCGCTCGTGTGCCTGCGCTTCGACGCGGCGTGTTGGTGGCGCTGGCTCGACGGGACCTGGAGCTACGCCACCCAGGCCGACGTGTTCGCCGCGCCGGCGCACGGCTTTCCCCCGTTCACCTGGATGAACCAGAGCCTGCGCTGCGCGGTGGCGCGCTTCGTGGGCGACGTGCCCGACGCGTTCGCGGCGCAGGTTCCGGGCTTCGTACCGGGCCTCGGTTGCGGGCCGGGCGTGGTCGTCTATGTGCGCACCATTCTGTCCGCCGTGTTGCTGGCGGTCACGGCGGCGGTCGTGCTGCGGCACCGCGCGCGTTCGAGTGCCAGGCCGGCACTGATCGCCGCGGTGTTGGCGCTCTCGCTCCTGTTGTCGCCGATCGCGTGGAAGGCGCACCACGTCGCGCTGCTGCCATGCTTTGCGCTGCTCTTTGCGCGGGCGTTGGCCGGCGCTCGCTGGCTGTGGTTCGTGGCGGCGGTCTATGGGTTGGCGTGCGTGCTCGGCGAGGAGATCACGGGCAAGGCGATCAAGGAGCTGTTGCAGAGCAGCTACGTGGTGACGGCCGGGGCGCTGGGCTTCTGGGCCTTTGCCCTGCGGGAAGCGCGGGCGTGACCCTCGGCGTAAGTCAAAGAAGCGCGGCGCGCCTGTCTGGTGTCTTCTTCTTCGTCGCGAACTCGCTAGGTTCATCGGCATGGGTCTCGCTTGTGGCATCGTCGGACTACCAAACGTCGGCAAGAGCACGCTCTTCAACGCGGTCACGCTGACCGAAGATGCGAACCGCTCGAACTACATGTTCAGCACGACGGAGCCGATCCGCGGCACGGTGAGCGTGCCCGATCCGCGCTTGGCGCAGATCGCCGCGCTGATCCCGACGCAGCGCATCCTGCCGGCGCAGATGACTGTGGTGGACATCCCAGGGCTGGTGTCGGGGTCGTCGCACGGCGAGGGCATGGGCATTGGCTTTCTTGGTGCCATCAAAGAGAGCGACGTGCTGCTGCACGTGGTGCGCTGCTTCACCAAAGAAGGCGTGCAGCACGTCAGCGGCACCATCGATCCGGCGGTCGACGCCGAGATCGTCGAGCTGGAGTTGATGCAGGCCGATCTGCAGACCGTGGATCGCAACCTCGATCGCGTGAGCAAGAAGGCCAAGGGCGGCGACAAGGAGTCGATCGCGTTGCAGGAAGTCCTGGTCAAGGCCAAGGCCTATCTCGACGAGAACAAGCCGCTGCGCACCGCCGGGTTCACCGAACGCGAGCGCACGACCATGAAGCCGCTGTTCTTGATGACGATCAAGCCGGTGCTGTTCGTGGCCAACGTGGGCGACAACGACGTCGAGGGCAAGTCGCCGCTGGTGGCAGCGCTGCGCGCCTACGCCGAGCGCACGCAAGCGAAGTGCATGCACCTTTGCGCCGACATCGAGGCCGAGCTGGTGCGCATGACCGACGAGGAGCGCACGATGTTCATGGCCGACCTCGATCTCAAAGAGCAAGGCCTCGTGCGCTTGATCCACGCCGGCTTCGACCTGCTGGGCTTGCAGACGTTCTTCACCGCGGGCGAGAAGGAGACGCGCGCTTGGGTGATCCACAAGGGCGACACCGCGCCGGTGGGCGCGGGCGTGATCCACACCGACTTCGTCAAGAAGTTCATCCGCGCCGAGGTCTACCAGTTCGATGACCTGGTCGCCCACAAGACCGAGGCGGCGATCAAGTCCGCCGGCAAGCTTCGCCTCGAGGGCAAGGAATACGTGCTGCAGGACGGCGACGTGTGCCACTTCCTGATCGGCTAGCCATTGCGGGCGTGTCAGGCACACACGTCATGGTCGGCGCGCGTAGACGTCGATGCCGCGCGCGGTGATCGAAGCGGGAACCGGTAGGAGGGTGAACTCGGGGAGGCTAGCGACCACGGCTGGGGTTGTGGCGCGGCGACTGCCGAGCACTAGGAAGCGCACCGAGGGCGCGCGCGCGGCGGCGATGAGTTCGTCGGCCGTGAGGTGGCGGGGTGGCAGCGGGCGTTGACCGGCGAAGTAGAGCACGCGCGTGAGGTCGGTCACGAAGCGCTCGCCGGGGCGCAGCTGCGCGCGCACGTAGCCAGCGACCTCGCGCTCGGCCAGGCGGTTGGGGTCGGTGGTGCGCAGACCGACGAAGAGGCTGAGCGCGACCGCCGCGGCGAGCAGCGCATTGCGCCAGCGCGGTCGCAGACGCCAGAGGCCGAGCACGGCGAACGGCACGATCAGGGGCCACCACGCCACGAGGAAGCGGCGGCGAACCGTGAACGCGACGATGACGATCAGCGCCAACAGGAGCGTGAGTAGCAGCGGGCGCGCGCCGCGTTGTCCGCGCGCCGTGACGAACCCGAGCAACGCCAGCGCGCCAGCGACCCCGAAGGCCTCGAACCACGCGCCAGGCAACTGGGCCAGGTCGCCGAGCATCGACCAGGCCGTGTCGTCCCCGCCGACGTTGGCCTTCTCCCAGTTGAAGTCGAGCTTGGGCAGAGCATCGAACGGCAAACCCGCAACGTGCCGCCACAAGCCGAGCAGCGCGACCGCGACGCCGACGACGACCATGCTGCGCCACGCGTGCCTGGGTGCAAACACGCAGAACGCCAACGGCAGCAGCAGCGCTTCGCTGCGCAGCCAGAATGCGGCGCCGGCCCACACGCCACACTGCCAGAACCGGCCGCGCATGCCGGCCACCGCGGCGCTCGCGATCGCGAGCGCGAACACCGGCTCGGTGTAGACCTCGGCGCAGTAGCGCGCCGGTAACCCGGACAGCGCGGCGAGCAAGGCGGCGACCAGGTACGCGCGACGTTGCTCGGGGCCGACGACTATCGCTGACAGTCGCGCGATCGGCACCACCGCCAGCGCGCCGAGCAGCGCCAGCACGACCTGGCCTCCCCACGGCAAGTGCGCCAGCGGCGCCATCAGCAACGCGAGCAGCGGCGGGAAGACCTCGGACAGCGGCGTCGTGAAGTCGCCGCGCGCAAACTGCTCCGCCATCCACAAGTAGTTGACGCCGTCCTCGCTCGGTACCGGCGTGCGCGCCACCAGCACCAGTCGCCACGCGAACGCGACGAGCACCAACGCGGCCAGCGGCAACGCCACCCCGCCCGCTGGCGACTCGCGCGCCGGTTGGTTCACGGCAACGCCTGCGCCACGGCGGCGTCTTCGCCGTCGCTGGCGTAGTCACCGAGCTGGAACACCAACTCGCGGTAGTTGCGCACGTCGAGCACCGTGAGGCTCTGCACCGCGCGCACCGCGCAGAGATCGCGCGTCACCTCATGCTGGTTGAGCCAGATCCGCTGCATGCGCGCGCGCGCCTCGGCCTGCCAATCGGTGCCAGCCGGCAGGCTGTCGCCGGCGGCCGCGAAGGCCGTGATCGTCGGATCGCCTGCGGTGCACGCGCGCCGCAGGTTGCGCCGCGCCCGGCGGTCCACGGCCACGTCGCCAAAGTGCGAATCGAGCACGCGGTCGACGCGGTGCTTGCCGAACCGCACGAGCCAGGCAATGGCGCGTCGCAACCACGACACCTCGACGAACGTGGTCTTCGCCGACCACGTAGGCAGCTCGGCCAGCAGCCATGCGCGGGCAGTCAGCAGGGTGCGCACGTGGTCGCGGTCGGTCACCCACGCCACGGTCAACGCGCGTTCGCGCAGTCGACGTTCCAAGGCATCGTTCGACGCGGGCAAGGCCAACCCCGGCTTGTCGACGCGGTGCCAGGCTTCGACTTGTCGCCGCATCTCGCGCTCACTCGCGTCGAGTTCGCCGCGCTGCCGCTCCTCTAGGTGCAAGAACTGGGCATCGCGTCCCAGCTCAGACAGCTCGTCGAAGCCCTCGCCGCTCGACCAGGTCGACGGCGCGCCGCAGTACTCGGGATCGAACGCCGCGCGCAAGCGCATCGCCTCGATCAGCCCCGGCGCCTTCATGCGGTGGATCTTGCGCAGCGCCACGCCGAAC
>JANPER010000244.1:0-33406 GCA_031423015.1 Planctomycetota bacterium | reverse complement strand
CCGCGAGTCGTAAGACATAAGACGTAAGCCATAAGTCCCAGACCACTGCCTGACCGCCCCGCCATCGCCGCCTGTCCGCGTTCTGAACTTACGGCTTACGTCTTACGGCTCATGACTTTCCACAGCCGAAACATCTTCGCGGAACGCGAAGATGCGTCGGCTGTGGAACTCAGAGCCTGAGCAATTGTTGCTCAGGCTCTGAGCGCTCATCACAGCAGCGCGAGGCCGCCATCGACTTCGAGGTTGGTCCCGGTCACGTAGCCACTCGCCTCGCTGAGCAGGAACTGCACGGCGCCGATCACATCACGCGGCTCGCCGACGCGTCCGACGGGCACCTTCGCCGCCATGCGCGCTTGGCTGGCAGCGTGACTGGATTCGTGCCGGATGATGCCTGGCGAGATCATGTTGACGGTCACTCCGTGCGGCGCCAGATCCAGCGCCAGCGCACGGGTCAGCGTGAGCAGCGCCGACTTGGCCGCGAAGTAGGCTGGCGCTCGGCGCAGGCCTGCGCGCCCTTCGACACCGGCGGCACCGAAGAACACGATGCGCCCGCGGCCAGCCGCTTGCATCGTCGGCACGATCGCGCGCATCACGGTCCAGGCGCTCATCAAGTTGCTCGCCAACATGGCCTGCACGAACGTTGCGTCGGACGCGAGAGCGGCACGCTCATCGAAGTCGCCGACCGCGTGCACCCAGGCCCACGGTGCGCCGTCGCGCAACAGTTCCTGCGCAGCACGCTGCACGTCGCGCTCGTTGGTCGCATCGACGCCGGTGCGGCGCGACCACACCACGCACCGCGGCTCCCCAAGGGCCACGACCACGGCGCGGCCGATACCAGACAGGCCGCCCACGACGACGATTCGCTCGCTTGCCATCGAGAGGTCATCGTCCCCCACCGACCCCCGCCACGCCAGCCACAGACTTCCGGTGCGCGTTCGACCCAACGCCGCTCGCGGCGTGCGCAAGATCCTCGTGCACGCCGTGTCGTCGTTCTACGCAGGGAATGCGCTCAGGCCGCCTAGCTTCATCACCGCCCCGCATGTTGGGTCGCCCGCCGTCGAACCGGCGAAGATGTCGTTCACCATCGACGTGCCCGGCCCGGTGCCGTCGGTGCGCCACAGCTCGCGGCCGCTGGCGAGCGTGGTGGCCGAGAACAGCAGCGTGCCGCAAGCGTCGGTCAGCGCCTGCGGCGACGAGCCGCGCAGGCCGGTGTCGATGTCCTTCACCAGCCGCGTGCCAGCGGTCGTGCCACCGACGCCCCCAGCTCGCCGCCGGTCGTGCCGTCGTCGCCCTCGAACCAGAGCAGCCCGCGCGCGACCCCGAGGATTGCGCAGCGCGCCGTTGCCGGCACCGGAGCGCACGTCGCGCACCAGCTGTGTTCGCAACTCGCGACGCATGCCCCACGCACTTCCGGCGAATCACGCGGGAGCTCGAAGGCCCTCCAGCTCTGCCACGTCGAACAGCCGCTCGTCGAGGGTCATGAACGGCAACGACGACGGCCGCCCTTCCGCGAACACCAAGGCCGCCCCGAGCTGGAGCGCGTCGGCCGCGCGCAGACTGTGGGTGTCGAGCAAGCGCTGCGCGACCGTGCGCACCGCCACGAGATCGTGGACCTCGAGCCAGGCGTCGGCCAGTTGTTCCAACCGCTGTCGCGCCACGCGAATGTCAGGCGATCGGAGCCCGCCCTCGTGGCGCTTGCGCGCGACGGCGGACCATGCCTCGGTGTGGGTCGTCCAAGACACGATCAACCGCCGATCCGCTTCGTAGGCCGCGCGCATCTTCTCCGTGGCACGTTCCCGTACGAGCAACGGCACGATTGCCGATGCGTCCCAGAACCTCATCGCCCCGTCCGCCTCTCTGCAATCAGCGCGTCGACTGCTCCCGTGCTCCGCGGCCCGGGAGGCATCTTGTTCAAGATGTCCGGAACGCCCTCCATGGTGCCGACGCGTGCCAAGCCGCTTCGCCGCCACTTCTCGATGATTGCCGCGTCCGCGTCGCCGGAAGGGTGGTGCGACACCGGCACGATCTGCGCGATCGGAACGTCGCGATCGAGAATCTGGACGGACTGACCGCGCCGCACGGCAGTCAGGAGCCGGCTGAGGTTTGCCCGTAGGGTCGAGATGTTGACAGAGCGCATCTGCACATCATGTACAAGTTGCTCCGTACAGCAAGAAGCACGCTCGGCGTCGCGGTCACGTTGGTCGGCTGATACACCCCGCTGCAGTGGTCGTGCACACAGCACTTCCCGGATTCGATTCGGTGAACAAGCCAGCACTGCGTTCATCGAAGTCGCCGACCGCGTGCACCCAAGCCCAAGGCGCGCCGTCGCGCAGCAGTGCCTGCGCGGCACGCTGCACGTCGCGCTCATTGGTTGCATCGACGCCGGTGCGGCGCGACCACACCACGCACCGCGGCTCCCCAAGGGCCACGACCACGGCGCGGCCGATACCAGACAGGCCGCCCACGACGACGATTCGCTCGCTTGCCATCGAGGGGTCATCGTCCCCCACCGATCCCCGCCACGCCAGCCACAGACTTCCGGTGCGCGTTCATGCGAAAAAGGGAAAGTACGGCGGTCGCCGCGTGCCGAATGCGTCCGTTCGGCTGGCACTCGGGTACGAGTGCCGCAACGACCACGCCTTGGTGCCCTTGGTGCCCGGGCGGTCGGGACAACACCCATGAAACACGTCCGCTCGGTGTCTGCAATCCTCGCCCTCGGTTCCATGAGCTTGGCCAGCGCGCGGCTCGACGCGCAGGCCGGTCCCCCGGCGGCAGTCGCTGCGTCCGCCACGTTGCAACGGGTGCACGTCGACACAGCCGGCGATGGCAGCGTGTGGGTGCTGGCGCCTGGCTACAAGGCTCGCTTCGCCAGGGACATGGTCGAGTTCTTCCCGTCCTTCGGGCGCCACGCCGATCGGCTCTTCCCGGTGTCGTTCCGCGTGCGCTCGATCCAGCGCGGGGCACGCGCCTTGGCGTTCGATGCGCACGCACTACCGCACTTCGAAGGCGATCACGTCCGATTCGACCGCGGGGTGGTGCAGGAGGTGTGGGACCTGCGCCCCGACGAGGTCGAGCAGTCGTTCGTGCTCAGCGACCTCAGCGGTGACGGCGACCTGGTGGTGCGCCTCGACGTAACGAGTGAGCTGACCGCCACCGACGCGCACGACGGCGTGCGCTTCGCGCACGCACGCTTCGGCCACGTTCAGTACGGCGATGTGCTCGCGTTCGACGGTGCTGGGCAGCAGGCAACCGCGCCGTCGCGCCTGTGCGCCGGCGGCATCGAGTTGCGCGTGCCGGCGGCGTTCGCCAACGCCGCGCGCGGCCCGTTGACCCTCGACCCGGTCGTGCGGTCGATCGGTGTCGACAGCGGCAGCACGCAGACGCTGAGCGCCGATGTCGCGTTCGAGCCAACGACCGGCAACTGGCTCGTGGCGTACGCGCGCGAGTTCGCGACCACTGACTCCGACATCATCACGCGCCGGTTCAACAGCGCCGGCGACTTCCTCGAAGAGGTCGCCGTCGCCATCGGCTCGCGCGAATCCCGCAACCCGGCGGTCGGCGCCAACGGCCCGGGGCGGCAGTTCCTGATCGCGTGGGACGAAGACACCGGCATCGCCAACCGGGTGATCCTCGGGCGCACGCGCGACGCGGCCAACACTGCCCAAGGCAGCACGTTCACCGTGCTGGACACGCCGGGCATCGGCATGGACGACCTCGCGCCGCAGGTCGGCGGTTCGATCGCGACCGACGTCACCGGCGCGAACTACGCCGTGCTGTGCCTCAGCGACAACAGCAACGGCCAGCATGCGTCGTACGTGCGCGTCAGCACCAGCGGCGTCGCGACGCGCTTGGGCACGGCTTCAGCGATCGGCCTCGAAGCGGCCGACGTCCGCATCTCGAAGGCGCGCGCCAACGGCGAGACGTGGATCGGCGCATACCTGGCATTCAGCGGCAGCGTGAGGCACGCGTACGCGGTGCAGCTTGCGGTGAGCGGAACACCGATCCGCAGCCAGCCCATCGACACCACCGCTGACTGCCGCCTTGGCGGAGTTGCGGGCCGCGGGTCGAACTACTTCGTGGTGTATGCGCACACCGTCGGGGCCGGCAACTCCGACGTCTTCGGTGCGGTGGTGCGCGCCACCGCCACAGCGTTCAACTCCGACCCGCCGGTCAACCTCACAGCACTCGAGCCGGGGGCTGTCAGCGCCGTGCATCAGGCGAGCCCGACCCTGGCCTTCGACGGCTGTCGCTACACCTACGCCTACCAGGAGGCGGCGGGAGCGGCGGGCAGCTTCGACCTGTTTGCGGCGGTGGTGTCGGTGCCCGGCATGATCTTCAGCGACGGCCACCGCCCGCTCCATGCCGCGACTACGGCGCGGGAGACGAATCCAGCCATGGTGTCGACGGGTGAGATGGGCAGGGCCATCGCCCGCTCGTTCGTCGTGTTCGAACGGCTCACCAGCGGCGAACTCGACGTTGCTGGCGTACTGTTCGATGGCCACGCGTCCGGCGGCGGTGTGACCACGCTGGCGACCGGTTGCGGCGGCTTGCAGCTCGCGGCGCTGAGCGAGCCGATCCTCGGCGGCACCGCGCTGCTGCGCGCCACGGCTCTGCAGCCGTCCAGCCAGGTGTTCCTGATCGGGTTGCCGGTCGCTCCCATTCGTCTGTGCCAAAGCACGTGTGCTCTTGGCGTGCTGCCCATCCTACTGACCGCGGTGGGCACCGAGCTCGCGTTGCCGATCCCGTGTGGCGCCACGCTCGTCGGCGCCGCGGTGGCGGTGCAGAACGTCCTGCTCGGTGCCGCAGGAGGGTGCCAACCGCCGGCGACCCCCCTGCCGCTGGTGACCAGCCCAACGCTGGTGCTCACCGTTCGGTAGGCGCCAGTCATCGGTAGGTTCTTCGCCGACAACGCCGACTTGCTGCAGCACGCCCGCTCGATCCCTCTGCGCGCGCTGACCGCGGATGAGCAGCGCGAGTACGCCGAACTACTCGGCCGATAGCGAAGTTGCTGAGGGGAGCAGGTACTGGGCATTGCGTCCGAGCCCTGCAGTCAATCTTTGTTCGGCGCGGCGGGGGGGCCTTGGTGCGGGCCAAGGCACCTCGTCAAACTGCGGCGCCGGTTGCACAAATCGCCGCGCCACGTTTCCGAAGCCTGATCGAGCGGACAGAAAGCTGAGCGGCGTGCACGCGGTGCCGCGCCGCGTGCACAGATCGCCGCGCAGCCTGTTCGAACCCACGGACAAGGTTTTCGCGTGCCCGTCCATACGACAAAAGCGCTGCGCAACGGCCCAAAGTGGTGCGCCACGCGCACGAAGTCGTGGACAGCGTGCTGAAATCGCCGCGCCACGTACCACGAGGCCCGTCGGCGGTTTTCGCGGCACCGTCGGGCCGCGAAGTTCGGCGGCGCAGCCCTTTTCATGCCCGTTTGCATTTTCCATGAAAGCCTACAAAAGCGTGACTGAGGCGCGCTTCACGTCCGTCGCGCCCGACGATGCGCGCCGGCCGCGCCCCGTGCCGCCCGAGGACGCGGCGGCGTGGGCGCACGGGCCGCGGCGTCACTGCACGCGCATCGCAATGCCGTTCGAGAACGAGATGCCGCCAGCGACCGGCTCGAGACACGCGTGCTGCAAGTAGAGCACGTTGCCCGCGAACCACTGCGGCAGCGTGACCGGGAACGTCAGGGAGCCGCCGGACGCGGTGCCGAGCAGGGTCGCATCGATGCTCACGCGCAGGAAGCAGCCCGAGGTGCCGAACATCGAGTCGAGCGAGAACGGCAGCGGATTGCCCGCGTAGGTCGTGTTGGAGACGCCGATGATCAGCACGCCGGGCGCGTTGGCCGCGTGGTTCGTCGACGTCGTCGGAATCGGAACGCCGGGGCGGAACGGCGCCGCCGCGCGCAGTTGGACGATGCCGCCGGCACCGGCGCAGCCCTGCCCGTACGCAAACGCGCCGCCGCCGCCGCCCGCGACCGAGAGGTCGTTCACCGGCGTGAGCGCCGTAGCGCCGCCGATCAAGGTGAAGCTGCCGCCCGCCCGTGGCACGCGCCACACCTGACCCGTGCCGCCGCAGACGACGAAGTCGCCGTTGTGGTCCACAGCGACGCTGTTCGGCCCCGAGAGCGACGGGACGACGTTGGTCACCGTTCCCGCGATGTCGACACGGATCATGCGGTTCACGCTGAGGACCGTCGCGATCACCTCGCCCGTGACCGAATCGAAGGTGACCCCGCTCACATAGCCGCCGAGGCCCGAGACGATCGGCACGGCCGTGGTCGTTCCACGGCGCAACCGGTAGAGCGCGCCGTTGCCGCCGACGACGGTGTCGCCCGTCGCCGGGTCGAAGGCGCCCGCGTTCGCGTCGAAGCCCCACGGCTGGGTGCCCGTCGAGAGGTCGACGATCTGCCCGTTCGCCGGATCGAGCCGGCGCACTTGACCGGCGAGCGCGTCGACGAACACGACGCGGCGGTTGTTGTCCCAGGACATCCCCACGACGATGCCGACACTCGCCGAGATGCGCACGTAGCTCACGGTGCCCGGCCCGGTGATCGTCGCGCGGCCGAGGAAGTCGAAGCCCCCGACGAGGAAGTCGTTCGCGCGCGTCGGGTCCCAAAGCACAGCGAACGAGTTGCCGGTGCCCTGGAAGCCGCCCGTGTTGTAGGCGGTCGTCACGCCGCTGCGCAGGACGTCGAACGTCGACGTGGAGAAGCGCGTGGTCGCGATGTCGCCCGTCGCAACCTGCGCGGTCGCGGCGGCGATCGGCAGGACGAGCGGCAACAACGTGGAACGTAGGCGGGAACGTAGGCGCGAGTCGTGGTGCATGGTGCCGGGTCTCGGGGGTAGGGCGCCGCAGCGTGCGCGTTGCCTGCGACGCCGTCAATCCACGTGATGCGAAGTCTGCCTGCCCCGGATCGTGAGTCGCCGCGAGCAGCCGCCGCGTTGCGCCACGCCGAGCCGTCGTAGAGCCATGTGTCCTGCACGGCCGAGCATCTGGACGACGCCCTCAGCGTAACGCCGCGCGCGGGTCGCGTAGACGCATCAGCCCGCCACGTCGCCACCGTCTTTTGGCCTCAATGCCCGCAAGAAGTCAGTCCGTTGCGATCACGAAGTGTTTCGTGGCGCGTACGAATCACCTAGGCCCACGGGGCACCGCCGCGCAGCAAGTCCTGCGCGGCACGCTGCACGTCGCGCACGCTGGTCGCATCGACCACGGTGCGGCGCGACGAGGATTCGCTCGCTTGCCATCGACGGATGATCGTCCCCCACCGATCCCCGCCACGCCAGCTACAGACTTCCTGTGCGTGTTCGACCCAACGCCGCTCGCGGCGTGCGCAAGATCCTCTGCCGCGGATCGTGGCATGGAACGCAGCTCCCGTGCTGTGGTCGTTCCGTTGTCGGCTGCAGCACACTCGAGCTGGCGATGGGTTACAAGACTCAGCCACCCATGCACCTCGCCTGCACCTTGGTCGCGTCCATGTTTCCGACTCTCCTGCCGCAACAAGCGCCGGTGCCGAGAGACGCTTTCGTAGTCGAGCCACGCAAGACGCCGGCCCCAATCTCCGGCCCGATGAACGTCGGAAACAACCTGCGCATGAACCGCGACTCGGCGGGCGCCTTGCAGGCCGAGCCGTTCATCGCCATCAGTCCCGTGGACGTGAACCGCATCATCGGCACGGCGGTCGACACGCGGTTGGGCAATGGTCGCGCGGCCTTCTACACCTCCACCGACGGCGGGCGTACCACGGCCGTGGACGGCGCGTTCCCTTTGCAGCCGGGGTTCACTGGGGGCGGCGATCCGTCGGTGGGCTTCGACGGCCTGGGCCGCGCCTTCATCGTTGAGATCCAACTCCAGGGCAGCCAAGGCGCGCTGTTCGTCTATCGCTCGGACGACGGCGGCCTGACCTGGCCGTTCACGCAGCGGGTGTTCATGGCGCCGGGCAACGGGCCCGACAAGCCGTTCCTCGCCGTGGACCGTCGCACGACCGGCCCTTTCGCGGGCTCGCTGTACGTGACGTTCACCGGGTTCAATGCGCCACCGCTCGATCTGCAGCTCTTGCGCTCGCGTGATGGCGGTGCCACATGGAGCGGTCCGGTGTATCTGGGCGCCGGCCAGGGCACGAGCCCGGCGGTCGGACGGAATGGCGAAGTGTTCGTGGCGTGGGACGACTTCGCGGGGCACATCCTGTGCAACACGTCGTTGGACGGTGGCGTGACGATGCGCGGGGCGCGCCTGGTCGCAAACATCGTGCAGAACCCGAGCCCGCTGCCGCCGACCAGCTTCCGCTGCTTCTCGTTCCCGTCGACCGCCGTGGACGTCAGTGGCTCGCCGTATCGAGACCGAGTTTATGTGAGCTGGTCATCACGGGCTGGCGCCAGCTCGGAGGTGTTCTGCGCCTGGTCGACCAACAATGCCCTCACCTGGTCAACGCCGGTGCGCGTCAACGATGTGGTGACCGGCGATCAGTTCTTCCAGGGGCTGGCAGTGGACGAGGCGGGCACCGTGTTCGCGAGCTGGTGCGACCGCCGCAATGACCCGGCCAACCGCAGGTTCGACGTGTACGCCTCAGCTTCGTACGACGGCGGCGCCACATGGCAGCCCAACTGGAAGGTGAGCAGTGCGGCCAGCGATCCGGGGACCAGCGGCTGGATCGGCGACTACACCGGTCTCTGCGCCGGCGGTGGCCGCTGCTATCCCATCTGGACCGACCTGCGCAATGGCGACTACGACGTGTACACCGCGCCGGTGCAATCGGACCTGGAGGTGACCCCGCCGTTGTTCTTCTCGGCGTCCACGGGCGGCACCATCAACCTGCCGGTCAAAGCGGGACCGCGGCACGCGGGCCAGTTCTACGTGCTGGTCGCTGGCTTGGCGGGCACCGAGCCGGGCGTGCCGCTCGGCAACGGGCTCACGCTCCACCTCAACCCCGACCTCTTGACCCAGCTATCGCTGAGCGCGGCCAACCAGGCGCCGTTCGTGAACACCGCAGGCCTAGTTGCCGCGGGCGGCATCCCAGCGCTGCAGCCGCGGCTGGTCGTGCCGCCCGGGCTACTGAACCCACTTGTGCTGCAGCCGCTGTCGTTCACCTATGTGCTGCTGGATGCCACCAACACGCTCACCTACGCCAGCAATTCAGTGACGGTGCGCATCCTCCCTTAGGGCGCGCCAGCGCCGCAGGCGATCGACCAGCAAAGAGGACGGCACGTCGAGGCTGGCCCCGATCTTCGCTTGCCGGATGTCGACGCCGATGAACTCCAGCCGACGGACACGCGCGCGTGGTCGCTGCGCACGCGCCCGGCAAGCGTCGCCGGCCCAGGTTTTCCAGGCCGCGCGCTTGTAGCGGCGGAGCTGCGAGTCGCGCTCGCCGCTGGCCGCGCCAAGCACGGACCGAGGGCCTCAAGGTCGTGAAAAATCACTACGCCGCGATCACGAAGTGCTTCGTGGCGCGCACGAATCACCTAAGGGACGTACCGCAACGCTGCGCAGCGATCACAAACTGTTGCGGTGCGTATCGAATCGTCGCGAAGCCTGCACAAACCGTTGCGGTGCGATGTGGCACGCTCCATTGCCCGATGAAATCGCCGCGGCGCGATTCTGAACCGTTGCGGGACGAGTAGAAGTCGTTGCGAGACGTACCAGATCGTCGCATCTCGTTCTTCAACTCATCTTCAGGCGCACAAGACGCCGCGGGGCGTACCGCCGGGCTTCGTTGCAAGACCTGCCTCTTCCGCGACGCTCCGAGTGTCCTCGGCGGCGGCAGCGTCTCTTCAAAGGGCGACACCTTGTGTCGCGTGCGATGTGTGACCGCCGCCTTGGCTTCTTGCAGCGAGCGCGGACCGATTCGCGGGCGCGTTCTCTTGCCGCAGATACTTTTCAGCATTTTTCGAGGCGCTGGTGAGCGCGTCTTGGGCCATCTGTCGCGTTGATGGTCGCGTCGGCCCAGCCGGCAATCAGCCGGCTGTCGATTCTGATTTGCGTGCGGCGTGCCGCCGACCACCGCGCTGCGCATGCCGGCTCGAAAGGAGCCTCTAACCATGAACCGTTTGATCACAAGAAAACTGGAGATGGCCGCGCGCGTGCAGGAGTTCCAGCGCGCACATCCGTACTCGGATCGCAACCAGGCAGCTGTTGCAGCGCGGTTTGAAGAGAGTCTCGCGCAGGCGCAGCCCCTCTACCTCAAGGAGCACGCCGAACAGCTCGCGGCAAGCGCGATCACCCATCAACGGCAGGACCTGCGACGCGGCCTCGAAGCGCACTTGATGCGCAGTGTGGCGCGCATCGGCGCGTTCGCAACCCGCGGCGACGCGCTGGTTGCCAGTCGTTTCACGGCACCGCCACAGAACAGCAGCAACGCGGCGTTCCTCGCGCGCGCGTCGAGCCTCTTGGAGGTGGCTCGTGCGCATCAGGAGGCACTGACCAGCCATGGCCTCACGCGCGGGCAACTCAGCGATTACGCCGCGAGCCTGACCCGGTTCAGAGCCGCGACAGCGGATGCGCAGGCTAGCCGCCGCCAGCACCGCGAAACGCGAGCAACACTGCAGGGTTCGATCGCGGACCTGACCGAGCTGCTGAGTCTGCTCGATGTCTTCAATCGCAGCCGGTTCCAGGTCGATGCCGGTTTGCTCAGCATGTGGACTAGCCTTCGCAAAGTCGGGCGCGCCAGGCGCGGGACCAGCGGTGCGGCGAGCGAAGTGCCGGCGACGCCGCGGTTGATTCCGCCGGCGGCCCCGTCGGTGAACACGTCCACGAACCCGGCGCCGACCGTTCCCAACGGCGGAGATGACGAACCTCCGCTCGACGGAGGACTGAACAGAGTGGCGTGAGGTGCGCTTGGCGCGTCGCGGCTCAAAGACCGCCGAGTCGCGCCGGCGGCCAGAAGCGAGCGCGCACTTTGCCACGCAGCATGTCTGCCTCCACGAGGCCGAACTCGCGTGAGTCGCAGCTCACCGGCCGGTTGTCGCCGAGCACGAAGTAGTGCCCCGGCGGCACCACGAGTTCGCGCATGTCCGCATGGTCGACGACATGCGCGAATGCTTCCTGTAACCGCTCACCGTTGACGCGCACGTGCCCGTCGATGATGGCCACGCGTTCGCCCGGCAACGCGACCACGCGCTTCACGAAGTCCATCTGCGGGTCGCGGGGGTAGCGCAGCACGACGACATCGAAGCGCCCGACCTCCGACATGGTGTAGGCCAGCCGGTCGACGACCAAGCGGTCGCCGTCTTGCAACGAAGGCTGCATCGAGTGACCGCGCACGATCGAGATCTGCAGCACGAACAAGTTGAGCAGGACGATGAGGACGACACCGCGCGCGATGTCGAACCCCACCCGCTGCAGGAGGCGCGCGCGTTCGGACCGCAACGGCAAAACCAGTGCGCGCACGATCGCAACCGGCGCACGTCGGGCCGGCGCCCGCCACGCGGCGTCCAGCGGGACCTCCATCAACCCCGGCAAGTCCTGGTCGACGCCGCGTTCGACGCCGTGTTCGAGGCGAACCATCCGCGGTGGTTTCGGCATCCAGCCCACACCGACTGATGCCAGCTCGGCTCTGAGCGAGACACACGGCGGCATCCCACGGTGTCACCGACTCGAGGCGTCGATGACGGGTCGGTTTCTGCGCCCGCTCTCAGGGCGCGCCCACCCTACGACCGAAGAGGACCGCAGCGGTGGTCTCGGTGCAGTCTCGCACCACCCCCGGTCGAGAGCAGCTTGTGACACATTCGACGCTGGCGCACCTCGCGCAACAAGAACGGACCAGGCGTGAGATCCTGCACAAGAGCGACCTGATCCCGCCTCTCCCCGACGTCGTCGTGCGAGTGATGGGTCTACTCAACAAGGCCGAGACCGACCCCGCCCAGCTCGAAAGCCACCTGCGCTTCGATCAGGTGCTGGTGGCCAAGATGCTGGGGATGGTGAACTCACCGTTCTACGGCCTGCGCAACCGGATCAACACGGTACGCGACGCGATCATGGTGCTTGGCTTCCGCGGCCTGCGCAGCCTCATTCTGGCGACGAGCACGGCCAAGTTCCTGGCCCGCGACTTCCGCTGCTATGGCTTCGCCGACCGCGGCCTGTGGCTGCACTCGATTGCAGTCGCCGCCGGTGCCCGCACGTTGGCGCGTCGCCTGGGGGGAACACCCGAACTCGCCGAGCAGATGTTCGTGGCAGGGCTTCTGCACGACATCGGCAAGATGCTGCTAGCGCCATACCTGGCCGAACGCCGCGCGACCGTGGCCCCCGGCCAGTCTGCGATTGACATCGAACGCAGCACGATCGGCATCGATCACACCGAGGCGGGTGCCTTGGTTGCAGCCAAGTGGAACATCGCGACCATGGTGCAGGAGGTAGTCAAGCAACACCACGGCGACGCTGTGGTGGAGCACGCACGCGAGGTTGCCATTGTCCGCACGGCGAATGCGATTGCCTGCGCCCGCGGCTTTGGCTTCGCGCCTGACTGCGCGCCGCCCGCCACGCCACTCGAGCCTCTGCTGTCCATCTTGGGAATCGACGCGGCGCAGTGGAACGCGATGCAACCCGAGATCAGCACGAGCATGGAAACTGCCCTCGCTAGCATGGCGAGCTTCTCGAGCTGAGGATCGCATGACCCCCTCGCAGGCGGCCGCCAACGAAGCCGAGATCCTGCTGCGGCTGCACATGCCTCGCACGCTGCCGGCCTTGCGGGAAGCGATGAACGACCTGCTCGACGGCCTACTACCCGAGGCGAGTCTGGCGGTTCTGGTCGAAGACCAGGGCGACGGCCAGGTTGCCGTCGAACTCGCCCGTGGCGCTCAGTGCACCCTGGTAGCGCAGACGCGCGTGGCCGCCAATGCCTGGAACTTGCCGGGCCTTCAGCGCCGCCCCCTGGCCTACAAGGGCCATCCCATCGGCGAGGTTCTGGTGCTGCACCACGAGCCCATCGGCAACGTGGTCGGCCTTGGCGCGCTGCTCGACCACTACGCAGCCGCGGTCGCGAATCTCAAGCTCGACACCGCGGCGCTGTCGATGGTCGACCACTACTGCGCGGGTTTGCAGGCTTTCGAAGAAGGCGTGATCCTGTTCCAAGAGACGGATCGCGACGTGACGGCCGCGCGCTTCCTGAAACTGGTGGCAAGCCTGCTGGGTGCCAACCACGGCGCGTTGCTCACCTATGCGCGGGTCGGCGACACCGCCAGCGAACTCGGCACCGACCAAGTGTTGGGCGTACCCGACAGCCTGATCTCAGCGATGCGCGAAGGCGATGACTGGGCAGCCTGCCAAGTCGAGCAAGCCGCCGCGGTACATCGCCGCGCCGGCGACACCTTCCCGCGGCTCCCCGTAGACGGTCCGGCGGCGGTGCTGCAGAACATCGTCAGCTGTCCGTTGCGCTACCACGGGATCAGCGCGGGCGTCGCTCTGATCTTCAACGTCGACGCCGACGACCCGGGAATAGAGTTGAAGCTCGCGACCCTGCGCGGGCTCGGTGAACTCGGCGCAGCCCTCTTGCATCGCATCCAACTCGAGCGCGAGGCGGTGTTCGCCAAGCAGCTGGAGACCCAGCTCGGGATCGCCGCGACGATTCAGGCGCGGCTGCTGCCGAGCCGGCCACCTAGCAACCACAATTGGCACTGCGCCTGGCGCAGTCGCCCGTCGCAGAGCATCGGTGGCGACTATCTGGACTTGTTCGACACGCCCGACGGCAGCATCAGCGCGATCGTCGCCGACGTGAGCGGGCATGGCATCAACTCGGCACTGTTGATGACTTCGGCCCGCGCGCACTTCCGCGCCGTGGCCGGAGAACTGTCGCCGGCCTCGGCTCTCATGCGCCTCAACGCGGAGGTCTACAACGAGGTTGGCAGCACGGGCATGTTCATGACCGCTGCCGCCATGCGCCTGAGCGCGGATGGGCGATCGCTCGTATTCACCAGCGCTGGGCACAACTCGGTGTTCTTGTATCGGCACGCCGCTCGGTCATTCGAGTGGTTGGAGTCCAGCGGTCCCCCCCTCGGCTTCATCGCGGAGCCGCACTACGCCGATCTCGAGGTCAGCGTCGCACCCGGTGACGTCATCGTGCTGTACAGCGACGGCATCACCGAAGCCGTCGACGCCCAGCAAGAAGAGATGTTCGGCGAGGAGCGCCTGGCCGCGGCCATCATGCGATCCGTCGAGCGCGAGCCTGAGGTGATCTTGGCGAGCGTGCTGCAGGTCGTCGAACGTTTCGCTGGCCGCAGCAACTACGACGACGACGCCTCGATCGTCGTGCTCAAGGTCTGATCACTTCGGGGTCGGCTGGCAGGGTTGTGGGGCCAGTGTGGCAACGAGCAGTTCGCACTACCCCGTCTTCCCCTTGAACGCTACTTGCCCGAAAGCCCAATCGCGACTTCGGCGAACCGGAGCAGGTCGTCGAGTCGTCCGTCGAGTATCGAGCGCAGGATGCGAAGGTCGAGTTGGTGGTATCTGTGCACGGCGATGTTCCGGAATCCAACCATCCCGCGAAGGCGTGTCCCGAGGTCGCGATCCAACAGACCCGCGTTCTCCAACCTCACGAACGCGTCGCGGCTGTCGGCAGGCACGCCGAGAGCGCGGTGCTGCACGAGATGAACGGCCAGGTCGATGGCAGACTGGCAGGCACGCTGCACGTTGAGCAACAACGACTCCTGCCGCAGCAGGTCGCGAGCGAGGCTCTCGAGATCGCCAGGATCCACCTCGCGGGCGCGCCGCACACAATCCCGGATGTTGCGGACCTTGCCATCGAGCACTTCACCCACCGGTGTTGGCCCTCCCGGCCGGACCGAGGGCGACAAACTGTTCTTCGCGCAGAGCCACGTACAGCGCGAGCGAATCGGCAACGAACGACTCGCAAGCCGCGGGATCGACCGCGACCACGAGCTCGCCTTCGCACACGACCTCCTTGCGCATGATCGTGGAGACGGCCCTCAGGTCGAGCAGGTCGACGTCTCGGCTGGCCTTGACTCCGAGTTCGAGTCCCAGCTCGAACAGAGCGACGGCGTCGATGGGAACATCGGTGAGCACGGCGAGATCGATGTCGCTGTCGTCACGCTGCTGGCCGCGGGCGAGAGAGCCGAACAGCCAGATCCCGCGCAGGCCCGACACCCTCGCCTTGATCATGTCGAACAAGGGAGCGAGGTCCGTGCGGCTGGGTCGCTGGCGTGTCACCGTGGGAATGGTAGCGCGACTTGCTGTTCCGGCGGCCCCTTCGCGAGCCCGTTTTCGCTTTCAGGTCAGCGTTTGTGATGGTGTTCGGGCAACTGCTCACAGCTCCAGCCGTTGCTGGACGGCGAGAGCGTCGCTGTCGCCTGCCGCAGCGAGACGATCGAGCAATGTTCGAACGCTTCGCTGGCCGCAGCAACTACGACGACGACGCCTCGATCGTCGTGCTCAAGGTCTGATCACTTCGGGGTCGACAGCCCGAAGGCCCACGTGCCCGTGGCGGTCGCGATCACGGTCAGCAGCAAGAAGAGGACGACCGCCGCTCGATGCGCCCGGCGCGCCCGCGGCCACCGCAGCAGGGCAACGCCGGTCAACGCCACCGGCACGACCGCCAGCGCCGCGCTCTTGGCAAACCACAAGTGCACGCGCATCTCGGCCGCCGGAAAGTTGCGTGCGGCCCCCAAGCGCTCAGCCAGCACAATCGTGCCGATGAGCGACGCGACCGTGAACAGCGCCAGCACGACGTGGACGCGGCGCCGGTGCGACAGACCGGTGAACACGGTGCCGCCCACGAGGAGCAGCGTGATCGCAAAGCTGATCCAGAAGGTGGCAACGAGCGACGGCATATGACTCTGCCTAGCCGGCCAGGCTTCTGCTTTCCAGCCCGGTGCTCGACTGAAGCATCCGCTGCCGTTCCTTGGCAGCACACGCTTGACGCCGTCCCGCCGCGCACCGATTGTCGTCTTGCCGAGCGCGCATGACCTACGACAAGATCCGTCACCTTCGATTCGCGATCGTCACCAGCCGGTTCAACGACACCGTTGGCAATCGACTGCTGGACGCCGCCGTCGCCACCTTCAAGCGGCATGGCTTCGCAGAGCGCGAGGTTGAACTCGTGTATGTGCCCGGCGCGTTCGAGCTGCCGCTGGCGTGCCGCTGGCTGGCGCTCACCGGGCAGTTCGCGGCGGTGGTCGCTTTGGGCGCGGTGATCCGCGGCGGCACCGACCACTACGAGCATGTGTGCACGCAGACCGCACGCGGTCTCATGGATGTCAGCCTCACCACCGGCGTGCCCGTCATCTTCGGCGTGTTGACCTGCGACACGCTCGAACTGGCCATCGATCGCGCCGGTGGCACCGGCGGCAACAAGGGCATCGACGCCGCGCTCGCCGCGCTCGACATGGCCGCGCTGCGCACCAGCCTGCTCACCTAGGCGGCGCGCTCGGCTGCAGGAGCCACGAATCTCGCGCAGCGCACTCTTGTTCGCTGATGCCGGATCGGTAGCCTCTGTCGCTTCTTCGGAGCGCTCTTTTCACCAGGTGTTGCATGCGGCGAAGGACGAAAGCCCGCGAATACGCGGTTCAGTTCCTGTACCAGCTCGACCTCCGCGGCGCGGAGGCGGCCGAGGAAGCCATGGCTGGCGTCAACGATTTCCTCGATGCGGCCGAGGATGAGGATCACGACACCTCCGAGTCGGGACACTCGGGGCCGGGACAATCTGCGCCGGGCCAAAAAGAACCTGGGCATATCGAGCCGGTAGCAAGCCCGCGCGAAGCCGGCAGCGAACGTGTTCGACGTGGCCCGCGGCGCGACCGCGAGATGCGCGAGTTTGCGCGGCGCTTGATCGACGGCACGCTCCAGCAACAGAAGGAGATCGATCAGATCCTGGTGGCGGTGACACGCAATTGGGATCTACGGCGCATGGCTGCGATCGATCGAAACATCCTGCGCATGGCAATCTTCGAACTGATGCACTGCGCCGACATCCCGCCCAAGGTCACGATCAACGAGGCCATTGAGCTTGGCAAACGGTTCTCGACGGCCAACTCCGGCTCGTTCGTCAACGGCATCCTCGACCGGGTACGGATCGATATCGACAAGGGCGTGACGGCGGCTCCCGCAAGGCGGCCGCTCGAGCAAGGCACCTAGGATGGTGTTCGGCCGCCTCATTCGTGGGCTGGCGAAGACGCGCGACAAACTCGCGGCCGGCTTGTCGCGCCTGTTCTCCATCGGACGCAAGCTCGATGAGGAACTGCTCGACGATCTGGAAGAAGTGCTCTACGGCGCCGACCTCGGGCTCACCGGCTCGCGCATCGTCGACGAACTCAAGCAGGCGTACCGCAAGCGCGAGATCAAGGACGTCGACGACGTGCCGCGCCTGTTGCGCAGCAAGCTGCTGGCGCGCTTGCAGGGCTGCGAGGGCACGCTCGCCCGCGCACCCAGTGGGCCGACCGTCATTCTGATCGTAGGCGTGAACGGCTCCGGCAAGACCACATCGATCGCCAAGCTGACCCACCTGTTGACGGCGCGCGGACACAAGGTGCTGCTCGGCGCGGGCGATACGTTCCGCGCCGCCGCCGTCGAGCAGTTGACCCTGTGGGCGCAGCGCGTTGGCGTTCCCATCATCAAGCAGGCCACGGGCGCCGATCCCGCGGCGGTCGCGTTCGACGCCGTGTCCGCGGCGGTCGCGCGCAACGTCGACTACTTGGTGCTCGACACTGCCGGTCGCCTGCACACGCAGAAGAACCTGATGGCCGAGCTGGGCAAGATCGTCCGCGTGATCAAGAAACAGATTCCCGACGCACCGCACGAGGTTCTCCTCGTGCTCGACGCCACCACCGGCCAGAACGCGATCAAGCAAGCCAAGGAGTTCACCGCGGTGGCGCAGGTGACCGGGTTGTTCTTGGCCAAGATGGATGGCACCGCCAAGGGTGGCGCCGTGTTCGGGATCCGCGAGGAGTTGCCGCTGCCGGTGAAGTTCTTGGGCGTCGGCGAGGCCATCGACGATATCGAGCCCTTCGCCGCCGAGAGCTTCGTCGACGCCTTGCTCACCCCGCTGCGGCAGGCCGCGGGGTGAACGCGCCCGCGGCGGAGGGCGGCCGCGCGATCTGGCCATGGACCCTCGCCTACGCGCTGCTCGCGCTGCCCTTCTTGCCGCTGTGGCCCGACTTCGAGGTCGCGCGCCGCGGCATCGGCAATGTGCTGGGCGCCGTGGCGCTCGGGCTCGCGTTGCGCACCCGCGGTGATGCCGGCCTGCCGCCGCAACAGCGCGCCCTTTGGCTCGGGGTCGTGGCGCTTCACTTGGTGAGCTGCGCGTGGGCCGAGAACTTCGGCGACGCTCTGGCCCGTGGCATGTGGCTCGTGAGCTTGGGAGCAATCGCCACGCTGGCCGCGCGACACAGCCGCTTGCGCACACAGCTGGCGGCGGTCGCCATCGTCGGCACCGGGGTCGCCGCGTTTGGCTTGGCGCAGGGGCTCGGCCTGGCGTGGCCCCTTGGCTACAGCGATCCGCTTGATCCGGTGAGCACACTCGGCAACCGCAACGTCGCGGCGGAGTTCACGGCGCTTGCAGTGGTCGCCGGCGCCATGTTGTTGTTGCGCGCGCGGCGATTTGTCGGGCCAGCCATCGCGGTCGCGCTGGGCGTCGCATACCTGTGGCTCAATCACTCGCGGTCGGGTCTGCTCGCCGCCGCGCTCACCGTGGTGCCGTTGATCCTCGCACCATGGCGACCACATCCCGTGAGCCGCCGAGCCATCCTGCTTCTGGTCGTCTTGTGTGGGTTGGCTGCTGGCGAGGGCGTGCGCGGCCGCCAAGGCCGACCGGCCGTACCCCACGCCGGCGCGGAGTCCACGCCGGCCGCGCTCAGCGAGACATCACGCCGCAGCGGCGGACCGCCATCCACCATCGAGGTGCGCTTCGAATTGTGGCGGGCCGCGTTGCGCATGCTGAGCGACACGCCCTGGCTCGGCATCGGTGCCGCCCAGTTCAAGGTGCACTACCCACGCTACCGCTCGCAGCGTGAGATCGAGATCTCGACCGACGGTCGCACGTTCGCTGCCGCGCCGCTCACCGCACACAACGACCCGCTGGAAGTCGCCGTCGAAACCGGTGCCTTCGGCGCCCTGCTCTATCTGGGGTTCTGGCTGAGCGTCCTGCGTTCACGGCAGCGCGGCGGCGCAGTGGCGTTGGCGCCGGTGGTTGCATTCCTGATCCTCGGGCTCGTGCGCTCACCGTTGGGGAACGCACCCGCCGCCGCGTTCGCGTTCGCTTGCGTCGGCGCCCTGTGCAGTGCGCGCCCGGCAAACCCGCGGGTCACCCCTTGGTCGCACCGCTTGTTTGGCCTCGGGGTCGCCGGCATCGCACTCGTCATCGGCGGTCGCGAATCCGCCGGCCAGTGGCTCGCCGCACCGTTCCTCCGAGAGGAGCGCAAGTTGCCCAGCGCCCGCGCGACCCTGGTGCAGGTGCATGCCCTCGACCGCGCCGTAGCCTTCTGCCCCTGGGACACGCAACTCCTGGCGATGCACGTCGCGCTGCGGCTGCACCTGGCGAAGGCGACGCGCGATCCGAGTGGCGCGGCGCGCGCGCTCGTCGCGCCCGGCGGCCCTCTGGACACCCTTCTGCGGCGCGCCCCATTCGAGACCACGACTTTGCTACGCGCCGCGAGTGCGTTCGCCGCCAGCGGCGACCACGCGGCGACCGCACGCCTGCTGGCCAGCATCCTCGCCATCGACCCACCCAATCCCGAGGCCAGGTTGTTCTTGGCGACCGAACGCGCCCAACAAGGCGACGCCGCTGGCGCCATCGTCGCGCTGTACGACGCCGGTGCCCCGCATGCACGCTTGCGCGCCGGCCTCGCCAAGCACTTCGGCGACTTGGCGCAGATCACCTCGGGCACCACGGCACAGGCCCTGCAACACGAGAGCGATTTCGTCGCGGCCATCGATGCGCTGCAGGCAGATCGCCCCGCAGCGGATGTCATCCAGCGCTTCGCCCTTTCTGCAGAGCGTGACGAACTGCGACCGCTCGTCTTGCTGGCGCTGGGCTCGCTGCGCGCGGATGACCACGACACGGCGGTCAAGGCGGGCGAGCGGGCACCGGCTGACGCGCGCCTCGAACGAGTGCACGCGCGCCTGCTCGCAACCCTCCTGCCTGCCCTCTACCGCTTGCCGGCGTGGAGTCGGTTGCTGCCAGAGCCGAAGTAGCTAGAGGCCCAAGGCCGTGCCTCGGCTACAACAGGGTCTGACCGCATGATCGCCCTTCGCCGCATCATCGTTCCCACGGACTTCTCCCTGCCCGCGCAACGCGCGCTGCGCTACGCCATCGAGTTCGCCAAGAAGTTCGAGGCCGAGATCATCCTGGTGCACGTCATCGAGCCGCCGGCCTACGCGGCGGCATTCGCCAAGGCCGGCCCGATCGAAGAGACGGACGAGCAGCGGCGGGCGTACGACTGGTTCGACTCCCAGCTGCAGAATCAACAGAAGGAGGAGATCCCAGAGTCGATCCCGTGTCGCACGATCTTGCTCAAAGGCACCGCATCGACCGAGATCGCGCAGTGTGCGGCGCGCGAGAACGCCGACTTGATCGTGATGGCCACCAGCGGACGCAGCGGGCTCAAGGACGTGTTGCTTGGCAGCACAGCCGAACGCGTGTTGCGACGGGCACGCTGTCCGGTGATGACCGTGCACAGCACGCAAGCCCGCGGCTTCATCGATCAAGGCACGGAAGAGCCCTGGAGCGACGGCTGAGCCTCGCTGCGGCGGCACGCAGTTCCGAATCGAGACGACGCGTGCCCGGTTTCGGGCGGTGTCTCGCCGCGCCGCGATGACCGTGGCTATCCTTCGATGCTCCCATGTTCCGCGGCAAGACAGTTTCCCTGGTGATCCCCGCCTACAACGAGGCGGAGACCATTGGCGACGTCGTCAAGGAGTTCCGCGACAACCCGCATCTCGACGAGATCGTCGTCGTCGACAACAACTGCACCGATGCCACCGCGAGTTTGGCCGAGGGTGCGGGCGCGCGAGTCGTGCGCGAGACTCGGCCTGGGTATGGCTCCGCGTTGTTGGCTGGGATGGGGCACGCCAAGGGTGACATCCTCGTGCTCACCGAAGCCGACGGCTCGTTCTGCGCCAAGGACGTCGAGAAGCTGCTGGTCTACCTCGAAGATGCCGACATGGTGATGGGCACCCGCACCACGCGGCAAATGCTGGAGCAAGGCGCCAACATGCGCTTCGTGCTGCGATGGGGCAACGTGGCGATGGCCAAGTTCCTGCAGATCCTGTGGCTGCGGCCGGCTGAGCCGCGCTTCACCGACGTAGGCTGCACCTACCGCGCGCTGAGCCGCAGCACGTTCGTGGCGATCAAGGATGCACTGCGCGAACGCGGCCCAGCGTTCTCGCCCGAAATGATGTGCGCCGCGCTCAACGCAAGGCGACGGGTGATCGAGATCCCGGTCACCTACCGCCGGCGCTCGGGTGGCGAGTCCAAGCACTCGGCCACGTTTGCCAAGCTCGCTCGCACCGCGTTCTTCATGTTCAAGACCATCTGCCGTAAGCGGTTCGCGGGTAGCCCGACCACGAAAGCCCAAGCCAAGACGGCGCCCCTGACGCCAGGGCAGTAGACTTCGTCGCATCGTCAGGCGGCCGCGCAGCGGCCATCACGCCAGGCGCGCGCTGCTCGCACCAACGCGCGCCCGGATCGGCACCACACACTCTGTCAGAGCAAATGAGCAAGCACGTCGTCATCCTTGGTGGAGGATTGGCCGGGCTCTCGTGCGCCTACGAGCTGGTTCAGCGCGGCGTCCGCGTGACCGTACTCGAGCGCGAGGCCCACGTCGGGGGCATGGCGTCGTCGTTCATGGAAGATGTCGGCGGCGAGTCTTGGAGCTACGACTTTGGCCCGCATCGCTTCCACTCCAAGGACGATCATCTGATCGACCACGTGCGCAGCATCATTGGCGAAGGCAACATCAACCACGCCAAGCGCCTGTCGCGCATCGTGTTGTTCGGCAAGTTCTTCGACTACCCGCTGCAGACCAGCAACATCCTGAAGAACATGCCCAAGGGCCTGCTCATTCGGGCCATGTGCGACTACATGTGGGTGCGCTTCCTCGACAGCACACGGCTGCGGCGCTACACCGACCGCGACTTCGAGAGCTGGGTCACGCGCCGCTTCGGCCACACCCTGTATCGCGTGTTCTTCGGCCAGTACACCGAGAAGACGTGGGGCATGCCGCCGAGTCAAATCTCGGCCGACTGGGCCAGCCAACGCATCACCCTGCTCAGTCTGTGGGACACCATCATGAAGACGGTGTTTCGCCCCAAGAAAGGCAAGGTGCCGCGCACGCTGGTCACCGACTTCGTCTACCCGATGACGGGCGGTATCGGCGAGCTGGCGCGCGGCTACGCCAAGAAGATCGAAGAGTCCGGCACCGGCAGCCGCGTGCTGGTGAATGCGCCGGCGGTGCGCATCTTCCGCGACGGCATGCAGGTGATGGGCATCGAGTACGGCAAGCACAAGCGCGAGACGGTCACCGGCGACACCTACGTGTCGACGATCCCGGTCACGTCACTCGCCAAGTGTCTCTCGCCGGTCGCGCCGCAAGAAGCGCTCAAGGGCGCCAACACGCTGCAGTACGTCTCGATCGTGTTCGTGTATTTGAAGCTGAATCGTCCGCGCGTGAGCCCGGATAGCTGGGTCTACCTGCCGGAGAAGCACCTCACGATCCATCGCATCTGCGAGTTCAAGAACTTCAGTCCCAAGTGCGCGCCCGAAGGCAAGACCATGATCTGCGCCGAGATCACCTGCCGGCGAGGCGATGAGATCTGGCGCTCGAGCACCGAACGCCTGCAGGAGATCGCCGAGAAGGATCTCGTGAGCGTCGGCCTCATCAAGCCGGGCGAAGTGCTGGGCTCGCACGTGCGCAAGATTCCGTACGCATATCCGATCTACGACCTCGAGTACAAGAAGCACCTGACGCCGGTGATGGACTTCGTCGCCTCGCTGCAGAACATCAAGACCACCGGCCGGCAGGGCAACTTTCGCTACAACAACATGGACCAGTCGGTGGAGATGGGGCGCAAGATGGGGGTCGAACTCGCGACGGGTTCGCGCACCGGCCACGAAGCGATCGCCACCGGCAAGGAGTACTTCGGGTAACCGGGGCGGGATGGTGGCGACGGCGGATACGCGCGAGGACATCCTCACCTGCCAGCTCTGCGGCAGCGGCGAGCGCACACTCAGCTTCGCTGAGCCGCCGTACCAGGTCTACCGCTGCGATGGCTGTGGCCTGGTGTACGTCACGCCGCGCTTGTCGGGCGAGGCGCTGCGCGCGGTGTACGGCGAGAGCTACTGGCGCAGTGACACACCCAAGACCAAGGGCTACGCCGACTACGCCAAAGACGCTCCGCTCTACCTCAAGACGTTTCGCCGCCGCTTCCGCTTGGTGCGCCAGCACGTGGGCAATGGTCGGTTGCGCGTGCTCGACGTCGGGTGCGCCGCCGGGTTCTTCTTGCGGGTGTGCCGCGAGCTGGGCCACGACGCCTACGGCGTCGAGATCTCGCCCGACATCGCCAAGGTAGCAATCGCGGCTCTCGGCGCCGACCGCGTCTTCGTCGGTGACCTCGACAGCGCGCTCGCACGCGGGGACAAGACCGTCTTTGCACCCCACAGCTTCGACCTGGTGACGATGTGGGACGTCGTCGAACACGTGCCGGATCCGCAGTCTCTGCTGCGCACGGCGCGCAGTCTGTTGAAGCCGGGCGGCAGACTCTTGATCGAGACCCAGAACGTCAAGAGTCGCTTCGCCAAGTCGCTCGGTGCGCGCTGGCAGCACTACAAGCACGAAGAGCATCTCTACCACTTCGACCCCGACACGGCGCGCCAGCTCCTCGAGCAGTCAGGCTTCGACCTGCTGAGCTGGACTCCGCGCTACGGCGGCAAGTATGTCTCCTTGCCGTTCATCAGCGAGCGCGCCGCGCGCCTCAACAAGATCGCGAGCTTCTGCCTCAAGCCGCTGTCGTGGTGGAAGAGCGCCAACGTCTACCTCAACTTCCGCGACGAGATGATCCTGATCGCGCGCCCGCGCGCCTGAGATCGGCCCCTTCCTCCTTCTGGCATGGATGCCCGCGTTTACGAACAGTTCCAGAACCTGCAGGAGAACCACTTCTGGTTCATTGGCCGGAGGAAGATCTTCTTCGACCTCCTGCAACGCGAGATCGGCAAGCGCGCCGACCGCAGCGACAAGCGCCGTGTCCTGGAGATCGGCTGCGGCGCCGGCGGCATGCTGAAGCCGCTGGCGCGCTTTGGCGACGTGCACGGCATTGACGTGGCAACCGACTACGTGCGAGCCTGCGCCGAACACAAGCTGGCCCGCATGCTCACAGGCTCGGGCGATGCGCTGCCGTTCGCCGACCAGAGCTTCGACGTGGTGGCGCTGTTCGACGTCATTGAACACATCCCCGACGAGCGTGGCACGCTCGCTGAGGTTCGCCGCGTGCTCAAACCAGGCGGCACGGTGTTCTTGTCGGTCCCGGCCTATCAGTTCCTGTTCTCCCAGAACGACCGCGTCGTCCATCACCAGCGCCGCTACACCGCGCGCCATCTGCGCAGTCGCCTGCGCGAGGCGGGGCTCGACATCAAGCGCGTGTCGTACTTCAACACGTTCCTGTTTCCGCTGATCGCCGCCGCGGTGGTCACGCTGAAGCTGAAGGAGAAGTGGTTCGGCCTCCCTCCGGGCGAGACCAATCTCGATCACGAGTTCAAGGGACCGCTCAACTCGGTCCTGGCCTTCATCATGAGCAGCGAGCGCCACCTGCTGCGGCACATCGATTTCCCGTTCGGTCACTCGCTCATCGCCATGGCTGGCTGAGCGACAGCCGCGCAAGCTTCGAGCGGCCGCGCAGCCGGCCACTCCCGCGGGCTCACTTGGGCTTGGTCGGGTCCGGTTTGTCGGCGGCGCCTTGGGCACCCGCGCCGGCCGCTTTGGCCGTCTTGTCTTGGTCCGGCTCGGTGTCGGTCCGGCGGTAGCCCCAGCCCTTCTTCAGCGCGTCCAGGCTGAACGACTGCAGCACGGCTCGTCCGGCTCGCTCGCTCGCGAAACCGCTGCGCGCCGCCACCAGCTCGCGGCGCGTCAACATCGCTACCGAACCCAGCTCGATCTTCTCCATCGTCACCATGTGGTGCGCCCGGTTGGTGAAGTCTTCGAGCGCGTCGCTCGACTCACCCTCCTTGAGCTGTTTGATCGCCTGGTTGCTCAACAGGAACCGCTCACGCGCCGGCCGATCCTCCTGAAAGCGCGGCTGCGCATCCGCATCCTTGCGCACCGGCCCGAGCGTCTCGACCGTCAAGCCGGCCTCGGTCGCGGCCGCGATCATCACGGACGTGCGAGTGGTCTTGACGAGTTCCGCGATCTTGCCGTCGACTTCCTTGCGCAGATCGGCCTCGATGGTCTTGCGCTTTTGGTCGGCGTCGTTGCGCTCGCGCTCCACGCGCTCCAACTCTGCCTGCCAGCGCTTGTAGGGCCTGCTGTCCTTGTCCTTCTCGAGGGTCACCAACATGGCCTGGGCCTTCGCCAAATCAGCGTCGGCCTTCGCCTTCCAGTCGTCGAACCGCTTGGTCACGTCGGTGACCAGGTCGGCCTCCATCTTGTCGATGTCGGCTTTCTTGGCCTCGCGCGCCAGGCGCTTCAGCGCGTCCTCGAACTTGGTGAGGGTGGCCTTGCCCTGCTCGTCTGCCTTCTTCTTGTAGTAGTCCTCTTTCAGCTTGTCCTTGATCGCCGTGAACTCCTTCAGCGGTGTCTTCACCACGTCGAGCACTTGGAACAAGAACACACCCGCCTTGGTGTTCTGCACGCGCGCGCAGATGTCGCCGGGCAGATCGATCGAGGCCGCCGACCACGAGGCATCCCACGGTCCGAACTCTGGCAAGTCTTTGAGGCCGTCGGCGTTCTTCGGCTCGGGAGCTGCGGCGATGGTCAACTTGGCGGTTGTCGCCTTGGCGAGCGCGGCTTCCAAGTCGAACGCGCGCCGGGCCGTGTCGACGGCAGCGTCGGCGACCTTGTGCGCCGCTTCGGCGCCCTCGACCGCCGTCTTCTTGGCGGCGGCATCCGTCTTCAATGCTGCATCGTCGGGCTTCTCCACCGACAGCTTGTCGGCGTCGGCTTGCGCGGCGCGCGCGGCGGCCAGGGCTTTGACCAAGACGTTGCGGGCATCGACGGCGGCGAGCAACGACTCTCCCATCTGCGCGCGCAACTTCTCGATCACGACCTTCAAGGCGTCTTCCGCCTTGAGGCGCAAGATCAAGGTGTCCTTGACCTCGGCCAACGGCACGTACGGATCCGCCGGCGCCGCTTCGCCCTCCTTCACTTCTTTGCGGAAGTAGATCTCGCGGTCGAGGTTGTAGCGCGCCTCAACCGCTGCGTCGTCGTACTGCTTGTCCCCGAGTTCGGTGGCGAAGACCGTCGGGTCGAACCCCGTGAGCTTGACGCCGGCCGCCTTGACGCCCACACGGTTGGTGTCTTGGTACGGCTGCTTCTCGGCATCGCTGAGGCCACCGAGCCACGTCTTGAGATCGTCGTCGCTGACTTCGACCGTCTTGAGCTGGTCCTCGATCGCCTTCTTGTCGAGGGTCGCGACTTTCATCGTCAGGACCTTCATGTCCTTGGCGAGCTTCTCAGCCAGCTCCGCATCCGAAGTGTCGGCAGCGAAGGCAAACATGCGCAAGAAAGTTGAGATGCGCAGACTCTCGCGCAGCAACAGATCGTACTGGTCACCCGACAAACCCGAAATGCGCGGCAGGTCGGCAGCGGTCACCGGTGGTTGGCCCTCTTTCGCAGGCCAAACCTCGAGGACGTGCTTGATCGCGGCTTGCCCCTCGGCGAGTGAACTGTCGATGTCGTAGGCCATCGCCAAACGCCGCACCGCCGCCAAGATCTCAACGCGGTCGCCCTCCGAAGCCTTCTCGCCGCCCACGGCCGGGATCAGCGGCGGGATGATCCCGCGCTGGGTCAGCAACTGGGCGATGCGATGATCCTCCATGGTCACGCTGACCGAGCGGCCATTGCCCAGCGTGAGGAGTGCACCCCTGAAGCCACCGGCGGAGAACTGGTCGAACCACGCCATCATCGCGCCGCTGATCGAGAACGTCAGCAGCGCGAAAGTGACTGCGGTGTAGAGGATGAGCTTCTGATGCTTGCGGAAGAAGTCGAAGGACGCCATGGGTCTGTCGCGTTGAGTCGCTAGCGCGCCGCCACCAGCAGGGGCAGAGCGTCATCGATGAGCAGAATGGGAATGCCTTCCTCGACCGGGTAGAGCACGGCCTCGCCCTCGGGCACCAAGCCCTCGGCGATCGGTTGCTCACGCTTGCGACCCGAGGCGTCGACCAGCGACTTGTCGGCAATGCGCCGGTTGATGTCGCGTAGCTCGGTGTCCGACGCCATACGCATCGGCTTGCGCGTCTTTGGACAGCGCAGGATCTGCAAGAACTCGGGGTCCAGGGGCATCTTGGGAAACTCAGCGATTATGCCACGGGGGAGCGGCCGCCACGCACGCTGTGTCCGCGTCACAGCGGAATCTTTGTCGCGCTGGGCAGCCAAGAGCGGCATCCGTCGGCCCGCGAAACTAGCCCTCCATCACTTCCGCGGTCTTCTTCTTCAGCAACTCGTCGATCTTGGCCTCGCCCTTCTTCAGGGCGTCCTGGATCTCGCCGTGGACCTCTGCCTTGAAGTCGTCGCTGATCTTGCCGTCCTTGGCGGCGCCGTCGGCGGCCTTGTTGCCGTCGCGCCGCTCATTGCGCAACGCCACGCGCGAGGTCTCGCAGATCTCCTTGACCTTGGCCACCAGCTTCTTGCGCTGTTCCTCGGACAGCGGCGGCATCTGCAACCGGATCTGCTTGCCCTCATTGATCGGGGTCAGCCCCAGATTGGCGCCCTGGATGGCACGGTCGATCTCCTTGAGCAGCGAGGTGTCGAAGGGCTTGACCAACAGCGAGCGTGGCTCCGGCACCGAGATGTTGGCGATCTGATTCAAGGGCAGCATGGTGCCGTAGGACTCCACGCGCACGCCCTCGAGCAGCACCGGCGCCGCCCGCCCGGTACGGATCGTGCGCAGTTGGTCGGCCAGGTGCTGCACCGACTTGTCCATCCTGCCGGTGACGTCGGTGACGATTTGCGTTGCGATGGGATCCATGGCTGTTGGCGCGGAAAGAGCCGCGAACGCTCGCGGCGCCCGGCAAATCTACAGGATCCGCAGACCCGCCACGATGCTCAATTCGGCACGACCCAGGTGCCAAGCTCTTCGCCGCGCACTGCGCGCGCCATGTTGCCGGCGCGGAACATGTCGAAAACCATGATCGGCATGTCGTTCTCCATGCACAGCGTGAACGCCGTGCGGTCCATCACCGCGAGATCCCGGTCCAGCGCCTCACGGAACGTCAACGTCGCGAGCTTCTTGGCGTCCGGGTGCTTCTTGGGGTCAGCGGTATAGACGCCATCGACCTTGGTGGCCTTGAAGATCGCGTCGACGCCAAGCTCCGTGGCACGCAGCGCCGCCGCCGTGTCCGTGGTGAAGTACGGATTGCCAGTGCCGCCGGCCAAGATCACCACGCGCCCCTTGTCGAGGTGGCGAATCGCGCGCCGCCGGATGTACGGCTCCATGACCGTTTTCATCTCGACCGCCGACAACGCCCGCGTGTCCACGCCGCGCCGCTCGAGCGCGTCTTGCAGCGCCAGCGTGTTGATCGACGTCGCCAGCATGCCCATCTGATCAGCCGTCGCGCGGTTGGTTCCACGGCGGGCGAACGTCGCGCCGCGGATGATGTTGCCACCGCCGATCACGATCGCGGTGCGCACGCCGAGTTGCTGCACGGCGTGCACCTCGGCGGCGACCCAGTCGAGCATCTCGGCGTCGAAACCGAACTCGCCCTCGCCCGCCAATGCTTCCCCGCTGAGCTTGAGCAGGACGCGATTGAGCGGGTTCGGACGCGGCACTAAAGCCCCAACTCCATGCGTTGAAAGCGACGGACCGAGAGGTTCTCGCCGATCTTGCCGGCGAACGCCTTGACCGCGCCAGCCACCGTGATGCTGCCGTCGTGCACCCACGGCTGCTCGAGGAGACAGACCTCGGCAAACATCTTCTGCACGCGACCCTCGATCGCTTTGCCGATCACATCGGCTGGCCGGCCCTTCATCTGCTCTTCCGTCTGCGCCGTGTAGATGCGGGTCTCGGTCGCGATGAAGCCCTTGTCGACCGCTTCTCGGTCCAAGAACTTGGGCCGCATCGCCGCGATGTGCAGGCAGACGTCGCGCCCGAACTTCTGGAAGTCAGCGTTCCGCGCCACGAAGTCGGTCTCGCAGCCCAGTTCCACCAACACGCCGATGCGGCCGTTATGGTGAACGTAGCTGCAGATCGCGCCTTCGCCGGCAGCACGCCCCGCGAGACCCTCGCCAGCCTTCAAGCCCTTCTTACGCAGACCCTCGATGGCTTTGGCTTCGTCGCCATCGGCCTCGATCAGCGCCTGTCGACAATCCTTCATCGGCGCGCCGGTCTTCTGCCGCAGCGCCATCACCATCTTGGCGTCGATCTCCATGTAGTTGTTCCTTGCTGCTCACTATGTGCCACGTAACCCGGGGATCAGGGACGCGGGATCAACTGCCGGAGGGAGTGGAGGGTGTTGCAGGTGCTGCCTCGCCGCCCTCGGCCTCAGCCGCCGGAGGTGCCGAACTCCCGATCGACACGTGATCCGCCTGGGGACCGCCGCCACCGAACCGGTTGCCACCACCACCACCACCACCGCCGCCACCACCACGCCCGCCGCGACCACCACCGCCGCCGCGCCGCGGGCCACCGCCGCCACCGGCGCCGGCTTGCGTCGAACGACGACCCTGGACCTCGCGGATGCGCAGGTCTTCTCGGGCCGTGCGCTGCGCGTCGACCAGCACGTTTTCATCGGCGCCGGCGCGACCTTCGAGCACCGCCTCGGTCAGTTTGCCGAGCAGCAGCTGCACGGAACTCATGGCGTCATCGTTGGCCGGGATCGCCAGGTCGGCGCTATCGGGGTTGCAGTCGGTATCGAGGATCGCGATGACCGGCACGTTCATGCGCCGCGCCTCGCGAATGCAGTTGTCTTCGCGCCGCGGATCGACCACCACGATGGCGCCAGGCAGCCCATGCAGTTGGCGCACGCCTTCCAGGTTGCGCCGGATCTTGCGCATCTCGCGTCGCTGCGACGACTGGTCCTTCTTCTTGAACTTCTCCATCGCGCCGCTGGCCTCCATGCCTTCGAGCTCTTCGAGGCGGACCAGGCGCTCGCGCACGGTGGCGAAGTTCGTCAGCGTTCCACCGATCCACCGTTCGGTGACCGCCGGCATGCCGCAGCGCTGGGCTTCGGCCAGCACGACCGCACGGATCTGACGCTTGGTACCGAGGAACAACACCTGCGCCCCGGTCGCGGCGATGTGACGCATGAAGTGACACGCGCGGTAGAGGCCGCGAATCGTCGACTCCAGGTCGATCAGATGGATACGGTGCCGCTTGCCCCGAATGAACGGCTTCATCTTCGGGTTCCAGCGGCTCGCTTGGTGCCCGAAATGGACACCGGCGTCGATCAACTCTTGGACTGTGACGAGAGACACGTGCGCTTGGCTCGGGTTCGGAGGAGGATGGTGGCCGTGCGGTCGGCGGAAGGGCGCGGGATTCTAGAGACGCGCCGAGGTGGATCAAGAGGCCGCTTTGGTCCTGACCCGCTCATCTTGCTGGAAGGGGAGGCGGACCCTCCCCCACGCCGGCCCGTCTGCCGGCCCGACGCCGCCCGCGACACGCGGCTTCTCCGCCTGGGCGCCTGATGGGCGCCGGGGCCGCCAGCGAGTCGATCTTGGCTACGCTCTCAGACTGGGACCGTCGTGCGAGCGTTCGCCCATCGCGGTGGTAGGATCGTGGGGGTAGCAATGCTGACGGCGACAGGGCGTAGATCGAGCGAAACTCGGGCGCCGCGCGAGCGTCGCCGCCTTCGCAACGTCGCCCCGTTGTTGAACCTGCAGCCTTGGCCCAGCACTCTCGTATGACTTCGCCGCACCGTCCCACTTCCGCCGGCAAGCGCCCGCCGACCGTGCTGCTCCTTAATCACCACCAGGATCCGCTGGGTGATCTGACGCAAGCGCTCACCACGCTCGGCTACCAGGTGACCGAAACGAAGAGTCTCGCCGACAGCCACCAGACCCTGGAGCGCCTGCGGCCCAGCGTCGTGGTCCTCAATCCGCTGATTCCCAACGCCGCTGGCGTCGAACTCGACCTGGTGACGCAATTGCAGGTCGCCGGCGACCTCGTGCCCGTGGTCTTCTTGGTCGAGGATCCGCGCGCATTTCCGCAGGTGAATCGCGAGGCCGTGCCGCTCGCTGACTTTGCGATCAAGCCGTGCCGCACCGACGAACTGCGCCATCGCATCGAACGCGCGGTGGCGATGCGGCAGAGCTTCACCGCGCTCACCGATCGCGCGCGCGAACTCGAAGGACAAGTCGCCATCGACTTCAAGACCGGCCTGCTGAGCGAACGCCACTTCAAGCAAACGCTGACGCGCGAGTTCAAGCGCACGCAGCGTCACCAAGCCCACCTCGCCTTGCTGCTGCTCGACGTCGACAACTTCAAGAACGTGAACGACACCACCGAGTATGCGTTCGGCGACGCTGTGCTGCGCCACGTCGCGGACTCCTTGCAACGCAACACCCGCGAGATCGACTACGCGGCGCGCTTCGGCGGCGACGAGTTCGCCCTGCTGCTGCCGCACACCACGCCGGCCAACGCCGTGCAGACCGCGATCCGCATCCGCAAGATGATCGCCGAGATCGAGATCCGCGACGATCGCTACGCGGTGCGGGTCACGTCGTCGGTCGGCATCGACACCTACGACGGTCGCACCATGATGACGCCGGAGGAGTTCGTGCGTCGCGCCAACAAGGCCCTGCAAGAAGCCAAGCACCGCGGCAAGAACCAGGTCTGGCTGTATGCCGGCGACGACCTCGGCGCCGAAGCCTCGTGAGCGACGCGGCGCCGCTGCCGACTGAGCTGCGCCGGGCGCTGATGACAAACCACGTGACCTGGCAGGCGCGCAGTGACCAGCGCGACGCGGCCGTGCTCTTGCCGGTGGTGGTGCGCGAGGATGGCGCAGCCGTGCTGTTCATTAAGCGGCGCGACAACCTGCGTCACCACGCCGGGCAGTACGCGTTTCCCGGGGGCCAACGCGACGGCGACGAGGCGCCCATGGCGTGCGCGCTGCGTGAGTTCGCCGAGGAACTCGGATTGCCGTCGACGCGCGTCGACGTGCTCGGCAGCCTGCCGTGCCACACAAGCGGCGTGGGTTTCCTGGCGCACCCCTTTGTCGGCCAGGTGCTGGACACGCGCGGTCTGCAACCGCAAGTCGAGGAAGTCGAACTCGTGCTCGAGGTGCCGCTGTTGGCCCTGCGCGACGACGCGCGCTGGCAGTGGCGCACCGTGCACGGCGCGGCGGAATCGCGTGTGAGTCCGTTCTTCACGTTTGGTGAGCACGTGATCTGGGGACTCACGGCCCGCATCGCGCACGACTTGTTGGAGCGGTGGCCGTGAACCTGTTGCTGCTCGCCCCGAGCGAGGTCTCGGTCGACGGGCGCGCTCACCTTGGGGCCACCGATCGACGCACGCAGCACGTGCAACGCGTGCTGCGCGCCAGCGTCGGGCAGTCGCTGCGCGCGGGCGCGCTGGATGGCGCCCTTGGTTCAGCCGTGATCGAACGCACCGACCGCGACGGCGTCACGCTCACCTGTCGATTCGACGCCGAGTCGCCGCCGGCGCGCGACGTGCTGCTCCTCGCGATCCCGCGGCCCAAGGTCTTGCTGCGCTGCGTCGAGAGCGCCGCGGCCCTGGGTTATGGGCGAGTGCTGTTGGTGCGCACGTGGCGCACCGACAAGAGTCACGTCGAGGCTTCTGCGTTGGCCGGCGACACCCTACGCGCGCACGCGATCCTCGGCCTCGAGCAGGCGCAACGCACCCGCGTACCTCGGATCGAGATCTTCCCGCTGTTCAAGCCCTTCGTCGAAGACCATCTCGACGCGCGCTGCGGCGACAGTTCGCGCTTGCTCGCCGACCCCGACGCGGCGACCGGCATCGTCAGCCTCGCGCCGCTGGGCGACGCGCCCTTCGCCCTGGCCATCGGCCCCGAGCGCGGCTTCACGCCGTACGAACGCGACGCCCTGGCGGCACGCGGCTTCGTCGCCGTGAGCGCCGGCCCTCATCCGCTGCGGGTAGAGACGGCGCTGGCGTTCGTGAGCGGACAACTCACCTTGCTGCGGCAGCTCAGAGCCTGAGCAACAGTTGCTCAGGCTCTGAGTTCCACAGCCGAAGCATCTTCGCGAAGCGCGAAGATGTTTCGGCTGTGGAAAGTCATGAGCCGTAAGTTGTTAGCCGTAAGTCCAGAACGCGGACAGGCGGTCAGACAGGTAGGCAGCGGTCTGGGACTTAGGGC
>JANPER010000243.1:0-31629 GCA_031423015.1 Planctomycetota bacterium | reverse complement strand
CCGCGAGTCGTGAGCCGTAAGACGTAAGCCATAAGTCCCAGACCGCTGCCTGACCGCCTCACCGCCGCCGCCTGTCCGCGTTCTGGACTTACGTCTTACGGCTAATGACTTACGTCTTTCCACAGCCCGAACATCTTCGCGCTTCGCGAAGATGCTTCGGCTGTGGAACTCAGAGCCGTGGGCTTACTGCCTCAACCCGCGTTGATGACTCGCGGAGCTGCAGCGCCCCACCAACGCCCAGCTCGAGCTACCTATCGCTCGACCCGGGCATCGCTGGTGTCATCCCATCTTCTCGAGCAGCGTGGCGAGGTCGTCGGCGTGCTCCTCTTCCATCGCCAGGATGCCCTCGAGCATGCGTCGCGTCGTGACGTCCTTGTCGCCGACGTAGCGGATCATCTCGCCGTAGCTCTCGATCGCGATGCGCTCGGCGATCAAGTCTTCCTTGATCATCTCGAGCAGGGACTCACCTTCTACGTACTCGGCGTGGCTGCGCTTGGACAGACCGTCCGGATTGAAGTCCGGCTCGCCCTTGAGCTGGACGATGCGTGCGGCGATCAGGTCGGCATGCGCCTGCTCCTCGTTCGCGTGCTTCAGGAACTCTTGGGCGACGGCATCGGCGTTGATACCGCTTGCCATGAAATGGTGGCGCCGGTAGCGCAGGATGCACACCAACTCGGTCGCCAGCGCATCGTTGAGAAGTTTCACGACGGTCTGGCGATCTGCACGGTAGTTCGCGGTGACAGCGCCGTCTTCGATGTGTCTGCGCGCGCGGTCGCGGAGGGTCTTGATGTCGGAGAGGAAGGCTTGCTCGGGCTGGTGAGTTCGACTGTCGGTTGGCAATGGGTTGGCCACGGTACTCCTGGGTTAGGGTTGGTTCACAGCAAAGATTGCGGCTCGGGACGATCGCCGTACCGAGCGAATTGGGGTGGGTAGGTCGGTCATCGACGCACCGGCGGAGGTGGCTCGCTTGGCGGCTTCTTCTCCTCCTGGCGCACGTTCTTGCACTGCACCCAGCGCCCATCGGCCGCCTTGAACCAATGGTCGTCGTCGGCCTTTTGCAGGATACGGATGCCGTTCTGCTTGCCGACCTCTTCGGCCGTCAGCTTCAGGTCCTTGGCCAGCAGATCGTAGAGACGCTGGCGGTCCTTGTTCTCGGCGCTCACCAGGTCGCCGAGGCTGAGACTCTTTTGGTCCTTGGGGTCGACCTTGTCCTGCGCGTCGCTCGCCTTCACGACCTCTGCCAGCCCGGCGAACGACTCGCCGACCTTGCCCGCATCGCGCAATGTCTCGAGTGCGGCATAGCGATCCTTCATGCGCTGCTTCAGCTCGATGCGGGGATCTGGCGCCGGGTCCTGCTTGGCAGGCGGATCGCGCTGCTGCGCGGCCACCGGGGGTGCGAGCAGCAGCGCGGCGCTCGCGATCAAACACGGGATCATCATGGGGCTCATGGACTAGTCCTTTCTCGTTTCGGGGTCCTGTTTGGTGTCCGGCTGGGCTTTGCCTTTGGCCGGGTCGACCTGCTGTTCGAAGTCGAAGAACTCGTCGAGTTCGCGCTGCACGCGAACATTGACATCCACGATCACGTGGATGGGTCGCACCTCGATGGGGGCGGTCTCTACGCGATGCGACAGACAGCCGCAGAGACCCGTGAGCAGTGCGGCTTGCGCCACAGTCGGAGCATGTTTCATCGTCATCATTCCTTCGTATGTTGCCCCAGCCGTTGCTGGACTCGTTGCTTGGCGCGACTCAGGCCCAACTTCACGTCGAGGGCCATGTCCATGAGGGCGTCGAAGCCGTTCAAGTTCACGGTGAGGTCGAGTTCTTGCGGCATGCTGCGTCCCTTACCCGCGACATGCGTCTTCAGATCGAGTCCCGTCGCCGACGTGACGAGGTCGAAGGTCAACGCGTCGAACGCGAAGTCTCTGAGACTCTCGACGATCCGCTTCTGCACCGCGCCCTGGTCCTTGGCGGACTGTTCGGCGATGCGAGCGACCTGCGCCAGCACCATGGCCTGCGTTTGCGGATCGTCCTTGAACCGAATGACGCCGCGGTCGGTCGCGCGCAGCTGGCCACCGTCCAACGCGATGTCGAAGGCCGGCGCCAGGCGAACCCGCGACGCGAGCCAACCGCTCAGACGGCCCTCGCCAGCGACGCGCCCCTGGCTCACGAAGTCGAGCCACGGTCCCAACGGCACCTGGTCCAACGTCAGCGTCGTCGCCAGCTCGGCATGCGCCGCGTCGACGCGGAATGGACCCATCGACATCGAACCGGCCGCATCGACGACCCAACGCGCGCCAGCGACCTCGAGCACCGGGCCGGGTTCGACCCGGAAGGTCAAGCTGCCGGCGCCGGCCACCAGATCGCCCACGGCGATGGTTCGCCAGCGCAGCATCTGGGCTGGGGGCGAACGCAGCGTGCCAACGCTGCCGAGGCCGGTGAGCGACACCGCCAGCTCGAGGCCCGCGGCACGCCAGGCGTCGTCGGTGGCGCGCACCTCGAGTTCCTCGACGTGCACCGTCACGGCGGCTTGCCGCGCAGGCAGCCCCGCCTCGCGTTCCGCAGCATCCGCGCTCAGGCGCACCGTGGCCTTCCCGGTGATCAACTGATCGCGGACGCGCGCCGAGAAGGCGGCCCGCCACGCGTCCGCGCCGGGTGTGATCTCGGCATCGCACACGACTTCTTCGACGGCGCTGCCCACCGGCAGTCGGATGCGACAGCGGCGCAGTTCGACGCGCCGCACGGGGAGTTCCGGCAGCGCGAGAGGAGGTTCGGCACCGGCACTCGCGGCGGCGCGCGGTCGCAGTTCGTTGAAGGGGGCAACTCGCGATCCTGGGGCGGCATGCGCCGTCCATTGCACATCCCGCAACACCAACTCCCGCACTTGGCCGTGCAGCACGTCACGCCAGTGGAAGCCGATGCGGGCGCGGTCGATGCGCAGGGGGCTCCCTTCGCCAAGCGCGATCCCGGTCACCTCGATCCCGTCGAGCGCGACGCGCGCGACCTCGAGACGGAGGTCTTCAAAGCCGAACTCGCTCAGGATCCGGCGCGCCTGCTGCGCCAGGATTTGCGGCACCAGCCATACCCAGGCGGCAGCCAGCACGGCGATGGTGCTCGCCATGCCGAGGACGAGGCGACGCGCGCGCCCCGGCCGCCGAGGTCGCGGCGATGCGACCGTCGGGGACACCACGCTTGCCTCGCGGCTCCAAGGAAACAGCCGCCGCTTCCCCGGAGGACTTTCCTTGCGATCGCCCCTGGGATCGCGAGCCTGCGGCTCGGAGGTCGTCAAGGAATCTGGCATACGACCTCTGGGCATGTTGCTGGTGCCCGCGCGCGCGGGCAACGAAAGCGGTGGATCAGCGACCCAACACCAGTTCGAGGCCGTGGGTGAGGGTCACCGGGATGGGGAGCAGGCTCAGCGGATCGTTGGCCGCCGCTTGTGTAGCTACCGCGGCGCCCAACAGTCCGGAGTCATTGGGGATCGCGAGCGGGATGATTCCATTACCCTGCGAATCGGCGACGAACGGCAGCGCGATCATCGCGCCGCTGACGAACAGGTGGCAGTTCGGTGCGAGACGAAGGTTGGTGTCGAGGTTGCCAGCCAGCCAAGTCCCGGCCGCGTTGGGCGGCATGTTGCTCAACAGCATGCGGAAGGCGGGGTTGCCTACGACCGGCAGTCCGTCGGCAAACAAGTCCGGGAACAGCCCCAGCCGGTTCGGGCAGGCAAAGCCCAGGCGTTGCGCGTTGGCGCCACCGAAGCGACGCATGGGCACCGCGTAGAGTTCGGCGCCCGTCGCTGGTGTCGACGCCACGAACAACGCCCAGCGGCCGAGGGCGAAGAAGTGGTGTGGATCGCTGCCGCCGGCGCCAGGGACGATCTCGCGCAACGCGCTCGCGTCGCCGACGACGCCGTTCGACGCCCAGAGCTCGCTCCCGGTCACGCCGTCGTTGGCCGCGAACAAGACCGCCGTCGCCACGCCCACCGGCGCCACGGAGTCGTCTCGCTTCGACACGCCAGGCGCGGTCCCGACGCTGATGTCGCGCACCATCACGGTGCCAGCGGACGTGCCGTCGGTCATCCACAGCTCCAAACCGTGGATGGTGTCGTCGAACGCGAAGAACACGCGCGCCGACGCGGCGCCGAGGTGATGTGGGGCGCTGCTCGCTGGCCCAGCGGTGAGATCGACGAGCAGCCGCGTGTTCGCCGCCGTGCCGCCTGAGGCCCACAGCTCGCGACCGTGCGTCGCATCGGTGGCGAGGAAGACGACGCGATCGACGAGCACGACGCCCGCCGCCGGGGATGATCCCAGACGTCCGGGATGGATGTCCGCCACCAACACTGTGCCTGCCGGCGTGCCATCGGACCGCCAGAGTTCGACGCCGGTCTGGCCGTCATCGGCGGCAAAGAAGATAACTTCGCTGAACAGCTCGATCGGCGTCATGCCACCCGAGGCAACCCCCGGCTGGATGTCCCGCAGCAACTGCGTCGACGCGACCGAGCCGGTCGTGACCCAGGGTTCGGTGCCGTGCGCGCCGTCGTCCGCCGCGAAGAACAACGCCGAACCCGTGGCCCGCAGCGCGTGTGGGTTGGAGCCTGCCGAGCCCGGCCGCACGTCCGCGACCAGTGTGATCGCGAGGGGAGAGCCGCCCGCTTTGTACAATTCGCTGCCCGTCGCAGGGACGTCGGCCGCGAAGAACACGAAGCCATTGACGGCGGTCAGCGCGCGGGGCGACGAGCTCTGCGGGCCGGGCACGAGGTCGCCCACGATCCCCGTGCCGGCTGCCGTGCCGTCGGTCTGCCACAACTCACGGCCATGCACGCCATCGTCGGCGCTGAAGTAGACCGTGTCGCCGACGCGCACCAACTCGCTCGGGTCCGAGCCGAGTGGGCCGGCGCGCACGTTGAGCACCAACGTGGTCCCCAAGGCGGTGCCGTCGGTGCGCCAGAGTTCGCGCCCACCGGCACCGTCATCCGCCGCGAACAACAGGGTGCCGACGTAGTCGCAGAAATCGGAGGCGTCCGACCCGCGCGGACCCGGGTTGAGGTCGCGCAAGAGGGTTTGGCACACAGCGGGCGCGGTGAGCAGCGCCAAGAGGAGAGAGCATCGGCAAGGCATGGGGCACAAACGGAAAGGGGCCGTACGGGCGAGAGGAGGGACAGTTTCGCTCGACCCAGCAAGGCAATCTGCATGCCACCGCGATTCGCCAAAGCACCCAAGACGCTGCGGTAGTGTTGGCGGCCATGAGCCTCGCATGGCACCCGACGACGGTTCTCGCCGCGCTGCACGCGACCGCCACCGTTGCCGTCCTCCTGCGAGTCGTCATGGTGCGGCCGGTGCCGAGCGTCGCCCTGGCCTGGCTATTCCTCGTGCTCTTGCTGCCGGGCGTCGGGTTGGTCAGCTACCTGGTCATCGGTGAACGTCGAGTGGGTGGCCGGCGCGCCCACCGGCTGGCCGAACTGCGCCGGCCCTACATGCGACGTCTGCGCGAGATCCTGCTCCGCTCGAGCGCCGAGGTCGACTGGTCGCGGTTGCCGGACCCCTGCGAGTCCATGAACCAGCTCGGCGTGACGTTGGCCGGCATCCCGACGCTGAAGGGCAACGAACTGCATCTCCTGGTGGGTGCGGAGGAGTCGCTGCGCGCGATCCTGCAGGACATCGAACGGGCGCGCAGCACCCTGCACATGCAGTTCTACATCTGGTATCTCGGCGGCATCGCCGACGAGATGGTCGATGCGGTGATCGGCGCGGCACAGCGTGGCGTCGCCTGCAGCATCCTGGTCGACGCGCTCGGCAGCGGCACCTGGCTGCGCAGTCCAACGCCGCAGCGCCTGCGCGCGGCCGGCGTCAAGGTCGTCGCGGCGATGCCGACCGGCCCGGTGCGCGCGCTGTTCCGGCGCAACGACCTTCGCAACCATCGCAAGATCGTCGTGGTCGACGGCGACATCGCATACACGGGCAGCATGAACATCGTCGACCCCCGCTACTTCAAGCGGGCGGCAGCGGTGGGGCAGTGGGTCGACGCGATGGTGCGGATGCGTGGGCCGGCCGTCGAGGCGATCAACGGCGTGCTGCTGTCGGACTGGTTCATCGAGACCCAGGTCTCACTCGAAGATCTGATCGGCGGCGGCGACCTGCGGGAACGGCCGAGCAAAGGCTCAGCGAACGTGCAGGTGCTGGCTTCGGGGCCGGGCAACTCCAGCGACGCGCTCCTGCAGATGCTGCTGATGATGCTGTACGCCGCCCGCCGACGGGTGATCGTCACCACGCCTTACCTCGTACCAGACGAAGCGATGCTCCGGGCGCTCCGCTCCGCGGCGGCGCGCGGGGTACACATCACCGTGATCGTGCCGTCGCGGGTGGACTCGCTGCTGGTGCGCCACGCCAGCCGCTCGTACTACGAAGACCTGATGGCGGCGGGGGTCCGGATCCAGCACTACCACGGCGGCCTACTGCACACCAAGTCGGTGGTGGTCGACGAGCAGATCACGATGTTCGGCACCGCTAACCTGGACATGCGCAGTCTGTGGCTGAACTACGAAGTCTCCTTGTTCGTCTACGATGCCGAATTCGGGGCGCGCGTGCACGCGCTGCAGGAGCAGTACCTCCTGGAGTGCACGCCGATCGATCCTGCGGCGTGGCGGCAGCGCGCCTTGCCGCGGCGGCTAGTCGAGAACCTCGCCCGACTGTTCAGCCCGCTGCTCTGATCTGGTGGAGCTTCAAGTCCCCTTGGCCAAGGCGCTCGCCAGGATCTCCTCCAACTTCCGGAAGTCGACGGGCTTGACCAAACGGTGGTGGAAGCCCGCCTGCAGTGCCTTCTGCCGGTCAGATTCCTGGCCATAACCCGTCAAGGCGACCAGCATGCTGTGCGCGAGGCTCGGTTCGCGCCGCAGTCGACTCGCGACCTCGTAGCCGTTCAAACCCGGCAGGCCGATGTCCAACAACACCACGTCCGGCTGGTGGGCGAGGACCACATCGACCGCCGTCGGCCCGTCGAAAGCCGTACGCACGTCGTGCCCCTTGGCTTTCAGCAGCATCGAGAAGCTCAGCACGGTGTCCACGTTGTCGTCTACCACCACGATCCGCAGGCCGCGTGTGGTCGCTGGCTCGGTCGTGGTGTCCGGCGGCGGCAGCTGCGGGGTGTCAGCCGGCGCCATCGGCAGGCGCAGGGTGAATTCGCTGCCTTGTCCCAAGGCGCTGCGCACCTCGACGGTTCCACCGTGCAGCTCCGTGAGCCGTTGCACCAAGGCCAGGCCGATGCCCAGGCCGCCCTGCGAACGGTCCAAGGTCTGCTGGGACTGCGAGAAGAGGTCGAAGATGCGCGGCAACAGGTCCGGAGTGATCCCGATGCCCGTGTCCTTGACGCGCAGCACACACCGATCGCCTTCGGTGGCGACGGTCAGCCAGATGTGGCCGCCTTCGTCGGTGAACTTGGCGGCGTTGGTGAGCAGGTTCGACACGACCTGCTCCAGTCGTGCCCCGTCGGCGTTGAGCCAGATCGGCTCGGCCGGCAGCGACAGGGTGAGTTCATGCCGGCGTTGTTCGATCAGCGGGCGAGCGGTCTCGACCGAGTGCTTGACGATATCGCCGATGGTGAGCACCGCGCGGCGCAGCTGCAGCCTGCCGCTGGTGACCCGGGAGACGTCGAGCAGGTCGTCGACGAGGTGCTGGAGCTGCCCCATCTGTCGCTCGATGATGTCGCGGGCCTGCGCCTGGATCGGGGTCTCGTGCGCCCCTTCGAGTCCGAGCAGTCGCACGGCGTTGGCGATGGGAGCCAAGGGGTTGCGCAGCTCATGACTCAGCATCGCCAGGAACTCGTCCTTGCGGCGGTGCAGATCCGACAACTCCGAGGCTTGTCCCCGCAGCCGAGCCTCCAGGTGGCTGCGCTCGGTGATGTCGCGGATGTTGCACTGGATGACGGCATGGTGTTCCTCCTCGTAGATGCTGGCGACCATCTCGACCGGGTGCACGCCACCGTCGCGGCCTTCCAGCGGCAGGCTCTCGAAGCGGATCGAGCCATGCTCGCGCAACCGCTGCATCGCCGACTCGCTGGATTGTCGGTTGCTGAGGAAGCCGATCTCCCAGAGTTCCCTGCCCAGGAAGTGCTCGGCCGGGTAGTCGAGCATGCTGGTCAGGAACGGGTTGACGTGCGTGATCTTGTGGCTCTTGGCATCGAGGATCAGGAGGCCGTCCTTGGCGGCCTCGAAGAGCCGCCTGAAACGGACCTCCGACATGCGTAGCGCTGCATCGAGCTGCTTGCGCTCGGTGATGTCCTCGATGGCGAGCAGGATCGACGGCGTGGCCGCTTCGACCTGCACGAGGCGCCGGGCGTTGAGGAGCATCGTCCGCCTGCCGAGCGCCGCGAACTCGTGCTCCACCTCGAACTCGCTGAATTCCTCGCCGCGCTCGAGCACCGCGGTCAGCAGCCGGCGCAGCTCGGGAATGTCCCACTGCTGGTCACCGAGTTGGAAGATCGGCTGCCCTACCGTGGTCTCGGTCGAGGCGTCGAAGGTCGCGTAGAACGCCCGGCTTGCGGACCGCACGCGCAGGTCGCTGTCGAGCACCACCAGCGGCTCGTGGACCGTGGCGACGATGCTCTCGGTGTACGCGTGCGCGCGCTTCATCTGGTCGATGTCGACGAGCGTCACGATCACCCCGTCGATCTCGTTCTCCAGGGTCCGGTACGGGCGGAGCCGTAGCGCAAACCAACGGCCGCGCTTGTCCTGGACCTCGTGCTCCTCCGCACCGGCCGAGTCGCGTACTCTCGCGAGCAGCGGGTCCAGGTCGGGGAGGCCCTCGAGGTTGAGCCTGATGTCGGCCAGCTTGCGGCCCACGTCGCTCGGGATCAGGTTCAGCAGCGTCTCTGCCCTCGGCGTGAATCGCCGCACGCGCAGGTCCACGCCCAGCATGACCACCGCGAGCTGGACGGTGCTGAACAGGTTCTGGAGGTCCGCGTTGATCCGGTGCAACTCGGCGTTGCGGGTGTTCAGTTCGTCGTTGACGGTGGCCAGCTCTTCGTTGCTCGACTGGATCTCCTCCTTGGAGGTCTCCAGCTCTTCGTTGGTGCTCTGCAGCTCCTCGTTGGCCGACTGCACTTCCTCGCTCGCGGATTGAAGCTCCTCGTTGGCGGTTTCCTGCTGCTCGAGCAGGGACTGCAGGTAGCCGCGGGTGTCGACCAACTCCTGCTCAAGGCGCAGATAGTGGAGGTCGGTCGCCGGGGGTGAAGGTGCGAGCGGCGATGGCGCAACGCCGTCTGCCGAGGCCGGTGCCTCGAACAGCACGAGGAAGCCGCCGCTGAGGAAGCCGCCGCTGTTGTCGTCGCCGCGCCCGCCGAGCGGGATCACCTCGACGGTCGCATCGTAGTAGCCGCCTTCCCGCTTGACCCGCAGGCCCTCCTCCCGCACCGCCCCCTTGGTCTTGCCGGCGCGCAGGATCGCCGCGCGCACGCCGACGATCAGCCCTTCGCGCAGCATCTTCAGCAGGCTCAGGCTGGCCTTGCCCGCGGCAGGAGCCAGGTAGGAGCTGGTGTCGCCGCGGTACTGCAGGATGTCCAGATCGGCGGAGACGAGCACGCCGGGCGGGGCAAACCGGCTGAGCAGCACTCGGTCCGCTTCGCGCGGCAGATCTGCGGCGTCGATGGATCGCGCCGCGGTGGGAAGGAACGGGGCCCGCCGGGTCCGGTCGTGCTCCAGCGGAAAGTCGCATCGCCCCGGCCCGGAGCCGGGGCGCTTGGTGAAGATCTTGTGCTTGGTGTCCGTGGCGTCGAACAGGTTCGCGTAGGCCCCGATCGTCTCCGACCCGCCGAGCCACAGGTAGCCGCCCGGCCGGAGCGCATAGTGCACCGTCGGCAGGATGCGCCGCTGCAGCACCGGCTCCAGGTAGATGAGCAGGTTGCGGCAAGTGACCAGGTCGATGCGCGAGAACGGTGGATCGGCCAGCACGTCGTGCCGCGAGAAGAGGCAGGCTTCGCGGAGCGCCTTGCGGATGCGGTAGCCGCCCTCCACCTCGGTGAAGAACCGCCGCAGCCGCTCCGGTGAGACGTCGCGGGCGATGTCAAGCGAATAGACCCCGGCGCGAGCCTTCTCGATGTTGACTGGGTTCAGGTCGGTGGCGAAGAGCTGCAGCGTCGCGGAGCTGCCGGCCGCCTCGGCGGCCTCCGTGAACGCGATGGCCAGCGAGTAGGCTTCCTGTCCCGTCGAGCAGCCGAGCGTCCAGATCCGCACCGGATCGGTCCGGGACCGCTGCTCGAGCAGCCGCGGGAACACCGTGCTCGTCAGGATCTCGAACGAAGCCGGGTTGCGGAAGAAGCTGGTGACGTCGATCAGGATGTCCTGGAAGAGCGCCTGAACTTCGTCCGGCGCCTGCCGTAGGTGCTGCACGTACTCGCGCAGCTCGCCCAGGTTCGCGCGGACCATGCGCCGGGTGAGGCGGCGGTGCAGGGTCTTTTGCTTGTAGTGGGTGAAGTCGACGCCGGTGGCGTCGCGCAGCAGTTGCAGGACCTGGGCGAGGTCCGATTCGTCGCCCGCCTCGGGAGCCACCAACTGCGACCCTCCGTGCGGGTGCTGGGCAATGCGGCCGAGCTCGCGGGCGATCCCTTCTGGCGACAGCACGAAGTCCACGCACCCCGACGCGATGGCGCTCTGCGGCATGCCCTCGTGCTGCGCGGTCGCGTCCTGGGCGAAGGTGGTGCCACCCCCGGCCTTGATCACTTCCACACCCAGCGTGCCGTCCGAGGCGGTGCCCGACAGGATCACGCCGATGGCCATGTCCTGCCGGTCCTCCGCCAAGGCACGGAAGAACAGATCGATCGGTCGATGGATCCCGTGGGCGTCGCGCGGCAGCAACTGCAGCGCTCCGTTGGCGATGACCATGTTCCGGCCGGGCGGGATGACGTAGACGCGATTCGGCTCGACCTGGACATCGTCGTGCACCTCCGCGACGGGCATCTTCGTTGCCCGCGAGAGGATCTCGGCCAGTGCGCTCGCGTGCGAAGGCGCGAGATGCTGCACCAGCACGAAGGCCATGCCGGTATCGACCGGCAAGTGCGAGAGCAGTTGCGTGATCGCTTCCAGCCCACCGGCCGAAGCGCCGATGCCGACGATCGGGAACCATGCATCTTCGCCCGATGCGTCGATGTCCGCCACGATCTGCTTGGCTGGCAGCGGTGCTTCGGATGACTGGTCGGTAGCGTGCTTCGTCATCGGGAGTCTCGTTCGGCAGTCGACTCTGCCAGTGCTCAGGTGCGTCGAGCGAGGGGCTGCGTGCGAGCGGGTGACCGCGCGCCGTTCGACCGCATTGTCTCGTCTGCCGACCGCTGGACTGCGTGTTCCGACCGCGGAGCTGGGTCCCGCCAGCGCGGCAGTGCGACTTCGAACTCGCAGCCACCCCCTGGGTGGTTCCGCAGCGAGATCGTGCCGCGGTGGTGCTCGGCGACGCGCTTGGCGATGGCCAGGTTGCCGGTGCGATGGGAATCTCGCTCTGCGCCGGGCGCCTTGGAGTACCAGTCGAACACCGACTCGAGCTGGGAAGGCGCGATCTCCATCCCCTGATCACGCACGCGCAGCAGGATGGACACGCCCCGGACCTGGACCTGCAGTTCGACCTGCGACCCGCGCGGCGAGCGGCGTACGGCAGCGCGCACGAGGCTCTCGATCATCGCTGCGAGCAGCACTTCGCTCCCCAGCACCTCCAGCGCCCTGTCCTCCCCGTCGGGTTCGGGGATCGTCGCCACGACGTGCACTCCGCCGTTGCGTGCCATCGACTGGGAACGACGCACGGCCTCGATGACCAGGTCGTGGACGTGGACGGGAACGTGATCGCTCGTGTCCGCGGCCACGAGCGGGCTCCCGAGCCGCACGAAGCCCTCGACGAGATCCGAGAGATGCAGCAGGTAGTCGGCGACGCTCCTGGCATGGACCGAGACTGCGGCAGGATCATCGCTGCACCGCAGCAGCAGTTCGGCTTGGTTCATCAAGATCGTGAGCGGCGTCCGGATCTCGTGGGCGAGGCCGTCGACGAAGTGTCCGTGTGCGTTCGAGTACTCCTCGAGCCTGGCCGCGCCGAGGGCGAGCTGAGCGCGCAAGGCGGCCTTCTCAGCGGTGTCACGTTGCAGGAGCAAGCCGCCGGTCGCCGCCAACGCCAAGAGAGCACCGGCCACGGTCCACGCAGTGGCTGCCGGTGCCTCGCGCCACGTGATCGACGCAGCCACGACCGCGAACAGGAACGAAAGCGCCAAGAACAGCACAAGGGTCCGACCTGAGGGCGAGGTCCTCACGGGGCCGGCGCAGGGCGCACCTGGGAGTCGCGCGGTTCGGAGTGGTCGACGAAACGATAGCCGCTGCCGATCACCGTCTCGATGCGTGGCTTCCCGCCTCGATCCACCTTGCGGCGGAGGGTCGAGACGTAGACATCGATGACGTTGCTGCTCGATTCGTAGTTCATGTCCCAGACGCTCTCGCTGATCATCGAGCGAGTCAGCAGCTTGCGTGGGTTGCGCATGAAGTACTCGAGCAGCGCGAACTCCTTCGCCGACAGCTTGACCGGTACATCACCGACGCTGACGCGGCGTTCGTGCAGATTCATGACCAGATCGCCCGACAGCAGCATCGCCCCTTCCGTCGCCTGCGACCGACGCAGCAAGCTGCGCAAGCGCGCCAGCAACTCGTCCATCTGGAACGGTTTGGTGAGGTAGTCGTCGGCGCCGGCGTCCAGGCCCCTGACCTTGTCCGGGGTCGCGCCCAGGACCGTCAACATCAGGATGGGGGTGGCGACCTTCTGCCGCCGCAGCTGCCGGCACAGATCGATGCCGTCGCGCTCGCCGAGCATCACGTCGAGGACGATCACGTCATGGCGATTCACGACGGCCATCTCGTCGCCTTCGTCCGCCGTGGGGGCGACATCGACGACATAGCCCTGTTGTTCGAGACCGAGCTTGATCGAGTTCGCCAGCTTGTCGTTGTCTTCGATGATGAGGGCGCGCATGAGATTGGGAGGGGGACTGTAGCCGTTAGCCCCGGACCTCGCCGAATCGAAACCATGCGTTGCGCCAGGCCGCGATGGAGTGCGCACCAAACGGCGAGCTTGCGAGCCATACGGCGCGGGCGACCGGCCGAAGACACGCTGGCGGTTCGTGGTGAGTGCGGCGGTAGCCGAGCCCGCATGCGAAACCCGTGGACATGAGAGGTTTTTCATCCGCGATTCATGCGGCGGTCGGTGCGCCGGATCATCGGTGCGCCGGATCAACTGCCGCCACCGCGGATCACTTCCCCGAGGGTTCTTGCCAGGATCCTCATGTCGAGGGCCAGGCTCCAGCCGTCGATGTAGGCGAGGTCCATCTCCATCCACTGTTCGAAGCCGACGGTGCTGCGCCCCGAGATCTGCCAGACACAGGTCAGGCCTGGCCGCACCGACAGTCGGCGTCGCTGCCGCTGGTCGTAATGCGCGACCTCGCTGGGGATCGGCGGTCGCGGTCCGACAAGGCTCATGTCGCCTCGCAGTACGTTGGCGAGCTGCGGGAGCTCGTCCAGGCTGTAGCGGCGCAAGTAGCGCCCAACTGTCGTGACGCGCGGGTCACGCCGCATCTTGAAGACGGGCCCGCTCTGCTCGTTGTAGGCGTCGAGCTTCGCCCGTTGCGCCTCGGCATTCCTCACCATCGAGCGGAACTTCCACATCGTGAACTGTCGGCCGTCGATCCCCACTCGGGTCTGCCGGAAGAAGATCGGCCAGCCGCTGGTGGCGAGGGTCACGGCTGCGACCACGAGTAGCAGCGGAGCAAGCAAGAGGAGACCGATCGAGGCGCCGACGACGTCGATCCAACGCTTGACCCATCGCGACGACGGTCGCCGCCAACCGGCGGCGGTGACGCGGGTGGGGACGTTACACGAATGCTGCATGGCGAGCCGCGAGGTCGGGTGGAGCCCGAGTGCGAGGCGCCACTCGGGGCGACGATGCGTGCGCGGCTTGTCTGCGGTAGTTGTCGCGTGGGCGACCGCGGGCGGGCTCATGGTTGGGGCAAGGCTCCGGCGAGAAAACGGCGATCGCGGACGGCCCCTATGCGGCCGTATTGAGAAGTGCGGCAGTTAACGAAGTTGGCAAGCATGAGGTGTGTGCACAGGTCCATCCGCGATCGCCAGGCGGCAGTCCTATTCGCCGAGACTGAACACTTCCTGAAACGTGGATGAATTGCGGTTCACATGAGGTTGCGCGCCACACCGTTCACACCACGAGCAGATTCAGCCGGCTGCCGAGCTGCAGGCCGCGTAGACGTTGAGGCGGATGTAGAGGGTCTTGAGGCTGATCCCGAGGATCTTCGCCACCCTGATCTTGTCGCCATCGAACCGATCCATCGTCGCCATGATCAGCTGCGCCTCCGCGGCCGCAATGGTACTGCCCACGCGGACCTCGATCCGATCCCTGCCGTCGGGCGTCTGCAACAGCGACCGCAACGACTCGGCATCGATCTCACGATCGGCGAGGATGAAGACCTGCTGCACGAAGTGCTTGAGTTCGCGCACGTTTCCCGGCCAGGAATGGGCCCGCAGACGGTTGATCGCCTCGGGAGTGAAGCGCTTGTGGGTCGATGCCTGCCGGTTGAGGACCTCGAGGAAATGAACGGCGAGGAGCTCGACATCGGTCTCGCGGCCGCGCAGGGGCGGCAACGTGATGGGAAACACCTTGAGCCGGTAGAACAGGTCTTCGCGGAGCTTGCCGTCGCGCACGGCTTCCTCGGGTGCTCGGTTGGCGGCGGCGATGACGCGCACATTGGTCCGCACCGGCTTCTCGCCCCCGATGCGCTTGAGCGTGCCTTCCTCCAGCACGCGCAGGAGCCGCACCTGGAGGTCGGTCGACATCTCGGTGATCTCGTCGAGAAATAGAGTGCCCCGGTCCGCCTGCACGAACACGCCATTGTGCTTGCGGTTCGCGCCCGTGAAGCTGCCCCGCTCGTAGCCGAACAGTTCGCTCTCGATGAGCGTCGCCGAGATGGCGCCGCAGTTGAGTGCGACGAACGCCTCGTCGCGGCGGTCGCTCAGCGCGTGGATCGTGCGCGCCACCACTTCCTTCCCGGTGCCGGTCTCGCCCGCGAGGAGCACCGTGGCGTCCGTTGGTGCGACGCGCTCGATGTGGCGATACAGATCGAGCATGGGCGCCGACCGCCCGTGCAACTGGCCGAACACACCGGTCGCCTCCGCCTGACTCCGGAGTTGCGTCCGGTCGCCGCGTGAGTTGCGGCCCTCTGCGAGGGATGCCGGCGTCTCGCCGATGGAGACCAGGCAGGTTTGAAGGTCTTGCGCCATGGTAGTTTGACCCGCGTCGGTTGGGTGGTCACTTGCCGCCGCGCCGAGTCCGCGCGGCCGACACTCGGTCAGTTCGGGGGAGCTGACCGTGAGGGCCTTGCTACCGGCTCGTCAGGAGTGCGCCATGAAAGCGCTGTGAGAACGCGCTTACACCCGTTGGCTCGCCCGCCTGAGCCACGCTTGGTCAGGCGACCGAACTCGCGAACGCGCGCAACCGTAGCTCGTTCACTTCTACTCCCAGGCCCGGACCCTCGAGCGCCAGGCCTTCGCCGCCGCGACCGAACGTCACGTCCTGCACGGCGACATCCTGTTCGAGCAACAGGGTGCCGAACGAGCCCTCGAAGTGGCGTACGTCCGGTACACGCGTCGCGAAGTGCCGCCCCGCCGCCGACAGCAACGCCGTCTCACCGACCTGCGCCCCCAGCATGCAGCCGATCCCGGCGCGCAGCCCGAGGTCGCGGATCCGCAGGCTCTGCAGCAACCCGCCGCACTTCGAGACGCGGATGTTGAACAGGTGGCAGGCGCGCGCTGCGACCAGCCGCTCCGCGTCCGCTACGGAGACCAGCGACTCGTCGGCGATGATCGGCACCCGACTGCGCGCCGTGAGCCATGCCATGCCTTCGACGTCGTCGGCTGCGACCGGCTGCTCGATGCCGGCCAGCCGGAACGGCGCGAAGGCCGACAGCCGCTCGAGCGCCTCGCTCGCGGTCCAGGCGCAGTTCGCATCCACGCGCAGCGAGCACGCTTGCCCGAGCACCGAGCGCGCCACCTGCAGCATCTCGAGGTCGCACGCGAGCGAGCGGCCGACCTTGAGCTTCACGCTCCCGAGCTGCAGGGCCACGATCCTCTCACACATCGAGCGCACGGCCGCGGCGCTGTCCGCGGACACGACTCCGCTGTAGTGCACCCGCGCTCGGACGATCGGCCCGAGCACGGTGCCGGCCGAGACGCCGAGCGCGCGCCCGACGAGATCGAGCAAGGCGAGTTCGAGGGCGCAGAAGGCGGCGTGCTCGTTGCGCGGCAGTTCGCGCGCGGCGTCGGCGAGCGCCCTCGCCGCGGTGGTGAGCGAATCGTACTCGTGATCGAGGAAGCGGGGCAGCAACCGCGCCAGGGTCTGCCGGACGGTCGCTGGGGTTTCGCCGGTGACGTACTCGCGCGGCGCGCATTCGCCGGTGCCGATCCGACCCGCGCCGTCGACCAGCCGCACGACCACGGACTCGCCCGCGCTGCGTTCGGCGAGGGCGTGCCGGAACGTGATCCGCAACGGGATCGCGAGCTGCAAGACCTCGGCCCGGATCGGTTTCACCATGGCCGGGACCGCGCGTCGAGGAAAGCGACGATGTCGTCCACCATGGTCTCGGTGTGCTCGAGCTGGATCGAGTGCATCGCCTGCTGGTAGTGGCGGACCTCCATCTGCCCGGCCGGCAGACGCGCGAGCAGGCGCTGGACGCCGTCGTTGTCGACGATCTGGTCTGCGCTGGCGAGCAACAGCAGGACCGGTGGCCGCAGGCTCGCGATGTCGCGGCGGATCCGGCGGTCGAGGCGATGCGTCGCGAACAGGAAGCGCGCCGTGACCGACGTCACGCGCAGCGGATCATTCCGGATGAACTCGAGCAGACGCGGCTCGCGCGTGAACAGCTCCGGCCGGATCGGTACCGGGAACCGCTTGACTCCGCTGCCCAGCAGATTCAGGACCACCGCCAGCTTGTGACGCAGCGGTAGATCGACGCGGGCCCGCAGGCCGGGCGTGACCAGGATCAGGGACGCGACGTGGTGCGGCTGGTCAAGGGCCGCGGCGGTAGCGAGCTTCCCGCCCCACGACAAGCCGACGAGGTGTAGGGGCGGATCGCCGAGCGCCGCGCGCGCGCGCCGCACGTCCTCGAGCAGGATGGCCGCCGACGCGGCATCGCCCGCGCCTTCGGTGCGGTTGAGACCCGAGCCGCGTCGGTCCAGCAAGACGGTCGTGCAACCGCGTTCGCGCAGCCGCAGCGCGGCGGGCAGGAACCAACCGCCGTGGCTCTCGATGCCGTGCAAGTACACCAAGAGGTGCCGCGACGGCTGCGCCTCGACGACCTGGAAGCGCAGCCGTCGACCATCCGCGCCCGTGTAGCTCGAGATCGCCGTTGCGGCAGTCGATGCGTCGGGCGGGAGTGCACCGGCTGGTAGCGGAGCGAGCTTCGTCATGTCACTGCTTGCGCTCGGGAACGACGCCGGGGGGTGGCGGCCAGGCGATGCTGCGGATCAGCATCCGCTGGCAGCCGAGGCCCTCGCCCCACTGGAACAGCCGGTCGCCCTGGTGCAGGTAGTTGGCCACGTCCTTGCCGAAGAACGCATCGTGCCAGTCGCGCGCGTTCCACCAGAACAACAAGAAGCCGAGGAACCGGTAGAGCGCGCGGCCGCGCACCGTCAGCGTGATTCCACCAGGGGTGCCGAGCGCGATGACATCACCTGGTTGCAAGACCTTCATGTCGGCGGTCAACGTGAGCGGCGCGGTCGGATCCAGCGCCGCGCGCAGGATCTGCGGAACGCGCCACAGCAGGCAATCGCGCGCGCCGGGCTCCTCCGTGGCGCGCGCGCATTGCCGCAGGTAGAAGCGATTCGGCTCGCGACCCTCGGGGACCGAGAAGCTCCGCTCAGTCTTCGTGCCGTAGGTGCGCGCGCTCAACAGGTCGTGCGACGGCATCGCGGGTTTGCCATCGGCGGCGACGAAGTACGGGCCGACGGCGGTGAAGTCGCCGAGGCTCGCGGCATAGCCCCACCAGGCACACGTGTTCTCGTTCCAGTTGCCGATGATCAGGTCGGTGCTCGGATCGCCGGTGACGTAGCGGGCCGACCACATGGTCGGCGACTGCGTGCGCGTCAGGGCGCGTTCGTAGACCTGCGGATTGCGCGCCTTCACGTCGCTGACCAGCAGGTACCCGGCGATGGCCGCGTACAGCGTCGCGTCATCGGCCTCCCGCACGTCGTCCCAGGTCAGGGTCCTGCCGATCACGATGCCGAGTTCGACCTCGTAGTCGAGCGAGGTCGGCACGCTGTTACTGGTGCCGTACTCGTCCTTCGGCAACCACGTCAGTGCCGGATAGACGATGTCGTCGAAGGGCCCGATCACACCGCGGAACGGCAGGTCGGAGGGGAGTTCGGTACCGGGCGGTGGTTGCGGCGGGTACTTCATGAACAGCCGCGGCGGCGTCTTGGCGATCGCTGGGATCTGGGCCGGATCGGTGTCCAGATCGTGCTGGAGGTGCGAGGGGTAGTTGGCGGCGACGGCCAGCACGCGCCGCGGATTGGGGATCGGTGGCCCGAGCTTCTTCTGCTCGATGGTCGCGCGTAGTGCGAGCGGGATCACCTGGATCATGGACTCCGGGTCCTTGCGGTACTGCAGCAGCGAGGCGGTGAGAGCCGCGCGGCGGTTGGCGTCGGCGAGCACGCCGATCGGAGTCTCGTTCTCGCCGAGTGGGAGCACCACCAGGAGATCCCGTTCGGGCACGCACTCGAGCGCAAGGCAGTAGACGATCTGGTCGGGGGTGGGACGGTAGCCGACGAAGGTGAGGAGATCGCCCGGACGCAGCCGCATCCACTGCCCTGAGTCGTCGACGACCAACTCCGCGCCATCGAGGGCGGGTTCGATCAGTGGGCCATGCATCTGCGCCGAGGCCAGGACGTCCGGGTCGAAGGCTTCTGGCTTGACGATCGGTGCGGCGCACGCGCCGATGGCGCACGCCGCCGCCAGCCACGCGAGGGTGGTCAGCCAGGCATCCGGGCCAGGTCGCGGGCGGTGCATGAATTGGCGGGATGGGCGCCTAGAAACGCCAAGCGAGGCCAGCCGCCGCGAGCCAGGACGGCTCGAGCGTGCCGGTCAGGTCGTCGGTGCCATTGCCATAGCCGTAGTCGTAGTTGCCGGCGACCGTCCTGCCGATCCGCAGCAGGATGGAGGAGCCCGCGTGAAGGCGCCGCTCGACCGTCAGGTGCGCGAGTAGTTCCTGGACGTGCACGTCGTCCTCGAGCCCGAGCGCCACCGGCGAACGCACGTGGTATTCGTCCGACTCGACCAGGAACCCGAGGTAGCCGGTCCAGTCGTCCTGGTCGTAGACCAGGTTGAGGTCGCGCGGCAGCAGCGTCTGCAGGCTCCACGATTTGCGAAAGTGCCAGGTGAAACCGACGAGCGGCAGAACCCCGGTGTCGACGGCGTCGGTGCCGAGCAGGCCAGCCTTCCAGAACCAGTCAGGCGAAGTGCGTTGGACTGCCAGGAGCGCGCCATAGTCGAGGCGGTAGTCGGCGCTGTTCAGCGTGCCGTCCAGGTCTGAGTAGACGCTTGGCTGCCAGTAGCCCTGCAGCAGGAGGTCATCGTCGACGAACGTGCCGAAACCGACGCGGACCCCGTAGCGATGCAGGTCGTCGTCCGCGAGCCCTGGGACGCCCTCGAAGTCGTACCGCCGGACGCCTGCCAGCGCACCGAGCACCAAGAATGAGTCGGCCGATTGCGGCAGCGGCACCGTCGCGTCGAGCAACACTTGTCCGAGCGAGAAGTCCCCAGCCTCGTTGTGGATTGTAGATTCAGGAACATACGCGCCGACCAGTGTGACCGGAGCGTTCGCGGTGGCGCGGGCTGCGAAGTCGCCGTGCTTGGCTCGGAAGCGCTGCACCGTCGAGTCGGTGGCACAGGCGGACCAGGCCACGCTCGAGCCGAGCAGCCAGACGGCGCGGGCATGGCGGAGGGCTCCGAGGGAGGGCATGCCGGCGATCACGCAACAACCGCGCCCGAACCCCGGCATCGCAGTTGCTTGCTCAGGTCGGGCTGGGTTCCTCCTCGCGACCCATCTCGCGTCCCATGGTCAAGATCGTCTCCCTCATCTCGTACCGTGGCGGCACGGGCAAGAGCAACCTCGCCGCCAATCTCGCGTGGCTGGCGGCACGTGGCGGCGCCAAGGTGGCGGTGCTGGACACCGATCTGCAGTCCCCCGGCGTCCACATCGTGCTGCAGGCTGACATGTCGCGCGCGGTGTTCACACTGTCGGATTTCGTGGCGAAGCGCTGCCAGCTCGCAGAAGCCGTCATCGACCTGAGCAAGGACCACGAGATCGACGCGGGTGGCGGCAAGCTCTACCTGCTGCCTTCCAGCATGAGCGTCGAGGCGATCACGCGCGTGATCGCCGATGGCTACGACGCTGGCCACCTGAATCGCGAAATGGCGGGTTTGGTCGACGCGCTCGGTCTCGACCTCCTGCTGCTCGACTGCCATCCGGGACTCAACCGCGAAACGATGCTGACCGCGGCGGTGTCGGACGTGCTGCTGGTCCTCGTCCGCCCCGACGCACAGGACTTTCAGGGCACCGCGGTGATCACCGAGGTCGCCCGCAAGCTCCAGGTACCAACCATCCTGCTGATCGCGAACAAGGTCATTGAGGGCGTCGACCCGGTCGCGTTCACGGCACGTCTCGAAGAGGCGTTCGGTTTTGAGGTCGCGGCTTGCATCCCCCTGTTGCCGGGGATCGCCCGACTGGGCAGCGACGGCATCTTCGCCAGGCTGCAGCCCGATCATCCGGTGGTGGCCGTCCTGCAGCAGCTCACCACCAAGTTGCTCGCCGTGCAGGGTCACGATCGGGGCGCCAAGGTCGCGGAGGCCCCGGCGATCCCGGGGACCCCGTGAGCCTCCTCACCAGCCTCGCGGTGCGGCTCGCCGGCAGCGGCGTCTCGCGCCGTTTCGACCGGGCCGCCGCCGAGGTGGAAAGCACGCAGCTCCGTCTGCTGCGGGCGATCCTGCAACAGAACGCCGCCACCGAGTACGGCAAGAAGCACCGCTTCGCCGGCGTGAAGAGTCTCGCCGACTATCGCCAGTCGGTGCCGGTGATCGATTACGACGACATCGGCGAGCAGGTGCAGCGCATGGCGGCTGGGGAGCACTCCGTGCTGACGAGCGAGGACCCGGTCATGTTCGCGATGACGTCGGGCACCGCGGGAGTTCCGAAACTGATCCCCGTGACTCCCACGTGTCTCAGCCGCGCCCACAAGGACCAGATGAAGACCTGGGTGTACCGCAGTCTGCGGGACCACCCCCGCATGCTCGACGGCAAGATCTTGAGCCTGGTCTCGGCAGCCGAGGAGGGACGCACCTCTGCCGGCATCCCCTTCGGCTCTACGTCGGGAACGATCTATCGCAACATGCCGTGGCACATCCGGCGCAACTACGTGGTGCCCTACGAGGTGTTCACCGTCGAAGACTACCTCGCGAAGTACTACGTCATTCTGCTGCTGGGACTGACGGCACGGGTGACGATGGCGGTTTCGACCAACCCTTCGTCGCTCGCCAAGCTCTGCGAGATTGCCGAACAGTCCGCAGACAAGCTGCTCGCGGATCTCCGCGATGGCACCATCGATCGCGACTTGCAGTTGCCGAAGGCGATTCGCGAACTGCTGGCGCCGCGACTGCGCAGCAACCCAATGCGCGCGCGTGACCTCGAAGCCGCCCGGCAGCGGCGCGGTGGTCGGTTGCTGCCGGTCGACTTCTGGCCCGACCTGCAGTTGATCGGTGCTTGGAAGGGCGGCACGGTCAGCAACTACATCGAGCGCTTCCCGACCTGGTTCGCGCCCGACGACCCAGGCGACATGCCGGCCGTGCGAGACTTGGGCTACCTGTCCTCCGAGGCGCGCTGCAGCGTTCCCGTCTGCGACGAAGGTGCCGGCGGCGTCCTGTCCGTCGGCAGCAACGTCTACGAATTCGTGTCGGCCGACGAGGTCGCCGACCATCCGGACGAACCCGCGAAGTGGACGTTCCTCGGCGCGCACGAGATCGAGCAGCCTGACGACTACCACATCTTCCTGACCACGACCGGCGGCCTCTATCGCTACGACATCAACGACATCGTGCGCGTGGTCGACCGCTACCTGGATGCTCCGGTGATCGAGTTCGTGCGCAAGGGCGGCGGGATGACGAGCCTGACCGGTGAGAAGCTGAGCGTGACCCAGGTGAAGGCCGCCGTCGAGGCCGCGGCGGTCGCGCATGGGATCTCCGTCGAGCACTTCCGCGCCCTGGCGATGGTCCAGGAGTCGCGCTACGAATTCGAGGTGCAAGCTGCGAGCACTCTGACCGCCGAGAACGCGGGCAAGCTGATTCAGGAGATCGATCGCCAGCTCGCCGAGCAGAACATCGAGTACCGCAGCAAGCGGGACAGCATGCGGCTCAACCCACCGCTACTGCACGTGATGCAGGCCGGCTGGCACGACGCCGAAAAAGAGCAACAAGGCAAACGGCTGTTCCAGTCCAAGTCTGTGCTGCTCGTGACCGTCGACAAGGACGCTGCGACGGCGAGTCCTGAGTTCCGGGTCAGCACGGTGTCGTGCCAGGACGGCCATGACGGCTGATGCCCTGCAGCGGCAGGAGACCGTCCCCGAACGCGGAGGCGCGGACGTGTTGCTGCGGCGCGAAGCGATCGAGGCACCGCTCGATCCGGCGCTCTACACCACGCTGCGGCGCATGGCGACGAGCGACGACTATCGGCTCGTGATCAGTCTCGGCGGCGGCTCCATCCCGGGCCTGTGCGGCAACGCGGCGTTCATGCGCATCGTCGAGGAGCTCGAGCTGCGATCCCATGTCGCCGAGATCTGGGGCACCAGCGCAGGGGCGGTCGTCGCCGGCGGCTGGGCCACCGGGGCGAGCGCGTTGGAGATCCTGCACATCGTCAAGGGTCTCGACCGTCGCGGCGCGGTCGACGTGCAGTGGTTGCGGCTGATCGGCGCATGCCTGCTGCGCTGGTGCGGGGCCAGATTGCCCGATGCGCTGATCCGTGGCGAGCACTTCCACCGCGCGATCGCGGCGGGTCTGAAGAAGAAGACCTTCGAGGAGTGCCTGATCCCGTTCCGGTGCATTGCCTGCACCGACGGCTCGCCGATGCAACGCCACGTGTTCCGCAGCGGTTCGCTGCTGGCAGCGATCAGCGCCAGCATGAGCCTTCCCGGCGTGTTGATGGCGCGCCACGTCGACGGCACCCGCCAGCGCGGCTTCTACGATGGCGGCATCGTCGAGAAGACCCCGCTGCGCTCGCCGATCGCCGACCATCTGCGGTCGAGCGACCGGCGTCGGTTGCTGCTGCTAGGCACCCACTTCAGCGCCGAGGCCACGCAGCTCGAGGTCGCGCGCGGCTTCATCGCGCGCTTCACGGCGACGATCGCCGCGATGGAGACCATGGTCTGGAGCTACCAGCACGCCGAGGCGGTCAAACGCGAGGACGTGACGTTGCTGTTGCTCGACCCGCACATCAGCGACCCCAGTGCGTTCGACTTCGCGCGGGCCGGACGCAGCTACCTCGAAGCGCGCGAACATCTCAAGGATCGCCTGCAGAACGCCAAGCTCGCCCTGTCGTTGGCGTTGCCATGACGGTCACGGCTGCTTCGGCCGCGGCGGCTCCGGGACCTGCTTGAGAAGCTCTTCGACCTGCCGTGCCACGTCGGCTCGATCGATCTTGATCGCTGCTGCACTGCTCGCGAGCTGCGCGCCGGCGTGATGGAACAACAGCAAGTGGTCGGCGATGCGGATCGCATCGCCGTTGCTCAGCAAGCGGGGCTGGTCGACCAAAACCGCGGTGCCGTTCACGGCCACGCCGTTGGTCGATCGTAGGTCTTCGGTCCAGAACTGCCCGTCGCGCGTCACGACGCGCGCGTGCGCACTGCTGACCGCCGGGGAGAGCAGCACGACGTGGTTCTCGGCCCCGCGCCCGATGGTCGTCTCAACCGCTTCGAGCGGGTACCGCCGGCCGGGTTCCAGGCCTTCGACCACCACCAGGATCGGCGCGGCGTCCGAAGCAGCAGGTTCTCGGTGCCGCATCGGCATCGTCCTTGGCGGGAGTGCTTCGTTCGCGTCTGGCATGACTGGTCGGGGTGAGAGCAACTCCCGTTCCAAGAGGCCCGCGCCGGGCGAACCCGCCGCTACGGCAAGGTGGTGGGGCAGGGTGGGCGCGGGCGATTCGCGGTTATGCGGGTAGGGGACGACCGCGGCCCACCATTCGCTTGTCGCATCTCCAACCGCAAGCTGCCCCGAGTTGTCGCCTCTATCTTCATCGCCGGATTCCGCAGAACGTCTGTTCGCCGAGCATCTGCAGAAGCCCCTGGTCGAACAGGATGCTCACTTCGAGATCCTGTGCGACCGGCACCCAATGCTCGCGGCACGACTCCGGAGCCTGGATGCCGACCGCCGCGCGCCCACGCCAGCGCGATCGTCGCCGCCCCGCGTGGCGACGGTGCGCCTGCAGCCGGGCAACCGATCAGGCGCAGCGCCGCCGCACGCCTTGCACGCCGCCGCCGAGACACCTGCCGTCGCCAAGACACCTGCCGAGGCCGAGACACCTGCCGAGCCCAGTGACCTGCCACCGATCACCGACCAGGGCCTGCGCTACACGCAACTCGGCGAACTGGGGCGCGGCGGCATGGGCGTGGTGCTGCGGGTCTTCGACACCGTCCTGCGCCGACAGCTGGCCATGAAGGTGCTCTTGGGCGAGTCGCACTTCGCCAGCGACGCGGACCGGCAGGAACTCGGCAAGCGCTTCGTCAACGAGGCGATGGTCACGGGCGGTCTCGAGCATCCCGGCATCGTGCCGGTGTACGACTTGCTCACGGAGCCCACCGGCCGCATCTCCTTCACGATGCCGATCATCGAGGGCGCGGATCTGCTCGAGGTCATTCGACTGGTGAAGGCAGCCGACGCGGAGTGGACGCTACCGCGCGCCGTCGGCGTGATCCTGAAGGTGTGCGAAGCCGTCGCTTTCGCCCATAGCCGCGGCGTGCTGCACCGCGACCTCACGCCGGCGAACGTGCGCATCGGCAAGTTCGGCGAAGTTCACGTCATCGACTGGGGTCTGGCCAAGGTGCTCGGCCAGGTCGATCTGACCGCAGTCGAGGGGCCGGCGGAGACCCCGCAGCCGTTGTGCAGCGCCGGCAGCGCGCAGACGCTGCACGGCACGGTGTTGGGCACGCCCGCGTACATGCCGCCGGAACAGGCGGAGGGCAGACTCGGCGATATCACCGCGCGTTCCGATGTGTATGCGGTCGGCGCGTTGCTCTACCACCTGCTCGCCGGCGTCGCGCCATTCACGTCTCGGCACGGCACGTTGTCTCCCGAACGCATCGTCCGACTCGTGTGCCGCGGCGGCCCCCCGTCGATCGAGCGCCTGAATCGGAGAGCCCCGCCCGAGCTGGTCGCGATCGCCGAGCGGGCGATGTCGCGTCGACCGGAAGACCGCTACGCGGACATGCTCGCAATGGCCGCGGACCTGCGCGCGTACAGCGATGGTCGCGTGGTGCCGACCTACGAGCACGGCGTGATCGCCACGGTGCGCAAGTTGATCCTGCGCAACCGCATCGTCTCGCTCGTGGTTGCGGTGGCCATGTTCGCGATCGTGTTCAACTTGATCGAGTTCGCGGTCAGGCACTTCACCGACAAACGCCGGCTCGAAGCCCACAACGCCGAACTGCGTCTCGCCCGCGACGACGCGGTCGAAGCCGCGCAACGCGCCGAGGCGATGCGCATTGTCGCCCAGCAACACGAACAGCAGGCGCGCCGCGGCGCCTACGTCGCCGGCATCGGCAGCGCCGACACCAGCCTCCGAGTCGGTGACGTGGCCGGCGCCAAGCTGCGGCTGCTGGCGTGCGCGGAGGACCTGCGCCAATGGGAGTGGTCGCACCTGCAGTTGCGTGCCGACGGCAGTCTGCTGGCCACAGTCCTCGACACGATGCCTACGGCGGTGGCGACGGTCGGCGGCAGTACGCGCATTTTGCTCGGCCGTGAGGACGGCCAGATCGAGGCCTGGGACCTCGACAGCTCGACCCCGACGCACCACATCGACACCGGCGACAAGCCGGTGCAGACCTTGAAGGCGACTGCCGACGGCACGGTGTCGATCGCGCTGCGCGGTGGTGGGGTGGCGACCTGGAACCTCGCGAGCGGCGAACTCCACGAGGTCGACACGCTCGCGACGCTGGACATCGCCATCCTGCCCGACCTGCTGGCCTGCGCCACCGATGGCAGCATCGTCAGCTGGCGCGGATCGGTGCGAACCACGCTCGCGCCAGCGTTGCCACGGCCCCCGCGACTCGCGGTGCTGTCCCGCAACGGCGAGTACGTCGCCACCCTGCACCACGACGACGAGGTGTTGGTGCGCAGCACGACCGACGGCGCCACGCTGGCCCTGGTCCCCGCGGGCGATGTGGTCACGGCGATCGGACTCGGCAGCTCGCGGCGCCTGCTCGCACTGGGCACGGCCGGCGGCGCGATCCGGCTGCACTCGACCGAGAACGGCGAGCTGCTCGACGTGCTCAGCAGCGAGCCAGTGGCGGTGCGGACGCTTGCCTTCGACGCCGCCGAGCAGCGGCTGATCGCCAGCGGCGACGATCACGTGCTGCGGGTTTGGAACCTGCTCGAAAGAGAAGCGGTCGAACTGCGCGGTCACGAGCGGGATGTGGTGGGAACAGGCTTCGCGGGCGTCGACGACCTGATCGTCTCGGCAAGCCGCGACGGCACCTGGCGGGTCTGGAGTGCCTCGGGCGGCGTCGAGACGACCGCCTACCGTGGCTTCGGCTCGCCGCTCGCGAGCGGCGTGTTCGCCACCGATGGCCAACAGGCGTACTTCGGCACGACCGATGGGTTCGTGGTCGGCCGGGACACGCTCCGCACCCGCACGACGCACCTCTGGCAGCTCGACGAGGGTGTCGCGAACCTGGCGCTCGGTGTGGGCGGCAGGCTGTTCGCTCTACTGACCGATGGGCGGCTCGTGCGGCTGCTCGTCGACGACCTCGACGCGCCGCCGGTGCCCGTCGTCGGCCGGGACGGCGGCGTGGCGTGTCTGGGCGCGAGCGGATCGGGGCTGGTCTGCGGCGGTTTCACGGGTCGAATCGAGCTGCGCGGCGAAGATGGCGAGTCGGTCGTCGCGACCTGGCCAGCCCACGCCGCGCGCCTGATCGACGTCGATGCGCAGGCCGACAAGCTCGCGACCATTGGCGAGGATCAGCGTCTGCGCATCTGGCGGCTGCCCTCGGGTGAGCGCGTCGCCGATCTCGAGCTGAGGTCGATGCCGCGGACCGTGGCGCTGCGCCAGGACGGCGGGGCGGTGGCGGTGGACACCGGGGACGCCAGCGTGCTGATCTTCGACCTGGTCGACGGCTCCACTGCGGAGTTGCGCGGCCATCAACGCGCGGTCGGGGCGATTGCGTGGTGCGGCAACGCGCGCCGGCTGGCCACCGGGAGCGACGACGGCACCATGTGCCTGTGGGACCTCGAGACCAACGAGCGGCTGCTGACCGACCGGCACCACGGCGGCGCGGTGCACACCGTCGCGTTCGACAGCGGCGGCAATCGCCTGCTGACGATCTCACGCCAGTTCGGCTCGCTGATCCTCGAGTCCGAGCCCGGACTGCAACGCGCCGTGTCGCGCCGCGCCGCCCACCGCGCCGAACAGACCTGGGCCGAAGTCCTTCGCACGTTGTTCGACCGCGCGCATTCCGAGGAGGAAGTGATGGCGGACCTGCGCAGTCGCGAAGACGTACCCGCCGCCGAGCTGCGCCTGGGCTTGATCTTCGCCCGGACCCGGGCGCTGCGCGCGTCACGCCTGCGTGCCGAGGTCTGGGAGATCGTGCGGCTGCCAAGCGCGGCGGTCAGCCGCTACCACCAGGCCCTCGCCAAGGCGCGCGCGGCGACCGCGCTGGTGGCCGGTGAGGCCCTGGACACGGTGTTGGAGGGTGCTGCTCTGCTGCGATGCCGCCGCCCCGAGCAGGCGCTTGCCGCGCTGCAGCGCCTCAAGCTCGAGGATCCTGCGGCGTTGTTGCCCGCGGTCGCCTTTCTGGCGCTCGCCAGTGCTGCGACCGGCGACATTGACGCGGCCCGCGGCCATGGCGAGCGCCTGCGCGAGGCCCTGGCAACCCTGCCGGTGGGCTCGGTGCGACATGCCGAGCTTGTCACTCTGCTGGCCGAGGTGGACAGAGCTACGACGCGCGAGCGCTGATGTCCGACAACCGCCCGCCATGCCACCGCGGTCCGGTACGCGGGCGAGACGCACCGGTCGGCCACCGAGTCGGCGCGCCCGCAGCCTTCTCAGCTGTTCCCGCTCAGAACGGCGCGCCATTGATCGGAGGCGCCACGCAGGTGCTCGATCGTCACGAGCCTGGCCTTGTGGGCCTCCTCGAACAGATTGTGTTCGAGATAGAACATCCAGACCGCGCGGTGCCCGCGCGCCAACCGTTGTAAGCGGAGTGCCTGCCTGACATGGAAAGCCCTGTCCAAGCCCGGCCCCACGACGGGGGTGGCATGTTCCTCGTCCGCGGTTGGACCACCATCCATGTCGGAGTGCGCGCGGTGCGTCATGCGCTCACCCGTCGATCCGGGACCAGGCTGATGAGGAACAGGACGATGAACACGACGAGCAGAATCTTGGCGATCGACGCCGACGTGCCCTCGAGGCTCGAGAACCCGAGAAAGCCGGCGATGATGGCGAGGATCAAGAATGCAATGGCAGCGCGCAGCATGTGTCTTCGCAGTGAACAACGAGAGATCGGCGCCGCGAGTGGTTCGCGATCGCAGTTACACCGTAGTCCACCGTGCTGAAGGCGACATGAAAAGCGGATGGCGGGGTCCTCACGTGGCGAGCTGACCATCGAGCCGCCCCGCGAGCTGCGCGCGGTGTGAGCCGCTTCTCATTCCGGATTCACCGCGCTCTCAAGCGTGCTGCCTATGAACGCCGGCACGACTGACATCGGCAATCCAGAGCCCACCGTCGAGAAACACTACGCATGAACGTCCTCGCCCCAAGACTCCTGCAGCTCTTGCCCCTCGCTGGCTCGCTGTCCCTTCTGGGTTGCGCCAGCGTCGCACGCCCCGAACCAGCTCCCGTCACGCCGCCGATCGCGGTTGCGCGATCCAACCCACCGCTGCCGGCCGCGGCAGTGCCGGCGCGGACGCCCCAGAGCGCCAGGAGTGAAGGGCGACAGCCTTGGGAGCTCACGGTCGGCGGGGCCGGAACCAGCAACCATGACTTCAACGCGGGTGGCGCTCAGCTCGGTGGCAGCGTCGGTTACTACCTCACCGAAGTAGTGGAGCTGTCGGTGCGACAGAACCTCTCCTACGGCGACGCGGGCACCGGCACTTCCGGGGCGTGGGATGGCATCAGCCGTGGCGCGATCGACTTCCACATCCCGTTGGGTCGCTTCGTGCCATACGTCGGTGCCAACCTCGGTTACGTCTACGGCGACACACTGGAGGAGTCGTTCATTGCTGGCCCAGAGGCTGGCGTCAAGCTCTACCTGAAGGACGACGTCTTCGTGCAGGCCGGTGCCGAGTACGAGTTCTTCTTCGACAAGTCGGACCAAATCAACGATGCATTCCGCGACGGACAGCTCATCTACGGCCTCAGCCTGGGCGTGCGGTTTTGATCGGCGGCGCGCCAGGCGCGACGCCGATCAAGCGAGCCAGCAGAGCTGGCTCGACGTTGAGGCATTCGTGCGTTGGTGGATTGATCGAAGAACAAATCGGCTCCCGTTTCATTGGGTTATTTGGAAGCGCATCATGAACAACTCACGAATCCTCGGTGTGGTACTCCTGGTGGGAGGTGCGATCCTCTTCGTCATGGGCATGAACGCCTCCGATTCGGTCGCCGATCGGTTCAGCAAGTTCTTCACCGGGCACTTCACTGACGCGACCGTCTGGTACATGGTCGGTGGTGGGGTGTCAGGGATTGTCGGGCTGTCGCTGCTGGCGTCTGGCGGGCGTGCTGCTGTGAACTGAACTCCGTCGGTCTCCAAGGTCGGTTTCAGACCTTCGCGAGCTAACCCAAACCACATCTGTCCAAAGCAGACTTGACATGAGGGGGCATGCCCCGCCTGTCATCAATTCACAACCGCATGCAGTCGAGTTGGAGGTAAACACCTATGAACTGGGATCAAATCCAAGGCAAGTGGCAGCAGTACAAGGGCCAAGTCAAGCAGCGATGGGGCAAGTTGACGGACCAAGACCTCACTGTGATCAACGGCAAGCGCGACGTCCTGGCCGGCAAGCTCCTCGAGCGCAGCGGCATGACCAAGGAGTTGGTCGAGAAGGAGATCGCGGACTTCGAGCGTGCGTGCAAGAAGGCTGAAGAGACGGCATCCGGGTCGGTCTAGCCCGGATCCAGGTGAGTCACTCGTCCGCGAAGTGAGCCTCTTTTCATCCCCTTTTCAGGGCTTGCTCAGGGTCCCCGGGTAGGTGTGTTAGCCAGCGATCGCGGATGCTCTCAGTGGACACCGCTTGCACGTCAGCCTTGATGCTGCCGCGCCCCTCGGGCCGGCCGCACGGGAGCCGGCCGCGATCGCGGTTTCTTGCCTGGGCCAACCAGAGTGGGGGTGGCTCATGTTGCTCAACGTACGTTCCAATAAGGAAGTCAAAAACATGGGTCTGCTTCTCCTCATCGTTCTCGTGATCCTGTTGATGGGCGGACTGCCCAGGTGGGAGCACTCCAAGTCCTGGGGATACGGTCCGAGCGGCCTGCTCGGCGTCGTACTGGTCGTGGTTCTGGTGCTCGTCCTGCTGGGTCACATCCCGCGCGGTTTCTAGGGAGTCAGTCACATGCGGTTCCTCGGTTTCATATTCGTCGTCGTCCTGATCCTCGCCGTCGTCGGCTATTCCCGTGACTGGTTCTCTGTCAGCACATCGCAAGCCGGCGGCAAGAGTGACGTCACGCTCGAGGTGAACAGCAAGAAGCTCAGTGACGACACCAAGGCGGCAGCCGACGGCGTTGGCGATCTGTCCGCCAAGGCTGCGGACGCCGTCAAGTCGCTGGGTAACAAGGCCGCGTCGGCAGGGAGCGAACTTGAGGGCACGCTCACGGCGGTGGACCTCGCCGCGCGGGATCTTGAGTTGAACGACGGCGCGAAGACGCACGACGTGCATGTTCCTAGCGCCGTACGCATCATGCGCGCGAGTGAAAGCGTCGGCTTCGAGGCTCTGCGTCCCGCCATTCGCGTGAAGTTGTCGTACAGCGGCGCCGGAGACCGCCGGGCGCTGACGCGGATCGACATCCTGCCCTAGGTGTTGTCGCTCCCCTACCACGTCCGCTTCCTGTGTGCGTTCGCCCCATCGCGGCCTCGGGCCGCAACGGTTGATTGACCGGCTCAGCGCCGACCAGAAGGGCCCCCAGAAAGGCCCAAGGCCGCGATGATCGCTCTTGACCTGCCCGCGGTCGTCGACATCCTTGAGTTCCACAGCCGAAGCATCTTCGCGAAGCGCGAAGATTTTTCGGCTGTGGAAAGCCGTAAGTCGTTAGCCATAAGACGTAAGCAAGACCCGGCTATGCGCACTGTTGGAGCTTGGAGAGGGGCACGTTCTTGGCGGC
>JANPER010000242.1:0-22579 GCA_031423015.1 Planctomycetota bacterium | reverse complement strand
CATTCACACCCACACACCCTCAGGTCGGCCGGGAGCCGGCCGGGCTGAGTGCCCGGCCCCAGGCCGCCCCCCGACACTACCTTCCGCCCCGTGTTCGACTCGCTCGCCAACGCCCTCAACTCCGCCTACCGCACCATCGTCGGCAACAAGGTGCTCACCGAGGGCAACGTCGACGACAGCATCAAGGCGATTCGTCAGGCTCTCCTCGAAGCGGACGTCAACTTCAAGGTCGCCAAGGAGTTCATCGCCGACGTCAGATCGCGCGCGCTCGGGCAAGACGTCATCAAGTCGGTCGACCCGGGCCAGCAGTTCGTGAAGGTGTTTCACGACGCGCTGACCGACCTCCTCGGCGGCGAGGCCGTCGGGCTCCCGGTCGCGAGCAGCGGTCCGCTCGTGTTGATGATGGCTGGCCTACAAGGCTCGGGTAAGACCACGACCTGCGCCAAGCTCGCGCTCTATTTGCGGCGCAAGAAGAAGAACCCCCTCCTCGTTGCCGCCGACCTCCAGCGACCCGCGGCGGTCGACCAGCTCGTCACGTTGGGCAAACAGCTCAGTCTGCCGGTCTACTCCGAGGCGCCCGGCGCACGGCCGACGCAGGTTTGTCAGCGCGGCATCGAAGCGGCGCGACGCGGTATCCACGACGTCGTCATCCTCGACACCGCCGGTCGCCTGCACATCGACGATCAGTTGATGACCGAGCTGCAGGACGTGCATCAGAAGTGTCAGCCGCAGGGCGTGATCCTGGTGTGCGACGCGATGCTCGGTCAAGACGCGGTGAACTCGGCGCTCGAGTTCCACAAGCGGCTGCCGATCTGGGGCGTGATCCTCACCAAGGTCGACGGCGACGCGCGCGGCGGCGCGGCGCTGTCGATCAAGAAGGTGATCGGCCGACCCATCCTGTTTGCCGGCGTCGGCGAGAAGCCGGACGACCTCGAAGAGTTCGACCCATCCCGCATGGCCGGGCGCATCCTTGGCATGGGCGACGTGGTGGGCCTCGTCGAGAAGGCGCAGGAGGTCATCAACGAGAAGGATGCCGAGAAGGCGGCGCGCAAAATGGCGCGCGGTCAGTTCAACTTCGAGGACTTCATGGGGCAGATGAGCATGATCAAGAAGCTCGGCCCGATGAAGAAGGTGCTCGGCATGATCCCCGGCATCGGCGCCGCCCTCAAAGACGTCGACATCGACGACAAGCACATGCAGCGCGTCGAGGCGATCATCCACTCGATGACGGTGCGCGAGCGCCGCGAGCCGGACCTGCTCGACGTGCAGCGTCGCCGACGCATCGCCTTCGGCAGCGGCAACGATCTCGCCGCGGTGAACGAGCTGATCAAGAACTTCAAGATGATGCAGAAGGCCATGCAGCAGATCAGCAAGGGAGGCCTCGGCGGCATGAAGGAGATGATGAAGGGGCTGGGCGGTGGTGGGTCGCCGGGCCTCGGTGGCCCCCCAGGCCTCGGCGGCCTCGGCGGGATGGGGGGCGGCAAGCCGCCGGGAGGTGGTGGCAGCAACAGCCTGCGCGACTTCCTGGGGGGCCGCGGCGGTCGGCGTGGCTGACCCGTACCGCGCGCTGCGCGGATTTGCCGGCACTTACAGCCCAGAACAGGCTTGCCGTCGCCGCCGCCGCTTGCTTTACTCCTGCGCCCTTCCGCCTGGCCCGTCCTTCGCCGCGTGCGACGGACCCCGGTCTCGGCTACGGCCCAACTATCTGGGCTCATCCCGGCACCACTCACTGGAGCACCTCCCTTGGCAGTCGTCTTGCGCCTCAAGCGGTTTGGCCGCTTGAACCATCCTACCTACCGTCTCGTCGCCGCCGACTCGCGCGCCAAGCACGACGGCCGCATCATCGAGACCCTCGGCTTCTACCTGCCGAAGCTGCAGCGCGTTGGCGAGCAGTTCAAGCTCAACGCCGAGCGCGTGAAGCACTGGTTGTCGGTGGGCGCGCAGCCGTCCGAGACCGCGGTGACGCTGATCAAGAAGTCGGGCATCGCGATGCCGGTGCGCAAGGCACGCAAGGCGCGCAAGCGCACCGCCAAGCCGTGGGTGCCGCCGAAGAAGAAGATCCCTCGGCCGCGGGCCAAGCCCAAGGCTGACAAGGACAAGAAGGACGGCAAGAAGAATTGACAGTGAACGTGGCCGCGTCCGACGCCAAGAAGAAGGGCAAGGGGCCCGAGAAGCCAGCCGACCCGCGTGCGCCGCTCGAGCCCACGCAGAAGGCCATGGAAGCCACATTGGCCGAGTTGTCGGCGGTGGTGGGGCTGCTCACGCCGCCCGCGGAGCAGAAGCCCTGCGATCTCATCGAAGCGATGATCCACATCACGATCGCTACCGGTGGGCCGTGCGGGTGGGGGCAGGCGGCGCGTTACCTCATCCAGACCGAGTTCGTCGATCGCAACGAGTTTCGACTCAACGAGGCCTTCGAGTTGGAGGCTTGTCTCGCCGCCATCCCGGCGCCGCACATGTTCGAGCGCTGCGACCAACTCGTGCAGGCGATCCGGCAGATCTACAACGAACAGAATGACGTGACCTTGGAGTTCCTGCGCGATGCGCAGGTGAGCGACCGCAACGCGTTCCTGCAGCGCGCGGTGGCGATCAAGCCCGAGGTCGCGAAGTTCCTGCAGAACATCCTGTCGTTCGAAGAGCTGTTGTTCTCCGACCGCTCGACGCAGCGCGTGCAGCAGCGTCTGAACCTCGACTGCAAGTTGCCCTACGTCGAGGCTTTCGTGGTCAAAGCGCGTGAGCTGCTGAAGCCGTTCGGTGGCCTGCCGCTCGACGTCGGCAAGCAGATCAAGGGCGTGCACGAGACGCCGATACTGGCGCCGGCGTGTCTGCTGTTGCGCCTCGCCCCTGGCGGCAAACGCTGAGGCGTGCGCCTCTACCTGGCGTCGACTTCACCGCGCCGCCGCGAGTTGCTGGCGCGCGCCGGCATCGCCTTCGAGTGCGTTCCGCCCGGACCTGAGCCCACAGGCAGTGGCGAGCCGTCGGCGCTGGCGGTGCTGCGAGCGCGCGACAAGTGCATGCAGGCCGACGTCGCGGCCGAGGCAGCGCCTGGCCTCGTGCTCGGCGTCGATACCGTGGTTGACCTCGACGGCCGCGAGCTTGCAAAGCCCACGGGGCGCGACGACGCCCGCCGCATGCTCTTGCAGCTAGGGGGCCGCGAGCACCGTGTGCATACCGCGCACTGCCTGCGCTGGCACCGAGCGGCGGGTCACGGCGCTCCTGGCGTCGCCATCCGCGAGCAGATGGCGACGGCGCGCGTGTTGTTTCGCAGCCTCGACTTCGAGACCATCGACGCCTACCTGGACACCGGGGAATGGACCGACAAAGCCGGGGCCTATGGCATCCAGGGGCACGCCGGCCGGTTCTGCTCGGTGGTGGAGGGGCAGCTCGACACCGTGATCGGCCTGTCGATCCGGTCGGTACGCGATCTCATGCATGACCTGATGCAGGCTTGACCAAGCCGGCGCCCCGCCTATCCTCTGCGCCCCTTGACGTTCCCGGTACCAAAGCCCGGGAGCGAGCGACTGCCATGAAGCCAGACATTCACCCCCGATACGTGGTTTGCCAAGTGTCGTGCGCCTGCGGCAACCATTTCTCTACCCGCTCGACGCAGGCGGCGATCAAGGTCGACATCTGCAACGCCTGCCACCCGTTCTTCACCGGGGCGCAGAAGTTCATCGACACCGCCGGCCGCGTCGACAAGTTCCGCAAGCGCTACCAGCAGGCCCCGACCGCACCCACGCCGTGAGTTCGCGCGGCAAGGTCCGCTGAACCGGTGCCGGAAACTGCGCGTTCGTCATGAGCGAGTTCATTCGCCCGCGCGTGCAAGCCAAGCTCGACAAGATGGCTGCACGTGAGCAAGAGCTGATCGCGTTGATTTCCGATCCCACCGTGCGCGCCGATCGCGTGGCGCCGATTCAACGCGAGTTGGGCGCGTTGCGCCGCGTCAATCGTGCCTACGAGGCGGTGCGCAAACTCGAAGACGAGATCGGCCAGCACCGCGCGCTCATCGCCGACAAGGTTGGCGACCGCGAACTTGCTGACTTGGCGCGCGGCGAGTTGCCAGCCCTGGAGACGAAGGCGCGCGCCGACGCCGACGCCCTGCTCGACACGCTGCTGTCGCAGACCGGTGATGGGGGGCGCAACGCCATCGTCGAGATCCGTGCCGGCACCGGCGGTGAAGAAGCGGCGCTGTTCGCCCGTGATCTGTACCTCCTCTACACGCGCTTTGCCGTGCGCCAGAACTGGAAGGCCGACCTCCTCAGTGAGTCGACCTCGGATATGAGCGGCTTCCGGGAGGTGGTGTTCTCCCTCGAAGGCGAAGGCGTGTTCAACGTGATGCGCTTCGAGAGCGGCGGGCATCGCGTACAGCGCGTGCCGACCACCGAGACGCAGGGGCGCGTGCACACTTCGGCCGCGACCGTGGCGGTGTTGCCGGAGGCCGAGGAAGTCGAGATCGACATCAAGGACAGCGACCTCGAGTTCCAGGCGACGCTCGCGGGCGGGCCGGGCGGCCAGAACGTCAACAAGGTCGCCACCGCCGTGCGCATCTGGCACAAGCCGTCGGGGCTGGTGGTGTTCTGCCGCGAGGAGCGCAGCCAGCTCAAGAACCGGCAAAAGGCGATGAAGCTGCTGCGCGCCCGTCTTTACGACATCGAGCAGGGCAAAGTCGACGCCGAGCGCTCGCAGGCGCGCCGCGACCAGGTGGGGTCGGGTGACCGCAACAGCCGCGTGCGCACCTACAACTTCCCGCAGAACCGGTTGACCGACCACCGGTTGAATCAGAACTTCAGCCTCGAACAGATCATGGAAGGCCGGCTCGAGCCGGTCGTGCAAGCGCTGCTCGTAAAAGATCGGGAAGCGCGCATCGAGGAGCTGTAGAAAGCCCGTCCCCTGTGCGAGCACGTCGCGGCTCGTCCGCTGAGAGAACAAGATGACCGACGCAACCGAACTCCCTCTTCCCGAACTCGAAACGCTCGAACCGTTGACCGAGGGCGCGACCGCGTCCATCAAGGTCGGCACCGCGCCACCGTTCTATCGCTCCGACGCGCACGGCGAGTACTACCGGTTCCTGTTCGCGGGCCTGGTGATGTCGCTGGGCTGCATGATGCCGTTCTCCGCCGACCTGAACGGCGCCGGCTACAAGACGCTGGGCGGCGCCTTCTTCACGATCTTGTCGCTGGGCTTGGTGTGGAGCATGTGGATCGCCGTGTACGGCGGCCGCTTCCGCATGAAGTGGATCATGCTGGCCCTGATCCCGTTCCTGGTCTGCCTCGTCGACTTCATTTTTGTCGAGCGCGACGTCGGTATCAAGACGTTCAAGGATGGGCCGCTGGCGGATGGCTGGCTCGACATGTTCAAGAACGCGTTCAGCCGCACCGAAGAGGGCACCGCCAAGGCAACCAACTTCTGCCGCGCATTCGGCACCGGCCGCATCGTGTTGTTCATCGGCTCGTTGCTGAACTTCATGTTCCTGTTCAGCGCGGTGTTCGGTGGAGCCAAGCACGCCAAGGCGCAGAAGGCAGCCGTGCGCGCGGCGGCTGCGGAGCGGCGCGGCCGCTGAGAGTGCCGGTCGCGAAATGACGGCGCAAAAGACGTTGCTCGACGTGTTGCGCGCGGGTGAGACCTACCTGCGTGAGCGCAACGTCGAGTCGCCACGCCTCAGCATGGAGCTGATCTTGGCGCACGCCTTGCGCCTGCAGCGCTTGCAGTTGTACCTGCAGTTCGATCGGCCGCTCGAAGCGCGTGAGCTGACGAGCCTGCGTGAACTCCTGCGTCGGCGCGGCCTGCACGAACCGATCGCCTACGTGCTCGGCGAAGTGGGGTTCCACGCCATCACCCTGCGCTGCGACGCGCGCGCGCTGGTGCCGCGGCCCGAAACGGAGGGGCTGGTGGAACGTGCGATCGCCCGGGCGCCGCAAGGTGGCCGCGTGCTCGACCTCGGCACCGGCGGCGGTGCGATCGCGATCGCGCTCGCATGCGCGCGTCCAGACCTGACGATCACCGCAGTCGACGCGAGCGCCGAGGCGCTCGGGCTGGCGCGCGACAACGTGGCGCAGCATGAACTTGCCGACCGCGTGGAACTCGTGCTCGGGGACTGGTGGACCGCGGTGCCTGACCGCCGCTTCGAGATGCTGGTGAGCAATCCGCCGTACGTCGACCCGGCGCGCCCCGACTTGCTCGAAGACGCGGTGCGGCGGTATGAGCCGGGCGCGGCGTTGTTCACGGTCCCAGGTGATCCGGCATCGGCCTACCGGCAGATCCTGAGCGGCGTCGAGGCTGGCCTGGTGCCGGGAGCCTGGGTGCTGTTCGAAACCGGCGTCGAGGCCGCCGAACCCGCGCTCGCGGAGTTGCGGGCACGCCCCTCGCTGATCGAGCTCACCCTCGAAAACGACCTGGCTGGTCTGCCGCGCTATCTGTTGGCGCGGATCGCCGGTCGTTCTGGCTCATAGCGTGCGAGAACGAATGGCTCCCGCGCAATCGCTTGCCAGGGCGCGCCCGTACTGGTTGCGGTGACGCTGGTCGCCGACTCCTAGTGCGCGGCTTGGGCCACCAGGTTTCTCTGCACGAACGCCTCGATCGACTGCCGGGCCGCCGGGCTGATGGTGGCGAAGAACATGGCGACGTCGTAGGTCGCCGGCGTTTTGTCGCGCAGCTTCTCGGCGCGCACCACAACGCCCTCGACCTCGGCGGGCTCGCGCACGCCAGGCAGTTCCAGGCGCATGCGCACGAGCGTCATTTCGCGCAGAGCCGCCGGAATCTGGCAGCACAAGCCGACCGACGAGATGTCACGCAGGACGCCCTCCAGCGTCCCGGTCTCGGTGGAGAGATGAATAGGAAAACCCGCGTGCACGCGTGGTGCACGGCGCCGTTCGCGACCCGTCGCTGTCATGATCAGACCACCTCCCTGGTGATGCCTGGAAACCGGTGCGCAACATACAAAGCGTCGGCGCACGCGGCTAGCATCGCGTGTCACCCTTTTTTCAGAACGGCAACAAGCACGATGGCGAACTTCAACAAGGTGATCTTGCTCGGCAACCTCACGCGCGACATCGAGCTGCGCTTCTCCCAAGGCGGCTTGGCGATCGCGAAGCTCGGGATGGCGATCAATCGCCGGAGTGGCGGGCAAGACGGCGAGGCCAAGGAGACGGTCTGTTTTGTCGACCTCACCGCCTTCGGCAAGCAGGCCGAGGTGCTGAACCAGTACGTCGGCAAGGGCAGCCCATTGTTCGTCGAGGGCCGCTTGGAGTACTCGACGTGGGATGGGCAGGATGGCCAGAAGCACAGCAAGCTCGCGGTGGTCATCGAGAACTTCCAGTTCATCGGTGCGCCACGCGGTGCGGGCGGCGGTGCGGGCGGTGAAGGTGGCGGCGCCGGTGGTGGTGCGGGTGGCGGTGCCCCGCGCGCGCGCGCGCCGCGCCCTGCCAAGGAAGGCGCACCCGCGGAGGGTGGCGGCAACGTCGACTACGGCGACATCCCGTTTTAGACACCGGCGCGCCCAGGGCGCGACTGTGTCTAAGCGAGCCAGCGGAGCTGGCTCGACGCTCGTCGGGGCGATACTCGCACCGCCGCCGCCTGTCCGCGTTCTGGACTTACGGCTCATGACTTACGGCTCATGACTTTCCACAGCCGAAACATCTTCGCGCTTCGCGAAGATGCTTCGGCTGTGGAACTCAAAGTGAGACGGCGCGGGGTTGTACCGGGGCATTGGCTCAAGCGGTTGCGCGGTCTTGGCCGAGAAACTCGGGGTCGAGGCTGCTCTGGCGCAGCCTCCAGCCGGCACCCGCATGGAGCACAACGTCCAAGACTTGAAGGATGCTCTCACCGCGCGTTCGCACACCGCGACGCTCGACGAGCTGAAGAGCCGGGGCCGTCGATCGGTCCGGGTGATTCGCGCCGACGATGTGGCGCAGATGATCGACGCCGCCGTCAATCAGGCGATCGCCGACTCCGGGATGATGTCACCGCAGGAGGTCGAAGAGCTCGAGCAGAAGAGCCGCGAGCAGTTCCATGCTCTGCTGGAGCGGCGGCAGGCCGAGATGGTGGATTTGCGGCAGGCGGCCGACGAGCTGCGTGGCACGAAGGCCGAGCTGGCCAGGATGCGCGAGCACGATGCCGGCACCCTTGCCGAGAAAGAGGGGCTGCGCGGCGAGCGCGATCAGACCGCGATGCGCTTGCGCCATTCGGAGACCCAGCGCGAGCAGTTGGTTGCCGCGGTGCGCGCGTTCGAGGCGCAGCGTGACGAGGCGCTGATGCGCGTGCGCGCACTCGAGGGCGAACTTGCCAAGACGCAAGCCGAGACGCCGACGACGGTAGCGAGCGGCATGAACACCGACATCGTCTACCGCTTGATGGGCGAGATCGCGGAGATGAAGGCCAGGTCGGCGATGCCGCCCGCGCCCGCCCCGACGCCAGCGCCTCCGCCGGTGGCCGCCAACCCCAACGCCACCGCCGACGCGCTGGCGGGCGCGTTGCAACAGCTCACCAATACCTTCACCCAAAAGCTCGAGAGCATCGGGCGCAAGATGGGGGTCAGCTCCGCCGTCGAGGCGGACGCGCCGAGCTTGACCAATCTGTTCAAGCACCAAGAAGGCGCCAAGCTCGAGTCCAACCTCGACAACCTGACCGTCAAGGCCAAGAGCGCGACGGGAATCGCGGCCAACCTGGAACGGCTCAAGAAGCTCAAGGGTGGCGGCTGATTCCGCGACCCGGGGCCTGAGAACACGCACACAGAATCACGAACAAGACCACGCAGACACGACGATGACGCACAACAACGACAACAATCAGTTTGGACGCGCGCAGACGACTTCTTCCAGCGCGTCGACCGAAGTGGCCCTGGGCAAGGGGCTCGACGTAGGTACGGCCAACCTCGCGGCGGCGGTGCAGAACTCCGAGGGTGGCATCACGGTCACCGTCGAGCGCAACGCGTTCTTGGACATCAACGCCGACATCTACTCCAAGAACATGCTGACCAAGCTGAAAGTGCCCTACGTGATGCACAACAGCAAGCTGGTCGTGGTGGGTGAGGCGGCGTTCGAGCTGGCCAACGTGTTCGGCAAGGACACGCGCCGGCCGATGTCGGACGGCCTGCTCAGTCCCAACGAAGCCGACGCGCTCCCGATCATGAAGATGATCATCAGCAAGATCCTCGGCGAGCCGCGCGTGCCGGGTGAGCCGTGCTACTTCTGCGTGCCAGCCGAGTCGATCGACGTCGACAACAACATCGTCTACCACCAGGGCCTGTTCGAGGGCATCGTCAACAAGATGGGCTACACGGCCCACGCCATCAACGAAGCGCACGCGGTGGTGTTCTCCGAGCTGGCCGAGAAGGATTTCACCGGCGTCGGTCTGTCGTTCGGCGGTGGCATGGCGAACGCTTGCATCGCCTACAAGAGCATCCCGTGCGTGTCGTTCTCGGTCGCGCGTGGCGGCGACTGGATCGACAAGAACGTGGCGCAGGTTCTCGGCGTCAAGAAGAGCAAGGCGACGTTCATCAAGGAACGCGGCGTCGATATCCGCGACCCGAAGAACCGCGAGGAAGAGGCAGTGGCGATCTACTATCGCAACCTCATCAGCTACGTGTTGCAGAACATCAAGGCGCGCTTCGAGTCCGGCCAGAACATGCCGAACTTCAACGAGCCGATCGACATCGCCTGCGCCGGCGGCACCAGCTTGGTCGGCGGCTTCATCGAGGTGTTCCGCGACGAGTTCGCCAAGATCGACTTCCCCCTCGCGGTGGGTCGCATCTTCCGGTCGGAAGACGCGCTGACCGCCGTCGCCCGCGGCTGCCTGGTCGCCGCCGCGATCGGCGAGTAGCGATAGCGAGCAGGACGAATGTGTCTGACACATTCGTCCTGGAGCGCGGCGTATCGTGCAGGGCGTGGCTCCCTGGCTCACCACCGTTCTCCTCCTGGCCCTCTCCAACACCTTCATGACCTTCGCGTGGTACTACCATGTGAAGCAGAAGGCTTGGCCGCTGGTCGTGGCGATCTTCGTGTCGTGGCTGATCGCGCTGCCCGAGTACATGCTGCAGGTGCCGGCCAACCGCATCGGCCACGTCGACCATGGCGGGCCGTTCACCTTGTCGCAGCTCAAGATCATCCAGGAGGCGATCACGCTGACGGTGTTCTTGCTGTTCGCGATCCTGGTTGCCAAGGAGACGCCGCGGCCGCGCGACCTGATCGCGTTTGCGCTCGTGCTCGCCGCGGTGTGGGTGGCGGTGAGCGGGCGTCGGTAGGGGAAGGCGCGCAGCCGCTCTACACCAGCCCGCCGATGAACACCATCACGAACAAGGCCACCGTCTCGATGATGCCGAGCGCCATCAAGTAGTTGCCGAAGCCCTTGCCGGTCTCGGCCATCGCGTCGGAAGCCGAGGCGCCGATGACGCCCTGGTACCACGCCGACAGCCCGATCGCGATGCCGCCGAACAGGCCGATGCCGAGCATGGCCGGCCAGTTCGACACCGCGGCGGCGAACTGCTCGGCGGTCTGGCCCGCCTGCTGGGTACATTTCGCCGCCATCTGGTTCATGAGGATCATGCCGTAGATGGTCTGTGACAACGGCGCGCCAACGAACGTGACCAGCACGAACGGCGCCCCCTTGTTCTGCGCGTAACACTTCTTCCAGCTGCCGACCGCCGCGGGTCCCGCGGCACCCACGCCCAGGCTGGAGCCGAGCGCACCGAATGACAGCGCCATCGCGCCGCCGAGCTTGCCCATCGAGGCCATCGTCGCAACGTCCACGTTCACTTCCTCTCAGTCAGTTTGGTTTCGAATCGAGATCGCTTGCCGGCGTGCCACCCGCGCGCCGTTGCAGCGGCCGGTAGGGCACGCCGCTCCATTGCAGGCCCAGGTGGGCCGAGAACTCCAAGGTGTTGAGGCGCACGCCGTGCACCAGCACGCCCATCGCGCACAACAAGAGATTCAGCGTGTGGCCGAAGATCGCCACCAGCGCCGCGAACAACAGGTTGATGCCGCCGGCGGCACCGATGCGCGCCGCCATGTCGTTGAACGAGCTCGCCACCGCGACGCCGGCGGTGCCGACCGCGAACAGGCGCAGGTAGGACACCACGTCGACGAAGTTCGACACCAGGCTCAGCGGCAGCATGACGTGGTTGAACCACTCGCTCTTGAGCTGCTTGACCGGCGTCATGAACAGGATGATCGCGCCGACGCCAGCGATCGTGACGGGGATCATGAAGCCCGGGAACGGATCGCCGAGCACCATGGTCTTGGCGATGAAGAACATGCACCAGGTCGACGCGATCCAGCCGAGCTGGGCCAGCGCAGTGAGGGCCTTGCCGCAGCGCAGCGCCGCCCACAGGTGCGCCACGGTGATGTGCACCGCGCCGATCAGGAAGCACAGCAGCATCACGTTCTTGGTGGTCGCCACCTTGTCGCTCCCCGCCAGCCACTCGAGGCGCATCCAGTCGAGGAAGGGCGGCACGCTCAGAATCGCGAAGTAGGTGCCAGTGATCGCACCCCAGACCACGGTGGCGAGGCCGACCGTGCGCAGCAGTGCGAACGGCTGCGCCGGCGCGCGGGGAAACTTGCGCCGCGCCAGGAACACGCCAAGGAGAATCAGTGCGCCGTAGCCGGCGTCGCCGATCAGCATCGCTGCGAACAGCACGAGGAACAAAAGGAACGGGGCGCTGACGTCGACCTCGGCGTAGCCCGGCGTGATGCCGACCATCTCCAGCACTGCGTGCACCTGACGCACCCACGGCTTGCTCTCGAGCTTGGTAGGCACCACGTCGTCGGCGCTTGGCTCGCGTACCGACACCGCCCAACCGCCCCCCGCCGCGGCCGCGTGTACGGCGGGGACTGCGACTTCGGGGCAGAACCCGGTGATCCACGTCAGCGACTCGGCGGTGCCCATCGCCGCGCGCGCCTCGTGCAGCTGTGCCTCGTCCTCGAGGCGCGCGACGTGCTGTGCCAACGCTGCGCGCGCACCGGCCAGCGCCGCCAACTCGCCGTCGATCGCATCCCGCCGCGCTGCCTGGTCGGTGCGCGCGCGCGTGATGGCCGCCAGCGAACGGGGCGGCAGCGGCACTTCGCGCGCGGTGAGGCTCGCCTCCGGCGGACCTACGAGTACGGCGCAGGCAGTGCTGCCCGCTTGACCGACGATGTGCAGCGACGCGCCCGGCGGCGCGGTGGGGGCCTTCTTCGCCGGGAACTGATACAGCCGTAGCCCGACGCCCTGCGCCCGCAGCGCGCGCGCCTGTTCCGGATCGAAGTCGCCGAACGGCGCTTGCGCCGCGTGCTCCGCCTCCAGCTGCGTGATGTCGGCATCGAGATCCTTACGTTCCGTGCTCAACTGCTGCACTCGACCGACCACATGCGCCGGCGCCGGCAGGGAGGTCGGCGGCGCGCGCTCGGGGAGAGCCGCCAGCACGGCGAGCGCACCGCGGGCCTGATCCAACGGCTTGCGCGCGGCGTCGAGGTCGCCACTGGCCGCCGCTTGTGCTGGCGTCACATGCAGCACCCCCAACTCGCGCAGGCGCCCGAGCGTCTCGTCGCTGTCCTTGCTCTGGCACAGCACCGCCACCTTGCGCATCGGCACAATCACGGCGTCTCCTTCATTGGGCCGTCTCCTGCGCCAGAGCCTTCTTCTTGGCGATCTTGCCGCGCGCCACGTCGAGCGTCTGCACGTCACCCAAGAAGATGCGGATCTTGCGGATGGCGTCTTGGCCGGCCGGGATCTTCACGCGCTCGAACAGATTCACGCGCTGGTTGGTGGTGCGCAGCTCTTCGCTCAGCAAGCGCTTCTGCTCTTCGAGCACGCGGCGCTCCAGGCGCACGCGCACGAGTTGCTCCAGGCACTCGAGCCCATCGTCGAACCACGGCGGCGTGGCGAACAGATCGGGCATCGCGCGCTGCCACTCTACGTCGCGCAACACCGGGATGTTCACGCCGGCGACGTTGCTCTGCTCGGTCACGATGCGCACGACCTGTAGGTAGGGCGTGAGGTCGACCTCGTCGCTGAACAGCTCGACCCAGGTATCGAGGTCGGCCACCAACGTGCGCTCGCGCTGCACGCTCTCTTCGAGCTTGTGCTCGACCTGGCGCACCTCGCTTTGCAGCTGCTGCTTCTTCAGTTGCAGCGTCGGCAGGTAGCGCTGGTAGCGCTTCAGCGCGTCGCGCTGCGCCTTCAGCTCGTTCTTGGTGTTCTTGACCTTGGCCATGGCGGGACTCAGCGTGCGGTCGCGATGGCAGGCACCGTCGGCGCCGTCGCGGCGACCTTCTTGGGCCAGAACTTGTCGATCAGCTTGCTGGCGATGCCGGTCTCGGCTGGCTCGAAGCAGTCGGCCATGATCTGCCAGCCGAGGTCGAGCGCTTGTTCGAGCGGGATGTTGACCGTCAGGTCCATCATCTCGCGTTCGAAGCGCTCGCCGTAGCGCAGCAGCTTGCCGTCCCACGCGCTCATCTTGAAGCCCATCGAGCGCTTCTCGCGCGACTCTTTGCACGCGGCGTAGATCTGCACCATCGTGTTCATGATGGTGCGGTGATCGTCGCGGGTGCGGCCGTTGACGAACTGTTTGAGCCGCGACAGCGAGCCAAACGGCTCGATGCGGCCGTTGCGCAGGTAGAACTGCCCTTCCGTGATGTAGCCGGTGTTGTCGGGCACCGGGTGCGTCACGTCGTCGCCGGGCATCGTGGTGACGGCGAGGATCGTGATCGAGCCGGCGCCCTCGAAGTCGACCGCCTTCTCGTAGCGCGCCGCGAGCTGGCTGTAGAGGTCGCCGGGGTAACCGCGGTTGCTCGGGATCTGTTCCATCGTGATGGCGATCTCCTTGAGCGCGTCGGCGAAGTTGGTCATGTCGGTGAGCAACACCAGCACGCGCTTGCTCTGCAGGGCGAACTGCTCCGCTACCGCGAGCGCCATGTCGGGCACCATCAGGCACTCGACCACTGGGTCGGCGGCGGTGTGCACGAACATCACGGTGCGCGACAGCGCGCCTTGTTCCTCCAGCGTGTCGCGGAACGTCAGGTAGTCGTCGTGCTTGAGGCCCATGCCGCCGAGCACGATCACGTCGACCTCGGCTTGCAGCGCGATGCGTGCGAGCAGCGCGTTGTACGGTTCGCCGGCCACCGAGAAGATCGGCAGCTTCTGCGACTCGACCAGCGTGTTGAACACGTCGATCATCGGGATGCCGGTGCGCACCATGCGGCGCGGAATGATGCGGTTGCTCGGGTTGACCGACGGCCCGGCGATCTCCTTGAGGTTGTGCTCGAGACGCGGGCCGTGGTCGCGCGGCGCGCCGCTGCCGGTGAAGATGCGGCCGAGCAACGCGTCGGAGAACGACACCTGCATCGGGTGGCCGAGGAAGCGCACCTGCGCGTCGGTGGCGATGCCGCGCGCGCCGCTGAACACTTGCAAGAACACGCGTCCGCCTTCGAGGCGGATGACCTGCGCCAGCGAGGTGCCGAGCGTGGAGGTGACCTGCGCCAGTTCGCGGTAGGCGACGTTGCTGGCGCGCACCGTGATGACGTTGCCGATGATCTGCTCGACGCGCGTGTAGACGGTGTTCACGACGCGGTCTCCTGGCCGACTTCGGCCAGCATGGTGATGAGCTTGCGCTCGGCGGCGGCGAACTCGGGGCTTTGCCAGCTGGTGCGATTCCAATCGTTGGTGGCTTGCGTCAGGCGCTGGAAGAAACTACGCGCGTCGTCCTTGGTCTTGCAGGCCAGCGCCGTCTGCAAGATCTGATGCAACCGGCCATACACGTGCGCCTGGCGCGGGGCCGGCGTCGCGGCGTCGATGTCGTGGTAGGCGTCTTGTTGCAGGTAGCTGGCGTCGAGGTACTCGGCCTTGAGGTAGGTCACGAAGTCGTCGAGCGAGGTGCCCTCTTCGCCGACCACCTTCATCATCTGGCTCACCTCGTTGCCGCGGCGCAGCGTGCGCCGGCCGAACTCGACGTGGGCCTGCGGCACCAGCGTCGCGTACTTGCTCCAGCTCTCCAGCGGATGGATCGCTGGGTAGCGGCGCGCGTCGGAACGCTCGCGCGACAGGCCATGGAACGCGCCGACGACCTTCAGCGTCGCCTGCGTCACCGGCTCTTCGAAGTTGCCGCCGGCCGGGCTCACCGTGCCGCCTATCGTCACCGAGCCGAGGTTGCCGTCGCGCAGCCGCACCACGCCGCCGCGCTCGTAGAACGCGGCGATCACCGACTCCAGGTAAGCGGGGAACGCCTCTTCGCCGGGGATCTCCTCGAGGCGGCCGGACACCTCGCGCAACGCCTGCGCCCAGCGCGATGTCGAGTCGGCGAGCAGCAGCACGTTCAACCCCATCTGCCGGTAGTACTCGGCCATCGTCACACCGAGGTACACCGAGGCCTCGCGCGCCGCCACCGGCATCGAGCTGGTGTTGCAGATGATGAGCGTGCGCTCCATCAAGCTCTTGCCGGTGCGCGGGTCGGTCAGCTCGGGAAACTCGCGCAGCGTCTCTACCACTTCGCCGGCGCGCTCGCCGCACGCCGCCACGATCACGATGTCGACGTCGGCGTTGCGGCTGGTGATCTGCTGCAACACGGTCTTGCCGGCGCCGAACGGTCCTGGGATGCAGTAGGTGCCGCCGCGCGCCACCGGAAAGAACGTGTCGACGATGCGCACCTGCGTGGTGAGCGGCTCAGTCGGACGCAGGCGCTCGGCGTAGCACTTGATCGGCATCTTCACCGGCCAGCGCTGCATGATGCGCGCGTCGTGCTCGCGCCCGTGCTGGTCTTTCAGCTTGGCGATCACTTGCTCGACGGTGTAGTCACCCTGGCTGGCGATGTGGGTCACGGTGAACGCGCCGCCCGGTGTTGTCTGCAGGGCGAACGGCACCATGATGCGATGGCTGAAGATGCCCTCGGGGACGGTGCCGAGCGTGTCGCCCGGATGCACCGTGGCGCCGATCGTCACCGTGGGCGTGAACGTCCACACGCGCTTGCGATCGAGCGCTGCGAAGTAGGTGCCGCGCTGCAGGAAGAAGCCGCACGCGGCGGCCAGCTGCGGCAGCGGGTTCTGCAAGCCGTCGTAGACCTGGCCGAGCAACCCCGGGCCCAGCTCCGCCGACAGCAGCTCGCCGGTGAACTCCACCGGGTCGTCGGCGCGCAGGCCCTGCGTGTCTTCGAACACCTGCATCTCGGCGTAGCGCCCGCGCACGCGGATCAGCTCCGACTTCAGGCGCAGGTCGCCGACGCGCACGAAGGTCACTTCGTTCTGCGTCACTGGTTGGTCGAACTCAGCGGTCACCAGGTTGCCGTTGACGGCGACGACTTTGCCCACGTGGTGGGCGCGTGTTTGCGCGGTCATGCGATTTCCTCAGGGGCATCGAAGTGTTGCAGCATGGCGTCGACCTGGGCGACGAGGCGGGCGCGACCGGCGGGCACTGTGCGCGCTGCCCAGCGGGCGCATAGGTCGAGCCGGAGCGCGTAGCCGAGGACGGCGTTCTGCGAGAACGGCGCGTCGAACGCGAGCTGCTCGAGTTCTTGCCACCGCACCGCGTCGAGCGCGCGGGCGCGCGCCTTGGCGTTTGGCGCCGCGAGCGCTTCTTGAACGCGGCGCAGCAGGCCCAGGTCAAGGTCGTCGGTCGGCTGCACGTGGCGCTCGGGGTCGAGGCCGCGCCGCTGGGCGCGGACACGCGCACCCGCGTTCTTGATCTGTAGCTCGGTGCGTTGCCAGCGCTGCGCGAACGGCGAGCGGCCGCCGCCCCTGAACCCGGTGTCGCTGAGCACGGCGTCGAGTTCGGCCAGGTGCGACGGCTCGAGGTGCTCCGAGCACAGGACGCGGAACTGCGTCGGCGTCATGCAAGGTGCCCCGCCGAGCGCGAGCGTCGGCAGGCTGGCGACGAGGTAGTAGTAGGTCACGGCACGCCGGCGGGGACGCTCTGCACCTGAGGGCCTGTCGACAGGGCGGCGGCCATGACGATGCTGGCGATCTGCGGGCGCAGCAGCCGAGCCAGCGAGCTGGCGATCGCTTCGCTGCTGAAGTCGAGCTGCACGCTGCCGTCGGCGAAGGACAGGCGGAAGCCGCGCGCCAGGCGCTGGTCGGCGTGTACCTGCACGCCCTGCTCGAGCTTGCCACGCAAGCGCTGCATGGCGAAGGCGCACAACTGTTCGCGGTCGGCCGGGCTCACGAGTACGTCGATCTGGCCTTCGGCGACGCCGTTGCCGGCAAAGCCCTCGGCCAGACGCAGCAGCATCTGCTCGATCAGCGCCGGCGTCATCGCCTCGGCGACGGCGCTTGCCAAGATGTTGTCGACCATCTGCTGGAGCCGGGCGCCGACGTCGAGCAGCAGGTCGCGTGCCGCCTGCGTGAGGCTCTGCGTCCCGCGCTCGATCAGTTGCTGGCGCTCGCGTTCCGCCTGCTGCGTAAGGGCCGCGGCCTTGATGCGCGCGTCGGCGACGAGGCTGTCGGCTTGTGCCTGTGCTTTGGCCAAAACCTCCTGGCTCTGCTGCGCAGCCACGTGCACCGCATCTTTGCGGATTCGATCGATGAGATGCTGAACCTGGTCGGTCATGTCGGCCTGCTCGCAGTCTATGGGGGACCGTGCGGCTGCGAACCGAGGATCACTGGTGCCAGCCCGGCCGCAGGCTATCGTCGCCACCCGGGGAACGTGTTGCCCCGGTGGCTTTTTCGCCGGGCAGTTCTCGACGTTCAGGGCATTCTCACCGGCTCCGCCGGCAGCCCGGGCTCCGGCTCGCTGCCGTCGTCCGGAGTGAACGTGAACGCCCCGCGCTTTGGTGGCGGTGCCAGGTCCGGTGGGATCCTCGTCGTCTCCAGCGTGAACACCAGCGGCGGATCATCGGGTGGGTTGCGCAGGGCGGTGCGCAGGTCGTCGTCGGCGCCCAAGGCTTGCATGGCAGCGGCGCTGGCTTGCTCGGGATCGGCGGCCCGCACGAACAGCGTGACGTGAAATGCAAACCGACCTACCGCATCGCCGTTGGCCAGCAGGAAGTTGCGGCCGCGCAGATGGACGCGGTAGTCGGCCTTGGTCATCGCCGCCGAAGGTAGGAGTCGGCTCGAACGCTGCCGAGAACTTCTAGCGCGTTTCGGGCGCGATAAAGGTCGCGGCGGTCCGTGGAGAGCCTGCAGGCTCTGTCACAGGCCGCCGCGGACCCATGCGTAGCGGCCGGCGCGTCTCACGCCGGCCCAGTCACCTCGACATCCCTTACGCGAGGCGTTGGTGGCCCGGCTCGGGCACGTGGCTTTTTTGTGACAACTCTGGGCTGCTATCCTGCCGACTTGGCCTCACCCCTCGTACCGCCCGTCGCATCGGAGGTCGCCGTCGCGGGCACGGACGACCGAGTCACCTTTGTGCTCGAGTTTGCCCGTGGGCTCCAATCGTATGGCGCAGCGGCGCATCGGCTGGAGAACGCGCTGGAGACCTGTTCCAACCACATGGGTTTGGAGGGCCAGTTCTTTGCGACGCCGACCTCGGTGTTCAGCGCCTTCGGCAGGCTCGGCGCGCAGCACGTGCACTTGCTGCGGGTGAACGCGGGCAGCGTCAATCTGGGCAAGCTCACCGAACTGTACGAAGTGTGGGGCCGAGTGCTCGATGGTCGCTGGTCGGCGCGCGACGCCGCGGCCAGAGTGCGGGGCATCATTGCCTCCAAGAACGACGTATCGATTGGCTGGCGCTTGCCGGCGCACGCGCTGGCTTCGGGCACGGCGGCGTGTCTCTTTGGCGGCGGCTGGCGCGAGATGGCCGTTGCCACCGGGCTCGGATTGATCGTCGGCGTTCTGCTTTTGTTGCGGGTGCAGCGCGACCGCCTCGATCGCATCGCCGAGCCAATCGCCGCGTTCGTGTGCGCGCTCACCGTGACGCTGCTTTCGGGTCACTATCCGTTGGCGCGCGACCTCACCATCGTCGCTGGAGTGATCGTGATGGTGCCAGGTTTCACGTTGACCACGGCGATGTCAGAACTGGCGTACGGCCATCTCGCCGCCGGCACCGCTCGCCTGATGGGCGCCACCATCACGTTCTTGTCGCTGACCGTGGGCGTCGCGCTCGGCGCGCGCGTGGCGGCGAACTTTGCGCCCGCGATTCTGCAAGCGCCGGTGCCCTTCACGCCGCCGATTTGGTGGCTCTCGATTGGCGTCGTCGTGGCGGCGTGCTGCTACGTCGTGTTGTTTCAGGCTCGCAAGCGCGACACCGGCTGGATCGTGCTGACGTGTGGTTTGGCGTTCGCCGGTGCGCGCGTCGGCAGCGGCTTCCTTGGGCCCGAACTCGGTGTGTTCGTGGGCGCGCTGCTCATCGGCACGATCAGCAACGCGCTGGCCCGCACGCGCCGCACGCCGTCGGCCGTGACCACCGCGCCCGGCCTGATGCTCTTGGTCCCCGGCAGCCTCGGTTTGCGGAGCTTGGCCTCGCTGGTCGAAGGCGAGACGCTGCTCGGTGTCAAGAGTGCGTTTGCCGTGCTGATGGTGGCGGTGTCGCTGGTGACGGGCTTGCTGGTGGGCAACTTCCTGGTGCGTACGCGCCGCGAGTTGTAGGGTTCGTGGCGCACCATGGCCGAAGGTAAGCCCCAGTCGTTACGTCGCCTCGATTACACGCCGCCGCCGTATCTCGTCGACGATGTTGCGCTGCGCGTGGAGATTGGCAACGGCGTGCCGACGCGCGTGGTCGCTCGCCTCGCCTTGCGCCGTAACCCGACGGCCACGGCCCCCGCGACGCTATCCCTCGACGGGGTCGACTTGCGATTGCGCCAGATCGCGGTCGATGGTCGTGCCCTGCGCCCCGACGAGTATCGCGTCGAGCCCGAGCACCTGGTGCTGTTGTCGCCGGCCGAGCGCTTCGTGCTGGAGACCGAGGTCGAGATCGAGCCGGATCGCAACACCGCCCTCGAGGGGCTCTATCGCACCGTCACTGGCTATCTCACGCAGTGTGAGGCCGAGGGCTTTCGTAAGATCACGTACTACGTCGATCGGCCCGACGTCCTGGCGCGCTTCTCGACCGAGATCATCGCCGACAAGCAGCGCTTTCCGGTGCTCCTGTCGAATGGCAATCTGCGCGGCGGCGGCGACCTCGAGGACGGCAAACACCATGCGCTCTGGCTCGACCCGCATCCCAAGCCGTGCTATCTGTTCGCGCTGGTCGCCGCCGACCTAGGGCACGTCGAAGACCGCTTCGTCACCAAGTCGGGGCGGCCGGTCGTCTTGCGCTTCTACGCCGAGCCGAAGAACCTCGGCAAGTGCGGGCACGCGATGCTCGCGCTGCAGCACGCGATGCAGTGGGACGAGACGGAGTTTGGTTTGGAGTGCGATCTCGATCAGTACTCGGTGGTCGTCACCGATGACTTCAACATGGGAGCAATGGAGAACAAGGGGTTGAACATCTTCAACTCGCAGTATGTCCTCGCTTCGCCGACGACCGCGAGCGACGCCGACTACGCCGCGATCGAGGGCGTGATCGGCCACGAGTACTTCCACAACTGGACCGGCAACCGCGTGACGTGTCGCGATTGGTTCCAACTGAGCTTGAAGGAAGGGCTCACGGTGTTTCGCGACCAACAGTTCTCGGCGGCGATGGGGTCGCCGGCCACCAAGCGCATCGAGGACGTGCGGCGGCTGCGGGCCGGGCAGTTCCCCGAGGACGCTGGGCCGATGGCGCATCCGGTACGACCCGACGAGGTGATCGAGATCAACAACTTCTACACCGCGACGGTGTACGAGAAGGGCGCCGAGGTCGTGCGCATGCTGCACACGCTGGTGGGTGCCGCTGGCTTCCGGCGCGGCATGGACCTGTACTTCTCGCGCCACGATGGCCAGGCCGTGACCTGCGACGACTTCCGCCAGGCGATGGCGGACGCCAACGGACGCGATCTGCGGCAGTTCGAGCGCTGGTACTCGCAGGCGGGCACGCCGGTGCTGCAGGTGGAGGGCACGCACGACGCCAGTGCCAAGACCTACACCCTTCGGGTGACCCAGAGCACGCCGCCGACGCCTGGGCAGAAAGACAAGCTGCCGTTGCACATCCCCTTGGCGATGGCGCTGTTCGACCGCGACGGTGAGGCCCTGCGTCTGACTCTGCAGGGCGAGACCGTGACGCCTCTGACCAGCCGCGTGCTGGAACTGACCGAGGCGACGCACACCTTCACCTTCGTCAATGTGCCGCATCCGCCGGTGCCGTCGCTGTTGCGCGGGTTCTCGGCGCCGGTGCACCTGCGCGTGACGCGCAGCCGCGACGAGCTGGCGTTCCTGTTGGCGCACGACGACGACAGCTTCAGTCGCTTCGACGCCGGCCAGAAGCTGGCGCAGGACGTGATCATCGAGCTGGTGGCGGAGCGCGCCGCCACGCCATCGCCAGCCACGGCGGTCTTGGTGGCAGCGTGTCGGGTGTTGGTCGAGCGCGCGCGCGACGGTGATCCGCAACTCGACCGCGCCCTCGTGGCGGAAGTGCTCACTTTCCCGAGCGAGGCGATGCTGGGCGACGCCATGGCCAGCGTCGATCCGGATGCGATCCACGCTGCGCGCGACCTCGTGCGTCAGGTTGTGGCCGCGTCGCTGCGCGCCGAGTTGACCGCGCTGTACGCGGGCCTGGTGGCTGAGGAGCCAGCGCAGTACAGCACGCTTGGCGCCCAGGTGGCGCGGCGCAGCCTCAAGCACGTGTGCCTGTCGCTGCTGATGGCGCTCGATGAGGAGAAGGTGTGGGCGCTGGCCGAGCGGCAGATCGCTTCGGCCACCAACATGACGGACCGCATGAGCGCTTTGCTCAACCTGGCGCACAGCAGCGCGCCGTTGCGCGCGGCGGCTCTCGACGCGTTCTATCAGGAGTTTGCCGGCGAGAGCTTGGTGGTGGACAAGTGGCTGCGCACGCAAGCGAGCGCACCCCGCCGCGATGTGATCGAACGCGTGCGCGAGCTGACGCAGCATCCGGCGTTTTCGATCACCAACCCCAACAAGGTGCGCGCGCTCGTCGGTGCCTTCATCGGCAACCAAGTCGGCTATCACCGCGCCGATGGCCAGGGCTATGCGTTCGTCGCCGAGCACATCATCGGCCTGCACAAGGTCAACCCGCAGATCGCCGCGCGCCTATGCGCCGGGGCCTTCAGCCGCTGGCGCCGCTTCGATCCTGCGCGCCAGAAGCTGATGCGCGCGCAGGTGGAGCGCATCGTCGGGGTGCAGGACTTGTCGCGCGACGTGTTCGAGATCGCCAGCAAGACGCTCGGCGCGTAGCGCCGGCGTCGTCAACGCCGTATGCGGGCCGATGCGTCGGGGCTCGACCGGGCGCTATCAGGCGTTCGTGCCGTTGCGCAAGGTGCAGGGCGTGACGCTGAACGCCGGCCCGATCGATCGGCTGCTGGGGTTGGCGACGCTGACGGTGTGGGTCGCTGGCGGCTCGCCATCGGCGTGCACTGTCTGCCGATGGGCGATGCGCGCAAGATCAAGGAAGTGATCGCGCGCGCCGCGGCGCAGCGGCCGTTCGTTTGGTGAGTACGGGTGCTATCGTGGCGGCCATGGTGCGTCGTGACGCGACAGACGACTCGAACTCCCTGGAGCCCGGGCAGTCTGGCGCACGTCGTTCTCGATCCGCGGGAGTCAGTCCCGCTCCGGTAAGCGCCGAAGCGCCGGGTAGCAGGCCCCAGGCATCACCG
>JANPER010000241.1:0-46073 GCA_031423015.1 Planctomycetota bacterium | reverse complement strand
TCGTCCGCGCGTAGCGGTGCGGTGCCCGACAACGGGCGCTGCTTGTTTGCGATCTTGGTCTGCTTGGTCATCTCGGTCTGCCTACGCCCTCTACACTAAACTTAACCTGGGGCGTGTCTCACTCACGTTGGCACAGAGGGTCGTGCGTGCCCTGCACGTCGTGGATCATGCAGTCGTGCACGGTGACGCGCTGGTTGGCATTGCAGCCACCGAGCAGCTTGACGCCGTGGCGCGCGCGCACACTGCCGTCGATGTCGAAGTAGGCGAGCGTGATGTCGGTGCTGTCGCTGATGCGGAAGCCGCGCACGGTCACGAGGCCGACGGCGGAGAGACCTTCGAGCGACAAGCTCGCACGGTTGCGCACGCTCACGACCTCGTCGTACGTGCCGGGGTTCACCAGGATGCGCACGAGCTGGTTGAGCGACGCCTGCGTACGCGTGCACCGGCTGCCGGTGGAGTGACCCGCCGTCAGCGTTCGCCGATCGTCATCTGCATGCCGTTCGACATCGCGTCGAGGCCGGAGGCGAGGTTGATCACGGCGACCTGGGTGAAGAGGCCGGAGTAGCCGAGCAGGTTGCGGTCGTTCGGGATCGGAATTGACCAGGTCGCTTGGTTGTTGCTCGGCGAGAGCGTTAAGGTGAGGTCCAGGTTGGCGCGCAGCGTGCAGTCACAGCGGTTGAGGAGACACAGCGGTAGGCCGAGGTTCGTGAAGCCGAGCACCATCACCGAGACGTACGGGAAGCCGTTCGGAATCGACGTGATCTGCGCGGTGAAGGTTCGGCCCACCCACGGCAGCGACCCTGGCGCGGCGGCCAGCGCTGGCGTGCCTTGCACACCGGGGCACCCGGGGCCTGTCGGGGTGAAGAGCCGGCACTTGCCTGCGGACCCGGCGGCGTAGATGGCCTGGACCTCAGCCGCAGTCAGCGCGCGGTTGTAGAGGGTGACTTCGTCGATGACGCCTACGAACGTCGTTGCATTTGCCAGCCCCGCGATTCGCACCGGGTCGACGGTGGTGAGTGGCAGGTAGACCTGCGTGCCCGCCATGTCCAGAACACCATCGACATAAAGCTGCACCGTCGATCCGTCGACCGACCCCGCCACGTGATGGAACACACCCGGAGCGATCGGGGCCGACGAGAAGACTGCCTGCTCGGAAGTCCCGTTCCCGAACGTCATGAATGCCTTGCCTGGGGCAGGCGTCCCAACAAAAGCCACACCTGGGCTCCACGTCTGAGCGCCGGTGCCCATGATCGAGAGAACGAACGTCTGCAGGACGTTCGAGCCGCCGGATCCCTTGTTGATGATCGTTTGATTCGACGGCCCAACGCCGTCCAACCTGATCCACGCCTCGATCGTGAACTGGCCGACGTTGAGAGCTGGCGCATCGGGGACTGTCACGATGCTGCCGGGTCCGCCACTCACGAAACCATCGCGCACCATGCCAGTCTGGAACGAACCACCGGATCCGACCACCGTGCCGTGGTGGCTGCCAGTGGCATCCTGAGCGCTGCCGTCCAGATGCCACCAGGCGACAACTCCAGCGGGAGGCGCAACGCAGGCCTGAGCGCTGCCCGCGTCACAGAGACCGAGCACTGACAACAGTGCGGCAACCCGCGGCCCAAGATTCGCGCGCGCCCAACCACCCAGCCTCTCGCAGGCGCCCAGCACACGCTCCAACGCCAGCCAGGACCCGATCGCCACCAGCGGATGCCGGCTCGCGAGGTCTCTCCCTGCCGGCGAGTCGGCCGCCAGACCGAGGCCTGCGACCAGCCGACGAAACGACCATGAGAACGAGCGCGTGACTTGAGGCATGTGCAGGATCCTTCGCGTCCAGACGAGATCTCGAAGAGCAGGGACCCCGGGGTAAGCGATGTCTGCACTCGCAAGCGTCGGCGAGTCTGCGGTGGGTTGATGATCGGCCGTGTGCAACATGGCGAGCCAGTCCCCGAGCCGCCGCCCAGCGGTCATCTCGCTCGCCAGGAAGTCGAGTCGGGCGTCGAGGCGCAACTCTCGCCAACACACCGTGAGCGCTTGCTCGAACTCGGCGGCGAATCCCCGCTCGCTGCGGGTAGCCGCCAGGTCGAAGCGCAGGCTGACGGCGTCGAGCGCCCGACCGTTGGCCGCGAACAACGCCGCCAGGCGCAGTTTCGATTCCACTGCCTTGTGCCGCTCGATGTCCTGCCAGTAACACGCCTCAGCCCGCGCGAGATCCCCCCGCGCCACCCACAGGTCTCCCCACACCCGCAGATGCCCGTCGAACGGATCCTGCAACTCCTTGCCCTCGGCCTCGCGCAGCCAGCGCTCAGCGAGAGCAAGATCGCCCGCGCGCACCGCCGCCTCGGCCAGCTTCACCCACAAGAACCCCGCCTCCGGAAACTCGCGGCACCCGCTGAGCAAGCACGGATACGCCCGCGCGTGCTGCTCCAACACCACGTGCTGGATGCCGGCGGCGGCGTCGAGGAACGCGTTGCCTTCTTGCAGCAAGAAGGGCTCCCATGCGCGGTGGCACAGTGCCACCTCGCCGAGCAGCATCGCCAAGAGGCCGAGCGTGCGGCGGTCACGCGGAGCGAGACCGGCGAGGTCGAGGTCGCGGAGACGCGACACGTCGTCAGCCTGTCGCAGAGGCGAAGTCACCGGACACGCAGTCTCGACGCGCGGATCGACGCCGGCGAAACCTGTCTGACCGAGCAACCCACGCGCGATCACCACCGCGGCGCGCTCGCACGCGACGTCCAAGTCCCAACGCAGCGCCAGCGCGCGGTCGAAGTGCGCGAGTGCGTCGCCGAGCCGCGCTTGCTCGGCACGAAGATTCTCTCCACTCGGCGTGCGACGCAGGAACACCGACACGTACACATGCTCGCCGTGCGCCGGCTGCAACAGCAGCAGACGCGCCTGCCGCACCGCGGCAGCGGCCCGCGCCGGAATCGCCGCTTGCTCGCGGGCGTGCGTCAAGAAGGCGACCACCGCGAGCACCGTGAGTACGGCGCCAACCAATGCGGCGGCCAGGGAACGCCGATGCCGCCGCGCGCTCTTCACGCCGCGCACCACCCATCCCGCCGGCTGCGCTGCGATCGGCTGCAATGCAAGCAGGCGTTCGAGGTCGTCTGCCAGCGCGTCACCATGCGCGTAGCGCTGCGCCGGCACCGCGGCCATCGCCGTCGACAGGATGGTCTCCAGCTCGCGCGGCAGCCTGCGATCGCGCTGGCGCAGCGCGATTGGCTCGGCGTCGGCAGTGCGCCTTCCCGCCTTCGGCCATGGACTCACCAGCGTCAACGCCTCGTAGAGCACCGCGCCGAGCGCGAACACGTCGCTCGCGGCAGTCGCCGGGTCGCCGCGCAGTTGCTCGGGCGCGGCATACGCGGCGGTGCCGAGGAACTGGCCGGCCTGCGTCAATGCCGTCGCGTCGAGCTCACGCACCAGCCCAAAATCGCTCAGCACGGGTTCGCCATCGCGCCGCAGCAAGATGTTCGATGGCTTCACATCGCGGTGCACCAACCCCGCGCGGTGCAGCGCACCCAGTGCGCGCGCGACCGCGATGCCGAGCCGACTCACAACCTGCACCAAGCTCGCACCGGCCTGCGCCTCGCCGCCAACCGCGCGCGCCCACGCGCTCACCGAACGTTCTCCACCCGCGCGCAGCCGCCGCAGCACCTCGGCCAGCGACGGCCCGTCGATCAGCTCCATCGCGAACGCGCACACATCCGGCGCGTCGATCACATCGAACACTGGCACCACGCCGTGATGCTGCACCCTCGCCAAGGCGCGTGCCTCGTGCACCATGCGCGCGCGCGCCACACTCGACGACACCGCGCCGGGCGGCAACACCTTCAGCGCCACCAGCCGGCCAAGGCTCACCTGTCGCGCCAGATACACGATCCCCATGCCGCCCCGCCCCAGTTCGTCGAGCACGTCGTAGCCGGCGATCAAGGGTCTGCCGGGCCGGCGCTGGAACGCGACCTTGCGCGCCAGGCGCAGCGCGTCCGCGGCGGCGTCGCGCAAGTGCGGCGGCACCGTGGCGAGCGCTGCGTCGCTCGGTTCCTCGCCGTTCGCCAGCGTTGCCACCGCCGCGTCGAACACGGCGTCCAGACACTCGTCGTCGTCGATTGCGTGCTGCGTCACGTCAGCGCTCACCCGAAACAAAGCGACGTCCAGGCCCACGACCGTCGGTCGAGACAGAGCGGGTTCCACAACGCGGAAGTCTACGCGCCACCGGTTCCGCCCTTGCCTGCGCGGCGTCGACTCCCAGCGGGATCCTGCGTGCCGACTTCGGTCGCCCACGACGTAGCCTGTCTGCTGGAGGCAGTGCTACACTCGGATGGTGGCTGCTGATTCCGACCTGACGACTCTCACCGTTTCCTTGCCGAAGAAGCAGAAGGAAGACCTGCTGCGACGAGCGCTTGCCGCCGGGTGTCGCACGCCTGGTGAGTATGTGCGTCGCTTGCGCTACGCCGCCCAGCAAGCACGCACGATGGAGGAGTTGGAGGAGAAGCTGCTCGCCGGGCTCGAGTCGCCCACGCGCGAGATGACGCGAGAAGACTGGGCGACATTCAAGCGGCAGACCCTCGCGCGCATCAGCTTCTGATCGTCGGCCGAGCGGTTTCTAAACTCCCTGCCGACGCTGGCCAAGTCACTGTCAGCCCACACTCCACGACCGTCGCCTACCTGCCCGTCGTCGTGATCAGTTCCTGCAACCGCTCCTGATACAACGCCGCCGCACGCCGGAAGCGATGCCGCACGCCCGACTCGCCGACCCCCAAGCGCGCGGCGATCTCCTCGATCTTCAACTCCTCGAACAGGCGCAACCGCAGCACGTCCTGCAGGTCCGCCGGCAACGTGGCCAGCGCTGCGGCCATGCGCTCGGCCTTCTCCCGCTCTTGCGCGATGCGCCCCGGCGACGACGTCGCCACCGGCCCGGCAAAGGTCGCGCTCGAAGAGCCGTCGTCGCGGCGCAGAAGCTCCGACAGCAAGACCTCGCGCTGGCCGGCTCCCCGCTTCAGGCGCTTGGCCGTCGTCTCCGCGTCGAGGATGCGATGGCGTGCGATGCCCAGCAACCAGCGGCGGAACGCAGAAAGCCCCTGCCACGTCAGCTGCGTGCGGTCGCGCCACGCCTGCAGAAGCGTCTCCTGCAGGATGTCCTCGGGCGCCATGCGCGCGCGCAGGCCATCGCTCATCCAACCGCGAATCACCACCAGCAGCGACGCGGGCGAGACGGCGTCGATCAGGTCGTCCCAGTTGCCCATGTGTGCGTCGGGGCGGTCGGAATGAGAGTGGTCCAACGCGGCGAAGTGTAGACGCGATCGGCGTGGCGCAGAACGCATCGCGCCGGAACCTCGGCACGGCGCTGGCCCTCGGCACGGCGCGGCAGCGTCAGGTGAAACCGCGCTAGTCCACGCCGCGGAACTTGCCCAGTGCCGTCGCGGCCTGCGCCATCACCTCGCCCGACGGCGTGCCGGTGAGGATCTCGAGCGCCGCCAACATCGAGTCGACCGCCCATACGTGGAACTTGCCGATGCGCGCCGCCTCCACCACCTCGGGGTCGAGCATGAGGTCGGGCACGTTGGCGCGCGGGATCACCACGCCTTGCTTGCCGGTCAAGCGGCGCGCCTTGCACAACCGGAAGAAGCCCTCGATCTTCTCGTTCACCGAGCCGACCGCCTGCAGGTCGCCCTTCTGATTGATCGAGCCGGTGATGGCGATGCCCTGCTCGACCGGCACGCGCGCCAGACTCGACAGCAGAGCGATCAACTCGGCCGCCGCCGCTGAGTCGCCGTCGACGCCGCTGTACATCTGCTCGAAGCAGATGGTCGCCTTGAGGCGGATCGGGCCTTCGCCGCCGAAGTGATCCAGGATGAAGCCTTCGAGGATGAGCACGCCCTTGTCGTGCAGGGCGCCCGACAGATCGGCTTCGCGCTCGATGTTGATCAGCCCAGCGGCGGTGTCGTCGGCAGCGCCGGTCGCGGCCGAGATGCGACAGGGCTTGCCGAAGACCAGGCTGCCGGTGTCGAGCACCGTGAGTGCGTTCACCTGACCGCTGATGCTGCCGCTGGTGCGCAGCAACAAGTAGCCCTCGGCGAAGTCGCGTTCCGCCAACTCGCGCACCAGATCGTGCCGCTGCGTGCGCTGCCGCAACGCTTGCAAAACGTGCTGCGCCCGCACCGGCCCGGCGCCCGCCAGGGTGGCGACGTAGCTCGCCTCGCGCGCCAGGTCCGCCAGGTCACCGAACTGCGTACTCAGCCGATCCTGCCGACCGCCCACCCGCGCGCCGTGCTCGGCCACCGCGGCGTTGGCATCGGGGTTGAACGGCCGCAAGCCCTCGTTCTGCGCCAGCCATTGCATGAAGTCGGCGTAGCGGCGCAGGTTGTCGTTGGTCACCGGGATCGACGCGTCGAACTCGGCGTGCACCTTGAAGTGCTGCTGAAACTGTGAGTCGTCGTGCGCCAGATTTTCATACGAGCCGGGCTCGCCGATCAACACGATCTTGAGTTCGATCGGGATCGCCTGCGGCTGCAACGGTCCGGCGGTGGTGCCGGCGTTGGCATCGAACTCGCGCAGCTCGACGCTGTCCGACATCAGCGCGCGCTTCAACTGTTTCCACACGCCGGGCTCGGCCAGCACGTCGGCCAAGCGCAGGACCAAGAAGCCGCCGTCGGCGCGCACCAATGCGCCCGGATGAATGCCGCGCAACCGCGACGGCTCACCCTCGCGCTGCTCGATCGTGCCGAACAGATTCTGGTACGTCGGATTGGTCTCCACCACGATCGGGCAGGCGTCGTCGGTCGAGGTCTTGACCACATGCGCACCGAGTTCTTGCGCGCGCATCGCCGCGGTCTCCTGCGGCGACGGCGGCGGCGGCGCGTTGGCGTCGCCACTCGCGCCCTCGGGGGCCTCCTCGGCGGCCGCCCAGCGCTCCAGGTTCTTGTCGATATGCACGGCGGCGGCGACCAGATAGTCGGTCACGCCGTCCTGCGGCCAGCGCCGCACGAAGTCGACGCGCATGCGGTCCATCACCCGGCGCGCGCCCACGCGATCGACGCGACGCAGCTCGTGGTCGACTTGCCGATGCACACGGCGCACGCGCTCCACCGCCTCTTCGAGACGTTCCATCAACTCGTCGCGCCGCGCCATCAGGCGGTCGGCGACGCGGCGCGTGAGCTTGCCCTCGGCCACCATCTCTTGCACGGCGTCCGGGCTCGCGGGTTCGCCCTCGACCAGCGGATGGATGTCGCTGTGCGGCGCGCCATGCTCGTCGGTGAACGTCACCAACGCGCACTGCCCACGCCGCGCCTCGTGCTCCACCGCTTCCATCAGACGCCGTTCGCGCTGCTCGGCCTCGCGCATCAGCACGCGCCGCGACGTCTTGTGCTGCCGCGAGCGAAGCACGTCCACCAAGCCGTCGTGCAGTTGGCGGAAGAACTCGTCGAGCTGATCGCGAAACTGCAACGCCTTGCCGCGCGGCAGCGTGAGCAGGCGCGGCCGATGCGGCTCGTCGAAGTTGTTGACGTAGACGCGGTCGGGACCGAGGCGACAGGCTGGCTTCATCTCCGCCAGCAGGTGGCGCACGACCGTGGTCCGCCCCGAACCGACCAGGCCCGACACGAACACGTTGTAGCCGGGCGCGTACAGCTGCAAGCCGGTGCGCAGGGCCTGCATCGGCCGCTCCTGCCCGAGCAGCCGGGTGGCGCGCGGCGGCGTGCGCGACGAGCGGATCGGCGGACACACCCAGCGCAGACAATCAGCGGCGAGCGGCCGATGCGGCGCCTTCGCGGCCAGGAACTCGAAGGCCTCGCCGGCGCCGGCACTCGCGCGTGCGGCTGGCCGCGCGCGCAAACTCTTCTTGGCGTCGCGAGTCACTGGCGCGCGACCAGCACCGCGCAAGGCGCGGCCTTGAGAATGTCACCGGCGGTGCCGCCGAGCAGAGCCTTCATGAGGCCGGTCTTGCCGGCCGAACGCACCAGGATCAGGTCGACGCGTAGCACCAAGGCTTCCTTCAGAATCTGTTCGACGATCTCTTCACTCACAGTCACATGGCCGAGCGCCCGCACGCCCTTGCGCGCGGCACGGTCGACGATGTCTTGCAGACACGTCTTGGCATCCTCGACGACGCCGCGCTGGAAGTCGGCCCGCCCGCCACCCACCATGCGATGGCTGCCGATCAGGTGCACCATGGTCGCCGTGTCGATGACGGTGAGCAGCTGCAACTCGGCGCCCAGCTGTGCGGCGAGGTTGATGGCGTAGTCAGCGTCGAGCGGCGGGCGGTCGGTCAGCTCGACCGGCACCAGGATCCGTTTCACCACGCGCTCGGGCATGGGTGCGTTATAGACGGCACCCAAGACCCGGCGCAACGCAAGGGCGCGCTTCTGCTTGGCCCGAGCGGTGACTTGGGCCCTCGAGGTGGGCGACGGAGACTTGGCCCGTCACGCGACGGTCACGCGCCGCGCCGCCTCAGGGCCTCGTTCACGATCTGGCTCGCCGGGTCGCGGTCGTCGCCGTCATCGAGCGAGACCAAGGTGGCGTGACGGGAAGAGAACGCACTGTCGCTTGCGACCGCGTAGCGCCAGGTGTGCTGCGGCGCCGCCGCGTCCGCCCTGGCCGGCGACACGGCGAATCAGCTTCGGGCGTCCATTAGCGACGCATGCTATCGCGCGGCACGGACGCGTGGGCAGACCTCGCTCACTGCACCGTGCCGTCGACTTCGGCGATCTCGCAGGCGCGCACCTCGACGGTCCGGCGGTGCACGCCGCGCGCGCCGAGGTCGAGCGTGACTTCCCAGCTGCCCGGGGCGAGCGCGGAGTAGGTGACGACAGGTCCGTTGCCCGGCAGCCTGCCGTCGACCAGGTCATCGCCGCTCGCTGCATCGAGGCGCGGCTTCTCCTCCGTGCCGCCCGTCCCCCGGAGCGTGATGACGCCGGCGAGCTGCAGGCCGTCGCGATCGCGCGCCTGGATGCGCAACCGGCCGCCGTGCTGGAGCACGAGCGGAATGCGGACTCCGCTCGCCGGCACGAGCACCGTCTGGGTCTGGCGCAGCACGAAGCGGTCGTTGTCTCCGCCCTGTTTCGACCACCACACCTCGAGCCGATAGTCGCCGGGTGCTATGTGGCCGCGAATCTCGCCCGATGCCGGATCGCGCACGGCGCGCATACTCGTCTGTTCCCTCTTGGCGCCACCGATCTTGTGCAAGACGGCGCCGAACTGTTCCACCGGGAAGGCACTCGTGACGTCGAACACGACCGGCGCCCCGGGGTCGTCGCCGAGCTCGATCACGATCGCCCGGTCGGGCGCGGTGTCGAGCGGCAGTTCGATGGCAATCGGCAGCGGACCGACCCCGCGCAGCGACAGCTGCTGCACCTTCGCGTGCTCGCGCAGCAGGCGCACTTCGCCGCGTTCGTCGGTCACCGACGCAGTGCTCTCACCGGGCGGCTCGGGCCGGATCGTGACGTTCGGTACCGGCTTGCCGCCGCGCAGGACGCGCACCACCGCGGTGTTGCCACCGAGCTGGATCGTCACGTCGGCCGGCGCGCGCACGTCGCGGTAGCCGACGAACGGCTCGTACCGGTAGTCGCGCCCGTTCATCAGGTGGAGCCATCCCTGCGCGCCGGCGCGTCCCGGTAGCCGGAAGCGTCCCTGTGCGTCGGTCTTCGTCGCGCCAGCGAGCATCGGCTCGTTCCACGTGCCGCCGACGAGGTGCACCTCGCGATCGAGTTCGAGATCGACCTCGGAGGACTCGCCGGGGTACCAGTACACGCGCTCGTCCGCCACCGGTCGTCCCTGCGGGTCACGCACTTCCCCCGTGATCATCGCCGGCTGCGCGAGCATCATGACCCCGGCGTCCGTCTCCGCACCGAACACGGAACGTACGCGCGCCGTCGCCGGCAGGAGATCGTTGCGCACGCCGCCGAACACCGCGACGCGGCGGACCACCTCCACGTGCTCCATCGCCAACGCAACGAGGAACAGCTCGCCCTGCATCGGTGGCCGCAGCACGAAGCCGCCGGACACTCCGTTGGGCATCGAGTCCACGCGCGGAGCGCGCGGCCTGCCAGCGACCCACGCGAATGCCGAAATCCGTGCGACCTTGACCGGCTTGCCGCGGTGATCGACGACCGTGCCGACGATCGTGGCCAAGGGCTGCACCACGAGCTCGTATGGATCGGCCCTGTGGCTGGTCACCGCGAGGTCCGCCATCACGTCGAGGTCCGCGTAGTTCGGATCTTCCGCGGTGAACCGCGCCGCGATTCCATCAGGCATGCCAGCCGGCACGACGATCGCGAACACACCGTGCGTGTCGGGTGACTCCAAAAGCGCGCCGCGTGGTTCCTTGCCGACGAACAAGCGCACGTGGATCGCAGCGGTCCAAGGCATGCGTTCACGCAGCCCGACGAGCTGGCAACGCACGAGACGGCGCGGGCTGTCGGGCATGGATGCCGCAGTTCGCTGCACGGTCCCTTCATCAGCCGAATGGACGTTGCCAGTCGCTGTCTCGGTCGACGTTCCGTGCACCGCGGCGCGGTCGGGATCCACCGCTGTTGCGACGGTGCCTGTCGATCGCGTCGGCTCGACCGGCGGAACCGCGAACTGCCAGAAGGCCCAGGCGGCGATCGCGACGACCGCTGCGGCGGAGACGAGTTTGGTCTTCATCAAGGTCGCCATGGTTGCACCAACGAGTAGCCACGGAGCCGAAGTGGTGTGGCCGAGCAGCAGCGCGCCGAACGCTCGCCGCGCCGGACCGTCCTTGCTCTGCAACCGCAGCCGCAGCGTGTCGCGCGCGCGGCGCAGGTGCGAACGCACCGCATCGGCCGACATGCCGTGACCACGCGCCAGCTCCGCGACGTCGCATCCTTCGAAGTAGTGCAGCAGCACGAGCGCCTTCTGCGGCTCGGGCAGCGCGAGCACTTCGCGCACGACGAACTGCTGCAGCTCCGCGCGCGCGCACGCATCGGCCGCGGATTCGGCGAGATCGTTGCGATCCGCGGCCGCACGTTCGCGCCGTTCCACCCGCCGGTCGGAACGGCCGCGCATGCGGACGACGTTGTGCAGCACGGTGGCGAAGAACCCGCGCACCGAACCGCCCGGACCGGGCGGGCGCCGCAGCGCCTGCAACCACGTCTCCTGCGCCGCATCGGCGGCCGCGTGCTGGTCGCGGCAGAGCTGCCCACTGAGCCGCTGCACCCAGTCGGCATGCGCCAGCAGAGCGTCGAAGTCGCGGGGGATGATTCCGGTCACGCTCCAAGAATGCCGCGCCCGACCGGCCCGGTCGAAATCCGCGCCACATTCGCGCGCGCCCAGACGCAGTCCGTCGCGCGGGCTAGAACGGGCCGATCGTCAACGCGATGCCGGGAGCGGAAGACAATGACGACCCGTGAACGGTTGCGATCGGCAGCCCAAGGCCAACATCACCTAGCGGCGAACCAGAAGGCGCTGCGGCACGACGGCGCGTTGACATCGCGTTGACCCGCGGCGACGACGAACCTGCCTGACACCCTCGTACCTCTTGCACTGCGACCATCGGAGCGCCCCAATCTCGCCATGACCTACCGTGCGCGGGTGCACGCCGTGCTCGATGTCGCCACGCCCGGCGATCGCGCGAGCCATCTGTTCCAAGTCGGGCTGCTGGCCCTCATCGCGGTGAACGTGGTGACCGCGGTGCTCACCACCGACGCGGCGATCTACTCGGTCGCGCCCGCCGTGTTCGACGGCATCGAGGCGGTGTCGCTGGTGGCCTTCACCGCGGAGTATCTCGCGCGACTCTGGGCGTGCACCGCGGCGCCGCGCTACGGCCACCCGCTGCTCGGGCGCCTGCGCTATGCGCTGCGCCCGCTGAACGTGATCGACCTGCTAACCATCCTGCCGTTCTGGCTGGGCCTGAACATCGACACGCGCACATTGCGCATGCTGCGTCTGCTCCGCGTGTTGCGCAGCATCCGTTGGCTGGGTCAGTCGGACGCCATGCGCGCGTTGGGCGCGGCGCTGCATCGACGACGCGGCGAACTCCTGACCGTGGTCCTTGGACTCTTCGTGGCGTTGCTCATGTTGTCCACGCTGGTGTACCTGGCGGAACGCGATGAGCCCAGGACCCTGTTCACCAGCATCCCGGCGACCATGTGGTGGGGCATCGCCACGCTCACCACCGTGGGCTACGGCGACATCGTGCCGATCACGACCTGGGGGCGCGTACTCGCCGGCTGCACGGCCGTGCTCGGCATCGGCATGCTGGCGCTGCCCACCAGCATCCTCGGCGCGTCGTTCCTGGACGAGTTGCAGGAGCGGCGCAAGAAGAAGCAGGCCGCCAGCGCGCACTGCCCGACGTGTGGGCAAGCACGCTGAGCGCGAACGCCACGCCCCCGACTACGCCCCGACTACGCCACGTCGTCGCGCAGCGCGTCGGGGTGCCACGCCACGAGGCGGGCGCCGTTGGCATAGATGTCCAGGATGCCGAGCCCGCCGTGCGGCAGGTTGAGCGACACCGCGCGCGACAACCGCATCCCCAGCATCGCGGTGGTGAAGCCGCTGATCAGATTGCCGGCCATCACCACGGCGATGGTCTGGCCGAGCGCTTGCGGCGCGATCTCCTGCCACCATGCGAGCACGCGCTCAACCGCGACGCCGAGGCTCTCGCCCGCGGGCGCGGCGAAGTCCCCGAACTGCGTGAAGAAGTCGCGCACCGCGTCGGGCTGCTCGCTGGCGACCTCGTTCCAGGTGCGCCCCTGCCAGCGTCCCATGTGCTGATCGCGCAAGCGCGCGTCGGCCCGCACTTCCACCTGGTGCGCCTGCGCCAACACCTTGGCCGCGTCGCTGCACTGCGACACGTCGGCACTGTGGACCGCAGCAAAGCCGAGCCCGGTGAGGTCGCTGGCCCAGCGGGTGGCGCGCGCGAGCCCGCGCCGCGACAGCGGCGCTGCACCACCGCCGACCACCAGGTCTTTGTGCGACGGGGCCAGTTCGGGGTGGCGCAGCAGCACCAGGCGACAGAAATCTTCGACAGCGGCGAGCACGCGGAGAGGGTCGCGCGCCGGTTGTCGCTGGTCAACTGACATTCGCTGGCGACGTGTTCCCGAAGGAAGTTGGCAGCAGCGTCCGCGTCGGCGTAGCTTGGCCATCGTCTTGTTCGAGACCATCACCACAGGCATCGACGGCCTCGATGCGATCCTCGGCGGCGGCATCCGCTATCCAGAGTCGGCGGCAGCGTTCGTCTTCATCACCGGTGGCCCCGGCTCCGGCAAGACGCTCCTGGCGCTGGAGATGATCGCGCGCGCGTGGCTGGACGGAGCGGATGGCACGACGTGCCTCTACTACTCGGTCGAGCAGTCGCCGGCCGACCTGGCGCGCAAGATGGCGTCCGACTTCGACTGGTACGGCTACAGCGGCAAGCTGACGATCCGCGAGCTGGAGCAGGAAGTCCCCCACAAGCTCTGCCTCGAGGCGCAGTCGGCGCGCGGGCGCACTCGGCTGGTGCTGACCCAGGCCAATCCGGCCGCGCTCGACGCGCACGCGTCGCCGGGCACGGTGATCGACGCCGATTGGATCCTGGCCGAGATCGGCAACTACCGGCTGGCCGGGCGGGTGAAGATGGCGTGTATCGACAACGTGGGGCTGCTGCTCAACGACCTGGACTACTTCGGCAAGCGCACCGCGTTGATCGCGACGCGGCGCAAGCTGATGGGCACCGGCATCCACGGCATCTTCGTGCAAGAAGACGCCGAGCGCGGCTCCCTCAAGATGCCGACGGCAGAGGAGTTCTCGACCGACCTCTTGCTGCGTTTGGACTTCCTGGAGGAAGACAACGGCTTCAAGGCGCGCAGCATCGAGATCCTGAAGGCGCGGCATCAGTACTACTACCGAGGCAAGCACCACTACTCGATCGCCGGCCGCGACGTGCGGCGCGACATCTACCTGGGCGCGCGCAATGAGCGCGGGCCGGGCGTGCACATCTACCCGTCGGTGGCGGCGCAGCTGTCGATCACCCGCGATCGCGCCGGGTTCCACGTGCCGCGCCGCGGCGAGACCGTCATCGACCTCGGGCACCCAGCGTTCTTGGCGCCGTTCGTCTCGGGGACCGGGCCGGCGGCGCGGTCATCGACGGTGCTGCTGGCCGAGCCGGGCACGCGCTACACCTACCTGGCGCTGCGGTTCCTGGCGAACGCCAGTCAACGCGACGAGCGCACGCTGATGGTGTCCACCAAGGAGGACCGCGACGCACTGCAACGAATCTGCGCCCGCGAGGCCGTACTGCGCTCGGCGACGCTGGCCGAACCGGGGCGCTTCCGCTCGAACTTCCGTGTGCTGTATCTGCACCCCGAGTTCATCTCACTGGGCAAGTTCACGTGGGACATCATCCGCATGGCCGAGGGCGGGCATTCGGGTGGCGAGGCAACGCCCGTGAGTCGCATGGTGTTCGACAACATCTACCGCCTCGGCGATCGGTTCCCGCTGATCCGCCAAGAGCGGTTCTTGACCCCCGCACTCGTCGATCTGCTGACCTACCGTGGCGTGACGTCGTTCTTCGTGGACCTCGTCCCGCCCGGGTCGGCCAAGGGTCGGAACGACTTCGATCCGGCGTACTACATGACCACGTTCGACAACGTGTTCCACCTGTACCTCGAAGACGACGAAGCGAACACGCCGAGGCTGCGCGTGCTGAAGTCGACGGCGAACGACTTCTCGCGCAAACCAGTCGGTGTCGACTACCGCGCGCCGTAGAACCCGACGAGATGTGAGACGGGCAAAGCCGCCATGGACGTCGCGGGCCAGCTCAAACTGTGAAGTTGTCGTTGTTCGCCGGGCCCTCGGCCTAAGGAAAGATCGGTGTGACGCTCTGCACCTGCACGTCGACCACCGCACCGTTGCGGGTGACGACCTTGCCCTTGTAGCCGATGTGGTTGCGCTCACACTCCACGGTGACTTCGGTTCGCTCATCGAGTGATGCGCTGCCGAGGTCGTTCAACAGCCGAAGATTGCCATAGCCCATCGACAGAAGCCGGTGGGACACCGCGTCGCGGATCCGTTGTGCCGGCGCAACATCACCCACTGCCGCCACCGCCGTTGTCGGCCCAGGTGCCGTCTCGACGCGGCGGACGGCTCGTTCGACCCGGCCTTGACCCTCGGCGAGGGACAGGAGGTCTTCGTGCAGCACACCCAGGGCCTGCTCGGTCCGATCGAGGCGGACCCGCTCGATGCTCTGCGCCACGCGCTCGAGGCGTTCGTTCAACGCCTTCAGGCCAGTGATCTCCTTCAGGTAGCCCTCGAAGCGCGACAACCGCAGGTGCACCAGCATGTAGGCCACCAGCAGTCCCGAGAAGAACAGACTGAACTGCAGAGTCGTCATGGCAGGGCACCGCGCAAGCGCTTGAGTCTAGCTGGCCGCAGGGCCACAAGAAACCCGGCCGAACAAAGCGTGCCACAACGTTCTTGGCCACTTGCCACGGAAGACCATCTCAGTCGAAGCGATACCAGACTGCCAAGGCGTGCATGGTCGGCTCGGTGAACTCGACTTGGCGCGCGACGCAGCACGCAAGCCAGGCCTGCGCCAGAGCCGAGTCGCCCGCGGCGAGCGCCGCGCAGAGTTGGATGAGTAGCTCGTCGGCTACCGGGGCCACGAACACCACCTCGGCCCGCATCACGGACGGAAAGAAGACACCGTCCAGGGTCTCGACGCGCGCCGTTAGTTGCGTGCTGCCTTCACTGGCAACGGTCACGGCGCCATCGACCCAGCGCCCACGAAACAGGAGTCGCACGTGCCGACCGGCAACGACCGGCGCGGCCGGCGACAGCGCGAGGGGCCCCGGCACGCCAACTCCATCGAGGCGGGGCCAGCCGCGCGAGGTACAGAGCGAGCGCAGTGCGTGGCGAACGCGCGCGTGCGACACTTCGAGCCCGCGGCGCACCAAGATCGCGACACGCGGCGCTTCAGCGTCGGTCACGAGGCGCACGAGTTCAGTGCAGAACGTTCGCAGACCGTCCTCCACCTCCTGCTCGAGGACAGTGAGTTGACCGATCGCTTCGCCCGCCATGGAATCCGCCCGCAGCTCTTCGAAGCCGGCGCAGGCCGCCGACAGGCGCCGGCCTTGCAGGTCGGCGCGGACGGCCGCGATTTTGCCGAAGAAGCGATCCTGATCCTGGAGGCGCGCCACGGTTGCGGCCGCTGTGAGTTCAACGGGCGAGGCTGCAGGCATGATCGACGCAGCAAGTGTCGCCCCGTGCGCGGCCGGCGCCACCGCTGGCGCCTCCGCTGGCCGAGAGCCGGCTCGCGGCAACAGCTGCAGGTCGCTGCCGCCGACCCACAACAGAGAGATGACCAACGCGAGCGCAGCCCATCGAGACAATCGCCGACGTTCGCGACGTCTCTTCATCGACGCCTACCAGCCGGTTGCGCTATCTCTCGGTCGACATGCGCCGCCACGTGTCCGCCCTTTCGTCACGCGGGAAGTTGGTGACTAGCCACATCAGGTGCGCTCGGCGTCCCGCAACGTCGCCGATCCGATCGTGTGCCAGAACCGCGACCAAGCGCGCCGGCTTGGAGGCGGGCACATCCGTCAGTACCCGCCGGATGGTCTCCACACCGCGGGAGCGCATTGCCGGATCGGGATCGACTACATCGAGCATGGCGATGGCGGTGTCGAGTTCGGGCACGAGTTGAACATCGAGTTGCAGCTGACGCAACCCGGCGCCGGTCGCGGGCTTCTCCGGGTCGAACGCCATCAACGCCGCCACAACCTTGGTCTGCCAGCAGTCTGGCGACGCTACGGCCAGCCGGCCAGCGATCTTCTCGCTGGCCTCAACATCTCCCAACCGCGTGGCGCACTGCCACGCCAAGAACACGGACTCGACACTCTGGGTGGCGTCGAAGTGCTCGATGGCCCTCGCGATCGCTTGATGCGCGTCGTCGGCACGCCCACCAAGCGCATGCCGGTCGGCGAGGGCTCGAGCGCGCAGATCGAGGTCGGCAGTCGACGCTTGGCCCCGGAACATGACCTCATCGAGCAGACGCAGCGCATCCTCCGGCATCCGCAGCAACAGTGCGATGCGTGCGCGGCTGCGCCGCAAGCCCGGATCGGGATCGGTCGAGGCAAGGTTCGCCAGATCCCGGTCGGCTTGCACCAGTCCACCGCGGTCGAGTGGGTCGCGCTGCAACTCGACGCTTGCGGCGGAGATCAGGCGATCGCGTATCTGCGCCGCCGCGCGCTCACGCTGCCACCAGACACCTGCGATCGAACCACCAACGACCATGACGGCGAGCCCCGCCCCCACCAGCACACGCGCTCCCATCTCACTTCACCTTGATCGCAATCATGGTGACGTCATCATCATGCGTCTCGCCACCTGCGTGGTCACGCACCGCGGCACGGACGTGCGCCACGATCTCGGCGGCCGAGGCCGTCGCCGAACTGGCCAACACGCGGTGCAACCGCTCCGAGCCAAACAGCTCACGGTTGGGGTTCATCGCCTCGTCCACTCCATCAGTGCGCAAGAACAACAGGTCGCCGACCTGCAAGTCGATCGGCCCGGCCACCGGGTAGTCCTGGCCACCAACCACTCCAAGCACCATTCCAGTGCGTTCGAACTCTTGCACGACCCCAGCACGCACCAGCACCAAGCCAGGGTGACCCGCGTTCACGTAGTGCAAGCGACGCCGGTCGCGGTCGAAGCCAACCAGCAACATGCTCAAGAAGTGACCCTCCTCATAGCGCTCGACGAGACGATCGTTGAGACGCGCCGTCACACGGTCGAGATCGTCGATCAACTCGAGGTAGGTACGCAGTGCGGCTTGGAACGCATGCGTGAGCAGGGACGCGCCGATGCCGTGCCCCGTGGCGTCGCCGATCGCGATGACGAGGCCGCCGCTCTCTTGCAGCACGACGTCGTACGTGTCACCACTGGTCTGGTCGGCCGCGGCGAAGTGAAGTGCCACATCGACGCCGGCCAGGTCCTTGGGCAGCTCAGTGAGCAGGTGAGCTTGCACCCGCCGCGCCAGCTCCATCTCCTTCTGCAGGCGCACCTTCTCCAAAGAGTCACGATAGAGACGTGCGTTCTCCACGGCGATCGCCATCTGCGCCGACAGAGCGCCAAAGAGCGCCAAGTCGCGGCCGCTGAACTCGCGGCGCTGGGCCTTGGAGTCGACGTAGATCACGCCGACGTCACGCCCTCGGGCGATGAGCGGTGCGCACATCACGGCGCGCAGCTTGAGGTCGAACACCGACTGCCCGAGTTCGAGCGCTTCTTGATCGGATCGCACCACCGAGCGCACCGGTTGCCTCTCCGACAGGCAGCGGGCCACCATGGAACGGCTGTACTGAAGGTCGTCACCGATGTCCTTGCCTCGGTTGTCGCGAGCAATCCGGATCTCCAGATTGGAGGCCTGATCGCCGAGGAGTACCAGTGCCCGCTCGGCGTCGGTCACCTGGATCGACTTGCGAGCGATCCGGTCGAGCACGTCGTCGAGTTCCATCCCCGAGGTCACTTCGGCGATGCTCTCCAGCAGAATATGCACCGAAGCCTGGTCCTCCCTTGCATTGCCTGTCACCAGGCCGTCGGAGCCGTCGATCGCAGGCGCCTCGCCCGCGGCGGGCCCTGCGCCGGCCTGTGGCCGACCCCAGAACAGGAAGCGCTTCATGCGAAGCTCAGTCTAACCCTTTGCGCCCGACGAGTGCATGAGCCAAAATCCAGACGCCGGGCAGCCAACCGCATTCGCCCGTCCCCGAGGCCGCGCATGAAGATCGACAAGTCCATCTACGACGATTACGCCACCCTGACCCTGAAGGGGGAGTTCGACACGTTCTATTGTCCGAAGCTGCAGGAGGAGGTCGAGGGCCTACTCACGAGTGGCATCTCGCACGTGATTTTGAACCTGCGCCTGGTCAAGTTCATCAACTCCACCGCGCTGGGTGCCATCATCAAGGCCTACAAGCGCTGCAAGGCCGAAGGAGGGCAGCTGGTAATCTCGCAGCCGTCGCCTTTCGCGCGCGACATCATCACCAAGCTTGGCATCAGCAAGCTGGTGCCCATGTTCGACGAAGACGAAGAGGCACGGCGCAAGGTGGTGAGCAGCCTCAATCATGCGGAGGCACCGGTTGGGGCCCCGAGCAGCATCGAGGAGGGCAAGGTGCTGGTCACATTCCCCGACGAAGTGCGCGGAATGCAGGCCAACCCAAACCAGCGCCGCTTCGTCAGCTCGGTCCTGCGGACCATCGTGGGGACCATGCTCAACGTCGACGCCGAGCGGCTGCAGTTCGGTTGGTCTGGCACCAAGAACGGCTTGACCACGGATCAGACGGCGCAACTCTTCGTGCAGGGCAGCGCGATGACCGTGAAGTTCCAGGTCAAGCTGTTCAAGAAGGGCTACTTCGAACTCGCCTGCCGCGTCGTCGACTGCGTCAAGATCGACGATGAGACCGTCAAGGTCACAATGAGCTACGAGCGACTGAGCTCGGCCGACACGTCAGCGCTGCAGCAGTTCGCCGAGGACATGGAGTTCCTCAAGCGCCAGATTCCCGAGTCGAAGGGCGACAGCAAGCCGAAGCCCACATGAGTAGCCGGCCAGGTAGGGCAGCAGCGCGATTCGCGTAGGCCTCGTCGCCGCGCGCCGGGAGAACGGTCGGGGCGGGATGGCTCGGCTTAGCCGACGCGGAAGTAACCGCCGCTGCGCTTGCGCTTGCGCTTGATGACCCTGCGCCCTCCCACGGTCTTCGAACGAGTGCGGAATCCAACCTTCTTGAGGCGCTTCAACTTCGAGCGACGAACCTTGAGCTTCATAGGGGAGTGACCGGGAAAGGGGGCGGGACGTTAGCTAGCGGAGCGTCACCTGTCAACCGCGAAGCGCGGCAGACCAGTCGGTTGGCCCGGCGGCCGTGGGGCTGCCCAGCGTGAACGGCGCTTGTCCGCGATCCCCGGGGCCCCAACAGAACCGCCGGTGAGCCGAAGGCGGAACAGCGGAACAGCTCAGCCGTAAAGGGTCTCGCGCACGACTTCTTCCACGCTGGTCAGGCCGTCGAACACCGCGCCCAGTCCCGACTCCCGCAGGGTCCGCATTCCGGACTCGCGCGCGGCACTCGCCAAAGAGGCCGTGCTCTTGCCGTCCAAGATCATCTCTTTGAGCCGGTCATTCATGACCATGACCTCGAGCAACGCCATGCGGCCGCGATAGCCGCTGAAGTTGCACGCTTCACAGCCCTTGCCCTGCGCGAAGCGCTTGCCCTCGACCTCGTCCCGCCGCACCGACAGTTCACGCAACACGTCATCGTTTGGCTCGTAGAGCACCTTGCACTTGGTGCACACGCGGCGCACCAGACGTTGTGCCACCACGGCGTGCAGCGTCGCAGTCAGCAGGAATGGCTCGATACCAATGTCGGTTATGCGGGTGATCGCGCTGGGCGCGTCGTTGGTGTGCAGCGTGGAGAACACCAGATGCCCGGTCAGGCTAGCTTCGATCGCGGTGTGCGCCGTTTCTCGGTCGCGAATCTCGCCAACCAGGATGATGTCGGGATCCTGGCGCAGGATGGTGCGCAACACCGCCGAGTAGGTGACGCCGATGTCCTCAGAGACGGGGATCTGCAGGATGCCTTCGAGGTCGTATTCAACCGGGTCTTCCACGGTGATGATCTTGACCGCCTCCTGATTGGCCTCGTTGAGGAGCGCGTAGAGCGTTGTGGTCTTGCCAGACCCCGTGGGGCCCGTCACCAGGACGATGCCGTGCGGCAGGTCGTTGAAGGTGCGCAACTCCTTGCGCTGCGCCTCGGAGAAGCCAAGGTTCTCGAGATCCAGAGCCACCACCGACCGATCGAGCACGCGCATGACACACGACTCGCCAAACATCGTTGGCAACGTCGAGATGCGCAGGTCGACTGACCGCCCGCCTACGGTCAACTCGATGCGACCATCCTGCGGTAAGCGGGTCTCGGCGATGTCCAGGTCGGCCATGACCTTGACGCGCGAGATCAGAGCCACCGCAAGGTGAGGTGGCGGTGCTTCCAGCTCGTACAGTGCGCCGTCGACGCGGTAGCGGATCTTGAAGTCGGCCTCGAACGGCTCGAGGTGGATGTCAGATGCCTTGTCGCGAATCGCCTGGTACAGAATGTAGTTGAGTAGCTTGACGACCGGCGCCGCCGACGCCATGGCGGCGCGATCCTCGAGGTCGAACTTGCCGCCTTGCTTGGCCAGCTCGGCGACGAGCTCCTTCATCTGCGTCTTGGCCTTCTCAGCGTCCTCGCGGTAGTACTTGTCCAGGGCCGCGACCAGCGCGGCGTCGTCGACGACAACGCCCTTGATCTGCAAGCCGCTGGTGAAGCTGAGGTCGTGGAGGACGCTGGTATTGAGCGGGTCGCTGAGACCAACAGTCAGCTCCGTGCCAGAGATCGCCAGGGGCATCACACGAAACGCGCGAGCAGAAGCTGCGTCGAGCCTGCGCACGGCCTCTGGTTGAGGCGGCTTGCTCGTGATGTCCCAGAATGGCAGGCCCGCCTGCTCAGCCAGCGCCCGCGCCAGTTGCGCGCGATCGACGTGCCCGAGCTCCATGAGGATCTCACCGATGCGCCCCCCCCGTTCCCGCTGGACGGCCAGGGCCTCCTGAACCAAGCCCTCGTGCAGAGCCCCGTGATCCTTCAGAATCTGCCCGAGCAGGCGACGCGGGGCCATCTCAGGCGCCTCCGCCCAACCGAACCTCGAGCGACTTGCGATCGAACGAGTGCTCCAACGCACACTCTTTGGTGATCTTGCCGGAGCGATAGAGCTCGAGGAGCGAGTCGTCCAGCAGGACCATTCCGGCCCTTCGGCTGGTCTGGAGCACAGACGGGATCTTGAAGGTCTCGCACTTGCGAATGTGGTTCTCGATCGCCGGATTCATCAGCATGACCTCGAATGCGGCAACGCGTCCCTTGCCATCCGCAGTCGGCACCAGAATCTGCGATACGACACCAACCATTGCCACCGCCAACTGCGCTCGGATCTGCTCTTGCTGGTTGGTGGGATACTGATCGATGACTCGATCGACCGTGCGCGCGGACCCGGTGGTGTGCAGAGTCCCGAACACCAAGTGTCCGGTCTCGGCCGCGGTGATCGCGGCCGACGTGGTGTCGAGGTCGCGCATCTCACCGAGCAGAATGACATCGGGGTCCTGGCGCAACGCTCGCCGCATCGCTTCGGCGAAAGTTGGCACATCGCTGCCGACCTCACGTTGGGTGATGTGCGCCTTGCGCGACGAGTGGTAGAACTCGATCGGGTCCTCGATTGTGATGATGTGGACGTCGCGGTTCTGATTGATCCAGTCGATCATCGTCGCCAGCGTGGTGGTCTTGCCCGAGCCCGTCGGTCCGGTCACCAACACGAGGCCCCGATGCAACGTGAGCATGTGTCGCACCGACTCCGGCAGCCCGATCTGCTCGAAAGAGAGCAGCTTGCTCGGAATGAGGCGCATGACGATCCCGCGGTGTCCCTTCTGCGTCAGCACGCTCACACGAAAACGACACTTGTCAGCGAACGCGTAGCCGAAGTCGGTCGTCCCCCCCTTCTCGAGCTCCAGGCGATTGCGTTCAGGCAGGATCTGCGCAGCCATGCTGACCACATCGTCAGAGGTAAGCGCCTTGTTGCCGTACTCGACCATGGAACCGGAGATGCGCAGGACTGGCGCCCGCCCCACCGAGAGATGCAAGTCGGCGGCGCGCTTCTCGATACAGATGTCGAGCAACGGAAAGATGTCTGCCATGGCTGTTTCGATCGGCGGCCGATGTGGCTACATCGCCGCAGTGACACGGAGGAGCTCATCCACCGAGGTCCGCCCTTCGAGTACCTTGCGCACTCCGTCGTCGGTGAGCGTCGTCATGCCGGCGGAGGTGCGCGCATACTCGCGCAACTTGTTTGTTGGCTCGCGGCGGAAAGTCTTCTCGCGCAACTCGCCGTCCATGGCCATCAGTTCAAAGATACCAACGCGCCCACGAAAGCCGATGTGCTCGCACTCCGGGCAACCCTTGGCGCGGTACAGGGTGACGGCGCCCGCCTTGTCAGGGTTCTGGCCGAGAATGCGCAGGTCCGGGGCCGCAGCCTGGTAGGGCTCCTTGCACTTGGCGCACAACAGGCGCATCAGCCTTTGCGCCAGAACGGCCTGCACACCCGCGGCGACTAGGAACGGCTTCACCCCCATGTCGATCAGACGAGTGATCGCCGACGGCGCGTCGTTGGTGTGCAGAGTCGAGAAGACCAAGTGGCCCGTGAGCGCTGCTTGCACGGCGATCTCTGCGGTCTCACGGTCGCGGATTTCACCGACCAGGATGATGTTCGGCGCTTGGCGCAACATCGCACGCAGGATGCGCGCGAAGTTCAAGCCGATGATCGATCGGACCTGGCACTGGTTGATGCCGGCGATGCTGAACTCCACCGGGTCCTCGGCGGTGATGATCTTGGTGTCGCTTCGGTTCAACTGGCGCAAGGCGGCATACAGCGTCGTGGTCTTGCCCGAACCGGTCGGGCCGGTAACCAAGAAGATGCCATTCGGCCGCTTGATCAGCTTGGTGAAGCGTTCAAAGTCGCGGCCATCGAACCCCAAGTAGTCGAGCGTCTTGAGACTGCTATCCTTGTCGAGAAGGCGGAGAACGAGCGTCTCACCATGACTTGCCGGCAACACCGAGGCACGAATGTCGATCGGGCGACCGGCGCCGCGAAAGTCGATGCGACCATCCTGGGGCTTGCGCTTCTCGGAGATGTCCATCGACGCCATGATTTTGAGGCGGGAGGTCAGCGGCCCGAGGAGCGTTGCCTCCAGCGATTGATGCTCGCGAAGCACACCATCGATGCGGAAGCGAACCCGAATCCGGCTGCTGAACGGCTCGATGTGAATGTCGCTTGCTCGGGCTTTCAACGCCTCGACGATGGTGTTGTGCACCAGTCGGATGATCGGCGCGTCGTCGTCAGACTCGCCCTCGATCTTGGGGCGCTCGGCCGCGCGAACACCCTTGACCGCCGCTGAGGCGCTGCCCACATGCTGCAGGATTGCTTCCTTGAGCTTGCCGGGCGTCGCTAGCGCACAGGCAACTTCTCGGCCGACCAAGAAAGCGAAGCCATCCGCCACGAACGTGCGCACCGGATCATCGATGGCGACGTAGAGCCGACCCTCTTTGATCCCCAATGGCAGTGCGTTGTTCTGCTGGATCTGCTCCTTGGGGATCTTGGCGAGAACCTCGGGACTCACCTTCACTTTGAGCGGATCTACGTACGGCAGCCCGCGCTCCTTGGCTAGACAGCGATAGACGGCCTCTTCGTCAGCTAGCCCCAGAGACACAATCGCCCTCTCGAGCGTGATCCCACGGTTGCGCGCTAGTGCGTCGGCCTTCTCTGCGTCCGGAGCTGTGACGACGCCGGACTGAACCAGCGCCGCCGCGAAACCCGTCAAGGTCAACGCACAAACCCGTTGAACAAGAACTCCTTCAGTGGTGCTGCGGGGTGATTCAGGGACACCTTCACCTTGCCGCGCACCGTCGAGCGCGGCATGCCCTCTGCAATCTTGATCTCGATCACCAACGCCTTGCCGTCTTTCGAGGCACTCACCACGAGTTTGTCCCGGGATCCTTCAGGAATCTGGAGATCCTCAAGGTCAATCTTGACGGCCTGCAGGTCGAAGTCGTCCGTTGGCACGATCTTGACGCTCTTCGATTTGGACGTGCTGAGTGGGATGTGTCCAAGTGCGATGAAGCCGCTTGGGTCAACGGTCAACGGCCCCTTGACGAAGGCGATCACCCGCGCATCGACCTTCTTGTTCTGCAAGTCGGTGAGGAACGTGATCGTGGCACCGTTGTTGCGCTCGTCGACGCCGGGTCCATAGCTTCCCTTGACAACCCACACTGCGCGGCCATTGCGCATCACCTTCTCCATGCTGTTGATCGCAACCCCCGGGCCGAGTGGCTCGTGGCCGGTGACGTTGAACTCCTCTTTCAGTGGCGACGCGATCTCGAACTGGAAATCGCGTTTGTCGCTCCACGTCATCTCGTTCAGGTTGACGTCGGGCGGGGTGACCTCGAAAAACACCGCCCCGGTCGCCTTCCAAGTCAGCTTCAACTGCGGCGTCGAAGTTTCGGACGTTTGCATGTCGAGCGTGGCTTCCTTGGACCCACGCACGCCGTGCATGTCCATCTGCACACCGACTTCGCCCGACTCGTTCGGCGCAATCGTGATGTGCGACACGCGTTCCTTCACCTCTTGCCCACCCTGCTTGACCACTCGGTGGAGCGAGTTGGCGACGGGCTCCCTGTCGAGCACATACACACGATCTCCGATGTGGAACTCGGCGCGCGCGCAGGTGCAGCTCCCCATGATGTTGGTCAGCTTCTGCTCGGTCGCCGACGGGTTCTTGAACGTGAACTTGCCCGTCGCCTTTTCGTCGTTGAAGAAGGTCCCCAACTCGAGGCGCGCCTTCTCGAACCAGGGGTTGCTGTCCAGCGCTGGCGTGCCCGGAACGCTGGCTTTGACTGGTGGGGTCTTGGCGTCATGCACGCCAACGTCGACCTTGACTTCCTGAACCCCTTGCTGGGCCACCAGGCCAAGAGTGAGACAGACTGGAAACAAGAGCATGGCTGCGGCGACGTGTGACATCTGAAGACTCGAAGTGACCAAGCTACGTGGGCGACCAGCGATCGGGCCCGGGTTGTCGCGAAACGCCCGGGCAGAGTATAGCCTCCCACGATGCCGGTTTTCATGCCTAGGCTTGCAACTGCACTTGGCCTTGTCGTCCTGCTGCCGACGGGCGGTTGCTGCACGATCGCCCGCTTGCTCTGTGGACCGGACAAGAGCCGCTGGGTGCCGCGGGAGTACCGAACACCGGACGAAGCGCTCGCCACCTTCCTCGAGGCGATCCGTCGCGACCAGCCGGTGTTCATCCATGAGAGCTTGTCGGAGAAGGCCAAGCAGCGCTACGGACTCCCCGGCGTGTTCGAGAGCACGGTGGCCTGGGAGCGACTGAAGCGAGAGGTCGCCGGATTGCACTTGGCGGGAGACGCGACCCTCTCAGCACCGATCAGAGAGGCTGATGGGCGCGTCCGATACGACTTGGCTGTGTCAGGGCGCAGCCTAACGGTCAGGCTGGTTGAGCAGGCGTTCTGGGAACTCAGCTACACCAACCACCCCAACGGCGAGATCGAACGCGCAGGGCGATTCGTCGATGAGAAGACTCTCACGCGCATGCTCGTGGTGCAACAGACCGAAGAACCTGGGCTTACCGCCACGATTCGCGAACCGTCCCTCCCTGAGCTGGCCCCCACCCAGCTACGCGAGGTGAGGCTCGGTTATGCGTGGAAGGTGGACGAAGTCACCGGGCTCACCGACCGGTGAGCGGATCCAAACTCCTCGCCCGAGGGCAAGGGCTCCCGGATCTCAGCGGAGCCCTCGCCTAATCACTTCTGCGCGACTGGGGCCAGCGCAATCGTCGATGCGTGACGGTGCCGCGCATTGTGTCACCCATCGTCAGCGCGCTTCCACCATGATGGGCGGCGTCGCGCGCGGCTGCAACTTCGCTGGTCCACTCGGTGCGGCCGAGGCGCCCTCTGCAAAGAAATTGTCGATTTCCTTCACCACGTCGAGTCCCGCTGGCAGCTCGGCGGTGATGCCTTGAGCATGGTAGAGGTCATCCTCGATCACGCGCTGCGCGATGTCGAGTTCCTTCTTCACGCGCCCCAGCACTTCCTTGGCCCGGCTCAGCGCCGAGTCATCGAGATCGAAGCGCGACGAAGTCGCAGCCATGGCGTCGAGCTGCTGCTTTTGGATCTTGAGCGATGCGATCTGGTCTTCCAGGCGCGACTTCTGCGACCGCACAGCATCTAGCCTGGAGCGGGCAGCATCGACCGCTTGCGTCTGCCGATCGCGCAGCGCCTTCTTGCTGCGCAAGATCGTGACGTTGTTCCGGTGCACTTCGAGCGTGCGCGTCAGGTCGAGTTCTACGCGCTGGCGGTCGTAGCGCTTGCCCGCCAACTCGTACACCGGCTGAACGGTTGTGCTACTGCTCAACACCTCTCGGCCGGCTTTGAGTTTGCGCTCATCACGCCCTACAGCCCCACCGAGATCCTCGATCTGCTGCTCGAGAACGGCGAGCTCCACTTCAGCGCGCGCAACATCGCGACGGCAGTTCTCGATCTGCGGCTCGATGTCCGACACCAAGCGCTCTGCGCGCTTGAGTTCGAAGTCGACCGGGATCTTGCCACGCACCGATTCGCGGACCGAGCTTGCGACGGTGCCGAGGTAGCTGCCCGTGTGCTCGCCGAAAACAAAGAATGCGGTCGCGGCGCTACCGGCGAGCCCCAACGCTGTCCACTTGATCAACTTGAAACACACCACGGTTGTAAGAGCCTCCGAACTGGCTTTCTGGGAATCCGCTCGCGCGGGGAACAGGGCGGAGTGCGAGCGACCATCCAGGTATTGCCTAGCCCTCACACAATCCGCACATTTTTCGAACCCCTACGATTCCGGGATGCAGGACAGCCGACACCGGTCCTGAGCGGTTGGATCGCCTAGCCCGCGACGTCAGCCGTTGCTCGCGCGCCGCAGCGCTGCCTTGGTCGAGCGCAGCAAGCGATCGCGCAAGTCGGTGAACACCTCGCGCGCCGCCTGCTGCTCAGCCTGCCGCACCTCCTCCAGCGCGGCGTTGCAGTACGGGCACTGACTGGTGTCCAAGTGGAAGCGCACGTAGTCCATCGCCCCCTCCAGCAGCGACCCCGCTTGGTAGGCGCGCAGGATGTCGGCGTGTGGACACGACACGCGCTCTTCCCGCCAAACGCGCCCCACGTCGAGGTCGAGCGCATCAACCTCCTCGTCGCGCGGCGTCATCGCGAGCCAGGGCTCCAGAGACCCAAAAAGAGCGAATGGTTGGGGTCACTCTGCCGGGCCAACGCGCGCAGCTTCTCGATGGCGCGAAACTTGATCCCGGCCACCGCCTTCTCGTCGGCGATGCCGAACATCTTGGCGGCGTCCTTGTTGCGACCCCCAAGCACGAACAGGTACTCCAGGACTTGCAACTTCTTGAACTCGCCGCCTTCCCAAAGCTCGGCGACGAAGCTGCGCAGGATTTGACCCAGCACACGCCGACGGCGCGCGGCGTTCTCCATTGAGACGAGATCGTCGGGCGGCCGCCCCGCATCGGCCGACGGCATGTTCTCAAGCCATACGCGGCTCTTGTCCGCCCCGTCATCGTCCGCCTTGGCGGGCAGCAGGGTCACGCGGTGCTTACGAAAGTGGTCGATGACTCGGTTCTTGGCGATGCCGAACAGGAACTGCTCGATCGTGAACACGGAGTCATAGCTGGCGATGCCCTTGACCGCACCCAGGAACACGTCCTGCGTCAAGTCCTCCGCCGTCTGGTGGTCGTCGACGTAACGCTTGACAAAGAAGTAGACACGGCGAAAGAACGCCTCTTGCAAGCGCGTCCAGGCCGCGTCGTCCATGACTTGCAGCCGTTTGATGTCGAAGTCTTCGGTCACCATGAGGGCGTTACTGGCAGCATCAGAACGGCCCCACTTTGGTGACGACGGAGATCACACTCACCAGAACGAACAACAGCAGGATCGCAACCACGAGATATCCCACCAACTTGAACGAGAGGCCGAGGATCTGGAAGGGTAGCGCCAGCAGCGCTGGAAGGCCCCGACCAAAAACCACGCCGATGATCCGAACCGGCACCAAGGCCAAGAAGATGGCGAACTCGAACAGTCGAAACACCGCATGCACGGCTGTCGCGAGGACGCCGCCCCGCAGGGCTTGGTCGTCACGCCAAGGCAACCCGTAGGGGCTCTCCTGGTTGCGGCGCCCGCTGTCGATCGCGGGCTCGGTCGACGGGGCGGTAAACCTGGCCACGGGCGGCGGCGGCGATGTCCTTGCGGCAGCGTGGGGCAAGACCAGGCTTTCGCCGAGGCTGGCCGGCGCATCGAACGCGTGCAGCAGATCTCGCACCGACTCGAAGCGATCCTCCGGTCGCTTCGCCAAGCAGCGGTCAATAACTTGGCGCTCCAAGGCTGTGAGATCCGCTGGATAGACCGGCGTGGCCGTTTCGTGCTTCTTGAGCACCTCCCACTCAGAGTCGCCTTTGAACGGAACATCGCCCGTCAGACACTCAAACAGGATCACGCCCAGAGAATAGATATCGCTTTGCTGGTCACCGCGCCGCTGCAGCATCTCGGGCGCCATGTAGTAGGGCGTGCCACGACCGAAGGAGAGTGAGTTGCGTGACTCGGTGACCAGCTTCGAAAGCCCGTAATCACCGACCCGAGCAATGTCCCCCTTCAAGAAGATGTTGGCGGGCTTGAGGTCGAAGTGCACGAGCGACCGTTCGTGCAGCGCCTGCACACCGCGTGCTGCCTGCAGGAAGTAGCGAAGCGCCATTTCGCGCGACAACCGACCACCATCGAGGCGCTTGCGCAACGTGTCGTCGCCGGCATAGCTCATGATGATGAAAGGGATGCCGTCGATCTCCCCCTTGTCCTCGATCGACACCAGATTCGGGTGGTCGACCTGCGCGAAGAACTTGACGCCCTCGAGTTCACGCACGACCGCGTCGCGCACGACCTCGTCGTCGACCTTCAGGAACTTGATGGCGTAGTCCTTGCCGATCGACTCCTTGCGCGCCTTGTAGACCATCCCGAACACGCCGCCGCCGAGCTTGTTGATGACCTCGTAGCCCGGCACGTAGCCAGGTTTGCGATAGTTGCGATAGAACGACTCCCAGTCGATCTTCGGTCGCGGCGCTTCGCTCACAGCTTGGACAGTCACTGCATTCATGGTAGTCGGAGTCCGCAAAGAAGTGGGAGCGTCGTCAGACGAGAAACAGGGCCACGGCTGGAGCCGCTGAGCCGGCGATGAGACCGAGCAACCGGAGTCGCCAGGTCATGTAGCCGCGACTCAGGCGATCAAGCCACCCGATGACGATCCCGAGGAGCGCCCAAAAGCCAGCGATTGCGCCGCACTTGACCGCAAAGGTCTCTGCGGCTCGGGGGATTTGGCGCCGAAGGCGGGAGAGGTGTTTCCCTAGGGTCTGCTCATCACTCTCGACCACCAACGCGGTGCGATAGCTGGTGCCCAGGCTGCCGTGATCGTGCTCGACCCGCTCGCGATCGATGACTCGGAGGGCCGTTTCGGGGTCGCAGCCGAGGAGCCAACGCCGCAACAGCTGGTCTCGGCAGAACGCGGGAAACCAGCAGGGCGCCACACGCGCCATGAGCCCGCGACCGCGATCCTCCAAGAGCGTACGGGCACGTTCCTCCACTAGGGTGCCGGCTGCTGCGTCCGCGGCGGCCGGAGTCAGCTCGACGCTTCCTCGCACGCTGAGCGGCGCTGGTCCCGGTGCATCGACCAGAAGACGGCCAGATCCTTCTGCACTCTGCGGACCCTGCACGAAGCAAACGATGATGAGGAGCGAAGTGAGCATGCCGGCAACGCCTTGAGTCGCGGTCCATTCCGGCCGGCGCCCTCAATATTCGGAAACGAGTCAGCCCGGCGGCATCGGCAGCAGCACAAAGGCGACGCCACCACAAGCGACGACCACCCCGGCGGTCACCGGATGCTCGCCCGTGAACGGCCGACCGTCCATGGTGCCGTTGCCCTCGAAGCGGATTCGTACTTGACCATCGAGGCCCGCGAACAACTCGACCTCAGGGCCATCCGACGGCACCGGCACGTGCGCGTCCTTGCTGTTGCCGATCAAGATGCGCCCATCTCGGCCGCGATCCTTCATCAGGAGGACCTTGTCCGTGCCGCGCACCTGAAAACCACCGAGGACGCGAAGCAGGGTGGTCAGGGAGCGCGAACTCGGGACGCGGTACCCGAACCGCAGTTGGCCGGCCAAGCTGATTTCGTCGCCATCGCGCAGACGATGCTCTCGCACCGCCTGCCCGTTGACAGCGACCTCGCCACGATCGGCAACGATGCGGTCTTCCATGCCACCATGGAAGGACATGCGGCGCTGTACGCGCGCATGTTGGCCGGCGATGTTGGCCAGCACGACCAGGTCGGCGCGCCCATCGCGCAAGTTTCCAATCGACAGCGAATCGCGCCGCAAAACCAAGAACTCTCCCCCCTCGTCGACGCGCAAGACGAAACCCCCATCCAGACCCTGCGCCCGGGCTAGGCTGCGCTTGAGGTCGAAGATCTTAGTACGCATTGCAGCAGACGTCGGCGGCAGGCTGGCCAGCCTGTCATGCGCAGCGGCGAAGTCCTGCTTGGCGGCCATCGCCTGCACTTCGGCGACTTCGCGCAGGCGAAGTCGAAGAGCCTGCAGTTCGCGTTCGAGGGCACACACATCGTCATCGTCGCTAGCCGCCCGACGCGCAAGGTCGAGTGCCGACTCCGCAGCGTCGAGTTCACGGGCGGACAGCGCCGTCCGGCCACGTTGCACAGCGTCGAGCGCGACACGTTGCGCCGCGTCAATGCGCGCTCGCAGGCTGTCGACCCGACCACACTCAGTAGTTAGCACCGCCGCCAAGCTCCCGAGCGCCTCGCCACAGCGCTCTGCCCCACGAAGGCGACCGCTCATGACCTCGACATCGGCGCGACGACTCACTGCGTCGAGGGTCTCCAGCAGGCGCGCGTCCAGACGCTCCACCGCCAGCAGGTTGGTGCGTAGCGCGACGAGTTCGCGTACGCTGTCGACCAAGTGCGGCGGGACCGCGCCGGCCGCGCAAGCCTCAGTCACGTCGCCAATCAGTGCCAGGCAACGGCGCTCGACAACCAGCGCCTCGCGCAGGCGTGGCAGTTCCTCATGGTCGCTTTGCACCGCCGCCATCTCGTCCAATCGGGCGATGCAGTGGGCGAGGCCCTCGCTGGAACCCGACCCACGGCCGTGTGCCGCCCGCTTGACCTGATCCACGCCGGCCGCCACGACGTCGAGCTTCGCCTGTAGCTCGCATTGCAGCCTGCGTGCCTCATCGCCCTGCGCCCCGGGGCAAATCAGGGCAAGCGCTTGCCCGCACGCCTCGCGCAGTCGACCCACGCTAGCCGCCTCGCGCACGGCGGCCAAACGGCGTTGCCGTTCCAGAGCACTCTGATCGAGGATCTTCATTTCTTCATGCAGCGCGCAAGCGAGAGGCCACCGTCTGAGAGCGTTTTCAACCGCCTTGCGAGCGACGCCCAGGTCACCGGTGCCCACATGCCCACGCGCGCTATCCACAGCCTGCGAGATCGCCGCGACATCCGCAAGCGCCGCGTCGCGCGCGGCGCAAACGACCTTCGCATCGAAGCTCTCTGCGGCGCGACTCAGTCGCGCCGCAGCTTCGGCGGTGTCTCCGGCCTCCGCGGCGGCAAATCCCTCGCGCAAGTCTACCATCGCTGGCGCTACGTCGCTGAGCCAGGGTTCAGCGAGAACGCGTGCATCGAGCGACGCAACAACGGCAAGCGCCTGCGCCAAGCCGCCTGCGCGCAGATTGGCCTCGACGGCCGAGCGCAATGCAACGGCGACGTCGTCTTGCACCGCCCGCACTCCCTCTTGCTCAACGAGCTCGGGTAGGAGTGCGCGCTCGCGCGCCAAACCACCGCCGGCCAACGCCAGTTCGCCCCGCTCGAGGTGGGCTCGAGTGGTATCCACGAGGGAAGCCGCCATCGCCACCGCGATCTCTCGTCGAGCGCCAAAGAGGCCCTCGGCCTGTCGATCGAGCGCACCGGCTTGACGCACGTGGTCAAGCGCGACACGCACTTCACCTGAGCGTATGGCAGCGCGCACCTGGCCAAGCAACCCCAGCGCAGCCGCTCGCCGAGCATTGATTGCCTTCTGCACCACCATCAGCTCGGGTTTGGCGCCTGTTTGCACGACCGCTGCGAGGTGAGCTTCGGCCGCGCGTAGATCTCCAGCGTCGACCAAGCGCCTGACATGCTGGGACGCTTCATCTGCCGCGACCCGGTCCTTGTCGGCCAGCACCGCCTTCTGGGTCAACTCCACGAGAAGGCTCGCGGCCAGGGCGTGGTCGCGCTGCCAGGCCAAGACCGACTCGACGTCGCGGACTGCGCCACGAAGATCACCCGCGTTTGCACGGTCGCGCGCGCGCTCAACAAGGTCATCGAGAGCCCGCTTTCGGACATCTTCGCCGCGCCGATTGGCTGCGACCAGGGGGTCCGAGACGAGGCGCAGAGCCTCTTCGGGGCGGCCAGCGGCAAGTGCGCGCCGCGCTTGAGTCAGCCTTACAAACCGATCGAACATTCACGACCTGCGGACCAACGGCTTGCGAACGGCGACAACAGTATTGCGCTACCGCAGGAAAAGACGGCCCCTCGGCGGCATGGGCGAGAGGTGCGGCACCCCACGACTGGCCGCGCTGACTCCGGCGGTCCCTCGAGGCACCAGGCGCCGCCCCAATCCGACCCTGCCAAGGTCGGTTGCCGCGCTTCACGCGATCGCCAGCTAGTGCCTCAGTCCCGATCCACGCACAACCCACCCTCCTCCGTTCCATCCTTTGCGAGGAGCAGACACGCTTCGGCGCGCACCAAGAAGCCTTCGCGATTCGCGATACCTGCCGCAGGAACTGACGCCAGACCAGCGTGTGGATCGAGCCGAACCCCACCCGCGAAGTTGCGCTCCCGCAGGGAAGCGAGCATGCGCCGCGTCACGATCGAAGCACCGTCGGATCCGGTGCCCGGCAGCAGGAACAAGAAGATTGACTCGGTAAAGCGAGCCAGGATATCGATGTCGCGACACTCGTTCAGAAACACTCCGGCGACCTCCGCCAGCATCGTCCGGCGGATCCCGGCGTCATTGGGCAGACCACCCTGCGGACCAATATCGAGCAAGACCAGCGACAAGGGCTGGTGAAACCGGATCGCGCGCTTGAACTCCTCGTCGATCTTCAGGCCAGCGTAAGCGCCGTCAAACAGGCCGGTCTCGGGGTCGGTCAACCGATCGAGCAGATTGCCGCTGGGGGCCGCCCGCAGTAGTTTGCGCAACGCGGAAGCTTGCCGACCCTGATCGCTGGTGATCTCGACCTCAAGGCGCTGCAGCAAGGTCTCTACCGACACGCGACGACGGTGCGGGGACAAACGAGCCACGAGTTCACGTGGATCAGGCACCAGCCGGTCGTCTTTCACCTCGACTGCACCGTCCGCCAAGCAGAAGCGGGCAATCTCTTGCGACACCAGATCGCCGGCCTGAACCAACAAGTAGATGCGTGCCCGTGAGCCCGATTTGAGCGCACGACACGCGGCAAAAGCGTTGCCGCCAGGCAGCGCAGCGACGGCTGGGTCACCGCTCGCAACGGCATAGGCCTGTAGGAAGCAAGTGTCCGCGTCCGCGAGCGTCGTCGGCAACGACCGCTCGACTGGACAACCAGCGACTTCGGCCAGCGCCCCGGCGACCACTGCCGAGCTGCCAACGTAGAACACGCGCCCACTGGAGCGCTGAGAGGAACCCGGCATCGCGATCTCCTTTTCCGCTGCGACGGCGCAAGCCACCGCAACGGGCGCGAATCAGCGCTTGCTGAACTGCGTAGCCCGACGCGCACCGCGCAGGCCATACTTCTTGCGTTCGACCTCACGACTGTCACGCGTGAGCAGGCTGTGCTGGCGCAGTGCCGGCTCAAGCCCCGGATTGTCGATCTTGATCGCGCGTGCCAGACCAAGACTCGTCGAGTCGGCCTGGCCGGTGATGCCACCACCCTCGACCTGCACGAACACGTCGTAGTTCTTTGCCGTCTCCGTGACCACGAGCGGCCGCAGAGCTGCCCGTCGCGTGTCGGGGGTCGTGAAAAAATGGTCCATGGGGTGGCCATTCACGAGGAACTGACCGGTACCCGACTTGATGCGGACACGAGCGACCGACGTCTTGCGACGCCCGGTGCCCCAGACGTATGGATTGGCTACGGCCAAGACAGTCTCCTAGATACCTTGTTTACTCAGACCTTCAATTCGAGCGGACGCGGCTGCTGCGCTTTTTGCGCATGCTCGGCGTCCGGATAAACCTTGAGACGACTCAGCATCGCCTGGCCGAGCTTCGTCTTCGGCAACATGCGGCGAACGGCACGCTTGACCACCCAGCACGGATCCTTGTCTAGATCCTGGCCCAGCGTCGACTTGCGCAAGCCGCCCGGGAACTGCGTGTAGTAAGTGTGAATCCGTGTCTCCCGCTTCCGCCCCGTCGTCTTGACCTGAGCCGCATTGACCACCACCACCCCCTCGCCGACCAGAATGTGGGGCGTGTAGAGCGGCTTGTGCTTGCCCATGAGCACCTCAGCCACTCGCGCCGCCATGCGCCCAAGCTCATAGTTCGAGGCGTCGACGAGGTGCCAAGTCTTCGAGGCAACGTCGTGGTCGGCCAGGGTGGCAAATGTGGTTCGAGTCATCGGGAAGCGCTCGTCAGGGTCAGCCACACAGGTCAGGTTGGCATCGCCCCAGACTGGGAAGGGGCGGGATGCTAGCTGTGTGGTTCAGCGAGTCAACAGGTTTTGGCGCAGGCCGCGGTCTCAGGCGCTGGAGTCCGCGTCACGGGAGGCGCGGCCGAGTCGTGAAGCGACTAACTTCTGGCCCCCGCCGCAGACTCCAAGGGGGCAGGTGGTCGCAAGTCGTCACCCGACCACCCAGGGGACTATCCCGGCACGCCCAGCGTTCTGATGTGCATCATGCTGGTCAAACCAGACTGCCGGATGCTGCCGGAAACGACCACGACCCGCTCGCCCTTCTGCACCAGGCCACGCTCGTGCAGCAAGCGCTCGCCATCGAGCGTCATCTCGTGACTGGTGCGAAAACGGGAGAGTTTGATGCCGTAGACCCCCCAGACCAACGCCAACCGCTGCAGCGTCCGCACGTGCGGACTGAACGCAAACACGTGCGTCGCCGTCCGTTCACCCGCCATGAGAACAGCCGTGTTGCCGCTCTCGGTGAAGACAGCGATCGCCCGAGCCTTCACGTCAAGCGCCGCGTAGGCGGCCGCCCGTACTGTGGCGAGGGTGACCGGAGCCTCACGAGATGGCCGGCGGCGACGCTGCCGCGTGTGCTCGAAGCCCACGAACAAGTCTTTCTCGGCGGAGCGTACGATGCGATCCATGATCTGGACCGCGCGCACGGGGTGCTTGCCCGTGGCGGTCTCAGCGGAGAGCATCACAGAGGAAGTCCCGTCGTAGATTGCGTTTGCCACGTCGGAAGCTTCCGCGCGCGTTGGACGCGGGTTCGTAATCATCGATTCCAGCATCTGGGTAGCGGTGATCACCGGCTTTCGGCACTCGAGGCACACGCGAATGATGTGCTTCTGCAGACCAGGGACGTTTTCGGCGCCGAGTTCGACGCCCATATCACCGCGCGCAACCATGATGCCGTCAGCGGCTTCGACGATCGCGCGCAGATTCTGAATCGCTTCGCGGCGCTCGATCTTGGCGATCACCTGCGTATCCGCCCCGAGGCGAGCGATTCGCTTGCGGAGCTTGAGCACATCGTCGGCCTCGCGCACAAAAGACAGCGCCACGAAATCGACGCCAGCGCGCAGCGCACAGCCTAGGTCAGCGATGTCTTTGCTCGAGATCGGCGACGCCCTCACGGTACTACGCGGAAGGTTGATGCCCTTGTGCTGTTTCAGGAGACCGCCGTGCAGAACTCGAGTTGTGACCTCGGTGCCCTCTACGCTCTCAACTCGCAGCTCCAGGTAGCCATCGTCGAGGAGAATGCGCTCACGTGGTCGCACGTCTTGCGCGAGCCCGCGATAGCCACAGCCGAGACGAATTGGCTCGCCACCGCGCGCAGCACGGCCCACGACGCCAGGAGCCACCGACAACACCAATCGATCACCGCGCCGGATGAAGATTGGTTCATCGCCCGCAAACGCCCCAAGTCGGATCTTGGGCCCCTGCAGGTCGACCAACACCCCGGTGTGTGTACGCAGTGCCTTGGCAACGCGCCGGATCGTACGAACGTCCCGTTCGAGGGTCGTGTGGTCGCAGTGCGCCGCGTTGAGTCGGAAGACATCAACACCGGCGCGGATCAGCTTGGCGATCTTGGCATCGCCCCGCGAGGCGGGCCCGAGTGTGGCAACGATCTTGGTTCGGTTTGGGTAACGCATGCACCTCCCGCCTCGGTGTATCCGCGTGTTGCAGTGAAACCAAGTATGCAGTCAGTTCGTGCGGGTCCGCAGACCGTGCCCATGACTCATCTCGGAGCCGCGGCATCTCCGCATGCCGACGGTCAAAACGCAAACGAGGAGCGGTTCTTGTCCCACCACTCCTGCCAGCGGCGCTGCCCCGTCGAGCGTGTGCCCGTCGTGCCGTCGTCGAACTCGATTCGTTGGGTCGTGATCACCCGCAGGGAGGCGTGGGCGGTCAGACGCACGATGGGCTCGGGATCGGCGAGGGCGATCAACAGAGTCTCGATCGAGTCCGCGCGTCGAAAGTCTCTAAGTCCCTCGACGGTGAGCCGGCGCACGAACGTGTTCGCATCCTTGGCCATCGGCAGCAAGGCAGACAGCACACGCAGGTCGCGCGAGCGGAGGAGTTTGTCCACCGACGCGAACCGGGTCCCTGGATCTTCGTCGCCAAGCGCGATGACTTGATGCTTCAACTCGGGGGGCATGTCCGGCTCGGCTGAAGCACTTGCCGATGCTGGCGTGGCCAGCGAGGGCTCAGCGGTCGGACTTACCGCGACAGGCGGCGGACTGGGCATGGCCCGCAACGCCGTCACCTCGGCCAAGACCCCCTGCACCGTGGCCTTGATCCCAGCCAGTGCATCGCGCTGTTCAGTGATCCCATTTCGGCCTGACTCGCTGACGGCCTGCAGTGACTCCCCGATCCGCGTAGCCCGCAGCTCCAAACTGTTCCGAGCGTTGTCGACGCGCGCGTCCAAGGTGTCGAGTCGCGCAGCCAGGCCGTCGAAGTTCAGGCGGGCCCCGACCTGCGTCACGGCCTCCTCCAACTTGATCATGCTGTCTTGCCCCGATCGCGTGCCCTCCTCGACCGCCACGAGTCGCCGCGCGAGCGCACCATTTTCGTTCGATAGCCGCCAATCCAAGAAAGCCGCGGCCGCCGCAACCCCCGCCAAAACGATGACACCGGTTGCAACCACACCCGACGTGCCAGAGACACGAACTTGAGGCGCTCTTGGGGTCGTAGTCAGGGCAGTCGTGCAGCACGCACCAACGACTCGGCCCTTGATGCGGATGGCCTTTCCACCTGCGATGTCGGTCTCCGGCACCGACTCGTTGCATAGGTCACAAAAGAAAACTTCGAGATTGGTGCTCATGCCTCGCCCATCGTGATCAAACCTCCATCGGGAGAAAGCGACCCACGACACGATCGATCTCGTTGAGCGCGAGGCCGTGACGAAGCGTACCGGGCCGGGCAATTCAACCGAAGGGTCGAGCTCTGTTTCGACCCAACTGGCGCCCGAACAACCGATGCCAAGGTTCAGGAAGCAGCGCGCGACGCGGCAGCCGCCTTCAGCTTCTCGACGTGGTCAAGGCGTTCCCAGCGGAACCCATCACCATCGCGACCAAAATGACCGTAGGCGGCCGTGGCTCGGAAGATAGGGCGCTTGAGCGCCAGTTGTTCCACGATCCTTCCAGGGCGTAGGTCGAAGACTTCACGCACGATCTCGGTCAGTAGGGCCTCGCTGATGCGGCCCGTGCCAAACGTGTCACACCGGATACTGACCGGTTCGGCGACACCGATCGCGTAGGCGACCTGCACCTCGCATCGATCGGCAAGGTCCGCCGCAACCACGTTCTTGGCGACCCAGCGCGCGGCGTAGGCCGCCGATCGGTCGACCTTGCTGGGATCCTTGCCGGAGAAGGCGCCACCGCCATGGCGCCCCATGCCACCATAGGTGTCCACGATGATCTTGCGGCCGGTCAAACCGGCGTCAGCCTTTGGGCCGCCCTCAACAAACCGGCCGGTTGGGTTGATGAACCAACGCGTCTTGCTGTCGACCATGTTCGCCGGCAGCACCTTGGTGGCGATGGCTTGCAGATCCTTCGCCATCTTCGAGGCTTCCACATCGGGGCGATGCTGGTGCGATACCACCACCGTATGGACTCGCGTCGGCCGGTGCTGATCGTCGTATTCCACCGTCAATTGCGATTTTGCATCAGGCCGCAGGTAGGCCAACCGCTTCGTTTTGCGTTCCTCGGCGAGCACCTGCAGGATCCGGTGCGAGTAATGAATCGGGAAGGGCATCAGCACGGGAGTCTCCCGGCATGCGTAGCCGAACATCATGCCTTGGTCGCCAGCGCCCTGCTCCTTGCTCTGCGAAGTGTGGGCATCGACACCAAGAGCGATGTCTGGCGACTGAGTGCCCATCGCCACCAAGACAGCGCAGGACTCGGCATCAAAACCAATCTCTGGGTCGTTGTAGCCAATGTCGCGAATGACACCCCGGACGATTTCCTGGTAGTCAATCCTCGCCCGGCTGGTGATCTCGCCGGTCACCACGACGAGTCCACGCGAGGTCATGGCCTCGCACGCAACTCGTGAGTTCGGGTCCTGTGCCAAGTGCGCGTCGAGGACCGCATCGGAGACCTGATCGCAGACCTTGTCCGGGTGGCCCTCGCTGACGGATTCGCTAGTGAAGAGGCGTAGTTCTTTCGTGGCCATAGGATGGAAGTGGTTTTTCGTAGTCAGGGCGCGGCGCGGCGATCGCCCAGGCTCGACCGAACATGCGGGCGGAAAACGCCAAAGGTCAGAAACCTACCCGACGTCAGCGGACCCGCCAATGCGTTTCTCGGACTGCCGGCGAGTCGGCTTGAAGCCAAACCGACCGGCCGGCCCCGGTTCATCCCATGCGCCAAGAAGAGCCGTGGCAAGCGGTCGACTTGGTGGCCGAAGCCCGTGAGCCCTACGGGCAATTGCGACAGCAACCGACTCTGGGAACGGAGTAGCCGCGCAACATCCGCTCCCGGAGCTGCGCTCGGCTTGCGCCGAGAAGAAAATCGAGGACTCTCGACCCGATTCTGACAACTTAGCGAGCCGCCCGCGCTACTAACACCAGCCTGACGGTGCCCCCGGCAGCGCTAGCGTTTCACCACCTGCCATGTCCCGGTCTGCCGCGTTTCCTATGGAGCGGACGTCGGTGCTACTGACGTTGCTCGGCTTGATCCTAGTGTTTCTACTGATCGTGGTTGCCTGACCAGGATCGAAGCGAGCAACTCCAGGGTACGAGCGGTCGCACCCTGGTTGCGCCCGATCAAGTCCACGGCGTGTTGCCCAAGGCGCCGACGTCGCTCTGCGTCGCCTGCGAGGGCGCTCAGCGTCGTTTCCAACTCGCCGAGTGAGCCAACTTGTTCCGCCGCCTCGGCCCCAAGGAGCAACTCGACATCGTTGCGGAAGTTGCTCGTGTGCGGGCCGAACACGACCGCCCTGCCAAGCGCCGCCGGTTCCAACATGTTCTGACCGCCTCGGGAGATGAGGCTCCCGCCGACGAAGGCGATGTCACCGGCCGCGTAGAAAGCCTCCAAGTGACCGATGGTGTCGACCAATACCACGTCGCGCAAGGCCAGCGTGGGCCGAGTCACCTGTGAAGTCGACCATGCGACCGCGCGACGACCGGATGCCGCGATCACTTCCGAGACTGCCGGCGCCCGCTCAGGATGCCTCGGCGCCAGCACAATCCTGAGCGGCTCTTTCATCTGCGCCTCAACCCGAGCAACGACATCGAGGAGCATCCGCTCCTCATCGCCATGCGTAGAGCCACAGACCAGGACAAGGCCATCGCCTGAGGTCAGCCAGCTCCGCAAGATCTCGGCCATCGCCGGCACCTGTCCCAAGTGCACGGCATCGTACTTCATGTTGCCAGTCACGAAGATCCGGTCGCTTTGGACTCCCAGATCCAGCAAGCGTCGACGGTAGGACTCGTCCTGCATGCAGAAGCGGCTGATCGCGCCGAAGGGTGGCGCCAAGCCACGAATCCGGCGATAGCCCCGGAAGCTCCGCTCCGAAATCCGCCCATTGATCACGGCCACCGGCACTCCACGCCGTGCTGCCCAGAACAGGAAGTTCGGCCAGTACTCGAGTTCCACCAACAGCACCACAGCAGGCCGCACGCGGCGCAAAGCAAGCCACGGGAACGGGCCGAAGTCGAGAGGGTAGTAGAACGTCTGGAGGTGTGGATACAGCTGTCGCGCCAACGCGCGCCCGGTTGGAGTCGTGCTGCTGATGACCACTTGATGGTCGGCGTGCCGCTCGAACAACGCATCGATCATTTGCCGCGCCGCCTTCAATTCCCCAACGCTGACGGCATGGATCCAAATCACAGGTCGGTCGCCAGGCGTGCGCCGCATGAACCCAAGGCGTTCGCGCAGGCCTCCGCGATAACTGCGGTCGGAGGCCAAGCGCCACAACAGCACCGGGCTGTAGAGCAGGAAGGCGAGCAGGAAGACAAACTGATACGCGACGAGAGACAGCACACTCCCCGGCGCCGGCTGCCGCGGCCCCGGGACCAGGTCCGCCGACTCGGTCGACACGTACATCCGCTCAGGGCTTCGGCGTCACTGCCCCTGCGCCGGCAGCTTGATTCGGGTTCTGGCCGGGCGGCGCCTCGATGACGATCTCGCCGCGCGGCGAGATCTTGATCTTGCCTCCGCGACGCACGGCATCGATGACCTCGGGAGGCGCTTGACCGGCGTCGATCATCGCCTGCACCATGGCCATGGCGGTGACCGGATCCGGCGGTGGAGTTGGGCGACGACGCTGTGGCGCTGCCGGCGGCTGCGCCGCGGCAGGTTGCAATTCGACCTTGAAGATCAAGTCGGTGAGCTGATCGGCGATCGCAGCCTTCAGCTGCTCGAACGCCTCGAAGCTCTCCTTCTTGAACTCGTTCTTGGGATCGACCTGCGCGTAGCCGCGCAGGCCAATACCGGCCTTCAGCACCTCGATCGCGTGCAAATGGTCCTTCCACTTCTGATCAATCACGTCGAGAAGCAGAAAGTGCTCGACCTGTTCCCAATCGGTGTCGCCGTACTTCTGTTTGCGCTTGTCGAAGACCTGGATCACACGCTGCATCAGCCACTCGAACAGGGCCTCACGCTCCACCGCCTCGATGCCCTCGAGATCGAGTTCGGGTCCCACCTTGTGCTGCAGCCAGCGCCGCAACTCCTCGAAGTTGATCGGCTTGTCCGGGTCGCCGGCGTGGGCTTGCACCTGCGGCTCGAGCACGTTCTCGAACATCCCCATCACCTTCTCACGCAACCCCTTCTTGTGCAGCACTTCCTGCCGCTGCGAGTAGATGAACTTGCGCTGCTTGTCCATCACCTCGTCGTACTCGAGGAGGTTCTTGCGGATCTCGAAGTTGCGCATCTCAACGCGCTTCTGCGCCTTCTCGATGCTTCGCGCCACCATCGGGCTCTCGATCAGCTCGCCGGGCTTGAAGCCCATCTTCTCCATCATGGTCTTCACCCAATCACGGGCATAGATCTTCATGAGCTGGTCGTCGAAGCAGAGAAAGAACTTCGAGGCGCCGGGGTCGCCCTGACGTCCGCAACGTCCGCGCAACTGGTTGTCGATGCGGCGCGACTCGTGGCGTTCGGTACCAAGGACATAGAGGCCTCCCGCAGCGACGACCTCGTCGCGGTCTGCCTTGCACTGCGCCTTGATCGTCTCCTTGATCTCGAGTGCCTCGGGCGCGTCGGCTGCCACCTTCTTCTCGGCCAGCGCGCGCTTCCACGAAGTCTCGGGGTTGCCGCCCAGCACGATGTCGGTGCCGCGCCCAGCCATGTTGGTGGCCACGGTGACCGCAGCCTTGCGCCCAGCTTGGGCGACGATCTCGGCCTCCCGCGCGTGCTGCTTGGCGTTGAGCACCTCGTGCTTGATGCCGAGCTTCTTCAGCCTCTCGGAAAGTTGCTCGGATTTGGCGATCGATGTTGTCCCGAGCAGCACAGGTCGCCCCTTGCCATGAGCATCAGTCACCTCTTCGACAATGGCGTCGAACTTGCTGTTCTCGTCGAGGTAGATGTTGTCGACGTGGATCTGGCGGATCATCGGTCGATTGCTCGGGATGGCAACCACATCGAGCTTGTAGATCCGATTGAACTCTGACGCCTCGGTCATCGCCGTGCCGGTCATCCCGGCGAGCCTTTGGAACATGCGGAAGTAGTTCTGCAGCGTGATGGTCGCGAGCACCATCGACTCCTCGCGCGGTGAGATACCCTCCTTGGCCTCGACTGCTTGGTGCAGCCCATCGCTCCAACGACGACCGGTCATCAGGCGACCGGTAAACTCGTCGACAATGATGACCTCCTTCTCTTTGGTCTTGGGGTCTTCCATCACCACATAGTCCTTGTCCTTCTCGTAGATGTGGTGCGCCCGCAAGGCCTGTTCGAGATGGTGCGGCCAATCCATGTGTTGTGGGTCACTGTAGAAGCTGTCGACTCCGACCATCTTCTCGGCGCGCTCGATGCCCTCTTCGGTGAGCAAGCACTGGTGGTCCTTGAGCTTGACCTCGAAGTCCCCCTTGAGGATCGGCCGCGGCACACCGAGGCCCTTGGGTGGGTCTTCGTAGCCCACGATCTCAGCCATCTTGAGGTTGCGTGCGACTCGATCGGCCTCCTTGTACTTGCCGCCCTTGCCCTCGGGCGCCCCGGAGATGATCAGCGGGGTCCGTGCCTCATCGACCAAGATCGAGTCGACCTCGTCGATGATCGCGTAGTGCAACCTAGTCTGCACCTGCTCCCCGGGTCGCCACTTCATGTTGTCGCGCAAGTAGTCGAAGCCGAACTCATTGTTGGTTCCGTACACGATCTCGCATGCGTAGAGCGGTTGCCGCTCGGCGGCCGACATCTGCGACTGGATCGAGCCTGACGTCACACCGAGGTAGTCGTAGACCGGCGACATCCAGTCGCGGTCCCGTTGTGCTAGGTAGTCATTGACCGTGACCACGTAGACCGCCTTGCCTGCCAGCGCATTGAGCGCCGCCGCCAAGGTCGCTACGAGTGTCTTGCCCTCGCCAGTGGCCATCTCTGCGATCTTGCCTTGGTGCAACACCGCGCCACCGATCACCTGCACGTCGAAATGCCGCATCGACAGAGTGCGCTCTGCGGCGACGCGCGTCATCGCGAACATCTCGGGCAACGCATCGTCGAGCGTCGCTTTGCCACTGCGGACCTTGTCCTTCCATTCCGCAACTCGCGCCAGAACCGCGGCAGCATCAAGCCCCCGCGCCCAAACTTCGAGTCCATTCACCTGGTCGACGATTGGTTGGTAGCGCGCCACGGCGCGCTTGTTTGCCGAACCGAAGACCCCTTGCAGTGCCTTGCCAATGCGCGCAGGAACAGCGCCAAAATCGAACTTCATGAGACGTATCCAGAACCCTAGAGACACGCGATACACCAACACCGTCGGACCGAACCCGTGGCGAGGGCTCACACGCCAAGGCTCGACCGAGTCGCTCACGCGACGCGACGGCTACGACAGCCCGACTCGAATCGGAGTCAGGGCGCGCGCGTCGGAGGTAGCGTGCGATCGACCACCGTACGGCGCTGTGCCGCGTTCGTCCGACCGCGAGGTCCTCTGCGGGCGCGACGGTCACATCGCACCATGGCCCAAGTTGCCGCCATCGCGCAACACACCGGCACTGGACGATCACACTGGCCAACTGTGACCACGCTCGATATGGCGGTTCGCGTCGGCGCACTGCTCGCGCCAACAACGCTCACCAGCACAAGCAGGACGAATGCCGCCAACGCCGACTCCGCGCTGGCGCGCGCGAGCAGCGCTGCAGCTAGACGGAATGAGTGTTGCGGCAGGAGGAAGCTCACCGGCGAGGGTGTGGGTGTGGTAGCAGTCGCTGCACCATCGCGTACAGTAACTCCTCGCCATAGGGCTTGGCCAGGAAGCCCTGCGCCTTCTGTACGTCGTCGACGCTGATCCTGGAGGCTGTGGTCAAGAGAACCGGGATCGTACTGGTCGACGCCTCGGAACGGAGCGCGGCGATGACCTGGATCCCATCCATCTCCGGCAGTTCGTAGTCCAGCAAGATGAGATCGGGCCGCGCGCTTCTAGCCGCTTCCAAGGCAGCTCGGCCGTCGTGCGCTTTCTGGACACGAAATCCGCGCGCCAACAGCAGCGACTCGACGCAATCCGCCAGGTGCTCCTCGTCGTCGACCACCAGAATCGTCTGCGCCAACCCGGACTCTCGGCATGCGCGCGGTGTCCGCCGCGCCACCAGGTCGCGCAGCGACTCTGCCGTCGCCAACCCTTCACTCGCAAGCTGCGCCTCGATCTCGGCCTTGAGCTTGCGGTTGAAGCGACGCACCGCCATCCAGGCGTCGTAGTCCGGAAAGTCCGGCTTGATCTCCATGTCGTCGTGCGTGTCCACCGCGAAAATGAACTCGCCCTCGAGAAGGTGCTCTTGCAGCACCAACTTCATGAAGGGGTAGTTGCGATTGCCCAAGCGCAACGTGTAGCGCACCCGGCGTTCGCTGCTCTCATCGGCGACGACCTCGCGTTGAAACTGCTCCAGCACCCGCGCTGCATCGGCATCGTCGGGCAGCGACAGATTCGGCATGCGGCGCGGACCACCCGAGCCACCGTAAGCCAAGTCGAGATAGATGCTGACCGCGCGCTGGACCAAGACCATCCGGAGGTCTGAGAGCCTCACAGCCAGCACCTCGACGGGTTGGCGGCTAGGCGCTGGCTCCGAGCGGGACCCATGGCGCAAACTGGTGACGGCGTGCGGCGGAACACAAGAGCGAGCGAAGTGTACGACAAGCTAGGCTAGCCCGCGAGACCATGCCGCCGATGTGACCGTGGCACCCACACGACGGAGGTTCACCGCGACCAAAGCCGGCCGGTTGCTTCCGCCGCCCCCCACAGAATGGCGTCCGACTCACCGCGGCTCGGGACGAAGCGCAGGTTGGCGGTCACGGCAGGTGCACACCAACGCATCGCGAACTCCTCGATCGTGGTGCGCAACACCGGCCAGCCCTTGAGCACGCCGCCGCCGAGCACGACGGCCTCCGGGTTGAGGAGCGTGCAAGCATTCGCGACCAACGCCGTCGCCGAGACTTCGGCGTCCTGGACGATTTGGGCCGCCCGTGAGTCGCCTTGCGCCGCGGCCACGACCTGGCTCACGTTCCACTTGGCGGCACCGCCGGGCGCGGGGCCCAACTCTTCGAGCGCCCTGGCGCAGATCGGCCCGCCGCCGCAGTAGGCCTCGAAGGTGCCGTCGCGGCCATTGGGGCC
>JANPER010000240.1:0-14513 GCA_031423015.1 Planctomycetota bacterium | reverse complement strand
GCCGCACGGTGCCAAGGCGCGCGGCAGGTTCTCCCGGAGGCGTGGTGTTTGCCACGTTGAGGACAGGTTCTGCCGCGCAACGCCGGCAGCGAGCGGCAGAGCGGTGCTTGCAGCCGTTCGCTGGTGAATAGTCCGGGCTAGAGGGGCGCGTGGTGACCGCGACGGGTTCACCGGTGCCGGCCGCTGTGGTGTTCGTGGGTGAACCGAACTTGGTGGGCTTCATGTTGGCCGATGGGGGCACGGGCAAGGCGGCTTCGCCGGTACGCACGACCACGGATGCCGACGGGCGCTTCCGCGTCGACGACCTCGACACCAGCAAGACGACGTTGCTGGTGTGCGGCGAAGATCTGGCGCCAACGATGCAAGCCGTCGACACCGTGTGCGGTCGAACCACCGATGTCGTTGTGGTGGTGCAAAACGCGCCGGCGGTCGTGGGGCGGTTGTTGACATTGAGCGGTGAACCGGCGCAAGCGACCAGCGTGCGCCTGCTCGACCCCAAGGATCGGTTCCGACGCTTCGTCGCCGGCAACGCCGACGGCACCTTTCGCCTCGGTCACCTGCCGGTCGGAGAAGTGGTGCTGCAGGCGAGTGCGCACGGCTTTGCCTCGACGAGCGCGACGTAACGGCGGTGTGGGCTCGAGGCCATCCGGCTGTCGATTCCGGTGAGTTCGTTCTCCGCCGCTTCTTCGCTACTACTTGCCGGCGGGTAGGATCTTGATTCGCGCGGCGTAGCTCGGCGTGCCGACCATCTGCACGGCGAGCGTGCAGCCTGAGGTCCGGTCGAACGAAGACCCGTCCTGCGGTGTGCGGAAGACGACGTTCGTGTCGGGGTCGAGCACGACCCAAGCAGGGAAGCGCTCAACGCCGCATGGCCGGTAGTCGGCGGTCGCCGAGTAGGCGCCAACGGGGAATCGGCAGCCAAGCGCGGCGAGCTTCTCGACTGCCTCGGTGGTCCGCGCTGTGGCGACCAGGCCCACGGTTACGATGCCGCGGCTGCTGTTGGTCTTGGCGAACTGGTTCATCGTGGCGACTGAGCCGGTGAGGTTTGGCATGTCGAGCACGAAGTACCACAGCACCGTGACTCGATCGAGGCAGTCCGACAGCTCTTGCGCCGGTCCGGCCCAATGCACGCGTGCGAAGTCGGTGGCTGGAAGGAGCACGTCGAGCGGTGCCGCCAGAGGGGTCAGTTCGGTGACGGGCTTCGGCACCGCGGGAGCAGGGGTCACCGGTTCCTCGCGCGGCCGGGCGCGCACTTCCGCCGCCAAGCGAACAGCGAGGTCGCGCAAGGTCTTTGTCGGGTGCTTGGCGACCGCGTCGAGAAGGGCCAGGGCCTGGTCCCGACCCATTCCACCGATGTCGTGCAGTACGCGTTCGGCGAGTTGCTTGCTGAGCGCCTGCAGCGCCTCGCAGAAGTTCGGCGCTGGCGTCTGCACCAGCATGGCCTGCAGCTGCATGTAGGCAGTCGGCGAACCCTTGGCCGCCTTCTTACTCAAGAGCGCGAGCTGACCTAGCTGTGCGCGAAGGCGCTGGTCGAGGACCTGTGACTTCAACTTCTCGCCGGTGGCGATGGCCTCGAGCAGTTCGGCTGGCACGACATCGTAGACCGCCTGCCACGCCACCACGCCGTCTGGGTAGAGGAGGATGTGTTGTGGTGCCAGCGTGCTGCTGGAACCGCCAAAAAAGTGACGTCGGGCCTGCTTCTCGCTCGCGATGTGCTCGTGGCAAGTGCAGCCCGAGAACCTCGGGCACGTTTGTTCTTCGGTGCTGTGCTGGTCGGCCGAGCACAGGACGCAGATGACGTTGTCAGTCGCCTTTCGAAACTCGGCGCTGCGATACGTCTGCAGGGCGCGCTCGTTGCTCTCTTCGCCATCCATGTTGAAGCAGACGAGCATCAACTGCTTCCCAGCTGCCGCTGCCCTCGAGGCTTGGTTGAGGTCGGTCACCCACTTGACAGCGTCTTGCGAGATGCCGGGCGCCTGCGCGGAGCCTAGAGCGAGTAGACCGAGGAGAACGCTGCGAGAAAGGCGCATCGCCTTGACCTTCATCTTCATGACCCTCGGAGACTTGACCAGGTAGAGAGTAGCGAGCGCGCGCCCTTCTCGGGGTCACACTCCATAGAAGTTCATCTTGTCACGCGGGAGCGGCGACCGGCGCCTGCTTCGCGCGTCGCCCTCGGCTAGGCTGTTCGGCCCCATGCAACCGAACCGCGAAGCTGCCCTTCGTCTGTGTCTCCTCGTGCTGTTGCTGGCGTTGCCGGCGCAACCAGCTGCGCAAGATCTGCCCGCCGCCGGACGTCACGCCGTGGTCGACGTCACAGTCGTCGATGTGACCGCGTCGGCGCTGCGCGCGCGGCACACGGTGCTGGTCGACGGCGAGCGCATCCTGCGCGTCGGCCCGACCCCTGAGGTCGAGGTGCCCGAGGGCTTCGCGCGAATCGATGGCCGTGGGCTCTTCCTGCTGCCGGGCCTGTTCGACGCACACGTCCACTTGGCCGATCCCGACACGTTCGCACCGTTGTTGGTCGCCAACGGCGTGGTGTTCGCGCGCGACATGGGCAGCGACACCGACATCGGGCTGCAACTGCGGCGCGAACTCGCCGCGGGCGAGCGCCTCGGCCCGGAGCTGATCGTGTGCGGCGCGATCGTCGATGGCCGGCCGCCGGTGTGGCCGTTCTCCGAGGCGTGCGAGACGCCGGAAGAAGCGCGCGCCGCGGTCGAGCGGCTCGCCGACGCCGGGGTCGACCAGATCAAGCTCTACAGCTTGCTGCGCGCCGAGGTGTATCACGCGGCGATCACGGCGGCGAAGGCGCGCGGGCTGAAGGCCGTGGGTCACATTCCGATCGAGGTCGGCCTCGACGCGGCGTTGACGGCGGGCCAAGCGACCAGCGAACACATGACGGGCTTCGACGTCGCGTTGGGTCAACTCGCCGGGCACGCCATCAAGCTCGATCGGCGCCAGATGTTCGGTCTGTCGCGCCATTGGGCCGACTACGCCAAGCTCGAGCGGGCGCAGATCGATGGCCTGTGCCGCCGCGTCAAGGAAGCCGGCATGGTGCTGTGTCCGACGCTGATCGTGATGGATCGCGTGGCCCACATGACGGATCCAGCCACCAAGCAAGACCCGCGCATGCAGTACGTCAGCCAGAGCATGCGCGGCTTCTGGGACAGCGGCATGTACACCGCCGCCATGTCGCAAGGCATGCGGGTGGCGCTGCCGTTTCAGCAGAAGCTGGTGAAAGACATGCACGCCGCCGGCGTGACGTTGCTGTGTGGCACCGACCTCGCAAACCCGTACGTGATCGCCGGCTTTGCCGTGCACGACGAGATGGCGCTCTTGCAGGCGGCGGGCATCCCGGCGTGTGAAGTGCTCAAGACGGCGATCACGCATCCGGCCCGCTTCTTCGGCGTCGGCGATCGGCTCGGCGCGATCGACGCCGGCAAGACTGCATCGATGCTGCTGGTGGCCGCTGACCCGCTGCGCGACGTGCAGAACGCACGCGACGTGCAGGGCGTCTTCTTGCGCGGCCGCTGGTTCGATCGTGCAGCGCTCGATGGCGTGCTGGCGCAGGTGCGCGAGCGCGCGCGCGGCGTCCTGACCGGTGACGCTGCGGCTGCCGCGGCGGGCGAAGGCGAGACGCAGGCACCGCTGCAATTGCCCGGCGAAGTCGTGGCGCGCGGCCGCTTCGCGAGTTCGTTCAATGGCCAGCCGTCTGAGCGCGAAGAGTTCCTCATCACCAAGTCGGCCGACGGCTATCACGTTGCCGCGCGCGTAACGCCGCTCAGCACCTTCAGCCAACCGTCGCACAGCGAGCTGCACTACGGGCCGGACTTGGTGTTTCGGCACGGCACCTATGCGGCCGGCACGAAGCCGGTCGTGGCCGCGCGCTATGCGCTGCGCGACGGCAAGTTGGTGGCCAACGCCAAGCGCGGCGACAAGGAGCTGCCCGAGACTGTGCTCGAGCTGGCCGAAGGCGCCGTCGTCGGCGGCCCGGCCAGCGCGTTCGAGTTCGCCACGCACGGTCGCTTACAACTCGCGGTGGACGAAGAGAGGGTCTACGCGTCGGCGGGGTTTGGCTATCCGGATTGGAAGCCGTCGACGACCCAGGTTCGGCTGAAACGCTTGGCGGATACCACACTGGAGTTGGCGGGACAGCAGCACCCCGCCAAGCACTACGAAGTCAGCTTCAAGATCCCGATGGGCGAGTTCCGCGGCGAGGCCTGGATGGACCGCAAGAACGTGCTGCTGAAGTCGCGGTTGAAGATGCCCTTCGGCACGATTGAGGTCGTGCGCGCGGGCGCATAGTCGGCGCGGCGACCGCGCCGCGAGGTGCGGCCTGGTGTCGTGTGGGCAGTGTGCCGCGGCGTCGTGTGCCTGGGCCGCTGCGCGCGAGTGGCCAACCTCGGGCGCGTGTCTTTCTTGGGCAGGTCGGTCTAACACGACGCCAAGGCGGGGCCGCTGGCCAGGAAGAACACGTCGTGCGTGTCACCATGACTGCGAGTAGAATGCGTGTATGAAGCCTCGGATCTACACGGACACTTCGGTCATGGGGGGCTGCGAAGACAACGAGTTTCGCGAGCCCTCCCGCCGCTTGCTCGAGGCTTTTGTGGGTGGCGACCTGACGCTCGTGCTGTCCGAGCTCACCCTGCGCGAACTCGATGCCGCTCCCGAGAAAGTCAGGATAGTACTTGGGCGAGTGCCGCAAGCGCACATTGAACCCCTGTCGCTGTCCTCAGAGGCGGAGGAACTCGCGGGGGCTTACATCGAGGACGGCGCGATCGGAGCCCGCATGCGCGCGGATGCACTGCACATCGCCCTCGCCACCGTGGCTCGAGTCGATGTACTGGTCAGTTGGAACTTCAAGCACATCGTTAATCTGAAGCGAATCCACGCCTATAACAGCGTCAACCTCAAGAAAGGGTACCCGCTTCTCGAGATTCGAACTCCGCGGGAGGTGCCGGGCGATGAGTGAACCCTCTTCCAAGACATTCGACTGTGTCCAGAGCATGCGTAAGATTCGGGACAGGCTCAGCGCAGAGATCGCTGACATGAGCCACGACGAGCTGGTCCGGTGGCTCCGGGTCGGTCTGTACTCCGACCCGATTCTGCAACGGCTGGCGGAGAAGGCAGCCCAACAAGCCGATGCAACGGACCGGCCTTCGGCCGGCCGCTGATCGGCATCGCGTTAGAAAGACAAGAAACGAAAGGGATCCAAGCTATAATGGAAATGCTTCGGTTGGCATTTCTGTCGCGCCAACGATCCCACCAGAAGCGCCCAGTCAACGCCCCTACCAGCCGAGCGTGACCTGCAGACCCCGAGTGACGACCAGGCCCGCGGGATTGACGCCAGGGTCGGGGACCAACACCTGTGTGAACAGCGACCTGCCCACCAGCGCGCGGACGTCGGGCACCGGCACTGACCATGCGGCCGTGCCGCTACCCGAGATGCTCGTCGGGAACGTCACGTCGACGCTCACGAACAACTGGCAGTTGGTCATGCCGATCGACGCCAACGACAGTGGCAAGCCGATGCCGTTCCACAGCGTGTTCGAGGCGCCGAGAAGCAGCATCGCGAACGGCTGGCCGACGCGGAGGTCGGCGCCGCGCCAGATCATCGTTTGGCCGACGCGCGCCGGCGCCAACGGGTCGACCGCCAGCGTCGGCGGCGTGGGCTGGCCGCAGTCGGTGCCGAAGGCGATCGCGCGCGGGCGCGCGACGTCGGCGGTCCAGATCCCGCGGCCCAACGTCGCGAGCACCAGGCGGCGGCCGCCGTGCATGAACGTGATCTCTTCGGCTACGACGTTGGCGGGGCCGTCGTTGCTCGTCGTCCAGTGGACGCCGGCATCGTCGCTGGCGAACACGCCCACCTCGGTGGCGGCGTACAGCGCGCTGCTGTCGTCGGGGTGCACGGCCATGCCGTAGACCGGCGCGGTCGGCAAGGCGAGCGGCGCGGTGCCGGTCACCCGCTGCCAGGTCACGCCCGCGTCGCCGGAGCGCCACAGGTTGTCAGCCGCGAAGCCGCCGAAGGTCGCATACACGACGTTGGGGTTGCTCGGGTCGACGACCAAACGGGTGATCACCCGATTCGGCAGCGGATTGGCGGCGCCGTTGTCGTCGACCACCAGCCAGGTGGGCGAACCGGCGGTGCCGTTCGTGGTGCGGTACATCCGACCATCGTTGTGGCCGACGAACACGCGGTCGGCGACGCCCGGCGCGATGGCGATGGCGCTGATCAAGCTGCCGATATCAGCTTTGATGATCGACCACGCCACGCTGCCGGCGCGCGCGTTCGCGGTGCGCCATAGGCGCGCGCCCCCTGCATAGAGACGCAGCGAGTCGTTCGGGTCGAGGCGCAAGGGCGAGATGAAGTTGGACAACCCGGCGGAGGCGTCGGTCAGGCCGTTGATGATCGTGTTCGACGACGAGCCGCCGTTGGTCGAGCGATGCACGCCGAGGTACTGATACTCGCCGTATACGTAGTTCGAGTTCGTCGGATCGACCTGCACCTGGCCGCCATCGCCGCCGAAGGTCAGGTTGGCGTTCAGATTGGCTCCGACCATGCGCAGCGTGCCGTTGTCCTGCGTGCCACCGACCACCATGTCGTTCCCCGAGTGCCCGGCGGCGCCGTAGAACTGCGTCGACCGCATCGTGGCGTCGAGGTCGCGCCAGCCGGTGCTCTGCCCGGCGGCGAAGATGTTGTCGGCCACGTGGAGGCCGCCGTCGGTGGTGACGTACACGCGGCGGTTGGTGCTGCCGTTGTAACCGGGGTCAGCGGTCACGAAGTGCACGTCGAGGTGCGGGTCGACCGTCATGATGTAACCGTTGGTGATCTGCGACAGGTTCACGCCACCATCCGTGCTGCGCCATACGTGCAGCGCGCCGACCACGAGCACGTTCTCGTTCGTCGGATCGACCCACAGCCCGTTGTAGTAGCGGCCCGCCGCCGTGCTCGACGACCCGGTGCGCAGCACCCAGTTGCGGCCGCCGTCGGCCGAGCGCCAGATCTTGCCGCCGTTCAGCGCCACCGACGCATACACGACGTTGGCGCTGGAGCGCGCGTAGCACAGCTCGATGCGGGCGTCTTCGCCGCTGAGCGTCGTCAGGCCAGAGGCCGCCGGTTGCCAGGTGAGCCCGGCGTCGATCGACGTGATCACCGCGTGCGTCAGCGGCGACGTCGAGCTGAAGTGCGCCACCGCCTTGGTGCCGTCGTTGGGGTCGAACGCGACCTGGAACGACTGCTCGCCAGCGGCGACGTCGGTCCAGGTCTGCCCGCCGTCGGCCGAGCGCGCGATGCCGCCCTGCCGCCGCGACGCCAGCAGCACGTTGCCGTCGAGCGGCGACACCGCGACCCGCGTGACGTGCTGCCAGTTCGCCGTCGCCGCCAAGTGCGTCCACGTGTCGCCGCCGTCGATGCTCTTCAGCACGCCAGCGCCGCGCACGAAGTGGCTGAAGCTGCGCACCAGGTGGGCGAGCGAGTAGAAGCCTTCCCCAGTGCCGACGTACATCACGTCGGGGTTGCCAGGGTCGAGCGCCACGCAGCCCACCGACAGGTTGCTCCACCAGTCGTTCACCTGCGTCCACGTGGTGCCGCCGTTGGTGCTGCGCCACAAGCCACCGCTCACCGCGCCGGCGAACATGCGCTGCGCGTTGCGCGGGTCGATCACCAGGGATCGCGAACGACCGGCCACGTTGTCGGGGCCGCGCGCGACCCACGCCGCGCGGGCGATGCCGCCGGCCAACGGAGTGAGCGCGGTCGCGGCGACCGTCTGCTCGCGCTCCGCGAGCGCGCGCTGCCAGGCGCCGGCTGGGACCTGGCCGTTCTCGTCGGCGTAGCGTCGCGCGCGCCACACCGCCGCGTCGTCGGGCAAGTCGGGCGGCACGGCCGTCGTTGCCGTGCCTTGCCACAGCGTGGCGCAGGCGGCGCACGCCAACAGGGCGAGCGACGCGAGGGAAAGGGAAGCGGGGGTGTGGGCGCCGTTCATCAGTCGTGGTACGTGAAGCCGAGAGAGGTCAATGGGTGGGCCTGCGAGGGTAACCGTTCAGGGGTCGGCCCGCTCCCGCTCCCGCTCCCGCTCCCGCTTCCGAAAACATTCCAGCCGGTTCCGACGCCTCTCGTCAGCACAGCACGAGATCGTGCTCGGAGACTTCCTGGCTCCACGTGGGGTCTCTTCCGCCTCGTGTGACTACGCCAAGTGACAGTGCTAGGTATCGGCATGTCCATTGCCTGCCGCCTGCTCTTGCCGGGCGTTCTGCTCTTGGGGGCGGGTTGCAACTTCGGTGACGCCGTCTATGCGAGCGACCACCGAGCGTTGTTCTGGTCGGGCCGAGTCAACGTTGATCCGCGGTCATCCGAACGCCGCACCGCGAGCGAAGGGCGAGCGGTGACGTGGCGCCCCGGAATCGAAATCGAAGTGAGCGGCGTGAGCGACGTCCCGCGTACCAACACCTTCGAGGTGAACGACTACTCGTACGTGCTCGGCACCCTGTCGTGGAGTCCAGAGATCTGGATCCACGACTGGCTGGGCGTGATCGGTCAAGCCGGTATGGGAGCGCACGAAAGTCAGTTTCATTCGAGTCGGATGGGCACGAGCACCAGGTTCACCTACGAGCGATCGGAGGCCGGGGTAGGCCTGTTCACCGCGTTGGGACTCGCGGTGAAACCGTGGCCATGGCTGCAGGCGTACGGCCGAGTGGGCGCCTACCTCGCCGGGGACTTCGCCAACTCCACGCGCGAGGTGGGGGTCAAGGTCGGCTTGCCCGACTCGGTGTGGATATTCGCAGCCTGGCGCGACGCGGAGATCGTGCAGCGCGAAGACCTTTGGTGGATTCAGAACCGTACGCGCGTCGAGATCGACACCGACGGTCTGTTGATCGGCGCCGAGTTGCGCTTCTGACTTGCAGTTCGCCGGTTCTCGCGCCAAAGGATGAACCGCCGTCGACTAATGTCCCCGGGCCCTCGGGTGCCAAACGGCAGCCTGCTGCGCTTTGCGCAGCGGCTCGCCTTGGCGCCCTCCTTCCTGACAAAGTAACTGGAAGCACGTCGCATGCGTTCATTGACCGAGTTCGATCTCCTCCCTTCCTTGCAGGCGACTCTCGCCGAGAAGGGTTTCATCACGGCGACCGAGATCCAGGAACGCGCGATGCCGCCGTTGCTCCTGGGTCGCTCGGTGGTCGGCGTCGCGGAGACCGGCAGCGGCAAGACGCTGGCGTATGCGCTGCCGCTGCTGCACACGCTGAAGCGACTCGAGGTCGAGTCCGGGGCGGTGACGCTCGCTGGCCGGCCGCGCGCCGCCGTGATCGTGCCGACGCGCGAACTCGGCGAGCAGGTGTCGCGCGTGTTCAAGGTGTTCACGCACGCCACGCGCCTGCGCGTGCGCACGGTGCTCGGCGGCACCACGATGGAGGTCGCCAGGAAGAACATCAGCGGGCCGTTCGACGTGTTGGTGGCGACGCCCGGCCGCCTCGTGCAGCTGATCGATCGCAACTTGATTCAGCTGCGCGACGCGCGCGTGTTGGTGTTCGACGAGGCCGATCGCATGCTCGATCAAGGCTTCCTGCCGGACGCGATGCGCATCGTCAAAGACTGCCCGCCGACGCGGCAGCTGGCTTTGTTCTCGGCCACGGTGTCAGCGCAGGTGCAGGAACTCATGCGCACGCTGTTCGAGCAGGCCGATGTCATCCGCAGCGCCGGGAGCCATCGTGTGGTGCAGAGCCTCACCACGCAGAACCGCGTCGTGCAAAACGGCAAGCGCTTCCGCGTGCTGGAGGAACTGTTGGGCAAGGCGGTGACCGGCGGCACGTTGATCTTCACCAACACGCGGGAGCAGTGTGACAAGCTCGCGCAAGAACTCGTCGAGGCGGGCCACCAGTGCGTCGTGTATCGCGGCGAGATGGACAAGCTCGAGCGGCGCGCCAACCTGAAGGCGTTCCGCGACGGCAAGATCAGCCTGATGATCTCGACCGACCTCGCGTCGCGCGGGCTCGACGTCGAGCACGTCGGGCGCGTCATCAACTACCATCTGCCACAGCAGATGGATCACTACATCCACCGCGTGGGCCGCACCGCACGCGCCGGGCGCGAAGGCCTCGTAGTGAACTTGGTGACCGAACGCGACCAACGCCTCGTCGAGCGCTTGGACGGGGTGAAGGCGGCGCCGCGGCGCGCGAGCGCGCGGGGCGCGGCGCGGTCGGCATCCAACTGATTTCGTCGCGCGCGTTCTGCCGCTGAATCTGCCGGCGTCCCGCGGCGACCTCGAACTACACTCCGGCGATGGGTTCAGCGACCGACCTGATCGACGACGACTTGGCCGCGTGGTTGGCACGGCAGCGCGTGTTCTTCGTGGCCACGGCGCCGCTCGCGGCCGACGGTCACGTCAACTTGTCGCCCAAGGGTCTCGACACCTTCCGCGTGCTCGATCCGCGCACCGTCGCCTGGCTCGACCTCACCGGCAGCGGCGCCGAGACGATCGCGCACCTGCGGCAGAACGGCCGCATCACCCTGATGTTCTGCGCGTTCGACGGGCCGCCGCGCATCGTGCGCTTGCAAGGCCACGGCGACGTGGTGGTGCCCGGCGACGACGAGTTCGACGAACTCTTACCGCGCTTCCCGTCGCACCTCGGTGTGCGCTCGATCCTGCGCGTCGCCGTGCGCCGAGTCGCGAAGTCGTGCGGCTACGGCGTGCCCGAGATGAGCTTCGGGCGCGAGCGCGACCGCCTGCGCACCTGGACAAAGGAGAAGGGCGAGGATGGCGTGGCGCAGTACCAGCGCACGCACAACGAGACGTCGATCGACGGCCTGCCGGCGCTGCCGCGGCGCGACTAGATGCCTTGGCCCGCTGGAGTTGATGCAGATAAGTCAAGTCTTGGCGACCCGCTCCAGCACTCGTTCTGCCCACTCTCTGCTCTGTTTTTCTGCTCCGTGTCTGTCTCCGTGCTCTCCGTGGTTTTCTGGATCTGGATAACACAGAAAAAACACGGAGGCACGGAGAGCACGGAGACAGACACGGAGCAGAGGCAGAAAGGCAGAAGAGACACAGACTGGTCTGAGGCGGAGCCTCGTTAGGGGTCTTGGTTGAGCGAAGACGTGACGGATGAGTCAAGTTTGACGGTATCGCGACACCAATCGACGATCTCTTCGACGGAGCGAGCTTGCCACGCGTCGCGTTCGCAGTCCCACCTTGCCTTCAACCATGCGCGATGCTCGTGGCACGCGGGGTTCATGAACATGGCCTTGGCTGCTTTGATTTGGTTGAGCCTGGCGGCACGCACTCGTTCCGCGGCGCGGGCCAACAGGTCCGTCGTGGGGTCGGCATTCAAGACGTGGACGAGTTCGCGTAGGCGCTTCTCGAGAATGCGGTGCTTCTTGAATCCGGGTGCTGAGAGGTACTGGGACATCCTGTGCTCGCGACGACAGTGATGTACCGCTTGCTGCCGGCCATCGTCAACCCGGGGCACGGGCGTCACCGGCGTCGTGCGTTGTCGACGCCGCGCTCGGCGACTTCCGCCCAGCCTCCGTGCAACTCTTTGGGCGCACCGAGGGCGCGGTGGGCAACCTCGTTTACCGCGGCCTCGCCATGCGCCTGCGCGATGGCGGGCAGGGCTAAGCGCAGATTACAGGTTGCCGCCGATCAGCGTGTCCAGCGCGTTGCCGTGCACGACCGGCAGGCGCGTGCCGGCGCCGATGTCGATGATCGCTGGCTGCGTGAACAGGCGGCCCTGGATCAGGTTGACGCTGTTCGGGATCGGCACGTTGATGCTGGCGATCCCGCTCGCGTTAGTGGCGAACGAGATCGGCACGTCGACGCTGACGCACAGCAAGCAAGTCGGGCCAGTACCAAGGAACCCGACGTTGAGCGGCAAGGGAGTGCCATTGAAGAACGTGCGCGACGCACCCACGTACAGCGTGCCGCCCGACAGCGCGCGCGCGTTGCTCACGCGCCAAGTGATCAGGTTGCCGATCTCGGGTGTGCCAAGCCCACTGTGCACGGGGATGAGGCCGCCGGTGCCTGGGCAGCCGGAGCAGAACTGGGTAAACGCACCGGCGAAGTGCGTGTAGTACACCGCGGTCGCCGTCTCGGTGGCGGTGTTGACCAGCACGCTCAACGCGAGTTGGCCGAGTGGTTGATTGATCCCGTTGAGGACCCACTGCTTGAACGGATTGGCGCCGTTGAGCGCCGGTGCCGTCAGTGAAACGGTGGTGCCATCCTTGTAGAGGCGGTCGAACGGGGTCGTGCCGTTCTGGTTGCCGTTGAGATCGACGGTGTTGTTGGTGATCGTGATGCCGCTCGCCGGGTTGCTCGAGCGGACCTGCAGGGTGCGACGCGCCAGGTAGCGAGCTTGGGCAATGTCATCCAAGTTGCCGATGTTGTTCTCCAAGTCGAGCTGGTCGACTGGCTGCAGGGTGAACCCCAAGCCCGGCTGCGGCTGCCACGCCCAACGGTCGAACACGTAGGTCGTCGCGCCGGAAACCACCGACGCGGGCGCCGTGAGCCGATAGCTCTGCAGCGGCGGGTAATTGCGCTGGAAGTTCGTGTTGCCGTTCTTGCGATTGAGGCGATCCGTCTCGTCGACGGTGATCGCCACGCCCGGGATGGGGGTCGACTGCACGTCGACGTTCACCCACACCGGTTCATAGTCGTCGCGACCGAACCACGAGTAGACCGGCTCCGAATTGCCCGCCGCGTCCAGCACGTAGCTGGCGCCGGAGAATGTGCGCGGGAACGCGCTGTTCACCGCGGTGACGAAGTAGTCGCCCCAGCGATTCGACGACGGCCCGCGCTGACCGGCGCGCGCTTGCACGCTGGCCCAGTTGGCGAAGGAGTTGTACTGATCCAGCAAGAACGCGCCGCACGACAGGTTGAACGTGCCGCCGCCGTATGCGAACGTGCCGCCGACGTGGCCGAACGCGTTGGCGGAGGCGGACGGGAAGTGATAGGCAAAGGCCGGGTTCCACAAGTCGAATTGGCCGACCAGGGTGCGGGCGTTGTTTGCCGTGAAGCGCGCGGCGCGGACGAAAGTCTGCGGTCGACTCGCGCCGGTGCTGCCTGAGGTCCACCAGAAGCTCAGCTCGCTGCCGGTGTTGGCGCCGGTAAGCACGGTGTTCACGGTGTAGCCGAAGTTCGTCCAGTCGCGCAAGTCGGGCCCCGGCGCCGGCGTTGCGGTCCCGCTCCAGCTGGTCACCCCGCGCGTGGCGATGCTCGCTGCGGCGGCCGCATCGGTCCATTCGTACACTCGAAGGTTGGAGGTGTCCTGGTGCGCCGCCCAATACATCGTCGAGCTGCCGCCCTGCGCAAAGCGGTACGAGCCAAAGCCACCGAGCTGCGCGGTCGTGTAGAAGGTGATCGGGATCCCAACGCCGTCCCACATCTGTTGCAGTGGGAAGCGATAGAGCAGCAGGCCGGCGGCTGAGTTCGGCGGGTTGCCGATGATGCACGAGCCGTAGAAGTAGCCGTTGCTGTAGGCGATGTCGCTGTAGTCGAGGAACTTGTTGGTCTGGCCGAAGATGGTCGGCGCTAGGTCATAGTAGGTCCACGAGTTGTTGCGCAGACCGTTGCGTCCCTTGGCTCGGGCCAAGCGCAGGCTGCCCATCTGGGTCGTCGCGCTGTAGCGATACTCCAAGAGCCAGACGGTCATGCCCTGATCGACGCCGCTGCCGACGTTCGGGATCGTCAACGCTCGCTGGTCGCAGCAGAAGCCGCCGTCGCGCGCCGGGAAGCGCGTGCTCGGGTTGATGTACGTCCACGACTTGCCGGAGTCGCCCGACAGCGCGCCGAAGAAGTTGCCGGTGTAGAACGCGGTGTCGCCGTGAATCGCGGTCGAGGGTTCGCAGGTCGTCTGCGCAATGCTCGCCCCGGCCGGGTTCACGACTTCGTTGTAGAAGAACCGGAACTGGCCCACCGCCGGCGCCGCGACCGGCGCGGCCTGTGGTACATGTGCTGGCGTGTTGGGCTCAGGAAGTCCAGGCGGCCCCTTGGGCACCGGGATGAAGGTCTTGGGGTTCTGGTCGAGCACGCCGCCGGGGAAGGGCGGTAGCTCGAACTCAGGGGCAGCCATGGTCTGTGGAGCGACCAGAACGGTCTGCGGCAGACCGGCGCTGACCGGCGCCTGCGCCGCAGCGCGCGAGGCGAGCAGAAGGGTTGGCATGGAAAGGGCTCCTATGCGGAGCCACGGCTTGAGCGACAGGGCCATGTGAACTGCTGGTGAGACTTGCGGCGCAGAGCGCACCGCGGGACGGAATGCGAGAGGGCGCCAGCGTGCACGCGTTGTGCGACGTCGACGTACCGCTGCGTAGCATGGGGTCCGCGCCGAACGATGGCAATCAGGCAAGTCACGCTACGGCGACGGTCGTGACCTGCCTTGATCGAGTTACCATCGCGGCATGGTGCGTCGTGACGCGACAGACGACTCGAACTCCCTGGAGCCCGGGCAGTCTGGCGCACGTCGTTCTCGATCCGCGGGAGTCAGTCCCGCTCCGGTAAGCGCCGAAGCGCCGGGTAGCAGGCCCCAGGCATCACCGG
>JANPER010000239.1:0-7191 GCA_031423015.1 Planctomycetota bacterium | reverse complement strand
TTAGGGCTTACGTCTTACGGCTCACGACTCGCGGCAGAGCCGCCGTAGCGCTCACTTCGCCTCTCGTTGGTTGCGGCGCTGCCGCGCTGAGTGATCTTCTGGGCGATCTCCTCGCCGATCGCCAGGCATGCGGTCGCCGCGGGCGACGGCGCCGACAACACGTGCAGCGAGCCGGGACCTTCGGCGAACACGAAGTCGTCGGCGAGGGTTCCGTCGGCCCGCAGCGCTTGAGCACGCACGCCGCTGCCACCCGGCAGCAAGTCATCGGCGCGCACGTCGGGCACCAGTTCCTGCAGGGCGCGCGTGAACGCGGCGTGCGACAGCGATCGATGCACCTCGCCGAACCCGGTGCGCCAGTAGCGCTTGGCCATGCGCCAGAAGCCCAGCGACACGGCGTAGCTCGCCATCTCCGGCAGCGACACGTTCCGCCAGCGATAGCCATGCCGACTGAGCGCGAGCACCGCGTTGGGGCCAGCCTCCACCGAACCGTCGACGCGCCGCGTGAAGTGCACGCCGAGGAACGGGAAGCGCGGATCGGGCACCGGATAGATGAGACCGCGCACCAGCTCGCGCGCCTGCGGCCGCAGCTCCTTGTACTCGCCGCGAAACGGCACGATGCGCACCGCAATCGCGACGCCGCACAAGCGCGCCACCTGGTCGGCGTGCAGGCCGGCGCAGTTCACTACGAAGCGAGCGCGCACCTCACGCTCACCAGCGCGCACCACGAACGCATCGCCGTCGCGCCGCAGCTCGGTCACCTTCGCGCGCAAGAACACACCGCCGCCCGCCTTCTCGATCTCGCCACGCAACGCCGCCGCCACCGCCTTGAAGTCGACGATGCCGGTCGTCGGCACCCACAGACCTTGCACACCGCGCACGTGCGGCTCGCGCGCGCGCAGGCCCTCGGGCCCCAAGCGCTCGATCCCGTCGATGCCGTTCTCGCGGCCGCGCCGCACCAGCTCGTCGAGCGCCGCGACCTGCTCGTTCTGCGTCGCCACCACCAGCTTGCCAGTGCGTTGCCACGGCACGCCGTGCTGATCGCAAAACGCTTCCATCAGCCGGCGGCCACGCCCGCACAGCTGCGCCTTCTGCGAGCCTGGCTTGTAGTAGAGCCCGGCGTGCAACACGCCGCTGTTGTGCCCACTCTGATGCGCGGCCACGCGATCCTCGGCCTCCACCACGGCGAGACTGCCGCCGCGCCCGCGCAACAACGCGTGCGCCGTCGCGAGCCCGACCAGCCCCGCCCCCACCACGACGACGTCGAAGCTCTCCATCACGAAGACACCGGGCTCAGGCTTGCCTTGGACCGCCGCGCAGGGTGGCTCGACATTGCTGGCGACGTTAGCGTCAGCCGGCGCCACGACCAGAGCGTCGTCAGCCTCACCGTGCGTCGACCACCGGCTGCAAGCGCAGGCACGTGTCGCTCGGCGAGATCGAGCAGCCACGCGCGATACTCTTCGCGAAGCTGGCTCAGCACCCATTCGAGGTCGTCTTTGCGCCACGCCCGATCTCCGACCGACGCCCGGGGTATCTCCAGGGTATCTCCCTATCTGCCCCCGTTTCGTCAAATGGCTAGCCTCTCGCCCGATCGTGGGGTGGTCCCACGTGCTTCCTCCGTCTCAATTCCTTGTAGAGACCATGCGATTCGTTCACCTCTCTGTCCTCCCGCTCCTGGTCGCAGCGACCGCCGCGCAGATCTCCATCCAGACGCCGCTGAGCGCGCCGCGCGACGTACTCAACGCCTTCGAACTGCGTGACGGCACGCTGCAGGAGCTGCTGCTACCGCAGAGCGGTCGCGCCCGTTTTGAAGTGCGCTTGATGCTCGGCGGCCAGGTGCAGACCCTGGCGCTCGAACCAGCCTCCGTGCTCGCCCCTGACTTCCAGTTGCTGGTGACCGACGCCACGGGCACCCATCTTGTGCCGAGGCCGGTCGAGACCACCTACAGCGGCACCGTGCTTGGAGTCGTGGACAGCACCGTCTTGGCGACGCTGTCTGCCGGGCAACTCGAAGCCCACATCCGCACGCCGGCGGGGCTATGGACCATTCAACCGATCTCTGGTCTTGTGCCGGTGGCGCCGCGCCACTTCCATATCGTGTATCGGAATGCTGACGTTCTGCCCTCGGCGGGCAGGTGCGGCGTCACCGAACAGGGTGAGAAGGTGCCTCCCGGTGGCGGCGTTGGCCCAGCCGCGCTGAACTACTGCGAGATCGGGCTCGACTGCGACCTGGCCTGGTACGTGCGCAACGGCAGCAACGTGACGGCGGCGGCGCAGGCCGCGTTCAACTTGATCTTCTTCACCAACGGCATCTACCAGACCGACGTCGAGATCCGCTACATCGTCACCGCCATCATCGTGCGCACGACCGCGGTCTACACCTCCGGGCCCAACCTCGGTTGCGGTTCGCCCGGCCTGCTGCAGGAGTTCCAGACGAGGTGGCAGAACAACCACGGCAACATCACGCGGGACCTCGCGCACCTGTTCTCCGGCGATGGGGCCTTCTCCGGCACGGTGGGTTGCGCCTTCGTGGGTGTGGTTTGCACCACCGGCGGCTATGGCGCGTCGCGAGCGACCAGCACCAACGCCGCTCAGAACCTGCAGCTCGTCGCACACGAGATCGGTCACAACTGGAGTGCCGGCCACTGCGACGCCTCGCCGCCGTGCAACATCATGTGCTCGGGTATCGGTGGCTGCTCGGGCGTGGGCAACAGCTTCAGCGCCGGCGAACGCGCGCAGATCTTGGCGCACAAGGCGACGCGCACTTGCTTGAGCTCGCCGACCAGCTTCGTGCCGCACCCAGACGTGTATTACCGGCTCACGACCGTCTTCCGTCCGACGCTCGCGATGGATGTCATCAACGACGGCGTCAACAACAACCGAATGGTCATGGCGGCGATCGGCGCCTTCACCGGCCAGTTCTGGCGATTCTCGCCGATCGGCGGGTTCCCTGGTCGGCACCGGCTCTCGTCCTTCTGGCGGGGCCTGAACCTGCCGATGGACATCATCAACGGTGGTGCCGAGAACGATCAGCCGATCCTCTCACCCATCGGCCCCTTCACCGGCCAGGTCTGGTCGCTCACGGATATCCCGCAGAATCCTGGCCACGTTTCCCTGACCACCGATTTCCGGGGTCAGAACCTCGCGCTCGAGGGACACGCCGGGACGACCGGCAACCGGCCGCAGCTGATCCCCTTCGGTCCCTTCACCGGTCAGGCCTGGCTGCTGACGCCGCTGTTCTCCGCCGACCCAGCGACGATCACATCGTTCGGTACCGCATGTCGCGGCCGCGGCGGAGTGCCGGCGCTGCAAGCGACGGGTGGCACGGGGCCGTGGCTCAACGAGACCTTCACTGGTGAAGTGACCAACGTGCTGAATGGCACGTTGTCGAACCTGATCATCGGCGCGAGGCTGGCGGTCCCGCTCGACCTGGCCTCCATCCTGTCGCCCGGCTGCTTCCTGCGCGTCAGCCTGACTGTCCAGCTCCCGAACCCAGTGGGTGGCGGCAGGGCCACGTTCTCGCTCCCGGTTCCCAACTCGTTGGCGCTGGTCAGTCAGACGCTGTCGATCCAGGCCGCAGTGATCGATCCCAACCGTGGTGTGGGCGATCCCCTCATCGCCATGACCAACGGGCTCGACCTGCGCTTCGGCCTGCGCTGATTGCGAGCATCGCACTGACCGGCGACTACGACGGCGCGCTAGCCGGTCGCTGACGTTTCGCGGGCGAAACAGGCGGTCACCATCGTGGTGGAGCTGACCGTATTCGCACCGCCTGGTGTGCGCGGCGTGTCGTTTGCCAAGCGCCGGGCATGACCTGCTCTCGCTCGGCGTTCGCATTCGGCTTCGCCTTGGCCTCCTGCGGCGTCGCCGCCCTACCACAGCACGCCGGGCAGACGCCCAGCCCACGGTCGCCGGTTCGCTCGGCTGGCCCGGTGCAGGTCGCTTCCTTGACCGTGCGGGCGAGCGTGCGCGACGGCGTTGCCTCGACCGAGATCGAGCAGGTCGTGCGCAACACCGGCGCTGGCGTTGCCGAGGCCGATTGGTTGCTGCCCCTGCCCGAAGGCGCGGTGGCCGATGGGTTCACCATGGTGATCGGCGACAAGGAACTCGCCGGCGAAGTCCTCGACGCGGGGAACGCGCGCGCGGTGTACGAGCGGATCGTGCGCCAGCGCCGCGATCCCGGGTTGCTCGAGTACTACGGGCAGGGCTGCTTGCGCGCCCGCGTCTACCCAATTCCGGCGCACGGCGAAGTCGTGGTCAAGGTCCGCTTCCGGCACGTGCTGGCGCCGCTCGATGGCATGCGCGTGTGGAGCTTTCCGCTGCGCGCCTTGGCGGCAAGCGGGCTGTCGCCCGCACGCTGCAATCTCGACGTCGTGATCGACAGCACCGTGCCGCTCAAGACTGTGTTCGCGCCGGGCGTCGATGTCGATGTGCGCCGCGCCGACGATCACCGAGCGCGCGTGTCGTTCGAAGGCGCGCTCGACGCGCTGCCACCGCGCGACATCCAGGTGTTCTACGGGCTCGCCGACCGCGACTTCGGCCTTGACGTGCTGAGCTGCAAGCGTGCCGGCGAGGACGGCTACTTCATGCTGCTCATGGCCCCGAAGCTGAACTGGAGCGACGAGAACAAGATCGCGCGCTGCGTGCAGTTCGTGCTCGATACGTCGGGCTCGATGCAAGGCCGCAAGATCGAGCAGGCCAAGGCAGCGCTGCGCTTCTTCGTCAGCTCGCTGCGCCCGCAAGACTCGTTCAACATCATCCCGTTCGCCACCGAGGCGGCCCCGTTCTTCTCGGTGCCGGCGCAAGCTCATCCAATGGCAGTCGAAGCGGCCATGCAGCGCATCGACACGATCGAGGCGCGAGGCGGCACGAACATCGAAGACGCCTTGCAGCGCGCGCTGAGCGCGAAGGTGACGGCAACCGAGGTTGCGGGTGTGCAGGTCTTGCCGATCGTCGTGTTCTTGACCGACGGCGAGCCGACCGTCGGAGAGACCAACGCCACGCGCCTGCTGGCGAAGGCGCGCAGCGCAAACGCGACGCGCGCCCGCGTCTTCGTGTTCGGGGTCGGCGACTCGCTCGACACCAAGCTGCTCGATCGCCTCGCCGACGAGAACGGCGGCAGTCGCGACTACGTGCGCGAGGACGAAGACATCGAACTCAAGACCTCGGCGCTGTTCACCAAGCTCAGCCATCCCGTGCTCACCGACCTGGCGCTGACGCTGAACGAACTCGACGCGTACGACGTGCAGCCCAGCCGACTCCCCGACATGTTCCAGGGCTCGCAGATCGCGGTGTTCGGTCGCTATCGCACGGCGGGCACGCACGCCCTGCAACTGCGCGGCACGGCGGCGGGCGCGGCGCGCGACTACGCGGCCACTGCGGAGTTCGTGCGCGACTCGATGGCGCACGACTTCGTGCCGACGCTGTGGGCGCAGCGCAAGATCGCCTACCTGCTGGACGCGATCCACCAGAACGGCCGCAACCCCGAGTTACTGGACGAAGTGCAGCGTCTGTCGCGCGAGTTCGGCGTCGTCACTCCGTTCACTTCGCACTTGATCCTGGAGGAAGGCATGCGCCTAGCCAGGGACGACAAGGCGACGATGCCGTTCCAGGGTCCAGTGGGACGGTCCGACGGAGCATTCGGGCCGTCGACGCCAGGTTCGAGCGGCCCGAACACGCCGGGTCCGAGTGGCCCCGCTACCGGCGGCCCCGCAGGCGGTGCCGCACGCGATCGCCTCGCGAAGCTCGGCACCAACTACGCCAGCACCGGTAGGGTCGCCGACAGCCGCGACATCAGCGTGGTCAGCGGCTCCGACGACTTCTATCTGGGTGGTAGCCGACGCGCTGGACCGATCGAGGACGGAGCCGAACGCGGCATCAGGGCGCGCCGCGTCGGAGCGCGCACGTTCTATCAAGTCGGCCAGCGCTGGATCGACGCCGCGTGCAAGACCGACTGGCACAAGAGTGCCGAGCGCGTGGTTTCGTTCTCGCCCGAGTACTTTGCGTTGCTCGAACAGCACGCCGACCTGAAGGCGGTGTTCGCGCTCGACGAGCGGGTCGTGGTGATGGTCGGCGCGCGGGTGATCGAGGTGACGTCGGGTGCCTAGGCGGGGCCTGGACGCAAGATGGGTGAATCACACCACTAACGGCCATCCCTCGAGCTCACTTCGCTACGGCTGGTCGTCCGCTCGCCGCGCCATGGCTGCGCAGAACTCCAGCAGGTCGCCCGATGCCGGCAACACGCTCGCGTGAATGCGTTCCCAGTCGAGCACGCCGTAGCGGTGCGCGATCAGGTTGCGCAGCCCCGCTCCCGCCGCCAGGCGCTTGGCGAGCGCTTCGTCGAGCACCGATTGTTTGGCGAGAAGAACGAGCAGGTCGCGATAAGAGGCAGGGACCTCTTGGCCGGCGTCAGAAAGCCAGTGCGCCGCCAACGCCAGGCAATGCTGCAACGCGACGAACAAGTTGAGCACCACGACCTCGCGCGCGGTGCGATTGCGCAGGAACTCGGCGCGATCCAGCGGCAGCACCTCGCGGATCCGCGCCACGGCGTCGCGGATGTCGGCGAGGCCCTTCGCCAACAGCGTCCTATCGACCACGCTTGGCGGCCTCCAGCACGCCGCGCACGCATATGTCTTCGATCGGTTTGAAGTCAAGATACTCCAGGATCGCGCGTGCCTTGCGCTGCACCATGGCGCGGCGGTCGCGCACGAACACCGGCGTCCCAGCGCGGAACACCCGATAGGCGAGCGCGGGCGGCGCTTCGTCGACGAAGATGAGGTCGACAGTGTGGCCGCTGGCACTCTCGAGGCGTGCGATCAAGTCGCCAACCTCGAGAGCGTCGAGAGGCTCGGAGACGCTGACTGCCACGTCGAGGTCGCTGTCCGGACGCGCGTTGCCCCGGGCGCGTGAACCGAAGACGAGCGCGTATCGAATGCGCGCATCGCTGGCAAGCACCGGTTCTAGCTCGTCGAACACTGCGGCAGTCTACTCGCACCGATCGCACGGGACGTCCTCCTGCTGCGTTCGGCCGGTGATCGAGGTGCCGTCCGGCGCCTAGCCCGGACTATTCACCAGCGAACGGCTGCAAGCACCGCTCTGCCGCTCGCTGCCGGCGTTGCGCGGCAGAACCTGTCCTCAACGTGGCAAACACCACGCCTCCGGGAGAACCTGCCGCGCGCCTTGGCACCGTGCGGC
>JANPER010000238.1:0-5596 GCA_031423015.1 Planctomycetota bacterium | reverse complement strand
ACTTTTTGGCTGCAACCCTAAATCGAATTGGGGGGCGTTGTTGCCGCATGGGGTTTTTTGGTGGTGGCCAACTGTTTGTGGGTGACCGGGGCTTTGTGTTTTTTCTTGGGGTTGCATTTGTGCCCCCCCCCCCCCCCCGTTGCGCAAGGACAAAAGCGTAGAAACTTGCGTCGCGCGGAGAGGCTGTGCACTGTGCACCGGCTCCCCGATATCGCGTTGAACCGATTTCGGCCGTTGCTGCGACTCCGATCGATCGATTGGGAGCAGGCTACCGCGGTCGACGTGCGGCGCCGAGGAGCGGCGAATGGCACCATCACGTCAAGCCGATTACCGCCGCGCCGTCACCTTGCTTGCCAGCGCCTCTCCCAACTGCGCCAAAGCCAACTCGCCCAGCTCGCCATCCTGGCGGTGCCGCACGCTCACGCCACCGCTGGCGACCTCCTTGTCGCCGACGACACCGATGAACGGCACCTTCTCTTCGTACAGGTGGTGCCGGATCTTGTGGCCGATCTTCTCGGACCCCACGTCGGCGACGGCGCGGTAGCCGGCCGCGCGCAGCGACTTGGCCACTTCTTCGGCGCGGTCGGCGTGACGTTCCCCCACTGCGAGCACCGCGATCTGCATCGGCGACAGCCAGCAAGGGAACGCGCCGGCGTAGTGCTCGATGAGCACGCCGAAGAAGCGCTCCAACGAGCCGAGTAACGCGCGATGCAGCATCACCGGGCGCGCGAAGCTGCTGTCCTTGTCGACGTAGTGCAGGTCGAAGCGCTCGGGCAGGTTGAAGTCGGCTTGCACGGTCGAGCACTGCCAGAAGCGACCGAGGCTGTCCTTGATCTTGACGTCGATCTTGGGGCCGTAGAACGCGCCGCCGCCCTCGTCGACCTGATAGGCGAGGCCGACCTTGTGCAGGGTATTGCGCAGCGCGTTGGTCGCCGCGTCCCACATGGCCTCGGTGCCGACGAACTTCGCCGGCCGCGTGGCGAGGTGCACCTCGTAGTCGGAGAAGCCGAACGCCTGCAGGATCTGCAGCACGAAGCGCACCACCCGCTCGATCTCTTCTTCGAGCTGATCGGGTCGCATGAACAGGTGCGCGTCGTCTTGCGTGAAGCCGCGCACGCGCATCAGACCGTGCAGCGCGCCGGCGTTCTCGTAGCGGTACACCGTGCCCAGCTCCGCCCAGCGGAACGGCAGCTCGCGGTACGAGCGCCGCTTGCTCTTGAAGATCTGCACGTGGAACGGGCAGTTCATCGGCTTCAGCAGGTACTCGACGCCGTCGATGTCGATCGGCGAATACATGCTCTCCTTGTAGAAGTCGAGGTGGCCGCTGGTCTGCCACAGCGTGCTGCGGGCGACGTGCGGCGAGTACACGATGTCGTAGCCGCCGGCGAGGTGCTCGTTGCGCCAGAACTCCTCGATCTTGTGGCGTACGAAGCCGCCCTTGGGATGCCACAACACCAGGCCGGCCCCGAGTTCCCCCATCGTCGAGAACAGGTCGAGGTCTTTGCCGAGGCGACGGTGGTCGCGCTTGGCAGCCTCTTCCAAGTTCTTGCGATGCAGGTCCATCGCGTCCTTGTCCGCGAAGGCGTGGCCGTAGATGCGGGTGAGCATCTTGTTGCCGGCGTCGTCGCCGAAGTAGGCGCCCGCAAGCGCGAGGACGGCGATGCCCTGGCCGATGCGACCGGTCGAGGGCACGTGCGGCCCGCGGCACAGATCGACGAACTGACCGCTCTGGTAGAAGGTGATCGGATCGTTGCTCGGGATCTTGTCGATCGTCGCCACCTTGTAGTCCTCACCCTGCTCCACCATCAGCGACCGCGCGGCGTCGCGCGGCAGGCTCTTCAACACGAAGGGGTGGTCTTGGGCGACGATCTCGCCCATGAGCTTCTCGATCTTGGGCAGGTCGTCTTGCGTGAGCGGCTGGTCGCCGAGGTCGATGTCGTAGTAGTAGCCGTAGCGCGGGTCGTCGATCGCCGGCCCCTTCCACAACTTGGCCTTGGGGCGCAGCCGCTTCACCGCGTCGGCGAGCACGTGCGCCGCCGAGTGACGAATGACCTCGAGCCCGTCGGGCTGCTCGCGCGTGACGATCTCGACCTTGCCGGTGGCCAGCGGCAGCTGCAGGCTGCGCACCTCGCCGTTCAAGCGAATCGCGACCGAGTTCTTGGCGAGCTTCTTGCTGATCGACTCGGCGAGCTGCAGGCCCGTCGTGCCGGCGGGGTAGTCACGAGTCGCGCCGTCGGGGAAGGTGAGTTGGATCGAATCGGCCATCGGAAGGGGCGGCGATTATGCCGCGGGGTCGCGGCGCGAGCGACAGATGGCCGAGGTTCGCCGCGGTCTGCGGCGGCGATGTGCATGCCAGGTGAGAGCGTTGCGCCTGTTCTCGAAGGGGCTCGAGTCAGCGAATCTGCCCCGCGCTCTGGCATCGCGGGCCAACGCGTGGTTGGTTGCCAGGATGCGCCGTCGCTCCGCTCTGCTCTCCAGCCTTGTTCTGATGTCGATCGCCGCGTGTGCCGGCGGGCCAGACGCGCAACGCGCGCGCGAGCGACACGACGTGCACAGCTTCGCGCGGCCCGACCAGGTGCGCGTAACCCACGTCGTGCTCAACCTGCTGCTCGACTTCGACAAGAAGGAAGTGCGTGGCGCGGCCACGCTCTCGCTCGCGCGCGCCGATCTCAGCGCGCCGCTCGTGCTCGACGCCATGGGACTGGTGATCGAGGAGGTGACCCCCGGGAGCAACAATGAGTTCATCCATGGCCTATCGCGCACGACCTGCCCGTTCACGCTCGGGCCGCCCCAACCCAATCTTGGCCAAGCGGTGATCATCAGCTTGCCGCCCGAGGCAGACTACGACACTGTCTGCGTGACCTACCGCTCGGCACCCAACGCCGCGGCGTTGCAGTGGCTGGCCCCGGAGCAGACCCACGACCAGGTTGCGCCATTCCTCTACACGCAGGGTCAAGCGATCCTCACCCGCTCGTGGATCCCGCTGCAGGACTCGCCCGGCGTGCGCGTCACCTACTCGGCGAGCGTGCGCGCGCCCGCTGGCCTCACCGTGTTGATGAGCGCGCAGGCCAAGGGTCGCCACGCGGACGGTGCCTTCTTGTTCGAAATGGACAAGCCGGTGCCGCCGTACCTCATCGCGCTCGCCTGCGGCAAGCTCGCGTTCAGCCCGATCGGCGAACGTTGCGGCGTGTGGGCCGAGCCGGGCTTACTGGCCCGCGCCGCGCGCGAACTGGAGGACACCGAGCGCATGCTGCTCGCCTGCGAGGGTGTGTTCGGTCTGTACCGCTGGGGGCGCTACGACGTGCTCGTGCTGCCGCCGGCCTTCCCGTTCGGCGGCATGGAGAACCCGACGCTCACCTTCGCCACGCCGACCATCCTCGCCGGCGACAAGTCGCTCGTGGGCCTGATCGCGCACGAGCTGGCGCACTCGTGGTCGGGCAACCTGGTGAGCAACGCCACGTGGCGCGACTTCTGGCTCAACGAAGGCTTCACGGTGTTCCTCGAGAACCGCATCATGGAGGTCGTGTACGGCGAGGATCGCGCGGCGATGGAGCTGCTGCTCGGGCTCGAAGAGCTGGAGGGCGAGCTGAAGGTGCTGCCACCGAGCGACCAGGTGTTGCACATCGATCTCGCGGGACGCAACCCCGACGACAACATGACCGCGGTGCCGTACGAGAAGGGCGCCGCGTTCTTGCACCGCCTGCAACAGGTGTTCGGGCGGCCGACGTTCGACGCATTCTTGCACAGCTACTTCGACGCGCACGCGTTCACCAGCATCACGACGGCTGACTTCCTGGCCTACCTCGACCAGAACCTGCTGCGGGCCGACCCGGGCAAGGCGGCGCAGGTCGACGTGGCCAGGTGGGTGCGCGCGCCAGGCTTGCCGAGCGATGTGGTGCGGCCGAGCCACCCGGCGTTTGCCGAGCTGGAAGGGAAGCGGCAGCACTGGCTCGCAGGCTCGCTGTCGACCGCCGACCTGGGCGCAGCGGCCTGGATCACGCAACTCTGGCTGCGCTTCCTGAACGGGCTGCCCGAGCAAGTGGACCACAGCAAGCTCGCCGAGCTGGATGCGGCCTACGGGCTGACGACCAGCGGCAACAGCGAGATCTTCGTCGCCTGGGCGGTGATCGCGCTGCGGAACGGCATCGCCGCGGTCGATGCGCCGGTCGAGCAGTTCTTGCTGAACGTCGGCCGGCGCAAGTACCTCAAGCCGCTGTACGAGACGCTGGCCAAGACGCCGAGCGGCAAGGCGCGCGCGCAGGCCATCTACCACAAGGCGCGCCCGCGCTACCACGCCGTAGCGGTGCGTACCCTGGACGAGCTGTTGCAGGACAAAGGTGTCTGACACATTCGTCCTGCTCGGCGACCGCGGACTCTTCCCTGATCTTGCGGCGCGCGCCTACCTCAACCACGCGGCAATGTCGCCGCCGTCGTTGTTGGTGCGTGCGGCGGTGCGCGAGGTGGCAGACACGTACGCCAAACGCGGCGCGGCGGCGTGGATGCACTTTGCCGAGCAGCGCGCCGACCTGCGCCACCGCCTGGCGACGCTGATCGGCTGCGGCGCCGACGATATCGGTTTCGTGCCGAACACCAGCCACGGCGTGCTGACGATCGCCTTGTGCCTGCCCTGGCAGCGCGGCGACCGCGTGCTCCTGCTGCGCGGCGAGTTCCCCACCAACGTCACGCCGTGGCAGCGCGCCGCAGCGTTGTTCGGGCTCACGGTGGTTTGGCTCGACGCCGACGCCTTCGCCGGCGAGGGCGCAGGTCTGCTACAGCTCGAAGATGAACTCCGCCGCGGTGTGCGCCTGCTCGCGGTGAGCGCGGTGCAGTTCCAAACCGGCCTGCGCATGCCGCTCCGCCAGATGGCAGCCCTCTGCCATCGCTACGGCGCCGAGATCTTCGTCGACGGCATCCAAGCGCTCGGCGCCGTGCCGCTCGACGTGCGCGCCGACGACCTCGACTACCTGGCCGCGGGCGCGCACAAGTGGCTCATGGGGATGGAAGGCGCGGGCATGCTGTACGTCGCGCGGAAGCGCATCGCCGCGCTGCAACCGCGCTTGGCCAGTTGGCTGTCGCACGACGATGCCACGCGCTTCCTCTTCGAGGGCGAAGGCCACCTCCTCTACGACCGTTCGATCCGCGCCCGCGCCGACTTCGTCGAGCTAGGCATCGTCGGTTCGCTCAGCTATGCGGCGCTGCACGCCGCGGTCGGTACGCTGCTGCAACTCGGCGTCGCCAACATCTTCGCGCACGTGCAACGCCTGCTCGCACCACTCGCCAGCGGAATGACCGCGCTCGGTTGCACGGTCGCGCGCGGCAGCGACATCGAACAGCACGGCTGCATCCTCAGCGCCAAACTCCCGCGCGACGTGGATCTGCCGACCATCTGGCGCGCGCTCGACGCCGAGGGCATCGCCTGCGCGTCACCCGACGGCTTCCTGCGCTTCTCGCCGCACTGGCACAACAACGCGGGCGACATCGAGGCGGCCCTGAGCGCACTGTCGCATGCGCTCGCCCGCTGAAGACGTCGCTGCCAAACACACGCGGCCGGCGACCCCGCGGGTCGCCGGCCGCGGCGGTCAAGACGGACGACGGC
>JANPER010000237.1:0-25955 GCA_031423015.1 Planctomycetota bacterium | reverse complement strand
GTCGCTGCGCGACCGCCAGTCGCCGCCTGGATCAACAAACCTCTGCAAGTCCACCGCTTCGATGACATCCAGACCGAGCTAGCCTCGGTTGCTCAGTAATCTTCTCTTCCCCGTGTCTCATTCACGTTGACACGTTCCGCGATGGCATCCGCGTCGGCCGCGACAACTGCGACGTCACGCTGCGCGACCTTTGGACCGAGCGAACTGGGGGCGACGGGATCTTCTTGGCCGATGGTCCGTGCCAGGTAACCGTCACCGACGTCCGGATCCTCGCGTCGGGCCACAACGGCATCCGTTGCACCGACGACGCGACCGTGCGCATCGAGTCCTGCCGCATCGAGGACATCGGCACGCGCGGCGACGACCGCCAGGGCTACGCGATCTTCCGTCAACGCCAACGAACCGCCGATGCAGCGGGCATCACGCTCATCGGCAACACCTTCGCTAGCAACCGCGGCCGCATCGTCGCCGGCAAGTCCGACCGCAACCTCGGCAACTACGACCAGATCGTCGATCCAACGGACGCGCAGCCGGGGTAATGAGCGCGCGCGTGCCACCCGCGCAATGAGGCTCCGCTTCGCAGGAGTTGATCACGACGACTCGCCGGTAGGCGACGGCCGTGGAGTGTAGACCTACAGCGACTTGGCCAGCGTCCGGAGGAAGTCGAGAAACCGCTCAATGGACGATCGCACGGCTGCGTGCAACGGCGGCAACGAGGTCGCCAGTGTACGTAGCCGCTCCCAACGCAGCTCGGTGCCGTAGACGTTGCGGAACAGGTGGCGAAAGCTGAGGAGTTCGCGGAGATTGGCCGCCTCTGTTTCGGAAACGATCGGCGGGCGCACGGAAGGAATGTCGAGTCGCGCTTGTTCCAGGAGATCCTGATGCCACGCGACGCCGCTCGGCCTGGCTCCGTCGATGGTCGCGACGATGCGCTTCAGGGTGCGCTCGACGCCGGTGTAGTAGTCGTGCAGCACGGATCCGAGAGCGCGGGCGTGCAGCGCCTTGGGCTGGGTTTCGGCGGCGAGTTCAGCGGCTTCCGGCAACAGCCGGTCCATGGCGGCGAGGTTGGACCGCACCGCCTCGATCAGTACTTGGAGGCGCGCGCGATCCTCGCTCGCCATCACCCGAGCTCCCGACCTTCGGTCTCGATGCAACGGCGCAACCCTGGGGCTGCCGTCTCGATGCGCACCAGATCGACCGGCCCCCCCGCGGCGCTGAGCGCGGCGCCGTGCGCAGTGAGGTAATCGTCGTCGCCAACCCCTTCCACCGCCAAGTCGATGTCGGAGTGAGCTGGCATCCAGTCACCCCGCACCAGCGAGCCGAAGGCAACGACTCGCGTCGCGCCGTGGTCTCTGAGCAGGACCTTGGCCGCGCGCCGAGCCGCGTCCCACGCGGCGATCATGGCGCGCTCGCGCTCGGCGTCACGTACGGCACGTCGCGCGAGCCAACCGCGCAAGTAGGGTTCAACAAAACTCGACACGACGGCATCTTCAACGTGGAGGCGGCGCCGCGCAAGCTCGCATGCCCGGCAGGCCCGGCAGATCGGCCATCGGCAAGCCGCCGTTCACACGCTCTCAGTACGCGATCGCGTGCACGTTGGTGAACTCGGCGATCCCGTTCGGCATCTGGAAGTTCACCGCCAAGCCTTGCACGAAGAACGTGATCGGCGGCAGCGGCACGGGCACGTTGAGGCTCGCGGTGGCTTGGCCGTTCGTCGACAGCGTGCCAGCAAAGCCGGTGAACACCGCGTTGTTGGCGCCGATCGACAAGAAGAACAGACCGTCAGGGTTGCACGGGGACACGCGCGGATCGCCGCCGCCCAGACTGATGCCGGGATAGAGCGACAGGCTGGCGAACAGGATGTAGGGCCGATTGCTCTGCTGCGGCAGGTCGAGGTCGAGCACCGCGGCCTGGCCGACTTGACCGCGCGTCGGCCCGCCCAGGGTTGGCACGCGACCGATGCCTTCCAGGTTCTGGAACGGCGGGCCCTGCGCGACGATCGTGAGCTGGCCGTTGGGCGTGACGCTCACCACGCGGTTGCCGGCGACGCTCGACTCCGAGACCGCCACGCCGCCCTCGAAGTTCTCGGTGATGCCGCACGGGTTGCCGAGCGTTGGCATCGCCACCAAGGTGGTGATCGCGCCGCCCGCGCGCGGCACCACGAACACCGCGTCGGCGAGGCCGTCCATCACCGCGTAGTCGCCGTTGCCCATCAGGGCCACGCCTTGTGGCAAACGAAACGGCAGGCCTACGTGGACGGGCACCACGCCAGCGCCGGGTGTCACGCGAAACAGCGCGCGCGCCGCGTCGTCGGCCACGAGGTAGGTGCCGTCGTTGTCGACGGCGACGCCGAACGGGCGCTGGAAGGGCGCGCCCTGCTGCACGATCGTGCGCACGCCGGCAGGGGTGATCCGGGTGAGGCCGGGCAGGGTCAGCTCAGTCACCAGGTAGTCGCCGTTGCGATCGACCACCACGCGGATCGGGCCGCGCAGGCCGCTGAGCACCGGGGCGATGCCGCTGCTGGTGATGCGGAACAACGTCGCGGCGTTGAAGTCGGCCACGAGCACGTCGCGCTGCGGCGTCACCGCGGCGCCCGCCGGGCCTTGCAAGGGTGCGCCGGTGTGCAGCGGCGTCGCCGAGCCGTTCGCCTCCACGCGGAACACGGCGTTGGCCGAGTAGTCGGGGGTCACGTAGTCGCCGCCGCGTACGATCTGGGCCAAGACGGGCACGGCGGTCAGGGAGGCGGCGAGCATGCAAGACAGGAGGCGCATCGTCGTAGTTTGCTGCGCGGCGCACCCGCAAGCAACCCGCGCGACCAGGACGAATGTGTCAGACACATTCGTCCTGCTATAGTCCCGCCGCCTCGCCTACCCTCGCTTCCGACCAGATGACCAACTCGGTTCCCGCCACCCGTGCGCAGCAACGCATCGACGACGTCGTGATCCGGTTCGCCGGTGACTCCGGCGACGGCATGCAGCTCACCGGCGATCAGTTCACGCGCACCACCGCAATGATGGGGAACGACATTGCGACGTTCCCCGACTTCCCGGCCGAGATCCGCGCGCCGGCCGGCACGCTGCCCGGCGTCTCGGCCTTCCAGCTGCGCTTCTCGAGCCAGGACATCCACACCCCGGGCAGCCTCGCCGACGTGCTGGTGGCGATGAACCCGGCGGCGCTCAAGGTGCACATCAAGGAGCTGAAGCCTGGTGGCATCCTGATCGTCAATCCGGCCGCCTTCAAGCCGACCGACTTGAAGAAGGCCAAGTGGGTCACCAACCCGCTCGAAGACGGCTCGCTGTCGCAGTATCGCGTGGTGCCGGTCGAGCTGGATCGCTTGACCAAGGAGTGCCTCGTCGACTCCGGGCTCGACAACCGCACGATCGACCGCTGCAAGAACATGTTCGCGTTGGGGATGCTCTACTGGCTCTACAACCGGGACATGGAGCCGACGGTGCGCTACCTCGACGCCAAGTTCGGCGTCAAGACGCCGACCATCGCCGAGGCAAACAAGAAGGTGATGCGCGCCGGCTACAACTTCGCCGACATCGCCGGGCTGTTCCAAACCAGCTACGAGGTGCCGCCGGCGCACATGCCGCCGGGTCTCTACCGCAACATCATGGGCAACCAAGCGCTGTGCTTGGGGCTCGTCGCCGCTGCCAAGAAGGCGGGCTTGCAGATGTTCGTCGGCAGCTACCCGATCACGCCGGCGAGCGACATCCTGCATCAGCTGAGCACCTACAAGCACCTCGGCGTGATCACGTTCCAGGCCGAAGACGAGATCGCCGCGGTGGGCTCGGCGATCGGCGCCGCGTACGGCGGCAAGCTGGGGGTGACTGCTACCAGCGGTCCGGGCTTGGCCCTCAAGGCCGAAGCCATCGGCCTGGCGGTGATGATCGAGCTGCCGCTCATCGTCATCAACGTGCAGCGCGCTGGCCCGTCGACCGGTATGCCCACCAAGACCGAGCAGGCCGACCTGCTGCAGGCGATGTTCGGCCGCAACGGCGAGTGCCCGGTGGCGATCGTCGCCGCGAGCACCCCGGCCGACGCGTTCGACGCCGGCTACGAGGCGGTGCGCTTGGCGGTGAAGTACATGCTGCCGGTGATCGTGCTGTCGGACGGTTCGATCGCCAACGGCTCGGAGCCCTGGTTGGTGCCGAGCGACGCGAGCTTGCCCGAGATCAAGGCGCAGTTCGCGACGACGCCCAACGACGGCGATCGCTTCCTGCCCTACAAGCGCGACCCGCAGACCCTGGCGCGGCAGTGGGCGGTGCCGGGCACGCCAGGGTTGCAACATCGGGTCGGCGGCCTCGAGAAAGAGGACGTCACCGGCAACATCAGCTACGACCCCGACAATCACGAGCACATGATCAAGCGCCGCGCCGAGCGCGTGGCGCGCATCGCCGACGACATCCCGCCGCTGCTGGTGGAGGGTGACGCTACCGGCGACGTCCTGGTGCTCGGGTGGGGTTGCACGCGTGGGCCGATCGTCGGCGCCGTGCGCGCGCTGCAGGCGAAGGGTCACCGCGTGAGCCTCGCCACCATGCGGCATCTCAATCCGTTCCCCAAGAACACCGGCGAGGTGTTGCGCGCGTTCAAGCAGGTGATCGTGCCGGAGCTGAACCTCGGCCAGCTCACGATGCTGCTGCGCGCGCGCTATCTGGTCGACGTGCAGTGCCTGGCCAAGGTGCAGGGCCGACCGTTCAATCCTGAAGAGATCGAGGTCGCGGTGCTCGCGGCCCTGTCCAAAGGGGAGACTGCCAACGGGACGACTGCCAACGGGACGACTGCCAACAGCAAGACTGCCAACGGGAAGAACTGAACAGGAACCTATCAGCCATGACTGCCATTCCCGCTCCTCTCACCAAGAAGGACTACAAGACCGATCAAGAGGTCCGCTGGTGTCCTGGCTGTGGTGACTACAGCATTCTGAACGCGGTGCAGGGCGCGTTCGCCGACCTGCAGAAAAAGCGACACGAGGTCGCGATCGTCTCCGGCATCGGCTGCTCGTCGCGCTTCCCGTACTACATGGAGACGTACGGGTTCCACACCATCCACGGGCGCGCGCCGGCGATCGCCACCGGCTTGAAGCTGTCGAACCCCGAGCTCGACGTGTGGGTGGTGACCGGCGACGGGGACGCGCTGTCGATCGGCGGCAACCACTTCATCCACTGCCTGCGGCGCAACGTTGGCCTCAAGATCCTGCTGTTCAACAACCGGATCTACGGCCTCACCAAGGGCCAGTACTCGCCGACCTCGGAGCAGGGCAAGGTCACCAAGTCGACGCCGGTCGGTTCGGTCGACTATCCGTTCCGACCCATCCAGTTGGCGTTGGGCGCCGGCGCGACCTTCATCGCCCGCACCGTCGACATGTTCCAAGACCATCTCGACGCCACGATCAAGCGTGCCTCCGCGCACCAGGGCACGGCCTTCGTCGAGATCTATCAGAACTGCAACATCTTCAACGACGGCGCCTTCAAGAGCTTCAGCGAGAAGGGCGTGCGCGACGATCGCACGGTGCGCCTGGAACACGGCAAGCCGCTGGTGTTCGGCGGCGAGCAGAAGAAGGGCCTGCGCTGGACCGCCGACCACGAGGTCGAGGTGGTGACGCTCGGCAACGGCATCTCGGAGCGCGATCTGATCGTGTGGGACGAGACCGCCGAGAACCCGTCGTTGGCGATGGCGCTGGCGTCGCTGTCGGAGTCGGCCATGCCGGTGCCGATCGGCGTGTTCCGTCAGCGGTTGAAGCCCACCTTCGAGGCAGGTGTGCACGCGCAGATTGCGCACGCGCAAAGCAAGAAGACCGAGACGATCGATCAGCTGCTGCGGGCCGGGGAGACGTGGGTGGTGAAGTGACGGCGTGACGCGGCGCCCGCCTTGGCTGCTCGGCGTCGTCTTGCTGTGCACGCTCGGCGTGTTCTTGCCGGCGCTGCGCGGCGACTACGTCGACGACGATCTCGATCTGCTGGCGGCGAGTCCGACGTTCGCCGGGATCGGGTACCTCTGGGACGCGATCAGGTCGCCGTTCTGGGGCTTCGACCTGGGCTACTGGCGGCCCCTCACCAGCGCGCTCATGTGCGTGGGCCACGAACTCGGCCAGGGCCATCCGTGGCCGACGCACGCGTGCGCGCTGCTGGCCCACTTGCTGGCGACGACGCTGGCGTACGCGATTCTGCGCCGGCTCGACGTCGAGGTGAAGTTCGCGGCGCTCGCTGCCGCCCTGTTTGCGTTGCATCCTTGCCAGGTCGAGAGTGTGGCGTGGGTCGCGGCGCTCGGTGATCCGCTCGTGGGGCTCGGCTCGTTGGCGTCGTTGCTCGGCTGGATCGTCTGGCGCCAGTGCGGCGCAGCGGGCTGGCCGGTTCTCGCGTGGTTCGGGTTTGCGTTCGCGCTCGCCGGCAAAGAGAGCGGGCTCATGGCGCTCGGGTGGATCGCGGCGGCGGAACTGGTGCTGCGAAGGCGCGGCCCGACTCCGCGCCTGCACGTCGGCGCGCTTGGGTTCCTGCTGTTGGCCCTTGCTTGGCTCGGCCTGCGCATGCTGGTGTTCGGCGACGCGCGCGCCGGCTTCGACCGCGGCCAGCTCGAGATAGGCGCGCACGGCGGGCACGCCGCGGTACTGCGTCTTTACCTTTGGACCGGCTTCGCGGCGCTGCCGACCGGTTGGCTCGGGGTCACGCCGTACCGTTGGATTCCGCCCGAGGTCGATGGCCTGGTGCGGGCGCTCGGCCCGCAGCTCGCCTTGACGGCGTGTGCGGTGTTCGCCGCGATGTCTGCTGCGCGCGCCCGCCGCGACCTCGCGCACCTCTGCGCGCTCGGCTTTGGGATCGCGCTGGCGCCCGCCGCGCTGTTGCCCGCGAGCCTCGGCCCGTGGCCGCTCGTCGACCGCTATCTCTACCTGGCGATGTTCGGCGTCGCCGCGGTGCTGATCGGCTGCGGTCGTTGTCGCGTCGGGTTGGCGATCACCCTGGTCGTTGTCTGCGCGGCGGTGAGTATCGCGCAGGTGCCACGTTGGCGAACCCACGAGGCCGTCGTCGCTCGCGCCCTTGCCGACTGTGCGCGGCACCCTGAGCCGCACTACCTGCTGGGTAACCTCGAACGCGCGCGCGCCGAGGGCTCGTCGGCCACGCCTGGCCAAGCGAACGCACAGGCGCACGGCCGCACTGCCCTCGCCGCCTACGCGCGCGTTCTCTCGCGTTTGAAGCGCCCGCTGTACGCCGGCGAACATCTGCGCCGCGTGCTCGGTCTCAACGCCGAACTCGGCGCCGCCCTGACCGCCCTCACCGGCAGCCTGAAGCCGATGCCCGCCATCCACGCCGATCTCGTGGACCTTGCCCGCCGTCACCCCGACTCGGCGCAGGTGCAGCTCGCGCTCGGCGTCGCCTGCGCCACCGCGCGCGACCTCGCCGGCGCCGAGGTCGCATGGCTGCGCGCGCTCGCGCTCGACCCGACGTCGCCGCAGGCTGCGTTCAATCTCGAGCGTCTCTACTCGGAGTCCGGTCGGCACGACGACGCCCGCCGGCTCCGCGAGTCGCTGGCGCCTCGCTGACCCGCACCGAGCCAGCGCACCGTGGACCGCGGCGCGGCGCCCGCGTATGTCTACGCACCCCATGCCTGTGTCCCCGCATCGATGAAACGCCGCATCGCCCTCATCTCGACCGGCGGCACGCTGGAGAAGACCTACGACGAGTTCGCCGGGGTGCTCGAGAATCGGCTCAGCGTGCTCGACCTCATGCTCACGTCCTTGCAGTTGCAGGGCGTTGAGATCGTGCGCGTGCCGTTGATGAACAAGGACAGCCTGGAGATGACGGACGCCGATCACACGCTGATCGCCGAGACGGTGGGGGCGATGGGGACGACGCACGACGGCGTGGTGATCACGCACGGCACCGATCGGTTGGCCAAGTCGGGCGAACGCATCGTCGAGGTGCTGCCGGCGCCGCGCGTGCCGATCGTGCTCACCGGCGCGATGAAGCCCTACGTCATGCGCAACACGGATGCGGTGCAGAACCTCACCGAGGCTTTGTTGGCGGTGCAGTTGTTAGCGCCGGGGGTCTATGTGGCGATGCACAACAGCGTGTTGCGGTTTCCCGGCGTGGTAAAGGACCGCGAGAACGGCACCTTTCGCCGGGCCTGAGACGGGCCTGAGTTCCACAGCCGAAGCATCTTCGCGAAGCGCGAAGATGTTTCGGCTGTGGAAAGACGTAAGTCGTAAGGCGTAAGCCGTAAGTCCAGAACCCGGACAGGCGGCGATGGTGAGGCGGTCAGACAGCGGTCTGGGACTTATGGCTTACGTCTTACGACTCATGACTCGCGGCCGAGCCGCCCGTTGGCTGCCTTCGCGTCTCGTCGGTTGCGGCTCGGCCGCGCTGAGCCCGGCGGGTCAAAAACAGCAGCTCGCGCGCCACGACCGCGGTTCCCTCATCCGCTGCGGTGGCCTAATGTGCCGAAACAACCAACAGCATGATGCAGGTGTCTTCGGCGCGCGCAGCGACTGCGCTTTGTGTTCTCTTCCTCGGCTCGATCTCGGCGCAGAGCGGCGCCGTCGCCAGCCCTTCCGACTTGTTGGCGCGGCTGCCGGCGAGCAAGACGCTGATCGAACGCGATGCCGAGCTGCGTTGGGAAGTGGCGGGCGGCCCGAGCTTCCAGGTGATCGACGCGGCGGATGGCCTGGCCGTGCTCGACGTCGGCGGCAAGCGCTTGCCGGTGGCGGCCAGCGTGCTCGTGTACGACGGCGAGGAGGCCCTGCGTCGGCTGCCTGAGTTGATCCGCCTTGCCGAGACCGCGGGCATCGAGTTGGCGACGCTGGGCTATCGCCGCGCGCCGTTGCTCGGCGCGCATTTGAAGAGTGACGACGTCACCGTGCTGCCGGAAGGCGTCGCGCGCCGCGTCGAGGTCGAGCCCGTAGACGGGCGCGAAGCTGCGCGGACGCTGCGGCAGGCCGGCAAGGATCTCAGCGCGACGGTGGGGCAGAGTCCGCTCAACAGCCCGGCCCAGGAAGCCGTGCGGCGCTTCGTGCAGAACCTGCACCTGCGCGACGCGCAGGTAGACCGCGACAGCGGTGCGTTGCCGCCGAGCGCGGCGCGGCAGATGGTGCGCAGCGAATGGCTCAGCGGTTTCGGCCTGGACGCGAGCGCGGTGCAAGCCGTGGTCGCCGCGGTGGCGACGGCCGAGGCGCTGCACGCGAGCAAGCGCTTTGTCGGTGCCGACGAGCTGGAACTCACCGAGTTGAACAACGCGTTCGGCCGCGTCGGGGTGACCCTGCGCAGCAAGACGCGCAGCGGCTACGTGGTGGAGGTGCCGGCGCCGCAGTTCTTCGAGCGGCCCCAGGGCGTCGGCGTCGCGGTGACCCTGGCGGCTGGCGCCGACCCGCAAGACGCGCGCGCCGACGTGCTCGCCGCCGAAGCCTGGTTCGGCGACAGCGTGATCGCGCGCTGGAGTCGAGAACGTGGGTTCAGTGCCGACGCGGCGGCGTGGCAGGCGACGCTGCCCGACGCGGTGCGGCAAGGTCGCGACGATCTGTTGCCGGGTTCACTGCCGCCGAACGTGTTCGTGCGCACGCTGCTCGGCGACGCGCGCTTGCTTGCAACGGCGCACGGCGTGTTGATCCCATTGAAGGACGCGAGCCCCGCCGAGGGCGAACGCTTCTTGCTGGAGGCGAGCCGCGTGCTGCCCGACGCGGGCCACGTCGATCTGATCGGCAACTACCTGTTTCGCTACGCCTTCGACAGCCCCGACCCGCGCTACCCGCTGTTGGTCGGCGATCAGACGCTGAGCGGCGAGATCCATCAGGACGCGGCACAGACCCTGGCGACGGTCACCGGCGGCATCGTGCGCGGCGACTGCGACGACCTCGCCGAGTTGTATCTGCGCATCCTCGAGCGCCAGGGCAAGCACGGTCACCTGATGAGTCTGCCGCGCCACTGCGCGGTGTGTTGGGTGGAGCCCAGCGACGGCCAGTTCATCGCGCGGGTGTTGCAGACCGGGCCGGGGATGCAGTTCGTCGCCGGCGATCTGAGCAAGGTGCTGAGCCTGGCGTACCAAGAGTTCGCCGCCGGTGAAGTGGTGGACCCCAACCAGCTCGGCATCCTGCTGCGCTTCTCGGGCGAGAACATCCGCACGCCGTACGTGCTCGGGTGGCGCATCTTCGGCGATCCGAAGTACTCCGACGTGATGGAGAACGTGCAGCGCGACTGGCACTTCCATACCTACCAACACGGCTACGAGAAGATGAAGGCGCTGGTCGCCGCCGGCGACGACGACAATGCCAACTACCGCGAGCTGTCGGGGCTGTGTCAGTCGACGGGGCAGTTCGCGGCATCGGCCGAGTACCTCGCCGAGGCGATCGGCCGCGTGCACGAGCCCGACGCGGCGGTGAACCTGACGGTCGAGCGCGTGAGCGATCTGTTCGAGTGCGGGCAAACCGACACGGCGCGCGCGCTGACCGTCGACCTCATCGAGCGCGCGCTGCCGGCGGCGGAAGAGGCCTTCGGGCCGGCGCTCCCCAGCATGGCGATGCAGCTCGCGGCGCGCCTTCTGGCACACGACGGCAATGCCGACCTGGCGGCGCGCGTGCTCACGACGTTCGTGGCCAAGACTGCCAAAGAACGGCTGGTGTTGTGCTACCGCTACCTCAACGGCAAGGGCTTCGACGCCAACGAGTGGGCGTCGAGTGACGTGCTGTCGCAGAGCCGCGACCTGCTGCGGACGTTCGCCGGCAGCTTGATCGAGTGCCTCGAGGGTGGCGACCCGGCCATGATCGCGACGCTGGCCGCCGAGTTGGAGACGGTCGACAACTGGCTGATGGCGGTGGCGTTTCGCTCGCCGGTGGAGCCGAGCGATCTGTTGGAGGCGTACGCCGTGCAGGGGCGGCTGTGGCGCGCGCTGCTCGGGCGCGAGCGCTTTGCCCGCCTGCTCGACGGCGTCGCGCTGCCGAGCGGCAAGCCGCCGACCGAGCAGCGTGGCTCGGGGTTCAGCCAGCTCCTGGTCGACCTGCCGTGGATCAAGATCGCCGTCGACTATCACTTCACCGAACTGTCGGAGCAGTTTGGCCGGCGCGGCAAGGGCTACGACAAAGCGCGCGCGCTGCGCGGTATCGAAGCGATCGTGGTGGCGCGCGATCAAGCGACGAAGCTGAAGCTGTTCCAGCCCCGGCAGGAGCTGTTCGTGTCGTTGGCGCGCCTGACCAAGGCGTTGCTCACTGACGATGAAGCCGGCGTGCGCGCGCACTTTGCGTTCGTGCGCGAGCAGAACGACAAGATGTTGCGCGACCTCACCACGCGCTGGTTGGGCGACAGCGCTCCGATCTTGGAGCTGGCGTGGTTTGCGCGCGTGCTCGGGGCGTGGCGGGAGGTCGTCGACTTCAAGCCGTCGTACTTCGGCATCGCCTGGGGCGCCGTGCTGGCGCGCGCGCCAGCGCACGCGTTGGCGGCGAGCAAGCTGGCGGCCGAGCGCTTTGCCGACGACCCAGCGTTCGTGGCGGAGGACGCGTTCTTGCGGCGGCTGCTTGGCAAGGAGTGAGTGAGGCGATGCTCGGTCAGCGGGCCGCAACGGCCGCGCCGACGATCCGACACGGCGATGCCGAGCACATGCTGCTTCGCCGGTCTCCGGTGCCGGCGTGCCGTCGCGCGCCGTGGCCGGAGCCTGCGCTCTCGATTCTTGAAATCACCTGTAACCGATCAGTGATTCGAGCACACAGGTCGTGCGGAGGCTTTGCCTTGCAATCACCGCATGACCAACTCTTCCATTACACCTTCGGCCAGCCCGAGAACGCTGCCGAACTGCTGCGTGGTACTCTGCCCGCAGCGATCGTCGACTCGATTGACTGGCAGACACTGACGCGCTGCGACACCAAGCTCACTGACGCCAAGAGCGAGAGTCTGTACGCCGATGTCTTGTTCACGGTCTCGGCACACGGGCGCGCGGCCTACGTCTTCCTGCTGCTGGAGCACAAGTCAGAGGAAGACCCAGAGACCGCGTTGCAGCTCCTGCGCTACATCCTGCGCATCTGGGATCGACACCAAGCCGATCATCCGAGGTCAGCGGGCTTGCCGCCGATCCTTGCCGTCGTCCTGCACCACGGGCGCACGCCCTGGCGTGGGGCGCGCTCGCTGCGCGAGATCATCGACGTTGGCGGGTTCCGGGATGAGACGGCCGCCGCGGTGCTCGCCCGGCAGCCCGACCTGACCTTCCACCTCGACGACCTGGCCACGCAGACCGAGGCGCAGATCACGGCGCGGGTCTCTTCGCTGCTCGGCCAGATGGCGCTCTTGTGCATGCAGTTCCTGCGCGGTGCCAGCGAAGACGAGGCCGAGGCCGCGCTGCGGCGCTGGCACCGGCTGCTAGCGAATCTGCACGCGGCCGCGGACGCGCAGGATGCGTTCCTGAAGCTCGTCGACTACATCGCCACGATCACCGACCTCCACCCCGACCGAATCCAGCGTATCTTTGCGGAGGTCCATCCAGATGCGGAGCAGATCTACATGAAGACCTACGGACGATTGGAGCGCGAGGCTGTCGAGCGCGAGGCCAGAGGCAAAGCCGAGGGCAAGGCGGAGGGCAAAGCCGAGGGCAAGGCGGAGATCCTCCTCCGCCAGCTCGACGCGCGCTTTGGCTCTCTCGCGTCAGCGACCATCGTGCGCGTGCACGCAGCCACGCCTCCCGATCTCGATCGCTGGGCGGTGCAGGTGCTGGACGCACGTACGCTCGACGAGGTCTTCCGCGAGTTCTGAGGCGGTGGCCGGAGCCTTGCGCTGACGATTCTCGAACTCACCTGCAGCCGATCGGCAATTCGAGCATCTCCACTGCCTCGCCGGCCTGCGGGGTCCTTCTCTGGCTTGCGCGCGCGCTACAACGACGCCAAGAGCTTCTCGGTACACCCGCTGCGCCACGTGCGGCTCGCGCCACAATGCGCAGCCCATGCACATCCGCGCCCTGCTTGTTCGCGCCGCGCGCTTGTTCGCTGACCACATCGCCTGTGAGTCGCTGACCTACGCTCGGTTCGCCGAGCGCGTGGCACGCGTGGGTGGGGCGTTGGCGGCGATGGGGGTGTGTGAAGGCGATCGCGTGGCGGTGCTCGCGAGCAACCGGCTCCCGTTCCTGGAGCTGTACTTCGCGTGTGCGCACGTCGACGCCGTGTTGGTGGCGCTGAACACGCGGCTGTCGGCGGTTGAGCTGCGCGCGATCTTGCTCGATGCGGAGGCCTGCGTGTTGGCGTGCGATGCCGGGTTGGCCGAGGTGGGGGTTGCGGCGCTCGACGGCACCTCGGTGCGGGGTGTGCTATGGCTCGACGATGCGAGTCTGTGTCCCGAGCAACCTGACGTGCGGATGCAGCAGGTCTTCTACGACCAAGCTCTGCAGGCCCCGCCCGCTGCGCCCGGCACGGGCCGCGGTGGTGACCAGCTCGCGCACCTGTACTACACGAGCGGCACTACCGGCAAACAGAAGGGGGTGATGCTGTCGCACCGCGCGGTGTGCGCGCACGCGATGCTGACGGTGGCGGAGCTGCAGCTCAGCGAGCGCGACGTGTGGGGACACTTTGCGCCGATGTTCCACCTGGCGGATGCCTGGGCGACGTTCGCGATCACCCAGGTAGGCGGCCGGCACGTGATGGTGCCCCGCTTCGAGGCGGGCAGCGCGCTCTCGACCCTGGCGAGTGAGGGCATCACGATCACCAACCTCGTACCCACGATGCTGAACCTGATGGTGAAGCACGACTCGGCGCGCAGTCGCGGCTACCCGAGCCTGCGCGCGATCCTGTCGGGCGGCGCGGCGATCGCGCCCGACGTAGTGCGGCGGATCGTCGAGGTGTTCGGCTGCGAGTACGTGCAGACCTACGGCATGACCGAGACCAGCCCGTTCCTCACCATGAGCCTGTTGACGCAGGCGATGCGGGCGTGGCCCGAGGCCTTGCAGATGGCGCAGCGTTGCACGACGGGGCGGCCGGTCTTGGGGGTGGAACTGCGCGTGGTGCGCGACGACGGCGCCGTCGTGTCGCGCGATGGCGGCCAGGTGGGCGAGATCCAGGTGCGCGGCGAGACGGTGACGCTGGGCTACTGGCGGCAGCCCGAGGCGACCGCGGCGGCGTTCACGCGCGACGGCTTCTTGCACACCGGCGACCTTGCCGTGGTCGACGCGCACGGCTACGTCACGATCGTCGATCGCAAGAAAGACGTCATCAACACCGGCGGCGAGAAGGTCTACAGCACCGAGGTGGAGAACGTGCTCTACGCCCACCCCGCGGTGCTGGAAGCCGCGGTGTTCGCGCGGCCGGACCCGACCTGGGGCGAGACGGTCGCCGCCGCCATCGTCGTGCGCGCTGGCTGGCAGCTGGAGGCGGACGAATTGGTGGCGTTTTGCCGCCGCACGCTGGCGGGGTTCAAGGTGCCGCGCGAGGTGCGCTTCCTCGACACGCTGCCGCGCACCGGCTCGGGCAAGATCGCCAAGCGCTTCCTGCGCGACGGCACACAGCAAGGCTGAAGGCGCGGGGAAATTCTGCGGCGCGCGCAGCCGATACTGGCCGCATGCAGTTCGAGACCATCGGCGTCGTCGGTTGTGGCTTGATGGGGCACGGCATCGCGCAGGTCGCCGCCGCCCAAGGCAAGAAGAACGTCGTCGTCGTGGAGACCGACGCGGCGGCGCTGGCGCGCGGCGTGCAGCGCATCGAGCAAAGTCTCGCCAAGCTGGCGCAGAAGGCCGTCGAAAAGAAGCAGATGGACGAGGCCACGGCGCGGGCCTTCGTTGCCGACGCGCGCCAACGCATCAAGCCGTCGTTGCAGCGCAAGGACCTCAGCGGCTGCGATCTGGTGATCGAGGCCATCGTCGAGAACCTCGACGCCAAGTGCGAGTTGTGGCGCGAACTCGACGCGCTGTGCCCGTCGCACACGGTGTTCGCGTCGAACACGTCGTCGTTCGCGGTCGGCGCCATGGCGGACGCGTCGCGCCGCCCGGCGCGCACCATCGGCTTGCACTTCTTCAACCCGGTGCAGCTCATGCAGCTGGTCGAGGTGGTGCGCACGCCGCGCACCGAGCCGGCCGTGCTCGACGCGGCGTTCGCGTTCGCGCGCGCGTGCGGCAAAGAGCCGGTCGCTTGTCAGGACACGCCGGGCTTCATCGTCAACCGCCTGCTGGTGCCGTTCTTGGTGCAGGCGCTGTTGATGCTCGAGCGCGGCGAGGCCAGCAAAGAAGACATCGACACCGCCATGCGGTTGGGCTGCGGCCACCCGATGGGGCCGATCACCTTGGCCGATTACGTTGGCCTCGACACCACGCTGTCGATCCTGGAGGGCTGGTGCCGCAGTCACCCGAAGGAGCCGGCGTTCGTGGTGCCGCGTTCGCTGCGCGAGAAGGTCGCGGCCGGCAAGCTCGGCCGCAAGACCGGCGAGGGCTTCTACGGTTGGGACGGCGACAAGCGCGCGTAGGACGTAGGACGGCCCGCGCTCAGGCTTGCGCGGTGGCGGGTTGCTCCGGCGGCGTCAGGAAGAAGCGCGGGATCGCCACCTTGAAGCGATCGCCGCTGTCGTCGGTGAAGGTGTAGGTGCCTTCCATCGTGCCCCAGTTCGTCGCCAGGTGGCAGTAGCTGTCGTAGACGAAGGTCTCGCCCGGCTTGAGGTGCGGCTGCTGGCCGATCACGCCCTCACCCGCCACGTCGCGGCGATCGCCGTCGCCATCCAGGATGATCCAGTGTCGCTCGAGCAGCCGCGCCGGCGCGGTCCCCTGGTTGGTGATGCGCACGCGGTAGGTGTAGAGCGCCACCGATCCTTCAGGGTTCGAGGCCAAGAACGTGCGCGCGGTGGCGGGGGGCACCATGCGCGCCGTGGCTTCGACGCGGATGCCGCGGGTGACAGCGATGGCGGGCGGGTGAGCGTTCACAGGCACGAGAGGAGACAGGCCACAGAGGTTAGCGCCGGGCGCGCGACGTTCCACCCCTTCGAATGCGACGATGCGAGGGCGTTTTCGCCGGCGGCCCCTTCGCAGCGGCGGCGTGACCGCGCGAAATCCTGGTCCCGTCGCGCGTGCGAAGCCGGATCCGCGCTGGTGATTCCTGCCCGGTAGCCCCTTGGTCCGATGATAGATTGGCATGGCACCGATGAGCTCGACCCCTTTGCGTTTGTCGGCTGACGGCAAGACCTGGCTCAGTTCCTACCCGGCTGGCATGCCGTCGGAGATCGAGGTGGACGCGGTGCCCACGCTGGTCGCGGCGGTCGAGACGGCCTTCGCGCAGTTCAGAAAGCTGCCGGCGTTCACCTGCATGGGGCGCACACTGACCTTCGCCGAGGTCGACCGCATGAGCGCCGCGTTTGCCGCGTTCTTGCAGTCGCGCGGCCTGCGCAAGGGCGACCGCGTCGCGCTGATGATGCCGAACGTGCTGCAGTACCCGGTGGCGCTGCTCGGCACGCTGCGCGCGGGGGGCGTGGTGGTGAACGTCAACCCGATGTACACGGCGCGCGAGCTGCAGCATCAGTTGAAGGACGCGGCGGTGTCGGCGTTGGTGATGATGGAGACCTCGGCGCACACCTACGCCGAGATCGCGCGCGAGGTGCCGATCGAGAACGTCGTGGTCACGAGCTTCGGCGATCTGCTCGGCTGGCGACGGCCGTTCGTCAACTTCGTCGTGCGTCGCGTCAAGAAGCTGGTCGCGCCGTGGTCAGTGCCCGGTGCCACCGGCTTGCTCGAAGCGCTCGCTGGCGGCGGCGCGCCGGCGCGGGTCGAGCTTGGCCCCGACGACCTCGCGTTCTTGCAGTACACCGGCGGCACCACCGGCGTCGCCAAGGGCGCGATGCTGACGCACCGCAACGTCGTCGCCAACCTGCTGCAGGTGCAGGCCTGGTGCACGCCGTTCCAGTCGGGGCGCGAGCGCGTGGTCACCGCCCTGCCGCTGTACCACATCTTCGCGCTGGTCGCCAACGCGCTGCTGTTCCTACGGCTCGGCGGGCACAACTTGCTGATCCCGAACGCGCGCGACCTGAGAGCGGTGGTGCGCACGCTGGCCCGTTGGCCGTTCACCGCGCTCACCGGCGTGAACACGCTGTTCAACGGTCTGCTGCACACCGACGGCTTCGCGCAGCTCGACTTCTCGCGCCTCAAGGTGTGCCTCGGCGGCGGCATGGCGGTGCACAAGTCGGTGGCGACGCGCTGGCGCGAAGTGACTGGCCGGCCCTTGATCGAGGGCTATGGCCTCACCGAGGCGTCGCCGGTGGTGTGCATCAACCGCCTCGATATCGACGACTACACCGGCAGCATCGGCCTGCCGATGCCGTCGACCGAGATCGCGATCCTCGATGAGCAACGCAAGCCGGCGGCGACCGGCAGCGCTGGCGAGCTGTGCGTGCGCGGGCCGCAGGTGATGCTGGGTTACTGGCAGAAGCCCGACGAAACCGAGCAAGTGCTGATCGACGGCTGGTTGCACACCGGCGACATCGCCGTCATGGACGAGCACGGCTACGCGCGTATCGTCGATCGCAAGAAAGACATGATCGTGGTGTCGGGGTTCAAGGTGTTCCCCAACGAGATCGAGGCGGTCGTGGCGCAGCTGCCCGGAGTCCTCGAGGTGGGTGCCGTCGGTGTACCCGACGACACCGGCAACGAGTCGGTGAAGGTCGTGGTGGTCAAGCGCGACCCGTCGCTGACGGTGGACGCGGTGCTGGCGCACTGCCGCGACAACCTGACGCGCTACAAGGTGCCGCGCATCGTCGAGTTCCGGGCCAGCCTGCCGAAGTCGGCGGTCGGCAAGATCCTGCGTCGCGAGTTGCGCTGAGGCCTCCTTTCGGCCAGAACGGTCGTGACATGGCGTCGGCGCGCGGATTGGTCTTGCTGGGTGTGGCGTGTCTTTGCGCCGTCGCCGTCGGCTACTTCCCAGCGCTGGCCGCGCCGTTCGTCGCCGATGACTATCCGTTGTGGAGCGGGTTGACGGACGGATCCTCGGGCCTCGCGGCCATCGGCATGCGACCCGAGGTGCGCTTCGTGCGTCCCGTGCTTGGCCTGAGCTTCGCTCTCGATTTGTGGTGGCTGGGCTCCGACTTGGGGGCGCATGTGGCGGCGATGCGCGCGCACAACCTCCTGCTGCACGCGGCGTGTGCTTGGTTGCTCGGCGTCGTGGCAATGCAGTGGACGGCGCGCCCCGTGGCGTCGGTGGTGGCGGCACTCGCGTTTGCGAGCTGCCCGCTGCACCCCGAAGCGGTGACGTGGATCAGCGCCCGCGGCTATCCGCTGGCGGGCTGCTTCACGTTGGGTGCGGTGATGGTCGCGCTTGCCCGCAAGACGCCGAGCTCGTTCGCCAGGCTGACGCTGGTCGCGTTGCTGGGCGCCGGCGCGCTGTTCTCGGTGGAGCCGGCGCTGCCGTTGGCTGTCTATCCGCTGACGCTGCTGTGGGCGATGCGCGCCGGCCGGCGCGGCCTCGGCGCCACGCTCGTGCTAGCCGTCGTGACGCTGGGATACCTCGCGTGTCGCGTGCTCTGGCTCGGCGACCTCGGCGGTTACCGGGCCGCGGATGGCACGAATCGCCATGCAGCCGTCGCGGTGGGTGCGACGCTGACCTACCTGCTGGAAGCGGGCGCGCACCTGCTGGCGCCGGGGCCGTGGGACGGTGAAGACGGGCGCGGGTTGTCAGTCCTCGTCGTGCTCGTCGCGACCCTTACCTTGCTGCTGCACGGCGGGGCGCGTCAGACGCGGGAGAGTGTTCGCCGCGGTGCAGCGTTGGTCGTGTGCATACTCGCCGCGTTGAGCGTGACGGCAACGTGGGCGACGCTCGCCGGGAACCTGGGGGGCTGTCGCTATCTGTACTTCGCTGCGATGTTCTGGTGCCTGGGGCTCGGCTGGTCGGCCGACTTCGCATGGTCGGCGGGGGGGCGGCGGCGCGGTCTGATGGTCGTGGCGTGTGTTGGCTTGCTCGCCTGCCAGGTGGTGGTGCTGCGCGCGGTCAACACGCGCTGGCAAGTCGGTGGCGAACTGGCGCGGGCGGCGATCGACGGCGTGGTCGAGCGGGTGGAAGCGCATGGCACGCGGCACGTGTTCCTGTTCGCCTTGCCGGTTGGCTTCAAGGGCGCGCACGCGCTGCCGTGGGGCATCGAGGCAGCGCTTTCGCGCCGAGTCGGGCCGCGCCTGCGCATCGACGTGCTGCGCGATGCCGCCGCGTTCGAGCGCGTGCGGCAGATGCATACGCAAGCGACGCCAACTGAGCGCGCGACGATCGACGTCGGTGCGTTCGATGCTGACTTGCGGACCTGGCTTTGGCAGTGACGCGCCGACCGTGGCCTCAACCACCCGCCGGCGGCACCACCTCGATCACCCGCTCGCCGATGGCGAGGACGATCCGGTTGCCGAGCGCGAACACGGCTTTGAGATCGGGGGCCTTGGCCAGCAGCTCGAAGTACTCGGTCGAGAACGCCTCGATGCGAACCGCGCGCTTCTCCCACTCCGCGCTGCAGGCCTGGTCGACCCAGCGATCGCCGACGCGGTAGAAGGTCCGTCCGCCGGCGCGCGTGGCCACCGCGGGTGACGCGGGGGTTGTCGCGTCGCCCTGGCGTTTGGTTTCGGCGCGGCGGGGGGCATCGTTCGCCGCGATGTTCTTGATCTCCAGGCTATCGGCCACCGCCTCACTGCCGCTCGCTTTCGCGCCGAGCTGCACCAGCCGTTGCCGCGCGTCAGCCGGAGCGTTTCTGTCTTGGGGTCCCGGGGTGCTGGGCCCCACGCTGCCCGGCCCAGCGGAACCAGACGGCCTGAAATCGCGGCGCGCGCCGGTCGGCAGGTTACCCACGGCCCCTAGGCGCATGCCCTCCTCGACGATCAAGTGCGAGGTGAACGGCGTGACGATGCCGAACTCTTTGGCCAGGCGGCGCACTTCGTCGAGCAGCTCGGGTCGTTGGCCGTTGAGCCGGATCGCGTCGAGCAACTGCGCCACCTTGCGCTGCGCCCACAGCGTCGGCACGAAGTCGTCGCGCCGGTCGTCGGCGGCGAAGTCGGCGGCGTACACGAACTCCTGCACGACGCCGTTGAGCGCGCCGCGCAGGCGAATGGACGCTTTGCCGCTGCTGCTGTAGCGGCCGAGCACCAGCACCTGGCTGCCGACAAACAGATCGGGCAGGCGCTGGGGTTGCACGTCGCGAGTCTCCACGCCGTCGATCTGGACCGCCAAGTCGGTGAGCGCCGGGTGACTCAGCTTGGCGAACAGGTCGGAGGTCTTCAGCTCGATGTCCTCATCTTCTCGCACGTAGTCGCGCGCGCCGTCGTTCTCGTCGGCCAAGCGGTCGAGCAGCTTGGTGTCGAGCGTGTCGCCGACGCCAAACACGAACAGGCGCGCCTTGGCCTGATTGAGGTCGCGCGCCGCGGCGAGCAGCTTGTCGCGATCGGTCTGGCCGACGGTGGGTTCGCCGTCGGTGAGGAACACGACAATCGGCAGCATGCCCGCCGCAGTGGTGCCGTTGGCGTCGGCGTGCGCCGACAACGCGCGGCGCAGCGCGTCGTCGATGTTGGTGCCGCCGCGTGCCTGCAGGTTGTCGATCTTCTGCATCGCGGTGGCGAGCGCCTCCGCAGTTGCCGCGGTGGGAGCGCTGAAGAACGGTTCCGCCTCGGTGGCGAAGGGGATCACGTTGAAGCGATCCTGCGGCGCGAGCGACCGCACGAAGAAGCGCACGGCGTTCTTGGCCTGCTCGATCTTGCGGCCCGCCATCGAACCCGACGTGTCGAGCACGAACTGCACGCTGCGCGCCATCGCCGGCTTGTCGGTGGCCTCGCGGCGTGGCGACAGCATCAACATGAAGTAGCCATCCTCGCCCGGGCGACGGTAGGTGAGCGCGTTGAGGCCGAACTCGGCTTGCGACAGGCTGTAGAGCACTTGCAGATCGCGCGTGGGTAGGTTGGCCGTCGTCATCTCGGCCGAGAGATGCGCTTTGCGATCGCTCTGCAGGATGACTTGGCAGGCCTGCATGGGCGACAGCACGTTGCGCAGCGGCGAGGTGGAGGTGATCTGGAGGTCGACACTCACGCGCTCGGGTTGGCGTCCGCTCGCCACGAACGCGCGCAGCGGGAAGCGCCACTCGTGCATGCCGCCGTGCTGCGGCAGGACGTGGCGGAAGCGCACCTTCACCACGACCTCCCCGCGCGGTGGGATCGGGAACACGCGCGCGCGCAGGCAGGCGTCGCCGTAGTACTCGAGCAAGCCGGGGTCGCGACGGCGACGCACGATCTCCTCGTACACGGCGCGGGCGCGCTGCGCGTCGAGGACTTCACCCTGCATCTCCTTGTCGCCGACTGTCATGGTGAAGCCGTCGGCGGCGGCGTTCGCTGGCAGCGGCAGCAGCCAGACCGCCTCGGCATCGGCAGCGCCGTCGTTGCGCAGCACCTCGTCAATCTCGGTGGTCGCTACGCCGTCGTGCACCGTGGCGCGGATGCGCAGGGAAGTCGCGCGCACCAGATCGTGCTGCCGCACGGGTTGCGAGTCGGTTCTGGTGAGCTGCGCTCGAAGGTCGAGCGGAAAGATCGAAGCCAGCGTCAACGCCGCCACACACACGGATTGTCTCATCATGTCCCACATCTCTTCTGCCAGCGCCGGTCGCACCGCGCGACACATAGGCGGGTTCAGGCAGGAAAAGAGGGCCGGACGTAGACCTACCCGGGTGGTTCCGCAGTGCTGCAGCGCCGCGACAATCCATCGCGACGTGCGAGCCATGCGGCATGGTGCAAGCGAGGCGAGCGCTGCGTTGTCATCGTCGCGCCGAGGTGACGACAGCGTTGCTGCGCGGGGCTAGAACTCTTCGTCCGGCTCGAAGCCGCCGCGGCGCGCGCCCTCGTCGTCCTCACGCTCGCGACCCTTGCGCTTCTTGCCGCCGAAGTCACGCTCGGGGGCGCGGCCGCGGTCGTCACTCTGGCCACGCTTGAGTGGACGGCCGGCACCACCGCCGCCTCCACCGCCACCGCCATAGCGCGGCGGGCCATCCGAGCGCGGCGGACCACTGGGGCGGTACCGCGGCCCACCCGATCCTGGTCCGCCGCCACCGCTGCCACCGCCGCCGCCAGGGCGTGGAGGCCGGCGATCCTCGGCTTCGGTGACACGCATCTGTCGCCCCTCGATCTCGACCCCGTTCATCTTCTCCAGCGCGGCCTTCGCCACGTCGTCGGATTCAAAATCCACGAAGGCGAAGCCGCGGGAGCGACCGGTGTCACGATCGAGCACGACGCGCGCGCTTGATGCCTCGAAACCCTGGCTCTTGAAGGAGGCCAGCATTGAGGCGTCGTCGACTTGATAGGGCAGGTTGCCCACGAACAGACGCTTGCTCATTCTCGGGAAAGGCGCATTGCAGCCGCGGGGCAGGATAGCGCGGGGCGCGGGCAGGTTGACAAGAGGAATGCTGCCAAAAAACTGAAGCGGTCAGCGGGGTGGGGAGCTGGTGACCGTCGGCTGCAGGACGCCGAGCAGGAACGCCCAGGTGTCCGCGGCTTCGGCGATCTGCTTGCTCGTCGGCTTGCCGGCGCCATGGCCGGTCTTGACGTCGACCCGGAGCAGGATCGGCGCCGGCCCGCTCTGCGCCGCCTGCAACGCCGCCGCGAACTTGTAGCTGTGGGCCGGCAGCACACGGTCGTCGTGGTCGCCGGTGAGGATCAGAGTCGCTGGGTAAGTGCGCCCCGGCCGGATGTTGTGCAGCGGCGAGTAGGCGTACAGCGTCTTGAACATGGTTGCGTCATCGGCGGTGCCGTACTCCGGTGCCCACGCCCAGCCGATGGTGAAGCGGTGGTAGCGCAGCATGTCGAGCACGCCGACTTGCGGGACGGCGGCGGCAAACAGTTCAGGAAACTGCGTGAGCGCGGCGCCAACCAACAGGCCACCGTTGCTGCCGCCGCCGATGCCGAGGCGCTCGCGACGGGTGTAGCCGTTGCGGATCAGGTAGTGCGCCGCGGCGGCGAAGTCATCGAACACGTTCTGCTTCTTGCCGAGCATGCCGGCCTGGTGCCAGTCCTCGCCGTACTCGCCACCGCCGCGCAGGTTGGGCTGCGCGAACACTCCACCCTGTTCGAGCCACGCGAGCATCGCAGTGTCAAAGGCGGGCGTGAGCGACACGTTGAACCCGCCGTAGGCGTAGAGGTAGGTCGGATTGTCGCCGTTGAGGCGCAGGCCCTTCTTGTGCACCAAGAACATCGGCACCCGCGTGCCGTCATGGCTCTGATAGAAGACCTGCCGGCTCTCGTAGGCGTTGGTGTCGAACGGCAGCGTTGGCCGCCAGACCTCCGCTTGGCTGCCAGTGGCCAACTCGCAGCGTTGGATCGACCCGGGCAGCAGGAACGAGGTGACCAGGAAGTACGCGTCGGGATCGCTCAGCTTGCCTGCCACGCCGGCGACCGTGCACGGCGAGGGGAGGGTGAGTTCGCGTTCGCGCGCGCCGTCGAGGGTGTGCACGACGACTGCGTTCGCCGCGTCGCGCAAGTAGGTGAGCACCAGCTTGCCGCCGATGCCGGCGACACTCTCTAGCGTGTCCTTGTGCTGGGGAACGACCTGCTGCCAGGCCGCTTTGTCGGGTTGCGTCAGCTCGAGCGCGATCACGCGGCCGCGCGGCGCTTGCCAGTTGGTCTGGAAGAAGAACTTCCTGTCGACGTTGGTGACGAACTGATAGCTGGCGTCGAACTCCATCAGCAGCGGCTGCACGCCGGCGGCGCGGGCTTGCAGGTCGAGGTAGGCGACACGATTGCGCGAGTCGGTGCCCGACCAGATCGAGATCACCAGGTAGCGCCCGTCGTCGGTCACGGTGGGCGCGAAGCCCCACGTGGGTTCATCGGCGCGCGCGTACACGACCTCGTCTTCTTGCTGCGACGTGCCGAGCTTGTGGTAGCAGAGTTCCGGGGCGAGGTTCTGCGCCTCGTAAGTCTCGCCCTCCTTCGGCGCCGGGTAGCGCATGTAGAAGAAGCCGAGGTTGTCGTGCGTCCACGCCGCGCCGGAGAACTTGCTCCAAGCCAGGCGATCGTCGAGCAGCTTGCCGTCGGCGATCGTCATGACCTGCCAGTCGGTCCAGTCGCTGCCCTTGAGGCTGGTGCCGAACGCGAGGTAGGTGCCGTCGTGCGACGCGGCGGTGGGGCCAAGCGCGGCGGTGCCATCGGCCGACAGCGTGTTGGGATCCAAGAGGACGCGGCCCTCGGCATCGGCGCGATCGCCGACGTAGAGCACCGCCTGGTTCTGCAGCCCGTCGTTGAGGCGCCAGAGAAAACGCGCCCCCGCGCGCTGCGGCGGGCTCTTGCGCGGGTAGTTCCACAGCTCGGTCAGGCGTTGGCGCAGCCGGTCGCGTTCCGTCGTCGCGAGAAACGCATCGCTCACCGCGTTCTGCCCCGCGATCCAGGCCTTCACGTCGGCGTGATCGAGATCCTCCAGCCAGCGATACGGGTCGCTGACCTTGGTGCCGTGGTAGTCATCGACGACGTCGACCGTGTGGCTGATCGGGGGACGAGGGTCGGACATCGGCGCGGGGCCGCTGGCGCAGCCAAGCAAGGGCAGAAGGAGAGAGAGCGCGGCGAGGGCGCGCGCTCGCGGGCGTGGGGAGGGCACCGTCACGAGGCGGCGGAAACTAGGGGGAGGAGTGCGTCGGCGCAAACGAGTGATCGCCAGCGCCGTGGTTTTTGGCCACGGCCTTGACCGTCACACAGCTCTGGCTACCCTGCGCCTCGCTCGGCAGGCCGTGCGTGCTCCCCGATAGCTCAGTTGGTTAGAGCGGCTGACTGTTAATCAGTAGGTCGGAGGTTCAAGTCCTCCTCGGGGAGCCATCTTCGCGCGTTAGCGCGAAGATGGCAGCCCGAGGAGGACTTGGGCATGCCGCGCTCGCCGCCTGGCGGCGGCAATCGCGGCAGCGGCAAGTCCTCCTCGGGGAGGCGGGCTCCGGCGTGAGAACTGCAGGTTGCGAGCTGACCCAACTCAAGCACTGCGCAACTCGCAGCTCGTCACTCGTCGCGACCTTCTCGGCCGAGTTGATCGACGTACGGCAGTAGATCTGCGGGCTCGAACTCCGGCTCAACACGGCGAACGCCGCCGTGACTGTTGCTGCTCGCAGCCGCCTCGACCGCATAGCCCATGGCGCGGTAGCCCTTGAGGCGCTTGCGGAACATACGCTCCAACATCGGAATCGAGCCGTCGACGTAGTCGAAGATGCGTACCTCAGTCTTGCCGGGATGAAGGCGATGGAGACGTCCGGCGTACTGCACCAGAGTGCCCTTCCAGGACACCGGCAGCGCCAGGAACAGGGTGTCGAGCCGCGCGTCGTCGAACCCTTCGCCGATGAACCGGCCAGTCGCGAGGACGAGTCGCTCCTCGGTGGGTGGGATCGACGCGAGTTGCTGCATGACCGCGCGCAGTTGCCGGCGGCCCATTCCGCCCCGGAGGACGAGCAGGTTGCGGGCGACGCCGCGAAGCTGTGACTCGAAATACTCCAGATGATCCGTGCGCTCGGTCAGGAGGATCGGCGACCGACGCTGCTCGAGCGCCTCGATGACGTCGTCGAGGATGAGCGTGTTGCGTGCCTCGTTCGCTACGAGCGCGGCGTAGACGTCTTGGATGCGCGCATCGGCGCCAAGCGCGTTGCCCGCGAGAGCGGTGTCGCGTTGGATCAGCCGGTGACGCAGCGGTGCCTGTTCCTGTTGGCTCTTGGTGTCCAGCGTGCACCGAACTGGGCCCAGTTGCATCGCGATGATCGGTTGATGACCGTCGCGCCGCTGCAATGTGGCCGTGAGCCCGACCACGTAGCGTGCGCGGACGTGATGGAGCGCCCGCTCGAACGACACTGCCGGAACGTGATGGCACTCGTCGACGACCACGTGCCCGTAGGCGGCGAGCGACACAGTCGGCGTGTTGCCTCGCAACCGGAACGTGTCAACGTGAATGAGACACGGGGAAGAGAAGATTACTGAGCAACCGAGGCTAGCTCGGTCTGGATGTCATCGAAGCGGTGGACTTGCAGAGGTTTGTTGATCCAGGCGGCGACTGGCGGTCGCGCAGC
>JANPER010000236.1:0-27678 GCA_031423015.1 Planctomycetota bacterium | reverse complement strand
CGAAATCTACGGCGGTCGTAATTCGCCATGACGCCCAATTCGCCACTACTCAGCGGCTCTGGAAGCCCCAGCAATAAAGCGGCCGGGGGCCCTGCTGGTCGGCGCTGCGCCGACATGCAACCCGTTGGTTGCGGCCCCCGGTCGCGTTGGGTGGCGGCTGGGGCGTCGAGGCGAAACGCTAGAAGCGAAGCACGTCGAACGCGCGTCCGCCGCGCGGGTCGCGATACACCGCGAGCACTTCGTCGCGGCCGTCGCCGTCGAGGTCGCCGGCCAGCAGATCGGCTAGGGTGAACTTGTCGCGCGGCCGCGTCGGCAGGGTGGCCTGCGGGGTGGCTCCACCTAGCGTGGCGACGCGTTCGCCGGTGAGGAAGCCGTCGAGCAGCAGGAACAAGCGGTCGAGGTCGAAGAGCGTGTCTTCCATGGTGAAGAGAACATCGGCGAGCGCCTTCTCGCCGCGCGCGCCGGCGGCGCCGGTGCTCTCGTCGCCGACGCCGGGCCACAACTCGAACGCGGCGCCGTCGTCGCTGCCGCGTACCATGTCGCGCGGCGCCTGGCCGTCGAACTCGCCGCGCGCCGAGAAGCGGACCTTGTCGAGGATCGCGAAGAAGCGCTGGGCGAGATCTTCTTGCTGCTCGAACAACGACAGGAGCGGCGGCACGCGCAGCGTGACCGTGCGCCGCCACGCCGGGGTCGGCGCGAACACGCCGGTGCTTTCGTCGCCTTGCTTGCCCTGGTTGCGATAGCCGACGGCGTGCAGGTCGACGTCGAGCGAACGCACGAGGCCGAGCGCCAACGACGCCGCGGTGGGAACCTGCACGCGCAGCAGCAAGAGGTCGGCGCGCGCATCCGCGTCGAGATCCACCAGCAACGCCGCGGTCACGTCTTCCGCCACTGCCTTCACGTCGTGCGGCGTGTCGAACTGCGGTCCGGCGGCGTTGGCCAAGAACACCCACACCTTGCGCCGATGCACCACGACGTAGTCGGGGATGCCGTCGCCGTCGAGGTCGCGCGACTCCAGCTTGGTGTTGTCGGTCAGCGCGGCGGTGGCGCCCCGCGTCAGCGTGGCGCGCGGCGTGGTGTCCTGGAACAACGCGAGGTCGACCTCGCGCAGGTCGCCGAAGCTGCCGTTCGCCGTCTGCAGGCGATAGCCAAAGCGATCGTCGGTGCGTAGGCGCAGGTCGAGTCGACCGTCGCCGTTCAGATCGACGGCGTCGAGCGGCGGCACGCTCACCCGGCTGAGCAGCGTCTTGTGCAAGCCCGTGGCGCGCGACGTGTGCTCGATGCCGGCGTCGTTGGGCACGCTCAGGGCACGCGTGAACGCCGCGCCGTCACCGGGATCGCGCAGCCAGATCTCGTTGTCGCGCGCGCCGGGCAACACCAGGTCCGCTCGACCGTCGCCGTTGAGATCGCGCACGAACGGCGACGCCTCGGGGCGACCGGTGCGCAGGCGGAAGGCGGCGCGCTTCTCGACTGGCTGCGCGCTGCCGAACGCGTCGTCGCGCAGCGCGAACGCGTACACACCAGCGCGATGCGCGACCACGACCTCGACGCCGGCGTTGCCGTCGACGTCGGCGAAGTCGAACAGGCACGCGTCGGGATCGGGCAGCGCGAGGCTCGCCCGCTGGCGCAACGCGTCGTCTTGCAAGCTCCACGCGGTCAGGGTGCCGTCGTCGGCGATGAGCACCAGTTCGGCGCGGCCATCGGCGTCGAGGTCGACGCAGCGATACGCGGTCGTCGGTCGATCGGGCACCAGCGACGCCGCGACGCGCGCTTGTGCGACCGCGCCCCCGAGCAGCACGGCGCCGAGCGAGACGATGTGGACTGCGGTCATCGGAATCTCATGTGGATCTCAGGCCGGCCCGAAGTTAGCTGGCGCATCATCGAGAGCGCGCGAGCATGAAGAAAAATGGCTCTGCCCGTCGAGCCCAGCCCCTGAGTTTCGACAATCGGCGTTCGGCGCGTTGGTGCCGCGTCTTGCAACGCTGCTGCCGGGCGCCAGGATAGCGCGCGAGCTGCCCGGGCCTCCGGGACGCGCCTGTCCTCGACCTGAACCGCCCTGCCTGGAGCAAAGCTCGTGAACCACCGCATCCTCTTCGCCACGCTGCTGTCCGCCACTGGTCTGCTACCGGCGCAGATCCCGTTCAAGGCCGGCGACAAGGTGGCCTTCCTCGGCGACTCGATCACTGAGGCCGGCCAGAACAACGCTGGCGGTTACGTGCAGCTCGTCGGCAGTGGCCTCACCGCGAACGGCGTGAAGATCGAGATCCTCGGCGCCGGCATCAGCGGCCACAAGTCGAACGACATGCTCGCGCGCCTCGACGAGGACGTGCTCAGCAAGAAGCCGCAGTGGATGACGTTGAGCTGCGGCGTCAACGATGTCTGGCACGGGAAGAACGGCGTGCCTCTCGACGACTACAAGAAGAACATCACTGCGATCGTGGACAAGGCCCAGGCAGCTGGAGTGAAGGTCGTGATCCTCACGTCCACCATGATCGGCGAAGACGCAGCGAAACCCGAGAACGTGCGGCTCGCTGCCTACAACGACTTCTTGCGCGCGCTGGCCAAGGAAAAGAGTTGCCTGCTCGCCGACCTCAATGCCGAGATGCAGGCCGCGCGGGCGGACGCAGTGAAGACCGGGCCCAAGCCCGGCAACGGCAACTACCTCACGACCGATGGCGTGCACATGGCTTTCGCTGGCAACCAGATGATGGCTCTCGGTGTACTGAAAGGCATCGGCCTCGATGCCGCGCAGTTGGCGAAGGCCAAGGAAGCCTGGCTCGACGTCCCCGACACCGTCCGCGTGTCGGCGCGCGTGGGGGTCACGCAGCGGCAGGTCCAACAGCTCGAGAAGATCGCGGCAGCGCGCAAGGTGACCCTGGACAGCCTCCTGCACGAAGAGCTCAACCAGGCCGTGGAGTCCCTGCTGAAAAGCGCAGGCCGCTGAGGCCCGGTCGGCCAGACCTGCAGTGAGCTACCGTGCCTTCAGGTAGCGGTCGGCGATCAGCTCGCCCAACGCGACGATGCCTGCCGTCGTGAGCACGAGCTTCTGCTCCTGCCCCGGCAAGTCGAAGGCCTTGACGTGGATCAGATTCGCATCCGCGGCGGCGACCTTCGCGAGGTCGCCGGTGACATCGATGCCGTTGACGCTCGCGTCGTCGGTGGGCGGCTGCTGACTGACGAACCACTTCAGCGTGGGCAGGCCGAGATCCTCGCGGCTCCGGGTGACGAACGACGCCAGTCGCGCGGCAGCCTGCTTGCGGTAGGGCCCGAAGGACATGTCGTTCTCACCGAGGTGGTAGAAGACGCCGGCCAATTCGACCGCGTGGCCGGGCTCAGTCAGCTCCTGCATCGCCTCCCGAACGAACGCGATGAAGCGCGCATACACGTTGCGTGACGGCGCCTCGCTGCCTTCGGGCGTCCAGTCGATGATCTGCGTGCCGCTGTGGGTGAACTTGGCGATGGCGACGTTCTCCTGCCGCTTGCTCTCGAGCCTGGCGCCGAAGCTGAGCTCGGGGCCGAACGTGTCGTAGCAGCCCGCCGGCCCCAACGGCTCCCAACCGTCGGAGACCTTGTAGCCACCGCCGAGGCTGTACTTGAACGCGATCTTGGCGTTGTCCTTTTGTAGGGTCGAGCGTCTCAGCTTCCCGAGCTCCTCTACGAAGGCTAGTTCGCCTTCCATGTTGCGATGCCCCGCGAGGACGAACAGCTTGACCGCGCTACCCTTGCCGTAGGGCCAGGCCGCGAGCGGGCGGGCGAGTTTCGGTTCCTTGCCGATGCTGCGCAGGTATGCGGCTGCGTAGTTCACGCCGTGCTCGAGCTGCCCGAGCGTGCCGTAGTGGTAGTGCAGGCCGGCTCCGCCGCCGATCTCGACGCCGACGTGCGAGGTCGGGATGTAATCCGCCAGCGGATCGGCATCGGTGACCTCGCGCTGCCCCAGGCTGATCGCGTACATCCGCGGGCGCATGTCCATCCCCCAGATGGTCTTGGTGCACAGCTCGCCGATATAGAAGCGCAGGTTCGGAGTGCCGAGATCGCGCCGCCATCGCGCCAGCAAGTTCTTCAAGTTCGCGCCGTACTTCGGCATGGCGCCCTCCTCGAACATGTCGTTCTCACCTTGATGCCACATGAAGCCCTCGATCCGGTACTGGATCTTGCGGCGATCGAGATCGGCGAGGGCCGCGCGGATCCAGTTCAGAGTCAGCGGGTACATCTCGAAACCGCGCGGCTCGTCCGGGTTCCAATCCCCGGCCAGGTGCGTGCCGCCCGCGGCGCACTTGATGATGGCGATCGGTGCCTTGATGTTGCGGGTGACCTCGCGCGCGAAGCTCAACTCCGGTCCGACCACGTTGTCGACTGGTTGCAGGTCGACCCATCCATCCGACTTCAGCTTCTCCTCCCGTCCAATGCAGTAGGAGAACTTCACGCCGGTCTGCGGCTTGTCCAAGCCCACGAACGGCGGAAAGCGCGCGATGTCCTTCACGTTCGAGTCCGAGCCCACCATGTTGGACTGCCCGGCGAAGACGAACACGCGCACGGTCTTGGCGTCCTCCTGGGCTCGCAGCGAGCCGCCGCCGCAGGCGAGTAGGACAGCGACCAGCAACCAGAGCGACGGCAGCTTCGGGAACATCAGGTCTGCTCCTATCCGGTGTTCCTGCCTGATGCTCACTTCTTTTGCAGCGCCGCCTGGGCTTGCTCGCGGCGCTGGAACGGGCCTACGCCCAGGGCTGATTCATCCTCGCCGCGCGGTGCTATCGGAACCGCACGTGCAGGATCTCATTAGAAACAACCCTGGAAGCCAACAACGGCGGGGGGGCGGTGATTAAGCAGCGGGTTCGGCCTTCACCTCGACGCCAAGGTTCTTCAGGCGGCGAAAGCAGGTTGTGCAGCGAACCAACGCAGGCCTGGTTGAGGCTCGCGGCGCGAGCGACCGAAGTGCCGATGCTGCCCACCAGGCCGCTCAGCTCGGTGCGACGCTCTTCCGAGCGGACCTTCAGCTCGTCGTCGCTGATCGACGCGTTCTGCTTGGCCCACGACTCGAAGTGACGGTTGGCGGCGCCCCGGGTGGCGGCGAGCGAGCTCCTGATGCTCTCGACCTGCGGCCCGATCGCGGTCACCGCGTCGACGATCGCGCCGAACGCCGCGCTCGCGTCCCTGCCGCCGTCGCGCGCGAGCGACTCCAGGGCCTTGATCGAACCGTCGGCCTGCGCCTTCAGACCATTGATCTCCTGGCCCAGCGCCGAGTACTGGCCGGCGATCCCGACCGTGGACGCGAAGGTCACGATGCGACGTTGCCGCGGCCCGCGCGGCGCGCGAACCTGGCCGGCGTTCGTCGCTCCACGTTGCCGGCGCAGCGACCCGCATCGGAGGTGACCTCGATCGATGCTGGCGATCGAACGGCGTAGTGCTCGGTCCGCTGGGTGAGCCGGTCGTCGCCGCCGAGATCACGGTCGCGGCATGCGCCGGAGCCAGCGCGACGTTCCGCGTGTGACCCGGCGAGAGCCTGGCCCCGCCAGCGTAGCCATAGTCAAAGGGATCGGCTGGCGGAGGACGGCACTTGTTCGATGGCGGACTGCCCGATCAACGAGCCGTGTCGTCGACCTCGCGCAGGAAGCCGTGCGCCACGGGATCGCCGGCGAAGTCGCCTTCCACCAGCGCGCGCAGTTCCGCCGGGCGCGAAGGCGTCCTTGCCGCGATCCGGCAGCACTTCACTCTGGCCTGGACCTGATCGTCAACCCCCGCGGTATGGTCTCGCGGCCTACCGCCAGACCAAGGCCAGCGCGCTCGACGGCGACATCGTGTTCGCGCACGGCCAGCATGTAGCCGCGGTGCAGGACTGCAACGAGTGCCACCAAGGCATCGCGCAGAACGAGGTCGTCGGCGCGTCGGTGGCCGTCGAGAAGGCGGCGTGTCTCGCCTGCCACAGCAGCAGCAAGGTCTCAGATGATTGCGCCACGTGCCACCGCGAGAACCGCAGCGACCGCGCCCCGCGCACGGCCTGATCGCGCGCATGGACCGCGAGAACTGCGCCGCGTGCCACCGCACGGACTCGTGCGACAGTTGCCACCAGCAGGCTCGGCCGCAGAACCACGTCGGCTCGTTCGGCGGACGACGCAACACGCACTGCTTCACGTGCCACTTGCCGGTCGAGGCCAGCGACTGCGCCAACCTGCCACCGCGACACGCCGAGCCACCTGCGCGCAGCGCCGCTCCCGCGCGGGCACACCCCGAGCATGAACTGTCGCCAGTGTCACGGGGTGTCAGCGGCGCTACCGCACGTCGACAAGGGCGACCAATGCACAGAGTGCCACCGCTGAGGGAACGCGCGCGCCCCGGGGGAGGCGTCGCTTCAGGCCGCGCGCGCTCCGCCGATCTCGGCGCGCCGGCGCCCGCGTGACCGTCGTCCTTCTACTTGATGCTGGCCCTGGTCACGCTGCTCGGAACCTCCGCCGCCGTGCAGCACGGCGGCGTCGAGCAGCCGACCCCAGACCGGCGCCGCGCAGACCGGATTGGGGGATTCCACATCACGGACGACCATGCGCTGACATTCCGTATGTCCAAGAACGGTCCGACGGTTCGTCGATGTCGTTCTACGAACTGTTCGGCACGGGCACCTTCGATCTGGCGAACACCGGCATCCAGCTCACGCCCGCCGGGACCGGCTATCGCGTCGCGCCGGCAAGGGGCAGACCGACTGCGCCGAGTGCGAGGACGAGCGGCTGAGCAAGCACCCATGGTCCGAGGTTCTGACACGGGTTGCGGCCGCGGCCCGCGGCCTCTTCGCCTGGCCTTGAACGGGTCCGCAACGAAGTCCCGCTTCGAGACCTCTGCTCCCGGTGCGTGCGGTCCATGGCATGGAAGAGGCATGAAGCTGCTCGGTGCGCGTTGGGCGCTCGATCCAGGCTGCTACGCCGGACCTCGCGGGTCGGCCGATGAGTCTACCCATGCAGACCCCGGCTCCGGCCGCCGTACGACAACGGGAGAGTGGCACCAGCCTCATCGAGGTGCTGGTGGCCACCGTGATCTTGGTGGTTGCAGCGTTGGCGGTGGTATCGATGGCGGTGCGAAGCAACAAACTGCGCACTGCGAACCACGAGACGATGCTGGCCCTCACGGCGTGTCGCAGTGCGCTCGAGGGTGTGCGATCCCAGTCGTTTGCCGACTTGCCCGGCCTGAACGGCAGGGGGTTCGACGTCCTCGGGAGCACCGGCGGACCCGGCGGGTTGCGACCGGTCGAAGGAGATGCCGACGGGTTGCCCGGCGAGCTGCGGGTTGCCGTGGTCGACGCACTGGCCGGCGAGACCCTCTACCGGGTCACGGCGCTGGTGCAGTGGCTCGGCAGCGAAGGCGCGCGGACCCTCCAGCTAGAGACCATGGTCGCCAATCGGAGCTTCCCGTGAAGGCGCCCTCGCCGCAGGCCGGCGTCACGTTGGTCGAAACCGTGATCGCTATCGTGGTGCTCGTACCGTTGCTGTACTCGATCTTCAGCGTCGGTGACGTCGCGCGGCGCTCGGTCCGTACGCAGGACGTCGCCGCTGAACTCGACGCGAGCGTGGGCCGCATCGGGCGGCGACTCGTGGAGCAGTTGCGGCCCGCGACGCTGGCGAGCCTGCAGGCGCGGCAGTCGCCGGCCGATGCGTGGGAGACACCACTGGCGGGCCAGTCGTACTCCGGGATTCACTTTGCTTCCGATGATCCGGTCGAGCCGGCCACCTCGGTACAGTTCGTGCGCGATACTGGCGAGAGCAGCAACGGGGTGGACGACGACGGTGATCTGCTGATCGACGAGGGGAATCTGAGGAGCCAGCGCGGAACCGAGAAGTGGGTCGACCTCGCTACCGGCATCGAACAGGCGACTGTCGTGATCGTCGGGCGACTCATCACGATCACCGTACAAGCCGCAAAGCGCGATCAGGGCAGCCGGATCATGCGCGTGCGCCGTGACTTCACCATCTGCATTCGCAACTGAGGGCCAATCATGATGACAAAGACAATGACCGTGTCCGTGTCCGTGTCCGATTCGCGCGAACGAGGTATGGCGCTGGTCGCGATCCTCGCGGTGTCAGTGCCGATGATGGTCCTGGTGGGCGCGGCGGCCAGTACGATGCTGCGCCGCAACAACGGGCTCATGCGCGAAGTCACCGAAGAGCGCGCGTTCCAGGCGGCAGAGGCTGGCATCGACGCGGCCTTGTATCGGGCGCGCGTGAACCTCCTGCGACCCGGCGTCGTATTCGGCGCCGACCTGGGCGCTGGCGGCCGCTACGACGCGCAGCCCACCTACTGGAAAACGGATCACATCGACAACGACGGCGACGGCGCCATCGATGAAGCCGACGAAGACATCCTGCTCGTACAAGTCACCGGGGCGTTTCGCGACGCGACCCGGCGCCTGTCGGCGTCCTTCGTGCTGGGGCGCGGCGTGCCCTTCGGGATCCCGAGCCCGATCTACTTCGAGCCGAACGAGAAGCTCAAGCTGAAGATCAAGGGCAGCAAGGACGACGACGGCATTCGCGTGTCCGGACTGGATCGCAACATCGACGGGTCGCGACCGGCGAATCCGATCGACGTGCCGGCGGTGACGGTGGCCTCGGCGAGCGCGGAAGAGCGGCTCGAGAACAAGCTGAAGCCGAAGCAAACGCAGTTCATCGAGGGCTTGGGCCTGATCGAGGTGCGCGACACCAGTCTCGACATCGACGCACTCGCCGCGCACGTCGAGGCGCACGCCGACTTCTACGCCGAGCGCAAGGACTTCCCCGAGGTCTTCGGCGACTCGTCGCGCGGCGAGTACCGAGTGACCCACTGCGACGACAAGGTATCGCTCAAGCGAGACTACCGCGGCGCCGGCGTGCTGGTCGTCGATGGTGAGCTCAGCGCGGGAGAGGACTTCGCCTTCGATGGCTTGATCATCGTCCGCGGCAAACTCGAGTTGAAGAAGAACGCCAAGATCAACGGCGCGGTCGTCGTGCTGGGCAAGAAACTCGACAAGAAGACTGGCGAGTGGGTCAAGGCATCCGTCGCGCTGTCCAACGACACGACGCTGCAGTACTCGACCGAAGCGCTCACGCACGCGGCCCAGATCGTGCCGAGCGGCTTGTTGCCGCGCCCCGACCTCGGCGGCAGCCAAGCCGTGCAGTTCACGGCGTGGCGTGGTAACTACGCTCGCTCGGGCTACACCGCCGGCCGGTGATTCGCATGCGAGCGGCACGCGCACAACGGATCGAACGCGCGTGGCGTGTGCGGCGCGTGCGACAGGTGCTCTGGGCGGCGACCGGCGTTGCTGGTCTTGCCGGGTTCGTCGCCTACGTGCTCAGTCCGATGTCGCAGCCGCGCCCGAAGGCGATGGCCAGTCCGATCGACGCCAACGTGCGCGACCTCCTCGATGTACTCCGCCGGCTGCGTCGGTCGTGGCAGCCGGGCAGTCGAGCGGCAATGCTGGTGGAGACGCGAGCCGTGGCCGAGCGTCTGGCCGATGCCCTCGTCGCCTACCTCGCGCGACCGGGTGAGGCCTGCATGGTCGAGGCGGTCAGCCTCGCGGAGTTCTGGAACGTCTCGGCCGCGCGACCGGCACTCCTTGCCCTCGCGGCGCAAGCAGACACGGACTTGGCCAGCCAAGCGGTCCAGGCGGCCAACCGGCTGTCACCGCTGTCGTTCGCCGAACTGGGCGAACTACTCGGCAGCGATCAACCGACATCGCTGATCGCGGCGCTCCGTGTCTTGACGAAGTGCGAGCATGCACACAACGGTGCGATCTTGGAGCTTCTCGCACACGATGACATGGCAGTGCGCGCTGCGGCTCGCCGGGCGCTGCCGTCGCGACTGGACGACCAGTCGCTCGCCCTTCTCGATGGAGTGTTGCAGCGCATGGAGCCGGAAGTGGCGGCGGCGACGCTCGCGACGTTGCGACGAAATCAGTGGAGCGACAGGCTCGCCACTCTGTTGCTTGCACGGCTCGAGGTCGCCTACCCGACGGTTCGTTGTGCCGCGCTCTCAGCGCTGACCGGCGAGGGCCGCGCGCTGGCGAGCACGGAACCGATCTGGCGACGGGTCGTCGACTCGCAGGCCAGCCCTCGCGAGCGCGCGCTGGCGGTATTCGTACTCGAGTGTTCGGGATCGAGCGCCCACGACGACGATCTGGTGCATGTGTTGCCGTCGTTGCCCGTCCTGGTCCGATACTTTGCTGCCCGTCGCCTTCTGCTTGCTGAGCGACCCGAGGGGCCCGCGACCTTGCTCGAGGTGATCACTCGATCCGCCGACGGCGACGACGCAAACATCGACGAGATCATCCAGAGCGCCGCCAGGCGCGTGCTTGCGCAGCTGACCGGCACCGATCCGTTCGTCGAGCCCGACGTGTGGCGCGCTTGCCTCGCCCGTGGCACACCATGGTTGGTCACCGCGCTCGCGTCCCCGGAGGTCGACCTGTGCACATCGCCGGATGCCGAGGTGCTGCAAGAAGTCGCCAGAGAGTGACTAGCCGATGGCGGCCAGCAGCGCCAGGAGCGCCCGCGGTCAGGGCCTTGCGATGCGCATTTCCACGCGCTTTGGCCCGACGGAGTTCTCACCTGCGCGCTCAACAAGACGCAGGCTGAGTTGCACCCCGCGCGCCAGGTCACCGACGCCGACGTCCCGCTGGCGCTCGTCTCGTCGCTGAGCGGGGTGCGCCTGTTCGCCCAAGCCGCGATCGCAGACGCCGCTTCACAGCCCGGAGTCGCGCTGACGCAGGCGATTCAGGTCAAACTCGGGGACTGATGCAGCGGTCTCGTTGTTGGGAAGCAAGGCGGCTGCAAGGCCTGCGAATTGTCGCGGCGCGCACGAATTCGGCGATGTCGTTCCGCTGCCATTGGCTGACTTCGCAGGGCTCGCAGTTCAACGGAGCTTTGGCAGGCCGACCAGCAGGCCGCTGCCAAACCAATCGTCAAGTTGGAATGCGCCGAGCTTGTCGGCTAGCGGCGCCAGCAAGCGACTGGCATCCGCGCTGTCCTTGGCGTCGAGCAGCACGAGCGCCCGCTCGCCATCGAGCCGGGCGAACATGAGCACGGCGGGATGGCTTGCCAGCGCCTGCGCGGCGGCAGCGCCGCTCGCCGCGGTCAGCAACACGTAGCCGCGGCCGCCTTCGCCGGGGGCCGGCGTGCGGCCGCTGCGCTCGACCTCTTCGAGGTGCGCCAGCTCGGCAGCGAGCTGGGCACGCAAGGCGGCCTCGGTCGACAGCGTGTGGAAGGAGAACACGAACATGCCGGCGCGGAAGCCAGGATCTGTCTCGGCTAGCTGGCGGGCGCGTTCGTGGCCGTCGGTGTCCAGCACGAAGATGCCGCGCGGATCCCGTTGCAGGTCGCCGCGCCAGTGCGCGACCACTCGATCTGGCTCGGCCGCGCGATGGCTCTAGACATCGCCCAGTAGCTGGGCGAGCACCTGAAGTCACGCCGGCACGGTCGGCTACGAGCTGTCTCGCGGTTCACGCCGCCGTCGCCATCGGATGCGGCGCGCGGGGCGTCACTCTCCCTCGGGAGTGAGGGCGGACACCGTCGCGCGGCTCCCTTCTGCTCAGCCGGAGAGAAAGTCCATCGTAGTCGGGCTCAGGCCACGCAAAGCCGCGGCCGCGCTCGAACAGCCCGACGTGGCGCGCTCGTCGAGAAGGGCCCGGTCGACGCGAGCGAGGGATACCTGCACGGCGAGTTCCGTTGCCAGGACCGGCTGCAGGAGCCCTTCTATCGCTCAGGACGGCTTCGATGTGAACCTGCGCCAGGGTTCGAACCGCTTCCTGGTCAAGGTCCGCAACGACGACGGCGGGTTCGGGTTGATCGTCCGGATCTGCGGTCCGTCAGCGCGCGACTGAGTTCTACAGTCGCGGCGCCAAGGGCTGATTCGATCCTCGCCGCGCGGTGCTATCGGAATCGCACGTGCAGGATCTCGCGCCGCGCCACCACCACGATGTCGTCGCACGGCCGGCGGGGAACGCGCAGCGGTGGGCGCGCGCCGTCGGGCAGCGCCGTGTGCCAGAACGGGTCGACGCGCAGGCTGTCGCCGCTGCGCTTGCCGCGCAGCACCTGCAGCGTGCGCGCGCTGTCGTGCAACAGCAGGTCGTGCGTGCCGTCGCCGTCGGCATCGCCGAAGAACTCCGCCGCCACGCTGCGCGCGCCCTCGGCCGCCTGCGGTGACAGGCGCGTGCGCCAGGTCAGCGCCGCGGGCAGCTTGGGCTTGCCAGCGCGCAGCAGGAACACGTTGAGCTGCACTTCCACGTCGTCGGCGTCGCGGCCGAGCTGGCCCAGCATGTCGGTGCGCAGGGTGCCGATCGTCAGGTCGGGCGCGCCGTCGCCGTCGACGTCGTCGAAGCGCGGCGGCGCGGCGAGGCCCTGCAAGCGCAAGCGGGCCTTGGCTTCTTTCTCGGCCGGCGACCAGATCTCGACGATGGTCTCGAAAGCGTCGCCGCCGCGCGTCTGCGCGCGACACACCACGAGTTCGGCCTTGCCGTCGGCCTCGAAGTCCACCGCGTCGGCGAAGAACGCCGGCTCCAGCAAGAGCGTGCGCTCGGTAGCGCCCACGGCGAGCGACGTGCTCGGCGTCGGCGCGAACGTGCCGCCAAGTTGTTGCGCAAACACATGCAGGGTGGGCCGGTTGAGCGCCACGACGTCGAGGTCGCCGTCGCCGTCGAAGTCGAGCACGCGCGGCACCGGACACTCGTCGCTCACCTGCAGGAGCGGTTTCTGCTCCGTTTCGCCGAGCGACAGGCGCAGCGAGCGATCGTCAGGGTCGATGCGGCCGCGCAGGAAGGCGGGCACCTGGGGTGCGGCCGGCACGCGCATCGGTTGCAGCAGGAGGCGCGTGCCGTTCGCGTCGCGGCGTTGGAGGGCGAGCCGATAGCCGTCGGGCTCGGGCAGCAGCAGGTCGGCGAGGCCGTCGCCGTCGAGGTCGCGCACGTAGTCTTGCAGCGCGACGATGCTCTGCGCGTGGCCGGGTTGCCAGAGCAGGCAGACTTCGCCGAGCGCGGTGGGGTTGCCGCTTGGCCACGCGGCCTGCGCGATGACGCGTGGCGTGCACAGAATGAGCTCGGCGCCGCGTTCGCCATCGAGGTCGGCAAACGCGAACGCGACCACGTCGGGTTCGAGCGTGCGGGTCTGGGATGGCTCGGCGGGGAATGGGGGCGCACCGGCGGTGCCGTTCTGCACGAACACCAGGAGGCGCCGCGTCGGAGTTTTCTCGACGCGCACCGCCACCGCGAGGTCGGCCAGGCCGTCGCCGTCGATGTCGGTGGCGCGCGCCGCCAGCACGGTCTCGTCTTTGCCGACCTGCAAGGTGGTGACGCGCGGCTGCGCGGCCAGCGTCGTTGCGAGCAGCAGCGCGAGCGGCAAGGCGAGCAGCAGCGCCGTCGCGGCGCGCCGGCTCATCGCGCGACCTCCAGCAGCCGATCGCTGTCGCCGCCGCCGAACGAGATCAGCCACAGCAGGCGCATGCGCCACGCTGCCGCCGTGCTGCGGTAGTGGATGAGCCCGAGCAGCATCGACGTCGTCGTGGTGCCGCGGTCGCGGCTGTAGGTGAACACCAGCGGCAGGCCGACTTCGCGCACCTCGTTGGTGCGGCTCGACAGCGGTGCCTGCACGTTGTGGCGCGTGTCGGCGCGCATGAACACGAGGTCGAGGGTCGGGCCCTTGGCGTTGCGGATCGCGGTGAGCACGGCCTGCGGATGGGTCACGGGCTGATCGCCGATGCGCGTCAGCACGTCGCCGAGCCGCACGTCGACCAACCGCCACGGGCTGCCGCGCGACAGACCGACGACCACCGCGCCGCCGCCCACGCCGAGTCCCGCCGCGCCTGCTTCGACCTCGGTGGCGGTGCGCACCACGACGCCCACCTTCTCTTCTTCGCGCAAGCGGGTCGAGGCCAGCCGTTCGCTGCGTCGCACGCGCGGCGCCAGCGTGACGCGCGTTTGCCGTTCGGACCCGGCGCGATCGAGGCGCAGCGTGACCACGGTGCCCGGTGCCGCCGTCTGCTCGATGCGCCGCCATTCGCTCGGCGCGGTGAGCGTCTGCATCGACCCGTCGACCTGCGCCGACAGCAGGAGATCGCCCGCCACCAAGCCCGCCGCGTCGCCCGGCGAGTTCGCGACCACGTTCCCGACCAGCACGCCCGCGGCGGGCGCGTCGGCCAAGCGTTCCTCCAGCGTCGTGCGCGGATCGGTGACCTCGACGCCGCTGTAGCACCCGAGCGGTAGCTTCTGCCGCGCGTCCTCGTCGGCGGGCTCGGCGAACAACGCCGGCGGTTCCTCCATGTCGGCGAGCGGCGGCGGCGACTCAGGCAGCGCGCTCTGGCAACCGACGAGCAACGCCAGCGCGATGACAGACAACAAGCGGGGCACGGCGCGAGAGGTTAGCGCGGCGCCTCACGGCACGGCACGGCGTCTGAAGATCAAACTCCCCAGCACCAGCGCGACCGCTGCCCACACGACCGCCACCAACGAAGCCTGCGCGTCGTCGGGGAACAGCGCGTCGGCGCGGCCGAAGGCCAGGTCGGCGAAGGCGCGCAGATGGGAGATGTCGCGCAAGGGCGACGGCAGGTAGGCGGATGGCAGCCAGGCTTCGGGGAGCAGGCCGCGGCTGAGGTCGAGGGTGGCGCCCAGCCCAACGGCCAACGCCAAGGCCACGGTAGGGCGACGCACGAGGGCGCTCAGGCACAGGCCGAGCGTGACGTAGCACAGCAGGGGCGCGATGGCGCTCAGCAGCGCGGGCGTGAGGTGGGGCGCGATGTCGGGGGCGGCGATGAGGGGCGAGCGGTCGCCGTTGCGCGTCACTTCCACGGCATCGCCGAAGCCGAGGGTGGCGGCGGTGAGCGAGAGGGCTACGAGCGCGGCGGCGGTGAAGCTTGCGACGGTGGCGAGTGACAGGGCCAGCAGCTTGCCGAGCAGCACGGTGCCGCGGCCGATCGGGCGCAGCAGCAGGTTGCGCAGGGTGCCCTGGGCCAGTTCACCGGCGAGCGACTGACTTGCGAGGCCGATGGCCAGGAACGCGAGCAGGGGCGTCGCCATTTGCAAGGCGAGCGCGACGGCGTCGTAGCCGCTGCTGTCGGTGGCGCTGAACAGTTCGCGGGCGCGCACGCGCGCGAGGTCGCGGTTCACTTCGGTGCGCCGCGTGAAGACGCGCAGCGCGGTGAGGGCTGCGGGTAGGACCAGCAGCAGGAGAGTCGGCCAGCGCGCGAGGCGCGCGAACTCGTAGCGCACGACACGCACGAGAGCCGACCACTGACTCGGCGTGGGACTCGGTGTGGGGCTGGGCGTGTGCGTGGGTTCTGCTGTGCTGACGACAACCGAGTGGGTGGGGGACGTCGAACGCGGCGCGTCGCCGTCCTGACCAGCGACCCGCAAGTACAGCGCTTCGAGGGTGGGACGCACGGCGGTGAACGCCGTCGGGCGCGCGCCGCACGCCACGAGGGCGGCGAGCACGTCACCGGCCGGGTGGCGTTCGAGATCGACTTCGATCTGGCCGTCGACTGCCTGCGGTTGCAGCGCGAGGTTCTGCCACACCGTCGCCGCGCGCGCGGCGTGCTCCAGCGCCACGCGGTGCCGGCCGCGCGCGTCGCGTAGCAGCTCGGCGGTGTCGCCTTCCAACACCAGCTTGCCTTGGCGCAGGATGCCGATGCGGTTGCACAGGCCTTCGAGTTCGTGCAGCTGATGGCTGGATACCAGCACGGTGCAGCGCGCCGCTTGCGTGAGCGTGACGAGCATCTGTCGCAGCTCGGCGATGCCCTCGGGGTCGAGGCCGTTGGTCGGCTCGTCGAGCAGTACGTAGGCGGGTTCGCCGAGCAGCGCCTGCGCTACGCCGAGCCGTTGGCGCATGCCTTGTGAGTAGGCGCCAGCGCGCGTCGCGGCGTGCGGGGTCAGGCCCACCAGGTCGAGCACGCGCGCGACCTGTGGCTTGGCGTCGCGCATCGTCAGACCATCGAGGCGCGCAAGGCGCAGCAGATTGTCGGTGCCGCTCAGCTCGCGAAAGAAACCTGGTTGCTCGATCAGGCCGCGCGTGCGCGCGCGCTGCTGCATGGGCTTTTTGTGACCATCGACGCGCACCACGCCGCGCTGTGCGCGCAGCAGGCCGAGTGCGATGCGCATCGCCGTGGTCTTGCCGGCGCCGTTGTGGCCGAGGAAGCCATAGCAGTCGCCGCGCTCGACGCGCAGGGTCACGCCGTCGAGCGCCACGCGGCGGCCGAAGCGATGGTGCAGGTCGAGGAGTTCGAGCGCCACGGTGAGGTGCTGCGCTCAGGGCGCGCGCCGATGCATCTTGCCGACCGCGGCTTGGTCGGTGGGTTTGACGAGGATGCAGTCGATGTTGACGTGCGCCGGCCGGCTCAACGCGAAACCTATGCACTCGGCGATGTCCTCGGCAGTGAGCGGCCGCACGCCGTCGTAGACCTTTTTGGCGCGCTCCTCATCGCCGTCGAAACGCACCACGCTGAACTCGGTCTCGACCAGGCCTGGATCGACGCTGGTGATGCGCACGCCGCTGCCCAGCGTCTCCAACCGGATCGCCTCGGTGATCGATTGCAGCGCGCGCTTGCTGCCGCAGTACACGCTGCCCTTCTCGTAGGTCTGGTGCGCGGCCAGCGAGCCGAGCATCACGATGTGGCCGGTGCCGCGCTGCGTCATCTCTGGCAGCACGCGGCGCGTGACGTGCAGCACGCCCATCACGTTGGTCTCGATCATCTCGCGCCAGTGCGCCGGGTCGGCGTCGATCACCGTGCCGACCCCTTTGGCTTTGCCGGCGTTGTTCACCAGCACGTCGATCGGCCCGTGCGCGGCGCGCGCTGCCGCCAAGAACTTCTCGATGCTGGCTTCGCTGGTGACGTCGAGCGCGGCGGTGAAGGCCCCCGGCACGACTTCGCGCAGGCGATCGGTGCGGCGCGCGCCGAGCGACAGGCGGTAGCCGTGTTGGCTCAGGAGGCGAGCGACTGCGGCACCGATGCCGGCGCTCGCGCCGGTGATCACCGCGTGCGGCTTCTGCGTCGATGGCATGCGCGCTGTTCTAGCCGGTCGCGGTCACGGCACGATGCGGAACGTCAACGCATCGCTGGTGAGCGAGGTCGGGTTGATCAGCGCGTAGGCGAACGACACGTCGAGACCGATCGGCAGCGCATACATGCCGGGCGGGAAGACGATCGCGGTGCCGGCGAGGCCGGCGAGCGACGTGCGGCCCAGGAGTTCGGGCATGACGCCGCTGAACGCTGCCTCCAGGGTGACGTAGAACAGCGCGTCGGGGTTGAGCGGCAGGTTGTAGAACGGCGGCAACCGGATGCCTGGCCGCGTGCCCGAGGCCGACGCCAGCAGTACCCAGAACTTGTTGCTGCCGACGAAGCCGCCGGGTTGCAGCGAGAAGTCGACGGTGCCGCCGGTGGTCGCCGAGATCGTCGTGCGGCTCATCCAGAAGCGATCGAAAGCGTCGGTGGTCAGAAGGGAAGGCGGCGGACTGAGCTGACGCGCGCCGAAGCCATCGTCGACGGTGACGCGCAGCACCAGCCGGCCAGCGACGGTGCCGGCCCGGATCGGCAGGTCGAAGGTGCCGTCGCCGTTGTCGCGCAGAGCGCCGACGGTCGCGTTCGTCGTGGTCGTGGGATCGACCGTGACCTGCGCGGTGACGCCGCCGGTGATGCGGTTGCCTTCGCGGTCGCGCAGCACCAACCGGCCGTTCACCACCGCGATCCCGTTCAGCGGCAGCCTGGTCGACGAAAACGTGAACGTCGACAGCAGGTGATCGGGTCGCCCGCGCTGCTGCGCTTTCCATTGGTCGTACATCCCGCGCAGCAGGATCACGGGGTCGGGGTCGGTGCGCAGCCGGTTGGCGACGTTGAGGCGCATGTAGTACGAGCCGCTGGCGCAGCCGACGGTCGGGTTGCACACGCCGTCGACGTCGCCGCGGCGCGCCACGAGCATGAACGCGACGTCGGCCGACTTGGTGAAGTTGGGCGGCGGCGAACCACACGACGTTGGCGTCTGGCCGTTGCACGAGCAGCGACCGTCACCGCCGTAGAGGCGCGCCGCTTCCATCGCCGCCATCAGCTTGGTGCCGAGGTCGCCGGGCGTGCTGTAGATGGCGATCTCCGCGGCGGCGAGCACCGCGCCGCCGGTGAGCACGTTGCCCTGCACGGCGTAGGTGATGTCGCCGAGTTGGCCGACGCGATCGCTGGCGTAGGCGCCGGCACCGGTGCCGGTGAAGCCCGCTGCGCGCCCTTGCACGTCGACGAGGCCGTACTGTCGCGTCTGGTGCCCCGGATCGAGCGCCGCGAGACCGATGATGATCTGCGCGGGCGATGTGCCGAGCGCCAACTGATCGCGGATGTAAACGCGCGTCACGCCGTTCGGATCGACGTAGCTCTGCGCGCAGCCAGCGCCCTTGCCGACCACGACCACCGGCACCCACACCGCGAGGTCGAACCCGGTCAAGCAAGTCGCCGAGGCGACGGCGATCTCGCCGGTGCGCCGGTCGATCAAGATGATGGACCACGTGGCGGACACCGAGCGCGCCAGCAGGAGGACAGCCAGAAACACGGCCAGCAGGGGGCGGAGCATGCGGGAAGGATACGCGGGCGACGCGTCGGGCGGTTGGCGAGACCGTGGGCTGTTCGGCGGTCGCGTTCTCGCCCCTACGGGATCATCTGCCACAGCAGGCGCGCAATCACCAGGACCGTGATCGTCAGCACCACGGCGCGCACCGCGCCGTGCCCCTTGGCGACGCTCCATCGGCTGGCCCAGAAGCTGCCGGCGCCGGCGGCCACGGCGAGCACGCTGCCCTCGGCCCAGGCGATCGCGCCGCTGCGCGTGAACTCCAGCGTGCTGACGATCGACGACACGATGACCAGCGCCATCTTGGTGGTGTTGACCTCGACGAGGTCGCGGCTGACCCCACGGCTCAGCACTAGGATCGCCACCAAGCCGACGCCGACCTGCACGAAGCCCATGTGCAGGCCAACCACGATCAGCCCGAACGCCAGCAAGTCGCGGCGCGGCGGCAACGCCGTTTGGCTTGGCGCGCGGTGGCGCAGTTGCTGCCACAGCACGCCCAGCATCACCGCCAGCAGGTAGCTGCGGTACATCCACAGCGGCAGACGCAGCGCGAGCGCCACGCCGAGCAGCGCGCCGGGCACGGTCCACAGCGCCAGGCGCCATGCGCGCGCCGGGATGCGCACGCCGCGGGTGTGGAAGCCGAGCCAGCCGCACAGGCCGATGGCGATCGCCGCCAGGCGCAGGCTGCCGTTGGCCAACTCTGGCGACAGGCCGCAGGCCGCTTCGAACGCGATCAAGCCGAGCACGCCGGCGGCGCCGGCGAGGTTGTTGATCGTGCCCATGCCGAGGCCGGCGAGCACGAGCCAGAACACGGCAGCCGCGGTCACCAGCCGCGCTAGCCGAGCAGGTGCTTGACGACGTTGCGCTCGTCTTCCAGCTCGGCGATGGTCTTGCCGATCTTGCCGCGCGAGAACGCATCGACCTGCAGGCCGGTGACGATGGTCCAGTTGCCCTGGCCATCGGTGCGACACGGATACGAAGTGATCAGGCCCGCGGGCAGCTCGTACTCGCCCTTTCCGTGCACACACAGCGACGTCCACTTGCCTTGTGGGGTGGCGTGAAACAGTTCGCGCGCGTGGTCGATGCAGGCGCTCGCCGCCGAGAACGCCGACGACTTGCCGCGCGCGTCGATGATCGCCTTGCCGCGCTCTTGCACCGTGCTGATGAACGCGCCCTGCAGCCAGGCATCGTCCTTCACCAGCTTGCTCGCGGCTTGGCCCTTGATCGTGGCGTGGTGCCAGTCGGGATACTGCGTGTTGCTGTGGTTGCCCCAGATGATGACGTTGTCGACCTCCGACCAGTGGGCGCCCGCCTTGAGCGCGAGCTGCGCCTTGGCGCGGTTCTCGTCGAGCCGCGTCATCGCGGTGAAGCGTTCGGCCGGCACGCCCTTGGCGTTGTGCATGGCGATCAGGCAGTTGGTGTTGCACGGGTTGCCGACCACCAGCACGCGCACGTCCTTGGCGGCTTGTTCGGCGATAGCGCGGCCCTGGCCCACGAAGATGGGGCCGTTGTCGAGGAGCAGATCCTTGCGCTCCATGCCCTTGCCGCGCGGCTTGCTGCCGACCAGCAGGCAGAGGTTGGCGTCCTTGAACGCGACCTCGGCCTTGTCGGTGCACACGATGCCCTTGAGGAGCGGGAAGGCGCAGTCCTCGAGTTCCATCTTGACGCCGTCGAGCGCCTGCAAGACCGGCGTGACTTCGAGGAGCTGGAGGATGACCGGCGTGTCCGGACCGAAGATCTCGCCGGCAGCGATCCGAGGCAGCAGGCTGTAGCCGATCTGACCGGCGGCGCCGGTGACTGCAACGCGTTTGGGTGGCTTCATGGCCGGCGAACTCTAGGAGTCCGCGGCACGAGATTCATCCACGTCGGAGCCGCGAGATCGTGTGCGGCGACGACGCGCGTCGTCAGGCGGTGCTGGCGGTGACGGCCTGGCGTCGCAGCGAACCGCGCTGCAAGAGGCCGCGCAGCGTCGTCAGGAGTGTCCGACGGTCGATTGGCTTGCTCGCGTAGTCGTCGCAGCCGGCGTCGAGGCAGCGCTGCCGTGCATCGGCGAACGCGTTGGCGGTCAACGCCAGGATCGGCTGCAGGTAGCCGCGCGTGCGCAGGCATGTCGTGGCCTCGTAGCCGTCCATGACCGGCATCTGCATGTCCATGATGATGGCGTCGAAGGCGCGCCCAGCGCGCGCCGCCACGTCGACTGCTTCGAGCGCGCGGGCGCCGTCGTTGACGATCGTCACTTCGGCGCCGGCGCGACGCAGGATGGTGCTGATCAAGCGCTGGTTGTCAGTGCCGTCCTCGGCCAACAACACGTGCGCCCGCAGCGGCGCCTCGCCGTCGGTTTTCGGCGTGCGCGTCGTCGCGCAGCGAGTCCACTGCGTCTCCGGTTCGAGAGCGCCCGGATTGAAGGTGAGTGCGAACGTGGTGCCGCCCTCGAGTTCGGTGCGGGCCGTCACGTCACCACCGAGCAAGCGCGCCAGGCGGCGACTGATGGCCATGCCTAGCGTGCCGGTTGGCCCCGGCTCGGCGCAGCGCATCGCCTTCTCGAACGGCTCGAACAGCCGCTCCAAGTCGATCGGCGACAAGTTGCTGTTCCGATCGCACAGCTCGATGCTCACCTGGGGCGGTTCGGCGCGTGCCGAGAGGCGCAGGCGCAGGCTTACGCCAGGGCTCGGCGCGGACCCCGAGGGTTGGCGCAGGGCGTTGCTCAGCAGGTTGATCAGAATCTGCCGTAGCCGCGTCGTGTCGGTGCTCACCGAGGCGGGCAGAGCCGTGATCTCATCGACCGTGAGGTTGCCGCCGCGTTCTTGCACCGACAGCGCGAAGAGGGCGACCACGTCCTTGACTGTGCCGCGCACGTCGCACGCGCTGTAACACACCTCGAGATGATCGGCCTCGATCTTGGCCAGGTCGAGGACGTCGCTGAGCACGGTCAGGAGGTGCTCGCTGTTGCGCCGGATGATGCGCGCGGCTTCCTCGCGCTCGGCCACGGTCAGCGACTTGTCTTGTAGCTGCTCGGCAAAGCCGAGGATCGCCGTGAGCGGCGTGCGGATCTCGTGGCTCGCGTAGGTCAAGAACTGCGTCTTGCGCCGGTTCGCGTCCTCGGCGCTGACCTTGGCGTCGAACAGTGCCATGCTCGCATTCTGCAACAGGCTGTTCTGCAGCAGGAGTTCGCGTTCCGTGTCGTGCGCGACGCTCGCGGCGACGGCGACCGCAGCCTCCGGGGGGTCCATGTGGGCGGGCTGCGCAACGGGCATGGCGGATTGATCCCCAGGCTCGGCGGTCCGTTGCTGGCTCGTCAGGGCCAGCAAGCCGAGCAAGGCCCCGACGGCGGCCGCCACCGGCCACGCCGTGCCGTCTTGTGCCGTGTAGGCTGCCAGCGCGGCGGCCGCGGCGATTGCTGCCATGGGCCACGCGCGGTCTCGAATTGGCCGCGAGGACTGGGACATCGAATGCTCTCCATGGCTGCTATCGGGAGGCCGGGCGACGGGCGTGAACCGGAACAGCAATTGCCGCACGTCGGGGCGACTGGCGGGGCGACTGGTGGGGCGTCTCGCCGCTCGGCTAGGTCCGGGCGCCGGGGCTCGGTTCAGCTCGGTCCGTCCGCTGCGGTCGGCGCGTCGCGACCTTGCGCCACGACCTTGGCTTCGACCACCGGCGCCAGGTCGTCGGTGATCACGCGGACGTGGTCGGGATGCCGAGTGAAGATCTCGTAGGCCCGCTCGTTCTCGAAGGCGGAGAACAACGCCAACGTGTAGCCGCCGTTCTCGATGGCCACGTTGTGCGTCACCGCGAAGTGCAACACCCCCGGCAGGGTCTCCGCCAAGCGGCTGAGCTGCTCACGCGCCCGCCGCACCCGTTCGAGAGTGATGCCGGGCCGCAGGCGGAAGAGGACGACGTGATGGAACATCCGGCCGCGAGCTTGGCGCAAGTGCGGCGCGCGGTAAAGCCACGTGCCCTGGATCGCGCAGATCCCGGGATCACCGGGATGACAGCGGCTCAGACGACATCGCCGCGGCGGACGCGCAGCGGCCGACGTGGCTTGTCTTCTTCGCCTTCCGGGTGACCGTGATCGATCGAACTGTCGCCTTCCATCCAGCAGAAAACCACCGCCTGCGGTGACGGGGCGCGACCGGGGAAATGCACGGTGAGCGGGTTCATGCGCAGCACCGTCAAACCCAGATGCTCGAGTTCCTTGCGGCCGTCCACCAGGGCGCAGTCGTGGTGGACGATGTCGGACTCCAGGTCGTTGATCGCCCGGCCGAGGCCCTCGGGCGACCGGCAGGCCTCGAGTTCTTCCTTCACTTTCAGCGCGCGCAGACGTTCGGCGCGCCGTTCGACCAACTCGGAAGCGATGGCCTTCACCAACGGAAGGAGATCGTTGGCCTGATTCAGAGTGAAACACGTCATGGGAGGGTGCGCGTGTTGCAGCAGCTTTGGTGCTTGTCTTGGCAGCGCGCAATCGCCGGCTTGAACCGACGATCGCTTGCATGGGTACCTAGTGCGCGGCGCGCCCTCTGTAACCATGCGGTGTCCAGATGAACGTCGAGCGTAAGACGCCGAGTTTCGTCACATCGAACTTCGACGACGAGTGGATCGCGCGACGCGAATCTCGACGTGCGAGTCTCGATGCGACGGGCAGATGGATTGCGGCCACCGCGCTTGACGGGCAATTGTCGCCCGTCACGCCATTCTGGTCTGTCCCTGCTCTTCCCGATTGACTGCTCCCTGTCGTCCCATGCGTCTCGGAGTGTCGTGCATCAGACCAGCGTGGCAGGCGGCGGCCGCGCTCCATTGGTAGGGAAACGGGAGAGGCGAAAACTCGGCAGGAATCAAAAAAAGCGCTGCGATCGGAGTCCTGGCTCGACTAGCGACGCGCGCTCACCTGCTGGCGGCGCAGCACCGTTTGCCTTGGCCCCGGCCGACGTGCGAGCAGCTCGACGACGGCCAATCGCAGAGACTCGATGTCGACCCGTGACGGTGAGGGTTGAGCCGCCAGGATCAGGTCGACCAGTTCCTCGGCGTCGGTTAGCGGGTGCAGGCAGGTGAGGGGGATCACTTTGCCCTGCCGCAGGCCGAGTTCGAGCAGCGCGCGTTCGAGATCGGCAGCGTCTGGCCCGGTGGGGTTCGACAGGCCGGCGGTCGCCAGGATCGGCTGCACGCGGGCGCAGTCGTCGCTCCAGGCCTGGGCAGGCAGGTCGAGGAGCATGCGACCGCCGGGGCGCAGGGCGTTGCGCGCCTGCGCGAGGAGTTCGGCCGCGGGCTGCGCGCTGGGCACTTCAAGCGCGGCAAACACGATGTCGAATCGACTCGTCGGCACCGCCTGTGCGGGCGACTCAACCCCATGCAGGGCGGGGTGGAGGCCCTGGACAGGGGTGGTCTTCCTGCCGGAAGCGATGACCTGGCCGTGGTTTCCGACGGCGTGCGCCAGGCTGAGGAGCGCCGCCAACGGCAGGTCGCCGAGCACCAGGAGCCGCTCGCGCGGACGCGCCGCCGCATCGCGCACGGCCTGCAGGAGCCACTCAGCGATCGGCGCAACGGTCGGTTCCACACCGTTTGTCTACCCGGCGGCACCGTCACTTCAAAGCCCGCGCGGCGATGGACTCCGCCGCCAGCCGATCTACAACGCACGCTGCGGCCGCCACATCGACGCTGAGGCTGCAACTCCTGATCGACGCCGATACGCCACCTGGCGGCCACCCTGTGCGCACTGACCTTCGCTCGCTCGACCACAAGCCCATCGACTTTCTGGTCGTGGGTGGTGGCATTCAGGGGGCAGCCATCGCGCGCGAACTTGCGCTGCGCGGCCGGTCGGTGCTCCTGGTCGACAAGGGTGACTTCGCGGCTGGCACCAGCACGCGCAGTTCGCGCCTGATCCACGGCGGGGTCCGCTACCTGGAGCAGTTTCACCTCAAGCTGGTGTACGAAGCGCTGCACGAGCGCGAACGCTTGCTCCGGCTGGCGCCGCACCTGGTGCGCCCGTTGCCGATGCTGATGCCGTTCTTTACCGGCGGCGGCAAGTCGCCGTTCCTTCTCAAGGCCGGCCTGCGAATGTACTCCCTGCTGGCGGGGCGCAGTACGCTGCCCCGCCCGAGCATGCACGGCCCCGCCGACTGCTTGCGTCTGTTCCCCGGCCTGCGGCGGCGCGGCTTGCGCGGCGGCGCGCTTTACTACGACGCGGCGACCGAGGACTGCCGGCTGACACTGTGCGTGCTCGACGCCGCGCGCCGCGCCGGGGCGTGGCTCGTGAATCACGCCGAAGTGGTGGGCTCGACGTCGGCGGGCGTGCGGGTGCAAGACCACGTGTTCGGGTGCGAGGTCAACGTGCGTGCGGGTGCCGTGGTGAACGCTGCCGGCCCGCACGTCGATCGCGTGCGGCGTGCGCTCGGCGTCGACGGTGACGCGCTGGTGCGCTGCAGTCGCGGCAGTCACTTGGTGTTGCCACCGATGGGCGAGGTCGAGACGGCGCTGGCGGCGTTCCTCGGCGATGGCCGCATTCAGTTCGTGATCCCGCATCGGCGCGGCGTGGTGTGTGGCACGACGGAGGTCGAAGAGCGCGCGCTCGGCGATACACCGTCTGTCCCCGAGGAAGACGTGCGCTATCTTCTCGACTCGTTGCAGCACTTGCTCGAAGACCCCCCGACGCGCGACCACGTGCGCTTTGCCTATGCCGGCTGGCGCGCGCTGCCCGCCACGCGGGGGCCGGCGGGGACCATCAATCGCGAGGCGTTCGTGGTGGCCGAAGCGGGGCCGGCCGGTCCACTGCACACGGTGGTGGGCGGCAAACTGACCACGCATCGCGCCTTCGCGGAGCGCGCGGTGAACGCGCTGCTGGGGCGGCGCGACGCGTCGCCTTCGCGCACGGCTCATCTACCCGGTGGCGACGGGGCGCACGAGCCGATGGATCCGCTGTGGTGGCGGCACGGCAGTCTTGCGCGGCAGGTGCGCGCCGGGGCACGCGGCGATCAGCGATTGCTCACCCCGTTCGCGTCCGATAGCGATTTACTCGGCGCCGAGGTGGCTTGGGCGCTGCAAGAACAGGGCGCGGTCAGCTTTGCCGACGTGATGCTGCGTCGCCTGTTCCAGGTCGACGGCCCGCCGCGCGCGGACGCTGACCTCGACGCGGCGTTCGCGTTGTTCTTGCGCTTCCGGCCGCGTTCGTTGCCGGCGGTCGATGAGACCGCCGAGCGCGCGACGTTCGCGGCGCAGGTGCGCGCGCTGACCGGTGCCATCCAACTGGAACCTCATGTTGCCGATCGAGCACGCGCCTGACCTGCGCGGTGCCACAGCGTGGCACAACGTGGCGGGCGAAGTCGACCTGCGTCACGACCTGGCCGGCCAGGTGGTGGTGTTGTTGTTCTTCACGCCGAGCTGCGTGCACAGCCGAGAGGCGTTGCTTACGTTGGCGCTGCTCGACGCGCGGTTCACCGGTCGACCGTTGGCGGTGGTTGGGATCGCGACGCCGCGGGACCCGGCCGACGCGCGCGTCGACGACGTGCTCGCGGAGTACGACGTGCGGTTTCCGGTGGCCCTCGACGGCGACGCCGCGGTGTGGAACGCCTACGGCTGCGGCGCGTGGCCGACGCTGGTGCTGGTCGACGCGACCGGCCGCGTGCGCTTCCACGGCCTCGGCGAACCCGATCCGTCGGCATTGACCAGCGCGGTGCGGACGCTGCTCGCCGAGATCGAATATGGCGGCGAGGCGCACGCGCTGCCGGCGGTGGCGCGCGTCGTGCCGCCGCCAGTACCCGTGGGGTCGTTGGCACAGCCTTGTGGGCTGGCGCTCGATGCGGCGCACGGAGTGCTGTGGATCGCTGACACCTTGCACCATCGCCTGGTCGCGGTCGACGCCGAGTCCGGCGCGGTGCGCGAAGTGATCGGCGGCGTGCCCGGGGCCAACGATGGGGCGATGGCGAGTGCGACGTTCTGCGCGCCGCGCGGCTTGGCGTTCGACACGACCGCGCAGCGCTTGCTGGTCGCCGACACTGGCAATCATCTGCTGCGCCAGGTCGACGCCGAGCGTTCGGTCAGCACGCTGCTCGGCAACGGCGCTCGCTCGCTCGACCGTGGGGGCGGGGCCCGCGGCGTGGGGCAGGGCTTGGCGTCGCCCTTTGCGGTGTGCGCCAGCGACGGCGAGTGGCTGCTGGCGGTGGCTGCGGCGCACCAGATCTGGGGTATGGATGGCACCGGCCTGGCCGTGGTGCGCGTGGGATCGGGGGTGCTCGGGCGCGACGACGGCGCCGCGGCGACGGCGCGCCTGTCGCAGCCGCGGGCGCTGGCGGTGCGCGGCCGCGAGGTGGCCTTCTGCGACTTCGCCAATCACGCGGTGCGGCTGTGGAATCGCGCCACCGATACGGTGGCCACGTTGATTGGCGTCGACGCGGCGGCGGGCGACGCCGCGGGCGACTTGGCCACAGCGCGCCTCCAGCAACCGAGCGCGGTCGTGTGGCATGGCGACGACTTGATCGTCGCCGACACCGGCAACGGCAAGCTGAAGCGCATCGAGCGCGCGCGCCAACAGGTAACCACGCTGGCGGTGGCGGTGCCGCTCGAACGCCCGGTCGCCATGGCGCTCGACGGCGATGTCTTGTTCGTCGCCGACAGCGCGCGGCGGGTGATCGTGGTGCTCGACCTGCGTCGCGGGACAGCGCGTGAGCTGTCGATCGACATTCCGGTGCCCGCACCGAGTGCCTACTGCGTGCAACTGCGCGCCCAGGCCGATTGCGGGCTGAAGATCCCGCTGGCGTTGCCGCCGGGCGCCAGCGTGCATCCCGACACGCCGGTGCGAGTGGCATTGAGTTGCTTGGCGGGCAAGCCCCTGGTGGTCGAGCTGACCTACGACGCCAAGGTCGAGGGCGCCTACGCCGTGCTGCGTGGGGTCAAGACAGGGATCGCGGGCGAGGGCCGCGTGCGCGCCGAGTTGCGCTACTACACTCGGCATGGTGAAGGCCGCGTGGCGCACGCGCAGAACGTTGCGTTGACGGCGGACATCACCTTGTTGCCGGAGGCGCCGACGATGGCGCTGTGGACGTCGGCGTGACGCGGTGACTTCACGCGCGCCACGCGCTGCACACGCCGCCTTCGTGCAGCAGCGTGCAGGCGGCGCGGGCGCCGGGTGCCAGAATGCCTCGATCGGCGTGGCCGAGCAG
>JANPER010000235.1:0-5653 GCA_031423015.1 Planctomycetota bacterium | reverse complement strand
GAGCAACGGCGCCACCTCGCTGCTGGCGTTCTCGTCGATGCGGTGCAGGCGCACGAACGGGTCGAGGATGAGCAGGCGCGGCTGCAGACGGGCGACGGTGTCGGCGAGGTTGCGGCGATCGGCGTCGAGGTCGAGGCGCAGCACCGGCGACGTGATCACCTGGATATCGAGATCGGCGAGCGCCACGCCGGCGGCAGCCGCGATGCCTTCGAGGCGCCGGCGGACAATGTGCAATGCATCTTCGGCTGCGAAGAGCAAGACACGGCCGGCACGCGATACCGAGAACCGGCGCAGGCACGGCGTGCCCGATGCCACCGCGACGGCAAGATCGAGCGCCAGGAACGACTTGCAGCACTTGGGCTCGCCGCCGACGATACCGACGGCCTGCTCGGTCCACAGGCCGGTGATCAGCCAGCGATGCTCCTCGGCGCGCTCGGCAAGACGCCACGCGGGCTCGACAGGGAGCAGGCTCATCGGCGCTGCCTCGCGGTCTTCGTCTCGGGAACGGGCGGCGCGGCGCACATCTCCAGGAACAACTTCTCGTCGATGTGGCGGGCTTCCCGTTGGGCTGCAACGTCGAGCAGCTCGCCGGCAATGTTCATGAGCGCACGCGGATTGCCTTGCGCGTGGTCGCACAGGGTGGCGACCAGTTCGGGCGTCATCAGCTTGACGGCACCAGCCTTCTGCAGGGCGTGGCCAACGAGTTCGGCCAGTTCATCGGGCGTCGACCGTTCGAGGGCGAGACGCACACGCATGCGGCTGTTGAGCGGCATCAGCTCGTCGGAGCGCAGCTGTTCCAACAGTCGGCCGTCGCCCGCCAGCACGACGGTCAGCAGGATATGGCTGTCGAGGCGGGTCGACGAGAGCAGCCGCAACTCAGCCAGCACGGCCGCCTGCATCTCCTGGGCCTCGTCGACGATCAGCACAGGCCGCGACAAGGCGGCGTCGATGTGGGTCTGCCAGCGATCGCGGAGCAGCTTGGCGCCGCCCCAGCGGTTGGCGGGGCGCAGCTCGACGCCGAACAGGTCGCCCATCTCGCGGTAGAAGTCGGTGAGGCCCGCCTGCGGACGCGAGAGGATGCCGACCTTGACGTCGCGCTTGGCTTCGAGCCGATCGGCGAGGATGCGCAGGGTCACGGACTTGCCGGTGCCGGGCGCACCGGTGACAAGGGCAAAGCCGCCTTCGCCGACCAGTTGCTCGGCGCGCCAGCAGAAGGACTCCGATCGGCGCGACACGTGCAGCGCCTCGACCGGTACGTCGGGGGCGAACGGGTTCCACTTCAGGCCATAGAGCGCCAGCAGCTTCTTGTTCATGGGGTCTCTCCGTCGTCGGTGTCAGTCTCGTTCTTGGGCAGGTAGGCCGGCGCCAGACCGGTGCGCGCCTGCGTATCGAGCATGCGGGCGAGCAGCGGCGGCAGGCCGGTCGCAGGCGGAACGGCTTCGGGCATGGAGACCGTCGAGACGGAATCGAGTGTGCGGCGCAGGCCACTGGCGTTGAGCGTCTTGTCTTGTGGATAGAGGCGGGCGAGCACCGCGCCGGTGCGCTCGTCGACGAAGTGGACGCGGGCCAGATCCCACGATGCGTAACGCACCTCAACGCGCGTCAGATGCCGGTAGCGGTTGGGGATCTCGAAGCGGCGGCCTTCGATGACGATACTGCCGTCGCTCTTCCTCTGCGTGCGGGTGTCGGCGCGGGTGAAGGCCAGCCGCAGCGCGGTGCTGTCGGGGCAGTCCCGTGTGACGGCGGGGCCGGCGAGGAAGCGGGTGATCGGGGCCTCGCCGATCTCGGAGTGGCGCTTGCCGTTGTAGTCCTGCTCGACCCAGGCCTGCGTTGCCTCGTTGAGAACGGACAGCGTTAGGTCGGGGACGTGCTCCAGCATCGCCATCAGCCGGCCCTCGACCGGGCCCCAGAACGCCTCCTGCTTGGCGTTCTGATACGGACTATACGGCAACGTCGTCTGATGCAGGATGCCGAGACGGGCGAGGCCCTGGGTGATCTCGGCGGCGGTCATTGCGGCGCCGTTGTCGCTCAAGGCTGATCGCGGCAGGCCGCGCTTCTGGAACGCCTGCGACAATCCGTGCGCGATGACCTCGGCGGTCTCGGACAGATACCACTGCAGATGACAGGCGAGGCGCGAGCGATCGTCGATCACGCCGAACAGGATCGGCGTCGCCCACTCACCGCGCGCTGTGAGAACCTTGCGCGAGCCATGATGACAGTCCCAGTGCCAGAGGCCATTCACGTACTCGGCCTCGTAGCTGCGGATCTCGCGATCGACGATGCGCGCCTCGGCGCGATCGGCACCATCGGTCGTGCGCGACGATAATCTGCGGCGCTTGTCGAGGCCGTTGGCCTTCATGAAGCGGCGCAGCGTCGGATACGACGGAACCGGCTCGAGGCCGGGCTCGGTCTCGGCCAACGCGACGAGGTTGTCGTGATGCAGCTGGACGCTCCAGCTCTTGTGGGCGGCATACTGCGCCAGAACGGCTTGGCGGACGGCGTCGCTGAGCGCGTGCTGCTGACCGGCATTGATGCGCACCTTGCGCCGGAGCACGCCGACCGGATCGGTCCGCTCGCGCAGCGCGCGGTAGTACCAGCGCTCGATGGTGGAGAAGCCGAACTGCACGGGCTGCGCGGAAGTCGGATGCTGCCAGGTGCGTGAGCTGAGCTCGGCGATGGCCGCGCGCAGCTCGCCTTTCCCGGGTGGCGCCGCCAGCAGCCAGCCGACAACGGCAAAGCGCAGGTGCGCCCACCGCTCGTGAACTCTGGGATCTCGTGCTTGCTCTGGCATGCCGGCGCTCCTCTCGATCAGGGAGTGCCGAGCGTAGTCACGGTGTCGGAACGCTGGCGACGAGCATCCTCTGCGGGCGCGCCGCGACCGTCATCGAACCTGCATGCCGCCCCCTCCGGTGATCGGACCCATGAAGCGCAGCAGCACGACGAGTGGTCCGGCGCCATCATCATGCTGGAAGCATGCCTCCGGCATGACGTTGAAGCGCTCGATCAGCGATGCCGGCAACCTGTCGTGTTCGACCGGTGGCATGAACCGGGCGCGGGCGATCTGCCAGAAAGGCGTGGCTGTAAAGATGCGGCGCCACCACGACCGCCAGCGCGTAACCGTGCGACGGTCGACGCTGACGACCTCCGAGAGCCGCTCCAGCCGGGCATCGGTCACACCTTGCTGCAGGATCGCGATCAGCACGACGATGGCGGCGACATAGACCCGGCGTCCGAGGAAGCGCACCGATGCCGGCGTCTCTCTGCTCCGGCAGCCGTCGCTCGCGCAACAGAAGCTGAAGCGCTTATCGTGCTCGGGGCCGAGACGACAGGCCAACGTCTTGGGCCGACCACGCGGCTTGCGCGGATATCTGGCCGAATGCAGGCGACCGCCGCACTGCTCGCAGCCTTCGGCCCGGCAGGTGTCTGCAAGATCGCGATCGATGGTGAGCAACAGCTCGTGGAATCTGGTATCGGCCAGCAGGGTTGCGTACAAAGACAACGTCCTCCTCAACGGATGGGTGACCCCGATGGCCAAGCCCGGACGTAACGATCGCTGCCACTGCGGCAGCGGCAAGAAATACAAGGCGTGTTGCTTGACGAAGGACGAGGCGGCCGAGCGCCAAGAGCTGGCCAAGGCGCAGGTCGCCGGCGACGAGCGCACCGCGGAAAAGCGCCGGAGTCTGCGCGAGGTGCGCGAGGCGATGCTCGCCAAGCTGTCGGGCTCTGAGGAACCCGAAGATGATCTCGACGCGGCGTCCAATGGGGTGATTGCCCTCATCCGGGCCGGCAAGCTCGACGCGGCGGAGGTGGCCGCCCGCGATCTACTGGTGCGCTACCCCGAGGTGCCCGACGGCTGGGACCGGCTCGGCATGGTGCACGAAAAGCGCGGCGAGAACCGGCAAGCCGCCGACTGCTACCGCAAGGTGATCGACTTCATCCGCGAGCACGCCGACGACTTCGACGCTGTAACCATCGACGACTACACCGCTCGCGTCGCCAAGCTCGACCCGGCAGCCGGCTGATCCCCCGCTCGCGATCAGCGAGGGCGTCGCCCCCGTCGCCGTCAGCGATCGTGATCACGCCGCCCGGAGATCACCCTCAGATGCCGAGGCCGGGGTTACCTAGTGGATCTCGCCTGACATTTGAATCCGATTTTGGATTCCCCTTTTCCGCGAACAGTGCGAGTCAGGGGGATGCGCAAGGACATCACCGTCGTGGTCACGACCGAGCACCGGGCCGAGCTTGAGGCGATCGTCAGAGATCGCAACCGGCCCCAGAAACATGTCTGGCGGGCGGACATCGTTCTGGCCACCGCCGGAGGCCTTGGTACCGAGGCCATCATGCGGCGCACGGGCAAGAGCAAGACCTGCGTCTGGCGCTGGCAGGAACGCTTCATGCGCGAGGGCGTCGCCGGGCTGTTGCGCGACAAGACGCGGCCCGCCCGCATCAAGCGCTTGCCGCAAGCGACGGTCGCCAAGGTGGTCGCCCTGACGCAAGGACCCGCGCCCGGCGAGACCACGCATTGGACCTCGTTGGCGATGGCCAGGGCGGCCGGCATTTCGCAGAGCGCCGTGCTGCGCATCTGGCGCGCGCACGGCCTGCAGCCGCACAAGACGCGCATCTTCAAGCTGTCCACCGACCCCAAGTTCGTCGAGAAACTGAACGACATCGTCGGCCTCTATGTCAATCCGCCGGCCCACGCCATGGTGCTGTCGATCGACGAAAAGAGCCAGATCCAGGCGCTCGACCGCAGCCAGCCGGGATTGCCGCTGAAGACAGGACGTGCCGGGACGATGACGCACGACTACAAGCGGCATGGCACCACGACGCTGTTCGCTGCCCTCGATGTGCTCGACGGCAAGGTCATCGGTCAGAATATGCAGCGCCACCGGCATCAGGAATTTATCCGCTTTCTCAATACCATCGAGCGTCAGGTCCCGGCTGGCAAAGCCATTCACGCCATCGCCGATAACTACGCCGCCCACAAGCACCCCAAGGTGAAGGCCTGGCTGCAACGGCATCCGCGCTGGACCTTTCATTTCACGCCGACCTCGGCATCCTGGCTCAACGCCGTCGAGGGCTTCTTTGCCAAGCTAACCAAGCGGCGTCTCAAACGCGGCGTCTTCGGCTCGGTGGTCGAGTTGCAGGCGGCCATCAATCGCTTCGTCGAGGAGACCAACCATGACCCCAAACCCTTCACCTGGACCGCCAAACCTGACCGCATCATCGCCGCCGTCAGGCGAGGGCACCAAGTGTTAGATTCGATCCACTAGGCCGCCAAGTTTGGCAGGCCTAGGCTAAACGCCGTCGGTGTGGCCTACTAGGCCGCCTTCAATGCGGCCTTTCGCTTGGCCCGGCGCTTCTGATTGTGCTTGCCGTGCTTGGTGTTGCGCTTCTCCCGCTTCACGCGGGCCTTCTCCGAAAGGCGTTTCATGGGGCATGTCTCCGTGGTGCTTGGGCCGAGGTTCTAGGGGTTTTGACAGGAATAGGGAAGGGCGCGTCGGATCAGGCATTCTTGTCGTCCTCCGGCCTCGACCGCCCCAACAGCCCCGTTGCAGCCGACAGCGCTGCCGGCACCAGGGCCAAGTGGCTGCCGATGCTCTCGAGCCGCTGCTCGAAGGCATTGAGCTTCTGCGAAATGCCCTCGATCTCC
>JANPER010000234.1:0-19140 GCA_031423015.1 Planctomycetota bacterium | reverse complement strand
CCTCAGTCAGGCCTTTCGTCGTCGCGACTGGTGGGGTTGCTTGCAATTGCATCGGTTGTGCTCCTGGTCGTTCGTTTGGAGCCGCCGAACCTAGCGATCGCATCAGCGCGAGTCAGACACGCTTGCCGGAAGGACACAATGCGCAACGCAATCTGGCGACCGCTACCGGGCGCCTGGAGTCCAACTTTCGTCGCCTCGCGACTGGACTCCGCATAGCCACCGCGGCCGACGACGCCGCGGGTCTCGCCATCTCTGAGCGACTGCGGTCGCAGATTCGCTCCCTCGACCAAGCCAAGCGCAATGCCAACGACGGCATCTCCTTGGTGCAAACGGCCGAGGGCTCGCTGAACGAGACCAGCTCGATCTTGACCCGCCTGCGCGAACTGTCGGTCCAAGCGGCCAACGGCTCGGTGTCGAGCCAGGACAAGAACACGCTGAACGAGGAGTTCCGCAGCTTGGTCGCGGAAATTGACCGCATCGGCCGCTCCACGGAGTTCAACGGCATCAAGCTGCTCGACGGCAGCTCCAGCTCGGTGAGCTTTCAGGTCGGCTTCGGTACGAGCACGAGCATCGACCAGCTCAGCGTGTCCTTGAGCGCCGCATTGTCGACGACGCTCGCGTTGAACTCGCTGGATATCGGCGCCTCGGGCAACACGTCCACCGCGATCGGCGCAATCGACACTGCCATCAACACGATCTCCAGCCTGCGCGGTCGCCTGGGCGCGGTGCAGAACCGCTTGAACTCGACGATCTCGAACCTCGGCGTCACGGTCGAGAACCTGTCGGCTGCAGAAAGTCGAGTGCGCGACGTTGACGTCGCGTTCGAGACAGCACAGCTCACGCGCAATTCGATTCTGCAACAGGCGAGCATATCGATCTTGGCGCAGGCCAACGCGGCGCCGCAGTCGGCGCTGTCGTTGCTCCGGTAGCGCGCCGGTTCAGCAGGCGCTACACCCGCTGGCACTGGGTTCCACAGCCGAAGCATCTTCGCGAAGCGCGAAGAGGTTTCGGCTGTGGAAAGTCATGAGCCGTAAGACATAAGATGTAAGTTCAGAACTTGGACAGGCGGCGGCGGTGAAGGCGGTCAGACAGCGGTCTGGGACTTAGGGCTTACGTCTTACGTCTCATGACTCGCGGCCGAGCCGCCCATGCCGCCGCCCTCGCGTCTCGTTGGTTGCGGCTCTGCCGCGCTGGTTCCCGGGCCGGGTCAAGCCGCGGCAGCCGCGCGGCCGATACGAACGTCGGCGGCAGCGTTGCCGCCACGCCGGTCGGTCGGGGACAAGAGGGGAGAGGAGCGCGTCAGCCATGTCGAGTTCGGGAATCAACTTCAGCGGCCTCGCTTCGGGGTTGGACACCCGCGCCATCATCGACGCGCTCATGGCCGTTGAGGCCCGCCCCATCAGGGGCATGGAAACGCGCCAGAAGGCACTGCGCAACGCCAAGGGTCTGTTCGCCGACCTCGACGGCCTGCTCGACAAGCTGCGCGACGCGGCCAACGGCGTGCGGCGCACTGGCAGCTTCCTCGACTACAAGGTCGCCCTCGACAACGAGACCTATGTGGGCGCGACGATCGGTGGCAACGCGCAGGCTGGTACCTGGGATGTCAAGGTTACGGAGCTGGCCCGGGCGAAGGTCTCGGCGTCGAACGGCAAGGCCGACAAGGACGCTACTGGGTACGGGACCGGCACCCTGCTGCTCAGCGTCGGCACCCGCACGGCGCAGGTGGCGATCGACGGCAACAACAACACCCTCGAGGGCATCGCCGGGGCGATCAACTCGGCCGGCCTCGACGTGCAGGCGCAGGTACTCGACACCGGCGCGTCGGGCAGCCAGCGCTACAAGCTGGTGGTTAGCAGCACCAAGACCGGCGCCGACAACGCCTTCACGCTGACGTTCGACGAAGGCTCGGCCGCGCTGCAGACACTGGTCGGTGAGGTCAACACCGCCGGCAGCGCCAATCAGGTGGCGGTGGCCTCGAACGCACTCTTCACGGTGAATGGCGTGCAGGTGAGCCGTCCGACCAACACGGTGTCCGATGCGATCAACGGCCTCACGTTGGACCTCAAAGGCATTCACCCGAGCAGCGGGGCGAACGACAAGACGCGCATCACGATCACTGCCGACGCAACCAAGACCGCCGAGAAGGTCAAGGCCTTCGTCAACGCGTACAACTCAGTCTTGGATTTCGTAGAGAAGCAGAACGCACTGGGCGAGGACGGCAAGGCCAAGAACCCGCTGTTTGGCGACACCACGCTGCGCAGCGTTCGCTCCAGCCTGCGGAACGTGGTCGGCGGCAGCGTCGCTACCGGCAACGAGGCGTACGCCTTGCTCTCCCAGGTCGGCATCAGCTCCGACCGCAGCGGCCGCCTGACATTCACGCAGAGCGCGCTGGAAACCGCGATCACCACCGACGAGGACGCGGTCGAGCGCTTGTTCACCGACTCCCAGAACGGCATCGCCACGCGCATGTACGAACAGGTCGACGTCTACACGCACGCCGTCGACGGCATGTTCAAGGCGCGCAGCGACGGCTACGAGCGGCTGATCAAGGACTTCGATCGCCGCATCGAGGTCGCTGAACGGCGGCTGGAGAGCGTTGAGAGGCAGCTCGTCAACAAGTTCTCGGCGATGGAGACCCTGGTGAGTCGGTTGCAGGGCCAGGGCAGCTCGCTCAGCTCGCTCAACCGGTCGACCGGCCGCTAACCGCATTCAGTCCAAGAGAGAGAGACCATGACCCAGCAAAGCGCCGCCGCCACCTACCGCCGCAATGCGGTTCTCACCGCGTCTCCCAGCAAGCTCGTGAAGATGCTGTACGACGGCGCGATCATGAACCTCGAGCGGACGCGACGCGAACTCGGCGACCCGGCGAATCGGCGCAGCGCCGCCGCCGGCGAGTCGCTCGGCAAGGCATACGGCATCATCGGCGAACTGCGGGCGGCGCTCGACTTCGACGTTGGCGGCGACTTGGCGCGCAAGCTCGACTCCATCTACGACTTCAGCCTCGACCAACTCACCAGCGCCAACACCACGCGTGATCCGGTCCACATTGACAACACACTGCGCGTGATGCGCACGCTCAAGGAAGGCTGGGATGCCGTTCTCACCGGGTAGGGCAGCGGGTCCCGCCGCTGACCGCCGATTGATGGCCGTTGGTGAAGCCTACGCCGCCGCCTCGGGAGCCTTCGCGCGTGGCGACATCGAGTCGACCGTGCGGTGCGTCGAGCACGCCGCAGAACTCATCGCCGAGGCAGCGGCGGTGGCCGGAACCGCAGACGCCGACGCGCTCACGCACGTGAGCAACGAACACGCGCGCCTCCTGGTCGCAGTGACGACGGAGTGCGAGCGCACGCGGGGCGAACTCGCACGCCTACGCACCGGATGCCGCACGCTGCGCTTGTACCGTGGTCGGCACCGAGCACCGACCACCGGCCACGACGCTTAGCGACCCATCGCGGCCTTGGGCCGCAACCACGGGTTGCATGTCGGCGCAGCGCCGACCAGAGGGGCCCAAGACCGCTTTACTCCTTGGGGCCTCCAGTGCCGCTAGGGCGTGGCGAATCTGAAAGGAGTGGCGAATTACACGGGCGGCAGATTTCGCGCGCCCCGCGAGGATTCGCGGCACTTGCAGCCCATGGCGCCATCGGCGATGCGGCGCAAACGGGATGCGGCTCGCTGCATCGCGGCCATCGCACTCTTGTACGGAAGCGACGCTGGTCAGCAACGCCGCGCCGCGATGCACAGGACGATCGCACCGGCAGTTACCGGATCGAGTCGCGCGATCGTGCTGTAGCAGCAGACGATCGGCGGGTAGCGCACAGACCCTCAGCACCGCTATGGGGCTTCCGCACTCGGTTGATTTCTTACCGAGTTTCATATGAACGATCCCGGGCGTCAGCTCGCATCGGCCTGTTCCTTCGGCATGCCCCAGGGCCGTAAGAGCAGTTCCCAAGTAGCCGCGATTACGCGCTCAACGCGAGACTCGCGGCGTCTGGGCTGAGGATCACCTATGTTCAAGATCGCGCGAACGCTCGCCCTGTGCAGCCTGTTGCTATTCGGTGGCGCCCTGCTGATGGCTGCGACCACGCCGCCGTCCAATTGCCGCATTCAGTACTATCTTACCCAAGGAAACAACGCCATGGCGCGCTGCGCTGGAGAGTGTGCGACGGGCGTGTGCTCCATGAGCATAGCGAACTTCGGTATGTACCTCGGATACTGGTGCGGCTGCCCCAATGGCCAGCTCTATCTCTGCCCCGGCATCCTGTTACTTGGTCCAAACGGCATCGGCGCGTGGTGCTGGACCATGAATGACCCGTGCGGCGTTGGAAACTTGGGCGAGTGCGTGCCCAACAGCAACCCCTTCCCAGTCTATGCAGACGTTTGTGTGTGCCAGATGCCGTAGTCAGCCATGCACACACTTCGCACAAGCTTGACGCGCGGAGCGTACGCGCATCGCTCGACTCTGACGGTGCTGCTGCTGTTGCTGGCTGGTTGGGGGGCATGGCTCTCCGGCCACAAAGCGCCCCGCCCGGCCACGCCGATCCTGGGCCAGCCACCCGTCGAGCTGACGGCGTCCATCGAGCCGCCCGCCACGTTCTCGATGAGCGATGGCGAGCATGCGATCTCGGTCCGTGACCCGAACGGCGCTCCGCTGGCCGGCGCGGAGCTGTGGCAGAGCGTCCCTCGCGCCCGTTGGCTCGATGCCACGCACAGCACGCGCCTGGCCACGACCGACCACACCGGCACGCTGTCGCTGCCCACCGCGCTGCCGCCGGACAGCGAGCTGGTCTTGCGCGCGCCAGGCCATCGTACGGCGGCGCTGCCGCCAGTCGTTGCCGGCTCGACCGTGCATGCCACCCTACGGCGCGCGACGCCCTGCCGGATCCGATGTCGACTCGCCGACGGCAGCGCCGTCATCGGCGCCCGCATTGCGATCGGACGGGCAAGCATGCCAACGTGCGACGATGACCGAGCCTACGGGCCGGCCGGCGCCGACAGCCGCGCCGCGCTCCATACCGCGACCACGGACGCAACGGGTTTGGCGGTGCTCGATGGGCTCGCGCCAGGTGACTACGCGCTGCAGATCACGCATGACGCACACGTCATTGCGCCGGCGAGCGCCGCGCGCATCGAACTACCCGCCGATGAGATCGAAGTTCGCCTCGTCGAAGTGATCGGCCGCGTGTTGACCCCGCCGCCGGACGACGAAGTCATCGGCAGCGGCACAGCCGTCGAGCCTGGCAGCCTGTTCTCGGACCTCCGCACCATGGCCGCCGTCAGGCGCATTCAGGACCGCCTGCAACGCGAGTACGCTGGCCACTTCGTCAGCGTCCTCCCGGCAGCCGACGACGGCGGCTCGCGCTCGGTTCGGGCCAAGGTTCTGCTGCGTCGGGGCGGCTGGAAGACGTTCTCCACCGACCTCGCACCGCTGCGTCAGTTGGCGCTCGCGCCGATGCCGAGCGCAGCAGAGGCGCCAATAGACGTCACGGCCTCGCTGGCCGAACTGCACGTCGTCAGCCAGCGTCCGCTGTCTGATCTCCAGTTCGCCTTGATGCACGACGAGGGCGGCGTCGTTTGCCACATCCCCACGTCGATCAACACGCCCTTGCGCGTGCCCGCGGGCAACTACAAACTCGACGCCGAGAGCCCGATCGCGCGCAGTCGCCTCCCCCGAGCGGCGTTCACGCTGCGCGCCAACCAAACCACCGAGATCCCCCTCGACCTTGGCCCGTGGTACGCGGTGACCTTGCGCGTCGACACCTGCTCCGGCGATCCGATCGGCTCGTGTGGAATCGAGGTCGAATGCCAAGGGCGGCGCGTACACCAGTTCATTGCCAACGACGGTAGACGCGTGCATCTCATGCTGCCCGCCGGCGAGGTCACGCTCAGCGCCGAGGCCAGCGGCTTGGCCCGTCAGCGCGCGCGATACAACGTGCCCGGCGACCTGGCAGACGGAGCGATTTCCATGCGGCTCGACTATGGGTACTAAGCAACGCACTGCGGCGCGCGCGCCCGCGCCTTCCCGCCTCGACCGCACGCTAGCGCTGACCCTGGCGGCGGCGTTGGCGACGTTTGCCATCGTCAAGATCGTCTTCGGCTACCGAGCCGGGCTCGAGATCTCCTGGGCAACCTACTACGCCGCCACGGCGATCGAACTGAGCGCTGCGCTGCTGTTCTTGGCGCGCGCCCATGTCCTCGGCGCGATCTTGACGGCAGCCTTCTTCGCCGTCGCGATCGCGTACTCGACGTGGAGTGGCGTCAAGGCGTGCGGCTGCCTCGGCCCCGTGCGCCTCAGCTCGAGCGAGTACCGCATGATCGCCGCGACGCTGGGCCTGCTCGCGTCGCTACTCGTGCACCGACGGTTGCAGCAACTGACGCCGGCTGCGGCGACGTGAGTCACCTTACGCGATCGGCTTGCCGGCGGTCGCCGCGGTCAGCGACTCCAGGTTGGCGATCGCGTCCTGATCGCTCGGATTGAGCGCCAGCGCGCGACGGAAGCACACGTTGGCGTCGCTGGTCTTGCCCTGGCGATGCGCGCACACGCCGCGGTTGTTCCACGCTTCAGCATCGGCAGGCCGGGCGTCGCAGGCACGACTGAAGCACTCTTCGGCGCGTGCGGTCTCGTTCTGCCCGAACAGGACCATGCCCAGGTTGAACAGCGCGTCGCCGTTGTTGGGCTGCCGCGTGAGCACCGTGGTGAAGGCCGCGATGGCCCCCTGATCGTCGCCCGCGATGTAGCGCACGAAGCCGAGCTGATTGGTGTGCTCGAGTTCGTCGGGCGCAAAGCGCACCGCGGTCTCCAGGTGTGGCAGGGCTTCGCTGTACATGTCTTGCGACAGGTACGCCTCGGCCGCCGAGCGGTGCGCGATCGCGATCTTCACCGCGAACTCGTGCAGCATCTCGGTGACCTGCTGCTTCATGGTGTTGGCAGCGCTGTCGCTGGTGACGACCAGCGGTGGCCGACTGCCGATGCGCGTCGGCACAGGGCCGAACCCCGACGCCAACGAAGGAACGGGGTTGTTCTTGGTCATGGGTTGTTGCTTGGTCTGCATCTTGCTCTCCCTTTTGCTCTCTTGCTCTCGGTGTCTCGGTCTGATTCTGAATGCCGCTATCCCAGGCTCTGCACGAATTGACGCGCGCGTTGCGCCTCGGTTCGTAGCTGCGCGCCGTCGAGCAGCCGCACCGCGCGCTGCCCCATCGAACGCGCCTGATCGACGCAGCCAAGACGCGACAGGATGACTGCCGCCTGCTGGCACACGCCGGCACAGTCGGGGTTGTGTTCTAGGTGTTCGGTCAGCACGCTCAGCGCGCGGCCAGGCTCGCCGTCCTGCAGGAACAGGTTCGACATCAGGAGCGTGGTGACCTCGAAGTCGGGGCGCAACGCTCGCGCCTGCGCCACCAACTCTTGCGCGCGCCGACGGTCGCCGAGGCGCAGGTAGGCCTGCGCGATGCCAGCGAGCGCGACGTACGAAGTGACGCCCTCTTGGATCGGCACCACGAGCACCTGGCCGGCAAACGCGAGGCAGGCGCGGAAGTGCGCGATCGAGTCGTGCGGCCGTTGCTCGTGCGCCGCCACCCCCGCTGCCACGTAGTGCAGGTTGGGCGTCGGCATGTAGTCGCGGAACGCCGCGGCCAGGATCGTGCGCGCGCGGCCGAACTCTTCGTTGCACGCCAGCTCGAGCGCTAGCAGCGCGCCGATCTCGGCGGCGTACGGCAGCTCGCCGGCCGGCAGCACCGGATGCGCGCGCAGCGCCGACCACGCGTGCTCGAGGACCGGCAACGCGGCGGCGCGGCGATCCTGCACGCGCCGCAGGAAGTCGCCGTACTTGTACAGCGCGTAGATGTCGTCCGGCGTGTCTTGCAGCTGCAGCTTGAAGAGTTGGTCGTTGCGCGCGTCCTTGCCGCGTTCCGCCATGCGCGCATCGGTGTAGCCGTCGTGCAGCACCACCAAGTCGCTGGGCGCCAGACGCAGCCCGAGCTTGCTGCCCTCGGCCTGCAACGTCGGCAGCACTTGCTCGTGGATGCGGTTCTGGAAGCGAATGCCCGGCAAGTTGCGGAACAGGCGCAGAATCGCCACGCCCACCGTCTTGCTGCCGTCGCCGTACTCGTTCTGCAACACCAGCTGGTAGCCGCTGATCGCCGGGTTGCGAATGACGTCGCGCAGGCGATCGCCTTGGTCAGGCGCCAGCGTCTCGTCGGCGTCGAGCACCAAGATCCAATCGCCGGTCGCGGCGGCGAGGCCCACGTTGCGCGGCGCCGAGAAGTCGTCGGCCCATGGGTTTTCGAGCACGCGCGCGCCAAAGCTGCTGGCAATCGCGATGGTGTCGTCGGTCGAGCCGGTGTCGACGATGACGATCTCGTCGACGCGGTCGCGCACCGAGCGCAGACAACGCGCCAGCGTCTGCGTCTCGTTCTTCACCATCATCACCAGGCTGAGGCGCGGCTTGCGCCCGACCCAAGGCGGATCGGGCAGACAAGCCGAGCGCGCCAGGGCGGTGGGGTCGCGCTCGAGGCCGACCTGTTGCCACTGCTGCAGCAGCGTCACCGCTTCGGCGTTGGCGTCGCCAGGCTGGCGTGGCGCCGGCGGCGTGGTGAACGTTCCCTCGGCCACCAAAGCGGGCGGGCCAAGGTGCGCGTCGACCGCGAGGCAGAGATCTTCGTAGGCGATCTGCGGCGTCGTGTAGCGGCGCGTGAACGAACCGAGGGCCAGCATGTCGCTGCGCCACAGCATGAGGCCCGATAGATCACCGGGCGCCGTGGCAACGCCGTCGCGACCCGGCACCACCGCGAGGCAGGTTTGCAGTTGGCCGCGCAGCGCAGCGAACGCGAGGCCGTCGACCTGCGTGCCCGCGCGCAAGAACCAAACCCACTCGCCGGCCGAACGCACCAGACCCGTGGCGAACGCGATCGCTTCGTTGTCACCCGCGCACGGCACCAGCTCGACGCCGTCGGGCAAGAACGCGAGGCTCGCGCGCGTGCGTGCGACGGCCTCGGCGCTGCCCGGCCCGAGCACGACGGAACCGCGCGGCGCAGGCATCGCGGTGGCCTGCACCCAGAAGCGGCGCGGCGGCGGTCCGTTGCGCAATGCGAACGGCAGGATGCCCTGCGCCATCAGCGCTTCGCACAGCGCGGGTGCCAAGGGCTCGCCGAACGACGGCACTTCGAACACGTCGTGCACGACAAAGCCCGCGTCGGCGAGCAACCGCAGCAGGTCGCGCCGGTGCACGGTTCGTTCGGGGTCGTGTGCGGCGCCGATCGGATCGACGCTGCGCGCTTTGCCTTCGAGGCCCGCGCGCAACGCCGGCAAGCACTGCGCGTTGGCCACGTCGAGCACCACGCCCGCACCGTCGACCAGTCGCTGCCGCAACGCCCGCAGGAAGGGCGCCAACGCGCCGAGCGACTCGGGCAGGCCGGACACCACGGCGCCGTCGAAGTTGCCTTCGGGCAGGCGTAGGAACGCGCCGTCGACCACGCCCTCGTCGGGCAGATGCAGCACGCGGCCGCGTGTGGGCAGGGTGGAGACCAGGGCCGACAGGTTCGCGACCTGCCCACCAAAGCCCCATGGATCCTGCGGCCGTGCCGTGTTGGCCGTCATCACTTGCGCATTCCTTTGCTCGTCGGCGACGCTCCCTGCGTCGACCAGCCACGGTGCTATCGGCCGTTGCGGTGACGCGGCTTGATCGCTGATGGCGGGGGTTCTCGGCAAAGAAAGCGCTCTCGACTCCCTTCGTCACCCGCGTATGGCAGCCGCGATGCGCACACCAACCCCGTCTCCCACTCGCCGAGAGTTCTTGCAGATCGCGACCGGCACCGGCGCGGCGCTCACCCTCGGGTTACCCAGCCAACTCCTGCTCCCGCAGCAAGCCCCGTTGAAGATCCTGATCCTCGGCGGCACCAGATTCCTCGGGCCAGCGACCGTTCGGCCGGCGCTCGAACGCAAGCACGAGCTGACGCTGTTCAATCGCGGGCGGTCGCGCACGGACCTGTTCCCCGACGTGGAGCGCATCCTGGGCGATCAAGACCCCGACAAGGGCGACGGCCTGAAGAACCTCGAGAAGGTGGTCAAGGACGGGCGGACTTGGGACGCGGTGATCGACGACATCGCCTACTTCCCGTCGTTCGTGACGCCGCGCTTGAAGCTCTTGCAGAAGGCGACCAAGCACTACGTCCTGGTGTCGAGCATCTCGGCCTACGCGTCGAATGCGACCGCCGGACAGGCTGAGGACGCTGCGCTGGCGAAGGTCGACGACGAGGCGCGCAAGGACTTTGGCAAGAACTACGAGTTCTACGGCGGCTTGAAGGCAGCCTGTGAGCGGCTCGCGGAGCAGCACTTCCCCGGCGCCACGACCAACGTGCGCGCCGGCTACATCGTCGGACCCGAGGACTCGAGCGACCGCTTCACCTACTGGCCGGTCCGCTATCAGCGGGGTGGCGAGATGCTGTGGCCGGGCAAACCCGAAGACTCGCTGCAGATCATCGACGTGCGCGACCTGGGCGAGTGGCTGGTGAAGATCGTCGAGGAGCGCGCGTTCGGCGCGTTCAACGCCTGCGGTCCGACCAAGCCGTGGTCGATGGGCGGGTTGCTGGCCGCCTGCAAGGAACTGATCCCTGCCAAGACCACGCCCGTGTGGGTGTCGTCCGAGTTTCTCGCCAAGCGCGGCGAGGCCGGCGAAGGTCAGCTGCCGATCTGGGCGCCCTCGTCGGGCGACACCATCGGCTACCACACCTACAGCAACGGCAAGGCGCTGGCCGCCGGCCTGAAGTGCCGCGACCCCAAGACGACGACCAAGGACACGCTCGAGTGGTTCGGCTCTCTGCCGGCGACGCGCACGGAAACGTCGCGCGACAACGCGTTGCGCGCCGGCCCCAAGCCCGAGGAAGAGGCGAAGACGTTGGCGGAGTGGAAGGCGGGCGACGGCAAGGACAAGTAGGCGCGTCGGCGCCTCGTCCGTCAACGAAGCATCACGAGCTGCCGCAGCTCGGCCAACCGACCCTGCGCCGTGGTCGGGTTCAAGGTGAACAGTTGGAACTGAAGGGCATAGCCAACTGACGAGCTGCTGCTGGGCCCGGGCATGACGAAGGCCGCGCCGCCGCTGGCGTCCAGCAAGGCTCCTGGCAAGACCGACAGGTTGTTGAGCGACAGCAGCAAGACCATGTCGAACGGCACGAACGGCGAGAGGTCGAAGTAGTCGTTGGGCGCGCCGACCAGCACGCCGAAGAGATCGCCGGGACCGCCGCCATGCACCGTCAAGGACTGTGATCCGGTGGATGGCCAAGCGAGCGGCGCATCGAGCATGGCGGTAGGGCCAGTGCGATTCGTCGCGCTCGATGTCCCATCCGGGACGATGGCGGTCGTGGTTGTGCTCGCGTGCACGAAGCGGGTCGACTGCTGGAGTTCGACGCGGCCCAGTGTGCCGTTCCAGGCATGCACCGTGGACGAGTAGAACTGACTGCGACTTCTGTTGGTCACGCGCTGCAGCGCCACTTTGGGGCAGCGTGTGGTGTAGAGGCCCAGCGCCGTTGATTGGGCGAGCATGGTGACGCCGCGGATGATCACGGGCCGATCGACGTCTCGCACGGTGAGCGCAGAAGAGGGCGTGAGCGTGAGGCCGTCGAGGATCACTTCCCCGGTGCCGCCGAGGATGTTGTTGACCAGCACTTGGCCCGTAATGGCGACGGCACCGTTGGCGAGGACTTGGACTGGCTGCGCGATCGTGAAAGCGCCGTAGGTGCCAGGACGTACTCCATGACGAAGTACGGCTGCCCCTCCGTGGTGCGCCCGGCGTCGAACACGCGGGCGATGTTGTCGTGGCTCATGAGCGCCAGTGCGCGGCGCTCAAACTCGAAGCGGCGCAGAACCTCTTCGGTGTCCATGCCGAGCTTGACCAGCTTGATCGCCACGCTGCGCTGCAGCGGTTCAGTTTGCTCGGCGAGGTAGACCGTCCCCATGCCACCGGCACCGAGCGTGCGCACAATGTGAAAGGGGCCAATCGGTTTGGGCACCGCAGGCGATACGGTCACCTGCTCGCGAGCGCGAACACGCGCCATGATCCGCTGCGCCAGCGGCAGCAGCTCAGGATGATCCTGCGTGCGACGTTGCAGCTCGGAGTCGGGGTCGCCGGCCTCCAGACACGCGGCGACGAGGCTCTCCAGGTTTGGCGCCGCGGGCTCGGGAAGCGTCTCGTCGAGCATGAGAGAACGGGCGGAGCATACGTGCCCGCGGCTGAAGCCGTTGAAGCCAACAAGGCATCCCTCCGCCGAGGCGTACCGAGGCGCGGGAGGCGGCCACCAGGCCCAGTCTTGCCCCCTTCCGTTCGATCGCTACGTTGCCGCCATGGATGCTGGCGCCGACTCCGCTGCGCACATGCAGCGCCTGCTCGAAGACCACCTGCCGCGGCTGCGCGCGTTCATCCGCCTACGCACCAACCAGGCGATCCGCGCGCACGAGTCGAGCAGCGACCTCGTGCAGTCGGTGTGCCGCGAGGTGCTGCAAGACCAGGGGCAGTTCGAGTTCCAAGGCGAGGCGGCGTTCCGTAACTGGCTCTACACCTGCGCCCTGCGCAAGATCGTGGCGCGCGATCGTCACTGGCACGCTCAGCGTCGCGACGTCGGGCGCGAGAAGGCGCTGGCGGGGAGCGATTCGAGTCTGGGTGGCGACCTGCTCGACGCCTACGCCACACTGTCGACGCCGAGCGTGCTGTCTGTGCGCAAAGAGAGTGAGGCAGCGTTCGAGGCAGCGTTCGACGAGTTGACCGAAGAACACCGCGAGATCGTCACTCTCGCCAGGCTGATCGGGCTGAGTCACGCGGAGATCGCGGCGCAGCTTGGCAAAACCGAAGAGGCTTGTCGACAGCTGCTGCGGCGCGCGTTGATCAAGCTCGAGATCGCGTTGGACAAGCGAGGCGGAACGTGAGCGCCCATCACAGCAGTGCCGATCTGGACGACGGCGCGGTCCTCACTGCAGAGGTTTGCAGTCGCCCTGCGCTGGCACACTCACGTCCGCGATGGTCAGCGGCGCGCTGCCTACGCAGTAGTTGAGCACGGCACGCATCAGCAAGCGCACTGGTTGCATCGTCCAGCACAGGGATCCACGCAGACCTTGGAGATCGATGTCGAGGTCGAGTGTTGCCACGGTGTCCGCGAAGGTCAGATTGGACGTCATGCTCACGGATCCGCACAGCAGGCTCACGCTGGCGCTGGCAAAACCGGTCGCTCGCGCGCGCAACGTGCCGTTCAGTCCCACGCTGCCCACGATCACCGGCACGAACCCGGTGCGCGTCTGTTGCATTTCCACCCCATAGGTCAGCGTCGGGGTCACGCTCGTCGTTGCGCGCGCCTCCGCATTGCCGTGCACCGCCACCGAGAATCCGGCGATGGAGAACGCCGCCTGTACCCCACCGCCGCCGAACATGTTGGTGGGCGACAGGTTGTAGTACACGTTGGACCCGTCGCTGATGTTGGTGGACCAAAGGGTGTTGCCGGCTACCCGGATGCCGGCGTCGAACACGCTGGATTGCGTAGCGATCTGGCCGAATGAATTCGGCATCACGGTGCGGCGGCGCGTGGCGTCTGCCCAGATGCGCGACGACCGCGTGCTGCCGAGCAGGTGGATCGACTCGCTCGCCGAGGCCCCCACCGCCTTCTCCCAGCCGCCGTTGTTGAGAGCTGCGCTTTCCGAGTAGGCCACCAGACTCCACCCACAGCCGGCATCACCGATGCCGCACTCGAACTCGGCGCGCGCCTCCTTGCGCTGGGCAACGGCACCAGCAGCCAGGGTCAGAAGGGTCGCGGCCACGCACACATTACGAATCGATTGGTTCTTCATGATGGTTCTCAGTGAAAGGGCGATGTGCCCGACGTTCCGATGGTCAGCGCGGGCTTGCGCGTGACGAGGCGAGCAAAAGAAAGAGAGACAGCCCGCCGGGGAACAAACGCCCCCCGCCTCGGTGACGGCGTCTTCGCGACGATTCGCCGGTAGGCCGCGTCACACCGCCTCCCACGCCCCCATCAAAGGGAAGGACAAACGACCATGACCACGACTTCCCAACGACTCTTGTTCGCTCTCGCCGTCTCGCTCGGGCTGGGTGCGGCCTTCTTGGCTACCGAACTCGGCATCGATCGGTCGGAGCCGGTGCGCCGATCCGTTTCTTCGCCCTTGTCGACTTCACTCGCGTCACGACGAGCCACGACCGCAGTACGCAACGCGGTGAAGACTTGGCCAGGGCCGTACTCGGCCCCCATCGGCCGCCGACTCAGCTTGCGCACCAGAGTCGCGACGTCCTGCGTGCTCGCCAAGCAATCGGCGGCGGAGCCCGGGCAGATGCTGGGAATGGAGGCACAAGGGACGTTGATCGTGACCGTGCTCGCGCGCCGCGCCACAGAACTGATCTGCGCCTGGGAGTGGCGCGATCTCGCGGTGAACGCGGTGGCAGGAACGGAAGCCCTGCCGGGCGACGCCATGCGCGCCGACCTGGGGCACCGCGTGCTGGTGCATGCGGAGTGCACGGGCGAGGTCCTCGGCGTGTCGATCCCCAGCATGGTCAGCACCACGGGTCGCAATTACTGGCGCGCGCTCATCGCCGCAAGCCGCTTCATCATCGCGGACGATGGCGCGATGCGCTGGCAACGCGAGGAACCCGATCCGACCGGCATGGCCTCGGTTACGTACGTGCGCGAGCCGGCCACGGAAGCTGGAACGGAAATCCGGCGCGAGTGCACGTCCTATCGCGCGGTGGGACAGCCGCTCGCTTCCGTACTCGCGCGTGGCATCGCAACGTTCGCCGACGATGCCGGCTGGTATCGCCACGCCCAACACGACGCCAAGGTGGTGGTCGAGATCGCGGATATGAAGACCCGCATCGAGGCCACCCAGACGGTCGGATTCGAGCTGGTCCACGTCGACGACGTGGCGCCTGAGTCTCTGCCGCCAGCGGATTGGGACCAGGCATTCGCCGATCTGGGCGGCGCCGACGACACGGCACGCGCCGGTGCAGACACCTCGCGGCGGCAGGTCGCTCGCCAGCTCGCCGGCGCGAACGTGGCGAGCGTGATCGCCGATCTGCGCAACGCGGTGCGCGCGCTGGGTGCCGACGCGGAGGAAGCCATCGGGCTGCGCCGCCAGCTGATCGACCTCCTGCGCTTGCAGCCGGAGGCAGCGCTGGAACTCACCGCCGCGCTCGCTCAGCCGGATCTCGAGCCCGCCCTGGTCGGCTACCTGCTGAGCGCGGCCGGCGCGGCCGGCACCCCTGCGGCGCAGCAGGTCTGCGCCGACTTCGCATCACAGCCGGTCCGACCCGACGCGAGCCGCATGGCCGCCTTGCACGCCCTGTTCCAGACCGACGCACCGACCCCTCGCACCCTGGATGCCGTGCTCACGCTGGCGAGCGACGCTGGCGAGCCTTTGCCCGTCGCCGGCACCGCCATGCTGTTGCTGGGGGCCTACGCCAATCGCAACGCCGGAGTTCAAAGTGCCGACGTCGTCGAGTTCGAGCAGCTCGCGCGCGAGCGCGGCATGCTGCACGACTGGTTCGCCGCGTTGGGCAACGCGGGTGGCGAAGCAGTGGTGGATGCAGTGTGGCATCACCTCACGGCACAAGCCCCCGACGTGCGCGCGTCTGCCCTGGGCGCGTTGCGGCGGGTGCAGCACGTGCGCGCTGAGCAGGCCTTACTCGCCAGCCTAGACTACGACGCAGATCCACGGGTGCGCCGCACCGCCGCCGAGCACCTCGCAGAACGTGGCTCCGACGCCGCGCTCACCGCGCTCGAACGCCTGCTCCCCGCTGCCGACAAGGGGATGCGCGAGGCCATGCGGCGTGGGCTGCAAGGCGCCGAGAGCGCGCGTGCGCGAACGCTGCTGAGCAAGCTGGGCGCATGAGCTGAGAGCGTGAGCCAGTTCAGGTCGCGACTGCTCTCAGGTTCTGAGGATTCGCGCGCCCCGGAGGCCGAGTTGGTCGTTCGCGCTTTCGAGCGTCACGCCCCGCACGCCCTACCCATCTGTTCCTTGTCAACACGAGGAACAAAGATGAACAACCAACTCCCCTCTTCAACTCCCAAGCCGCTGACCCACCGCAAGCCGTGGAAGTGGGTCGCCGGGTTCTGCCTCCTGATCGCCGTCTCGAGGTGCTGCGAGGAGCAACAGCACGGCAAGTCGTACGCGGAGAAGGTCTGGGACAGCACGGTGGACACGATGGTCAACGGGACCTGGGGCGGGCGCTAGGTCGCCGCCGCTTCCCAGCCCGCAGGGTCGAGCCGCGACAGCACCGAGGCCGTCGCCGATCGGCCACGGCGCGCGTCACGCAGCGCGCCGCCTCACCATCACCAAAGCAAGACCACAGTGTCGCTCGAAGCGGTCGTCACTCAGGCCTCTCCTGTGCAGACAGCCGCGAACGAACATCGAGCGCATGTTCAATCAGGAGTGTTAGCAATGCGTGTCATGTCGAACCTCCGGTGGACGGCCTTGCTGCCCGCCGCCGTTTCACTTCTCACCTTGGTGTCGCCGACGACTGGCCAAAGGCCCGACGAGGCGCAGAGCGCCGGGTCCGCTACTGCGGGCTTCGGTGTCGTCAAGCAGGTGCCGTTGCCACGCGTGCAGTTGGACATTCCGCAACCGCCGCGGGCTCTCCTCACGCTGCCAGCGCATCGCGATGTCCCGATCCCGGCCGGCAAGGGCATCCTGCCGCAGCCGGCCAATCCCCCCTGTGCCGACGGGGCTACCACGCATGGGCCGGCAGGTACCGGCGCGCTCACGTTCTTCGTCAACCGTCCGGTGACTCCGCCGGGCGCGCGCCGATCGGTGATCGCTGAGCCCTCCTGCGCGATCGACGAGGACACCGCGTTCATGACGGGGAACCACTACGCCGCGGTGTCCGGGGACTCTGGCATGAGCTGGACCCACGTCAGCCCATTCACGCTGTTCCCGGCCTCCGACGGCGGCTTCTGCTGCGACCAGCGCACGATCTACGTGGCGACGCACGACATGACGCTGTGGCTGTTGCAGTACGTGCCAGCAAGCAATGGCAACAACCGCTTCCGGATCGCGGTCTGCCGCGGGCGCACCAACCTGTTGAACAGCAACGCGAACCCGACTCCTTGGTACTACTATGACTTCACCCCGCAGGACATGGGCCAGCCGAACAACCGCCGCTTCGACTTCCCAGACATCGCTATCACTGCGAACCGCCTGCATGTTTCGGCGAACGTGTTCGATGAGGGCAACGCGAGTCTCCTCGCGATCCGATGGGACATCAGCCTGGCGGATCTTGCCGCCGGCGTTGGCTCACCGCGTTGGGGGTTCCACGCCAACGTGCCGGGTCGTTCGTTCCGGTTCGCCCAAGGCGCTTCCGGCACGACGATGTGGTTCGCGGCGATCGAGAGCACGACCAGCCTGCGCATCTTCGCCTACGACGAGGTGTCCACGATCCTCACCCACGTGGTGCGCACGATCGCTTCGATTACCAGTACGGTCGCCAGCGCGCCGGGGCCTGACCGTCGCGACTGGGCCGGCCGTGCCGTCGGTCGCATCCGTGGCGCCTACGCCACGCCCATCGAGATCGGCTTCTTGGTCCCATCGAATGCGAACGGGGCGACGCGGCCGCACGCCTACACGCGCGTCTCGCGCTTCCGCCGGTCGGACCGCACCTTGATCGCGGAGAGCGACCTTTGGAGTCCGAGCATGGCCTACCTCTACGGCGCCGCCTACGGCAATGACAACCACGATGTGGCGGGGGTGGTCGCGGCCGGTGGCCCGCTCCAGTTCCCGCACGTGCGCGCGTTCCTCGTCGACGTCTTCGAGTCGTGGCCGCCGACCACGTATCCAATCGCCATCGGCAGCGACGGCCCTGACCAGAACCGCTGGGGCGACTTCTACTCGTTGCAGCCGCATCCGACGGCGCTGCGCACGTTCGTGGCCACCGGCGCCCGCCGATCTCGACGGCCAGAAGGACGGCACGACGGGCAGCTTCGGCAGCTACCGCCGCCGCTTCCCACCGCGCGCCCGGTGCACGCTGACCGCGCCCGCATCGTTGCTGGTGGGCGACACGACCTACGTGTTCGACCATTGGGACTACCGGACGACCGCGGCGGGCTCGTTCCGTGGCCATTCGGACCGCAGGTTCCCGCTCGACGACGTCGGCGTCGAGGAGTGCACGGTGCGGGCCCAGTACGTGGCTCGCCGCGAGCTGTACGTGTTCTCCACCAATCCGACCGGCGGTGTGCCGATCGTGGTCAGTGCCAGCGACATGAACGGAGCGCAGAACGGTGCGACGCAGTTCACGCGTGCCTACCGGGACGGCACCAGCGTGACGCTGACCGCGCCGGCGACGATGGGCGCCAACCCGTTCAAGCGCTGGCGCCTCAACGGCGTCGAGCGTGCGCTGGGACTGCGCACGCTGAGCGTGCCGATGAACGGCACCGGCACCGCGATTGCCGACTTCTACATGCACACTGCTGGCAGTGCGACGAGCTTCGGCGTCGGGTGCGCCGGCAGCAACGGCACCGATGTGCACATGGTGGTTGGTATCTCCCAGATCGGCCAGGTGCTACAACTCGCGCTCACCGGTGGACTGCCGAATGCGCCGGCGTTCCTGATGCTCGGTCGCTCACGCAGCGCCTGGAATGGTGCGCCACTGCCGATGGCGATCGGCACAGCTCCCGGCTGTTTCGTCAACGTCGCGCTCGATACCTCGCTCGCCACCGCAACCGATGGACTCGGGCGCGCGACCGTGCTGTTCCCGATCCCCAATGATCCGAGCAGCATTGGCCGGCACATCTACAGCCAGTAATTGTGCCTCGACCCCCGTGCGAACGCGCTTGGCTACACATTGAGCAATGGAGTCGATGCGCAGATCGGAGGCAATCGCTGACGCCTCGTCCTCTCCGGCTTGGCTGTTCAGTTTCTGAGGACTCGCGCTGCACGGAGGCCAATCTGTTCGACCTGCGTGGCTGGTGCGTTCTTGGTCCGGTGCGATGATCGAGCCGAGCGCGCCCCGAAGCCGCAGCTGCCACCGCGGAACGTGTCAACGTGAATGAGACACGGGGAAGAGAAGATTACTGAGCAACCGAGGCTAGCTCGGTCTGGATGTCATCGAAGCGGTGGACTTGCAGAGGTTTGTTGATCCAGGCGGCGACTGGCGGTCGCGCAGCGAC
>JANPER010000233.1:0-30803 GCA_031423015.1 Planctomycetota bacterium | reverse complement strand
GTCGCTGCGCGACCGCCAGTCGCCGCCTGGATCAACAAACCTCTGCAAGTCCACCGCTTCGATGACATCCAGACCGAGCTAGCCTCGGTTGCTCAGTAATCTTCTCTTCCCCGTGTCTCATTCACGTTGACACGTTCCGCTTGTGCACCGTCGCGGCGGAGGGGGGCGTGACGCGCCTCTCGATCTCCGGCCCGCTGACCCTGCTGCGCAAGACCCTGCTCTACGGCCGCGCCCTCGCGGAGCTGGTGCCGATCCTGAGCTGGTGCAACCGCTTCGAGTGCGAGGCGCAGTGCGCACTCGGCGGGGCCGAGCGCCTCGTGCGCCTGCAGTCGGGCGATCCAGTGTTCCCGAGCGCCGAGCCGAAGCCGTACGCGAGCCGAGTCGAGGCGCGCTTCGCCCGCGACTTCGCGGCCATCGCGCTGTCTTGGGACGTGATCGTCGAACCGGAGCCGGTGGCAGCCGGCGGCACGCTGATCTTCCCGGACTTCCTGCTGCGGCACCGCACGATCCCGGGACGGCAGTGGCTGCTCGAGGTCGTCGGCTTCTGGACGCCCGATTACCTACACAAGAAGCTGGCGTTGCTGCGCGCGGCGCGCATCGCGAATCTGATCTTGTGCATCGACGCGGAGCGCGCGTGCAGCAGCGACGACTTGCCGCCCGACGCGGTCGTGCTGCGCTACCGGCGCTGGATCGACGCGCGCGAGGTCCTCGCGAAAGTGGAGCTGCGATGAGAACGAGAAGGCGAAGGCGAGGAAGGTGATCGCCAGCGCACAGCCTACATCGCCGCGCCGGTCTTTGGGTCGACGCGCAGGTCGAGCTTCTCGCCGTCGCGGGTCATGAACACGAACCCGTACATCATCTCTTCGAACGTCTGCTGCCCAAAGCGCACGGTGGCGGTCGGGTCGGGGTTGAACGGGTTGAGCGTGCTGTTGTCGAAGTGCGCGAACACCTCGACGTCGGTACCGGCTGGCAGCTGCACCGCGCCGTCGTGCGCGCGATACGACGCCTGCCACTCGAAGTCGTAGTTCGGGATCATGAGCAGCGTGTCCGGCTCGACACCGGGACGGCGCGCCACGAACGTCATGTCGCGCCCGCGCAGGTGCATGTGCGCGAACATGCCGATCACCGTGGAGTCGGCGGCGACCCGGCGCTTGCCGACGACGCGATGCGCGCTCGCGCCGGGCGGGATCGCAAAGCGCGTGTTGGTCACGACCAGCACCTCGGCGCGGCGCGTGATCGGCTGCTTGGGAAAGCGCAGGCCGATGCGGACCTTGTCGGTCTCCTTCTGGCCGGTGGTCACGTAGTGCGCCTGCACGCCGAGCACGGAGCCCTTGGGGATGCGCAGCGCGGTGCCGGGATCGAGCTCGAACGCGTCGCCGCCCGGCACGAAGCCGGTGATGAAGCCGTCGTGCGAGAAGCCCTTCGTCAGCTCGAAGTACGCGACGTTGGCGTGATGCAACACGCGGCGATTGCGCGGCAGGATCTCGACCGCCTCGACCCACGTGTCCGCGGTGAACACGTGCGGAAAGATGAGGTACTTGTAGGCGACGATGCCCTCGGCCGGCAGCCGCACCGCGCCCGGCATCTCCAGCGTCAGGTCGGGTTCGCCGATGTGCCACGGGCCCGCGGCGAAGGTCAAGGGAGTCGGCGCGTCGGCGGGGTCGCCCTTCGCTAGCCCCGAACGCAGCCAGTCGTCCAGCAAGGCGCGTTCATCGGCGGACAGCGCGCGTCGGTTGCGGAAGTCGCCGTGCGCGTCGCTCGCGTGCCACGGCGGCATGAGTTGGCGCGCCACCACCTCACCGATCATGTCGGCGTGATCGGCCACGTCGTCGTAGGTGAGCAGCGTGAACGGCGCCGCGCCGCCCGAGCGGTGGCATGCCTGACAGTTGCGCTGCAGCAACGGCTCGACGTCTTTGTGGAACGTGTACCGATTCGAAGGTGCTGGCGTCGACGGCACGCCGACCTTGCAGCCTTCGACGGTCGTCTCGGCGACCTCGACCGCGCGACCTTCCAGCACCGCCTCGATCGCCAGCTTCAAGTCGTCGCGCGACGCCGCGTCCTTCACGTGGCTGTAGCGCACCTGATCGTCGACGCGCCCGCGGTAACGCAGGTGGCGTTCGCCGTCGAGCACCACCGCGGTCGTGGTGCGGTCGATGCCGAGCGCGCGCAGCACAGAAAAGTCCGCGTCGCGCACGAAGGGGTAGGGCTGGGCGAAGGTGATCGCCTGCGTGCCGAGGTCGCGCGCGGTATCGCTGCGCCCGACGTTGACGGCCACGAATTGCACGCCGCGCGCGGCGAAGTCGGCGGCCAGGCGTCCGACCTTGGGAAGCACCCGGCCGACCATCGGGCAGTCCTTGGTGACGAAGAACAGCACCAGCGCGGCGGACTTGCCTAGGTCGGAAAGGTGGCGGCGCTGCGCGCGGATGTCGGTGAACGACAGGTCGTCGATCGCGCTGCCGATGGCGACCGGGGCGGTCACGGTGGCCGGCTCTTGGGCGGCGGCAGCGGCGCAGAGCATGAACGCGAGGGCGCGACCAGGGGCGAGCATGCGGGCAGCATACGTCGCGTTCCGGTGCGGCGTCTGTGGGGCGATCATCTGCCGGCTACCCGAGAAACCTGTCCAGCGGTTGGCTGCGCGCGCACTCTCAGATGGCAGCGCCTCCCCCCCCAAGGTTCGTCGCTGCCGCTGCACCCTGACTGAAAGGCCATCGACCCATGCGCAAACACCTCCATCCCATCCTCGCGCTCCTGCTTGCAGGCGCGCTGTCGGCCCAGACGCCGGGAATTGCCGGCGTCAACGACTACTGGATCACGCCAGGTGGCACACCGGGCGGCATGTCGTGCAAGGCGCTGACCCTGGTGACGCCGCTGACGATGAACCTCAACTTCTCGTGCGCGCCGGGCACGCCGTTCTACATCCTCTTCGCTACCTGCCCGTGCGTGCAGTGCTGGACCGTGCCGCCGTTGGGCACCTCGACCTGCCTGCCGCTCCCGACGGCCGCGTGTCCCTCATCGAACCAGTTCTGGGAGGTCGGCGTCATCGCCCCGTGTTCGCTCATCGTGGTCTTTGGCGGCGTGTCCAACGCCGCCGGCTTCGCCTCGATCCCCATCCCGGTGCCGCTCGCCGTCAACCCATTCCTGCTGTCGACGCAGACCGTGTTCCTCGGCCCGCCCCCGTGCGTCGTCACGCCGTGGTCGTTGCTCTTCTCGCAAGCCTGGAACCTGTCGTTCGTGTAGTACGAACGTGTCAGTGTTGTCCACGGGCCTCACCCTGCGGTCGCTGAACGAAGGAACGTAGTACCAGGTCAGACACATTCGTCCTGGTCAGTACAGCACTGACGACGCTAGGTAGCCGATGAACAGGCACACGCCGATGAGTGTGCCGAACAAGAGCACGCGAAGCACTTCGCGCGCCAGCGAGGGTTCGGTGTTGTCGTCACTCATGGTTGCACCAGTTTGCCGAAAGCGTCTTCGTCGAGGATCGTGAGCCCGAGCTTCTCGGCCTTGGCTAGCTTGCTGCCGGCCCGCGTGCCGGCGACGACGTGCGTCACGGTCTTGGTCACGGCATCGGCCACCTTGCCGCCGCGCGCTTCCACCAACGCCTTGGCGTCGTCACGCCCGAAGTTGGTGAGGCCTCCGGTGAAGCAGAACACCATGCCGGCGAACGGACCCGTCGCCGTCTCCACGACGCGCGCCTGCGTCGCCACCTCAACGCCGGCCTGCTGCACCGCCGCCAAGAAGCGCCGATTGCCCTCGTTGGCGAAGAACGTGTGGATGGCGTGCGCCACCTCCGTGCCAACGCCGTGCACCTCGTCGATGTCTTCCTCGCTGGCGCTGGCCAGCGCGTCGAGCGTGCTGAAGTGCCTGGCCAGATCCTTGGCCGTCTGCTCGCCGACATGGCGGATGCCGAGCGCGTTGAGGAAGCGCGCGAGCGCCGGCCGCTTGGCCTTCTCCAGCTGCGCGCGCAGGTTGGCGACGCTGCGCGCGCCAAAGCCCTCGAGCGCGGTGATCTCGGCCTCGCGCTGCGGCAGAGTGAACAGATCCTCGGTCTGCCGCAGCAGCCCGGCCGCGATCAGCTGATCGACCTTCTCCGGTCCGAGCCCCTCGATGTCCAGCGCGCGCCGACTCGTCATGTGCACGATGCGCCCGCGCAGCTGATCGGCGCACTCGACGTTCACGCAGTACACGAACTTGCCCTCGACTGCGAGCGCGCCGCCGCACGTCGGGCACGCGCTTGGGATCGTCGCTGGCGCCGACTCGGCTGGCCGCTCGACCACGCGTAAGATCTCGGGAATGACATCGCCGGCGCGCTCGATCTCCACCGTGTCGCCGGCGCGGATGTCGCGTTCGGCGAGCAGCGCCCAGTTGTGCAGCGTCGAGCGCTTCACCGTCACGCCCGCCAGCTCCACCGGCGCCAAGTTGGCGACCGGCGTGACCGCGCCCGTGCGCCCCACCTGCGCCGCGATCGACACCACCTTGGTGATCGCGCGCCGCGGCGCGAACTTGTAGGCGAGCAGCCAGCGCGGCGCGCGCGCCGTGCGCCCGAGCTTGTGTTGCAAGGCGAGGTCGTCGACCTTGGCGACGATGCCGTCCATCTCGTACGCGATCGCGTCGCGCCGCGCTTCGAGTTGATCGTGGAACGTCATCGCCGAAGCAATGCCCTCGGCGACGGCAAAGTCGTCGGCCACCTTGAAGCCCCATGCTCGCAGCTGCGCGTGCAACTGCGCGTACGTCGCGAGCTGCGGCTCGCCTTCCCAATGGCCCACGCCCCAGGCGATGAACTCGAGCCCGCGCTTGGCGGCGATCGCCGGGTCGAGCTGCTTGAGCGTGCCCGCTACCGCGTTGCGCGCGTTGCGAAACGGCGTGTCGGTGGTGGTGTCGGTCTCTTCGCGCAGACGTTCGAAGGTGGAGCGACTGAAGATCACTTCGCCGCGGATCTCGCAACGGACCGGGAACGGGCCCGGGCCGGTGCAGCGCAGCGGCAGGTTGCGGATCGTGCGCACGTTGCGCGTCACGTCCTCGCCGCGCGCGCCGTCACCGCGCGACAGCGCCCGCACCAGCGTGCCGTGCTCGTACAGCAGGTTCGCCGACACGCCGTCGAACTTGGGCTCCGCCGCCCAGCGCAGCGCGGCGTCGTCGGGCAGATCGAGGAAGCGCCGCGTGCGCTTGTCGAACTCCAGCACGGCATCCGCGGTCATCAACGAGTCGATCGACAGCATCGGCAGCAAGTGCTCGCCGCTGTCGATGCTCGCGCCGCTCGGCAGCGCCGCGCCGACCCGTTGCGTGGGCGACTCGGGTGTCACCAACTCCGGATGCGCCGCTTCGAGCGCGTGCAACCGCGCAAACAGCGCGTCGTAGTCCGCGTCCGCCAACTCTGGCCGCCCGTGGTTGTAGTACAGATCGCCGGCGCGCGCGATCTGCGCGCGCAGCGCGGCGGCCTCTTGCGCTTGGGACTGGACCGGATCCACCCGCATCATCCTAGGGACACGCGCGCTGGAATCAGCCGCGCTTGCGCTGCCGAGTCTGGCTTTGGACTGACCGACGTGTCTCAATGGCCGCATGCGTCGTGCGCTCGCTGCGGCTTTCTTGTCGGTCGCCCTCTCCGTGAGTTGTGGCGTCGCTCCCGATGTCGAGACCCCGGCGATGCCACCCGAGTTGAAGGCCAAGCGCGAGGCCGACCTCGCAGCCGCCGAGGCCACGCTCGCCGCCAACCCAGACGACCCCGACGCCCTCATCTGGGTGGGCCGCCGCCTGGGATACCTGGGCCGATTCAACGACGCGATCGCCGCCTTCACGCGCGGCATCGAACAGCATCCCACCGACGCGCGCTTCTTGCGCCATCGTGGCCACCGCTACATCACGCAGCGCCAGTTCGCACGCGCCATCGCTGACTTGACGCGCGCTGTGCCGGTCATGCTGGCACAGCCCGACGCGATCGAGCCCGACGGCCAGCCCAACGCCCGCAACCTGCCCACCGGCACGCTCTACTTCAACGTCTACTACCACCTCGCGCTGGCGCACTACCTGGCCCGCGACTTCGCCGCCGCCGCCGCGACGTGGGCGGAGTGTCAGAAGGTCTCGCGCAGCCCCGACAAGTTGGTGGCTACCTCCTACTGGCACTACCTCACGCTCCGCCGCCTCGGCCGCGACGCCGAGGCGCGCGCCCTGCTCACGCCGATCCGCAGCGACCTCGAAGTGATCGAGAACCACAGCTACCACCGCCTGCTGCTCGCGTTCGCCGCCGGGAACGCGAACGAGGCCATGCTCGAAGGCACCACCGACAACGACCCCGCCACGCTCGGCAACGGCGTCGCGACGTTCCTCTGGTTGTCCGGCGAACAGGCCCGCGCGCAGGCACTGTGGCGCCGCGTCGTCGACACCACCCCGCGCGCCGCCTTCGGCCACATCGCCGCGGAGACAGAACTCGCCGCATCGAAGTGACGCGCTAGAAGCCTTGGTTGGCGGAAGTTGATGCGGATGAGTCAAGTTTTTCTGCCCGCTCCCGCTCCCGCGACCCGTCATGCTTGGCTTTGGCGCGAACGTGGTCGCGAACGGAACGGGTCGCGGGAGCGGGCAGAGAGAGGGGGCTGGGGCGAAGCCGCGTTAGCTCTGGTGCTGTTCAAAACGGAATCTCCCCCGTCGCCGGCACCGCCCGGTATCCCGAGTACGGCACCTCGTTGCGCCGGATGACCTCGCCCAGGTCGTTCTTGTACTCGGCCGGTCGCACGTCGACGAACGCGCGTTTGCCCTCCAGGTCCTTGGGTTCGACGCGCACGCGGCCCTCGGTCGGCAAGCCGAGGGCGGCGAACACGCGGCGGACGCGCGGCAGGGCGCGTTCGGAGAATACGAGCGAATCCCAGGCGGCTTGGCGGCCGGCGTACTCGCCGTCGCGCACCACCAGGCGGAGGCTCCAACGCTCCTCGCCCGCGCGCGTGGTGCCGGCGCGCACATCGCTGATCTCGCAGAGGTAGGTGCCCGCGGGCACGCTCGTGTAGTCGGTGACGTCTTCGGTGTTGTGGAACTCGAGCTCCATGTTGTCCTCACTCGTGGGTCTGGTGTTCGATTAGGCTCGCCCTCCTGTGGCTCCGATCGCCGATTTGGTTACCAAGAAAGTCGAGGATCGCGCCGATTTCATGGCGTTGGCGCGGGAGCACTACGAGAACTTCCCGGTCGGCTCGTTCCTGGTGCCGGCGGCGCAGCGGCCGCACATTCACCGCATCTATGCGTTTGCTCGCACCGCCGACGACCTGGCCGACGAGCTGCGCGACGCGACCGCGCTGGCGGCCTTCCGGCACAGCTTCGCGGAACACCTCGACGGCCGCGGTGAGCCCAAAGTGGCGCTGTTCGCCGACCTCGTACAGACGATCCGCGGCCGCGACCTGCCCGTGGCGCTGTTCTTCGATCTGCTCGACGCCTTCGCGCTCGACCTCGAACGCGCGCGCCACGACGAAGCGAGCCTGCTCGCGTACTGCCGCAAGTCGGCCGATCCGGTGGGCCGGCTGGTGCTGCGCGTGTTCGGCCTGGTCGATCCGCGTCTCGACGCGCTCAGCGACCCCATCTGCACCGGCTTGCAGTTGCTCAATCACCTGCAAGACATCGGCGACGACCTGCGCGCGCGCGACCGCATCTACTTCCCGAGTGAAGACCTGGCGCGCTTCTGCGTGCAGCCAAGCGACTTGCTGGCCGCCACCGCCAACGACGGCGTGCGCGCGCTGGTGCGGCACTGGCACGCCCGCGTCACCAGGATGTTGGCGACCGGCTGGCCGCTGATGCGCGCGGTGCGCGGTCGGTTGCGCTTGGAACTGCGCGCCATCGTGTGGGGCGCCGTACTGTGTCTGCGCCGCATCGAAGCGCAGGGCTTCGACGTGCTGGCCAAGAAGGCGAGGCTCACGGCCGTTGCCAAGGTTTCACTTCCCCTGCGCGCCGTGCTCGGCCTGACGCCGCGAGAACTGCGATGAGCGTCGCCGCGGCGCAGCTCACGCCGGAAGAGATCGCCAAGCGTTCCGGCTCGTCGTTCTTGGTGTCGTTCAGCGCGCTGCCGCCGCCGCGCCGCCGCGCGCTTACCGCGATCTACGCGTTCTGCCGCGTGGCCGACGACGCCGCCGATGACGCCGAGAGTGTGCGCGACGGCCAGCAGCGCGTCGCGTTCTGGCGCGACGAGCTGGCGCGTGCCGAGCAGGGTCAGCCGCAGACGGCGGTGGGGGAAGGTCTCGCCGCCGCGATCGCCGACTATCGCGTCGAGCCGCGTCATCTGCGCGCGGTGCTCGATGGCGTGCAGATGGATCTCGACGGTGTGCCGCTGTCGACGCACAGCCAGCTCCTGGCCTACTGCGACAAGGTGGCGTCGTCGGTGGGCTTGGCGTGTCTGCCGGTGTTCGGCGCGTTCGGCGCGCATGCCGAGCGCTACGCCGTGGCGCTGGGGCGTGCTTTGCAGCTCACCAACATCGCGCGCGACTTGCAGGCCGACGCCAAGGCGGGACGCGTGTACGTGCCGAGCGACTGGCTCGCGGCCGACGGGGTCGACGCGGCCATGCTGGCGCAGCCGTCGCGCGACGGCTTGAAGCAGATCGCCGCGCTGCTCGATCGGTTGGTGGCGCACGCGCGCGCGTTCTTTGTGCAGGCGCGCGCCGAGGTGCGTCAGGTCGAGGACCCGCGCGTGCTGGTGGCGCCGGAGACCATGGCCGCGGTGTACGAGTGCCTGCTCGATCGCGTCGCGGCGCACGGCGCCGCCGCGATGCGCGCCGGCAAGCGGGTGCGCGTGCCGCGCTGGCAGAAGCTGTGGTTGGCGTGGCGCACGCGTCGTCGTTTGCGATGACGGCGTCGCGCGCGTTCGTGCTGGGCGGCGGGATCGCGGGCATCACCGCGGCGCTGCGCTTGCGCGCGCGCGGGCACGACGTGACTCTGCTGGAGGCGCACCGTTGGCTCGGCGGTCGCGCCTTCTCGGTGCCCGACGACAAGCTCGGCGGCGTGCGCGACAACGGCCCGCACGTGATGCTCGGCTGCTACGACGAGTTCAGGAAGCTGCTGCGCGAACTCGACAGCGAGCGCCTGTTCGTGCGCGCGCCAACGTTGACCGTGGCCTATGCCGACGCCACCGGCGCGCGCGCCGAGCTGCGCTTGTCGCGCTGGCCGGTGCCGTTGGCGATGCCGTTCGCGCTGCTGCGCTGGTCGGCGCTGACGCTCGGCGAACGGCTGCGCGCGCTGTGGGGGTTTGCGGGCGTGGTGCTCGGCGCGGGTCGCCACGCGACCCTCGAGGACTGGCTGCGGCGCTATCGGCAGCACGGCGGGCCACGCCGCTTCTTCTGGGATCCGCTGTGCCTGGCGATCATGAACGCGCCGGCCGCGCGCGTGTCGGCGCGGCTGTTCCTCGCCACCATGCGCCGCGCGTTCCTGGGCAGCGCGGCGCGCGGCGCCATCTGGATCCCCGACGCGCCGTGGAGCGAGATCGTCGGTGAGCCGGCGCTGCGCCTGCTGCGCGCGCGCGGCGTGAACGTTGTGCTCGAGGCGCGCGTGCGCACGCTGCGCGTCGAGGGCCAGCAGGTGGGTGCGATCGAGGGCGACGGGTTCGTGCCGATCAGCGTCGACGCGCGCGACGTCGTGGTGTCCACGCTGCCCTGGCATCGCCTCGCGCCGTGTCTGCCCGCGGGCGATCCCGTGGCCAGCGTCGCGGCGCAGTTCGCCGGCCGGCCGATCGCGTCGGTGTACTTCGCGCTCGATCACGCCGCGGACCTCCCCGACGCGCCGCTCGTGTCGCTCGTCGACGGCGAGCCCTTTCACTTCCTGGCGCGGCGGCCCAGCGACGGCAAGCGCCGGTTTGCGCTGGTCGCGGGCGGCACCGACGCGATCGCCGGCATGACTGCCGAGCAGCTTGCCACCGCTGCGTGCGCGCAGCTCGCGCGGCACTTTCCGACGGTGCACGTCGCTGCCGCCACGACGCGGGTGGTAAAGGAAACGCACGCGACGCTGCTCGCCGACCCAAAGGCACAAGCTTGCCGCCCTGCGCTCGGTCCGCATCCCCGCATCCACAACCTGCGCCTCGCCGGCGATTGGTGCGCGACCGGCTTGCCGTCGACGATGGAGGCAGCGGCCATGTCGGCAGCGCGTCTTTGATCGCGCCACGCAGGCGCAAAGGCTGTCCTCGCGTGGAGAGCTGCTGCTGCGCGTCTTCCATGTGGAAGGCTTGCGTGCGCGGCACGTTGGTCAGCTCGTCCATCGAAGGTCCGGTCCATCTTCGGACCTGAGCGACGCGCTCGATCACTCGCCGACGCCGGCAGCCAGCGAAGGCTACCGAATCGAATCACATCGAGGACATGACTTCGGCCAGGAGGCCGGCGGCGCGCCAGAGCAGGTAGCCGGGCAGGTTGAGGATCCGATACTGCGCCGGATTGCCGAGCGTGGTCTTCACGGCCAGATCCTGCAGGGACGGCGGATTCGTGTCGCAGCGCACAGCCAGCTCGAGGCCGCGCTCGTGCACGAACTGGTGCAGCGACTTCATCGCTCCCGCTGCGCCAGACTTGAGTTCGACGGGGACGATGCGCTGTCCGGTCTGCAGCAGGTAGTCAATCTCCCCCGGTCGCCCCTCGCTGCGCTGCCAGTAGTGCAGGGACGGCTCCAGGCCCGCGCCAGGCAGCAGGGCACGCAGCTCTTGGCCGGCGAGCTGGGCGCTCAGCTTGCCGCGAACGGCGCCTGCGAGTTGCTGCCAGCGCGGGAAGCTCGCGGTCGCCGGCGTGGCCAGCAATGCATGTGCGAGCCCGACGTCGAGCAACAGGACCTTGCGGTTGCGAGCGTGCACGCTGCCACCCAGCGGCAGGCCGTTGGCCGTGCTGTGCGGCACGAGGGTCACCAGTTGCGCCCGCGCCAGGAGGTCGAGGGCGCGGCTTGCCTGCTGCTGCTTGACCCCTTCGCCCACGCGCGCGTGCACGAACTTGGCGCCGAGCTGGTCGGCGACCGCCAGCAGGACGCGATCGAGGATCGCGGGATCCATCCGGCCGACGTAGCGGGTGAAGTCATCCCGGTAGGCGGTCATCAGGTCGGTCTGCAGACGACGGCAGCGTTCTGGTTCCCCATGCTCCGCGTCGGCGGCGACGACTGCCGGCATGCCGCCGACCATGGCGTAGCGCTCGAACCAGGCGCTTGCCGTTTCGTGCACCGCGCCGCTGATCGCTTCGCCTGGCCGCCAGGCTGTCAATCGCGCGAGCAGTTCGTCCCGCCCATGGGCACGCAGGAACTCGGCGAAACCCATCGGCTCGACGTGACGGTAGGTGATGCGACCAACCGGCATGCGGAGCGCCTGGTCCGAGAGCGCGAACTCGAGCAGACTGCCGGCGGCGACGACCGGCAGCTCCGGCATCTCCTCGGCAAACCAACGCAGGCTGCCGATCGCGGCGGGGGCCGCCTGGATCTCGTCCAGGAAGAGCAAGGTGCGGTCGGGAGTGATGGAGCGGCCCAACACGAGCCCGAGGTCTCCGAGCATACGCCGCGGGTCGCCACCGGCGAAGACGCGGGCCAGGCGAGGGTCGCGCTCGAAGTTGCATTCGACCAGGTCGCGTCCGCTGCGCAGTGCCAGGTCGCGGACCAACCAGGTCTTGCCAACCTGCCGGGCGCCCCGGAGCACGAGGGGGAGGCGGTGCTGGTCGACCAACCAAGCAGCCAGGTTCTCGGCGAGGCTCCGGAACATGAACGCGGAGCATATATGAAACAACACGTTGTTTCGGTGATCTCCACAGAAAAACAACGTGTTGTATTGTCTTGCGCAGACGCCGGTAGTGCAGGGTTACCCCCGCACCCTCGGCCCCGCGAAGGATGGACGCAGAGGCCTCGCGATGGCGCTAGCACTCGATAGCGAGCGTCTGTTCGTGCGCGCGCTGGCATTGACCGTGACCTGATCGTCGGCGAGCCGGCGCTGCGCCTGCTGCGCGCGCGGCGTGAACGTTGTGTTCGAGGCGCGCGTGCGCCTGCTGCGCGTCGAGGGCAATCACGTGCGTGCCATCGAGGGTGATGGCTTCGTGCCGATCAGCGTCGACGCGCGCGACCTCGTGGTGTCGACGCTGCCCTGGCATCGCCTCGCGCCGTGTCTGCCCGCGGACGATCCCGTGGCCAGCGTCGCGGCGCAGTTCGCCGGCCGGCCGATCGCGTCGGTGTACTTCGCGCTCGACCACGACGCCGACCTTCCCGACGCGCCGCTCGTGGCGCTCGTCGACGGCGAACCGTTTCACTTTCTGGCGCGCCGGCCCAGCGACTTGACTCATCCGTCACGTCTTTCAGCCCCCAAGGCCTCTACGGGCTGGTCGGCGCGTGGTTGCCGCGCCCGACGCCGACCCCCAAGCGCTATCCTCGCGCGAAAGACATCGAACTTCGCGCGCGTTCTGCCCATGAATCCCATGACCTTCGCCCGCATCCTCATCGCCACCGATTTCTCCGACATCGCGACCAAGGCCGTGCAGCGCGGCGTGGACCTCGCGCGCATCACCAAAGCCGAGGTCGTGCTCGTGCACGTGGTCGAGAACACCTGGTATCCAGGCACCTTCGGCGTGGGTCCGATCCCGCTGCCCGACCTCGAGCAGCAGGTGCGCACCGCCGCTCTCGAGCGCCTGGAGAAGACCAAAGCCGAGCTGGTGCCGAAGGAAGTGAAGTGCAAGACCCTGCTACGCCACGGCGTGCCGTGGTCGGAGATCGCCACCGCCGCGACCGAAGAGAAGGCCGACCTCATCGTCGTGGCGACGCACGGCTACACCGGCTTGCGGCACGCGCTGCTCGGCAGTCAGGCCGAACGCGTGGTGCGCACCGCGACGTGCCCGGTGCTCACCGTGCCGGCCGCGGCGAAGTAGTCAGAAGATCACGCCGGCCGCGAAGTCGACCACCCATTGGTCTTCGCCGGGCGCGCGATCGGGGTTGAACGCGGCGCTGAGGACTACCGGCCCGGTCTCGCGCGCCGCCAGGCGCAGCGCGACGCCGAGCGCGTAGCGCATGTCGTTCAGCGTCCACGCCGACACGTCGGCGCCGATGTTGCCGGCGTCGGCGAACAATGCCACGTCGAGCGGATCGACGGTGCGCACCACGAGTTCGCTGCGCGCGAAGTTCTTGAACTCACCGCCGCTGAGTGCGCCCCTGCTGTCGCGCGGACCGACCCGGCTTTCGCGGAACGAGCGCACGCTGTCGTAGCCGCCCAGAAAGAAGCGCTCCGGAATCGGCACCGCGGCCGAGTCGCCGCCAGGCCAGAGCCAACCCGAATCAGCCTCGAGCGACACGCGCACGCGTTCGCTCAGCGGCACCCATAGGCCCGCGCCGACGCGCAGGCGGGTGAACTCGACGTCGGCGCTGAGCGCGTCGTCGACGCGATCGACGCGCGCGTAGGCCTTCTGCCCGCGCGTCGGCAGGAGGCGATTGTCGGTTTGGTCGAAGTCGAGCGCCAACGACGCGCGGCCCTCGGTGTAGTCGCTGCCGATGCTCGTGGTCGATGTGGAGTCGACGCTGGTGCGGAAGTGCTCGAGCGCGCTGTAGCTCGCCGCGACGCTGAGGCCCGGTGAAAAGTAGCGGCGCAGTTCGATGGTGCCGCCGGCGCCGCGGTCGGTGAACGCCGGCCGCTCGTTGGCGTAGAAATCGCCGCCGATCGTCAGCGACGTGTTTTGGTCGAACAGCCCGCTGCGCAGGTAGCGGCCGCCCAGGTTGTAGCCGCGGTGGCCGACGTGCACGTGGCCCAACAGATCGTGGCGTTCGCCGAGCGCGTCGCGCCCCTCGATGAACATGTTGTAGCCAAAGCGTCGCCACGGGTGCAGGTAGGGCGACCCCTTGAGCACGAGGCCGCTGCTCTCGGCGGTGTCGACGATCACCTTGACCTTGTCGGTGTCGTGTCGCTCGTAGTCGACGTCGATGGTGCTGAACTCGCCGGTGGCCGAAAGAGCAGCCACGCCGCGCCGCTCGACGTCGCCGTCGAACAGTTGGCCGGGCTGCATGCCGAACTTGTCGCGCACCAGGTCGAGCGGCACGCGGCGATTGCCGACGACTTGCACTTCCGACACCGTGCGCGGGACTCCGGTTTCGATGGCGAGGTGCAGCTCGACCTCGCCTTTACTGGCGTTGCGATCAGCGCTCACGCGCAGCTCGGGCTCGGGAAAGCCGCGCCGGCGCAGGCCGCCGAGGATCGCCGCGGCAAAGCCCTCGGCGCGCGCCCGCGTGCACACCTCACCGACCGGCGCCTTCGGCATGTCGTCGCCAAGCACGGCGTGCACGGCGTCGGGCACGTCGTACTTGCTGATCGTGTAGCGCGGGCCTTCCTGCGCGACGCGCAGCGTCACTTGCACCGAGCCCCGCTCCTGGTCGCGTTCGAGCTGGGGCCTATCGAGACGCGCGTCGAGGTAGCCCGAATCGAGGTAGCGGCTCAGCACCAGGCCTGCGAAGCGCTTGAGGTGATCGGAGTCGAACGGATCGCCCGGGCTGAAGGGGGGCGCTTCGACGAGCCGACCATCGGGCAGGACGATGATTCGCCACAGGCGCAGCAGCTCGTCGCGGGAGATCGCGAGGCTGCCCTGCACGTCGACCGACGCGAGCGACCAACGCCGGCCCTCTTGGATGGTGAACACCAGGCCGCCGGCCTCGCTGGCGCCGGCGACCGACACGTCGGCGAAGCCGAGGACGCGATAGGCGCGCGCGATCGCTTCGCCCGCGGCGGCGCGCAGCTCGTCTTCCTTGGTGTCCGTCAACAGCGATTCGGCGACCACTTCGCGCAGCACGACCTCCGACAGCGAAGTGGCGCCGACGAAGCGCACCGGGCGTGACGGCTCGAAGCGCGGCGCAGTGCAGCCGGCCACCACCGCTGCGACCGCCGCGAGTCGACCCACGCGCAGACAGAGAAACGACATTGCGCGAGCGTAGCCGTCGGCTTCGTCGACGCCACCAAGGCGCCGACCAACCTGTCGGGCGGCTTCTTCGTGCGCACGGTGACATTCGTCCTGGTCGCGGACCGATGTGTTTGCCAAGCTCGCGCGCGCGTCTGGCTACCGTTGCAGGAACAGCGCATTGCTGAAGTGCCAGTCCGCCGGTGCCGGAGAGTGCAAGAACAGCGCCTGCACGAAGAGCCGCGTCGCGTCGAGCCCGCGCGGCACGAGCAGATCGATGGAGACGACGCCCGCGGGGAAGGGAACGTACAGCGGTGGCAACAGTACCAACGGATTCAACAGGAGCCGGAACGTCCCCCAGTCCGGCACTAGGATCGGTTGCGGCAGCAGCCCATCGAAGCCGACGAACGGGATGACCGTCTGCGGTGCGGACGCGTAACCTGCGCGCGCGTAGAAGTGCAGCGCGAAGGGGCGTCCTGACTGCAGCAGGCGCGGCGCGTACACTTGCCGCTCGAGGTTGAGATAGGCGCGCATGTACGGGGCGTAGTTCGTGGCGAACAAGACGTCGTCGTCGCCGTCGGCGTCGAGATCGCCGGTCGTCACCGCCATGGAAGTGTCAGTCATGGGAAAGCGCGATGGCGATGCAACGGTGAACACGCCGGCGTTGTTGAGCAGGAGCCGGATCACTCCCCTGCCGCCGACGATGACGTCGGTGTCGCCATCGCGCTCGGCGTCTAGCAGCCCGAGGTTCCCGATCAAGTACGGCGGCATCGGCGGCATGCGCCCGCCGGTGACGTCGGTGAACACGCCGGCGCCATCGTTGAGGTACAGCCAACGGCCGCCGAGCATCAGGTCTAGGTCGGCGTCGCCATCGAAGTCGTGCAACGCGCCGGCGCTGGCGGCGAAGCCCTCGGTGGGCATCCGACCACTCGTTCCGTCCGTGAAGCGGCCCGTGCCGTCGTTCAGGTAGAGGCGGTCCTGCGCGGCGTTGACGCAGATCATGTCGAGGTCGGCGTCGCCGTCGACGTCGCCAACGAGGATCAACTGCGTCGTGTCGGTGTCGACAGGCAGGCGCGGGGTGGCGTCGTCGAACCCGCGCGTGCCGCCCCGGTTGAGGTAGAGGCGGTTCTGGCCGGTATCGGATCCCGGTCCATTCGCGACCAGCACGTCCTCGTCGCCGTCGCCGTCGACGTCGGCGGCGGCGATGTCGTAAGTAGTGTTCTGCGGGCCTCCCAGTGTGACCATCGTGAACCTGCCGCGCCCGTCGTTGAAGTACGCATACTCGTAGCCGCCAGGCAGGTACCAGTGGCAGAAGTACGGGCTGTTCGCCTCGAGCAGGTCGAGGTCGCCGTCGCGATCGAGATCGACCAAGCGCACGCGGCTCGTTGGCTCGGAAGGCGACGGCAGCTGTTCGGTCGTGAAGCGGCCAAGGCCATCGTTGCGCGCCAGCCAGTTCTCGCCGCCGTTGAAGCAGACGGAGTCAAGACCGGTGCCGGTCACCATGTCGGCATCGTGGTCACCGTCAATGTCGCCGATAGGGCCGACGCCAACGCCAAGGCCCCGGCCGATGCCCGCGCTGATCTCGGGAGCGTCATCGCTCGTCAGTCTTCCATCCGGGCTACCGGCGTAGAAGCGTGACGGGGTACCGGGCACGACCAGGTCGGCGTCGCGATCGCCGTCGAAGTCGGCGAACACGACGTTTGCGGCGCCGCTGCGCGGCGTCATGTGCGTCGCGGTGACATCGGTGAAGAACCCGCGGCCATCGTTGTGGAAGAACACGATCTGCAAGCTGGGAGACACGTAGCCGGCAAAGACGACATCGAGGTCGCCGTCTGCGTCGGCATCGCCCAGGGTCGGCACACCGAACGCCGTGGCGGGGAGTCGACCGCCTTGGATGGCGAAGAAGCCGCGGCCGTCGTTGACGAACACACCGGCTCTCGCTTGGGAGAAGGTCGCAGTCACCAGGTCGAGATCGCCGTCGCCATCGACGTCCCCCGGCGCGAGCGCGGCCGTCGCCAGCCCAGCGAGGCGTGTGGGCTGATCAGTGAAGCGCCCGATGCCGTCGTTGATCCACACCGAGTTCACCGCGCCGTCGAAGACGATCGCGTCCGGGTCGCCATCGTTCTCGACGTCGATCACGGCGAGGAGCACGCGGATAGCGGTCGTTGGGAGACTCGTGGTGTCGGGCGCAAAGCTCGCCCGTCCGTCGTTGCGCCAGAGCCGGATCGGCTGGAAGCTGGAGACCGCGTCCAGGATGTCAAGGTCGCCGTCTCCATCGACGTCGGCGAGGTGCACCGCGGTCGGCAAGTCAACGTACGGTGGTCCCCCCGATTCGACGAACCCGCCCCGTCCATCGTTGAGGTAGACGCTGCCGCGTCCGTTCCTCGCCAGCACCAGATCGACATCGAGGTCGCCGTCGAGATCGCCGGCTGCCGCGGCCCAAGGCCACCATCCTTGCGCCACGTTCAGCGGGGTGACGTCATCGAAGATGCCTAGTCCGTCGTTGCGCAAGACGAGGACACGATCGTCCGCGAGTGTGACGAGGTCCAGGTCGCGGTCCCGGTCGAGATCAGCAGCCACGAGCTGGCGCTCGGGATATGGGAACGTAGGCACTCGGCGCGGTTGCGCCAACTCGACGAATTGTGCCGCAAGCGGTGCGTTGATCGAGAGGACCAGAGTGCTGACGTAGCTGTGCCACGTGTTCGCTCGCGGGTTCGGCATGGGCTTCTCCATGGGCGGCCATCATAGCGACGCAGTGACCAGAACCTGTGGCCGGCGACATCACAGTCTCGTGCTTCGGCCGCATCCTGATTCGCGGTAGAACCAGCGACCATCATGAGCGAAATCTCACCGCCTCACCCTGGTGCGGCACGGCGCCGGAAGCGCGTCCGGAGGTTTCTACTCGTATGTCTTCTGATGGTCGTTGCGGCCGTCACCGCCGTGGTCGTGGTCGAGGTATGGCTGCGCTACAACGCGGTGCATCCTCTGCGCACGGCGGTCCAACTCGCGGGGATGTTCGAGAACGATGCCGACGGCCGCCTGCGCACGGTCGCGCACTACCATGCCGAGGTCGTCGTCGACGACCGCCGGGTCACGATCGAGCTCAACGGCGCGGGCGGCCGTGGCGAGTTTCCGAGGGGGGGGGGCCGCTGGTAGCCACCGAATCCTCTTCCTCGGCGACTCGATCCCATTCGGCTGGGGCGTGGCCGCGGAGGAAGCGTTCCCCATGCTCGTGCAGACCCAGTTGCGCGCGGCCGGGCAGTCGGTCGCCGTCGGCAGCGCCGGTGCGCCGAACTTTGCGCCACGCGACTTCCCGCGCAACGTCGAACGCTGGCGCCGTGCCGGCTTCGCGCCCGACACCTGCGTGCTGTGCCTCTACCTCGGCAACGACTTCGCGGATGCGTTCACCGAGCGGCGGGAGATGGTCGATGGCTTCAACTTCGCCGAGCCCATCGCGAAAGCCGGCGTGGTTCGTGGCGTGCACGCGTGGCGCTGCACAGCTACGCGTGGTTCCACTTCGAGACCTTCTTGCGGGTGCACTTGCCGCAATACGGGCTTGACCTGCCGTTCGCCGCAGCGGCTGCGGAGTTGGCGCAAGCGCAGCGCGACTTGCCACCGCTTGCGGAGTGTCATGCGGGCATCTTCATGGATGCGAAGGCCGAGACACCGATGCTGCAGCGTGTCTTGCAACGCACGGTCGATGACCTGCAGGCAGCCGCGGTGGCATGTGCGCCGGCGCGCGTCTTGGTGGCCATCCTGCCGACGGCCTGGCATCAGCCGCGGCCATACGAGGAACACCTGGCCAGGCATGGTTGGCAGGCGACGCACGCGCGCGGCATCGCGCAGCAGCGGTTGGGATCGGCGCTGTCGGCCCTGGGCGTCGCCTTCGTCGACCTCACCCCGACGCTGTGCGACGGCGCCGAGGCCGAGGCCAACTTCCTGCCGCAGGACCGCCATCTCTCGATCACCGGCCACGAAAGCGTCGCCGCTGTGCTACGCGACGCGCTCTCGGCACGGCGGTGAGCGGGTGACCACGCTGTCTGGGCGACGCATCCGATGCCGCTGCCAAACAACGCGTCGCTGTCGAACGCGTCGGTGCACTTCCAGTCGGTCGTGGTCGATGTTTCCTCTGGCAACGCGCCGCCGATTGTGACGAGCATGCTCGGGTCGATCACGATCCGCTGATGCCCGCACGGTCAGCGCCAGCTAACCGCGCGCGTTGCCGCCCACGCGCCGCGGATCACCGCCATGTTGGCTTCGGTCGCCAGCGGGAAGTTGCGGCTGTTGCGCCGCGGCGGGGGGAACCACTTCCACAGGAAGCAGCCGACCAGGCGCGGCTCGGCCTCGACGGCGCGCAGCGCGACGTCGAGACACATCGCTTGCAGGGGCTCGGCGTCACTGCCGTCGGTCTTGTACTCCCAGGGCGCGTGCGCGGCGCGCCACGAACGGTTGTAGCCCAGCTCGGTGAACACCACGTGCTTGTCGACGCGTCGCGAGAAGGCGGCGATGTCGGCCATGTGCTTGGCCCAGCCGTGTTCGAGTTCTTGCCGCGTGGGCTTGTCGACCTGGTCGTCGACCAGAGGGAAGTAGGCGTCGATGCCGATGGCGTCGAGCGCGTCCCAGAACGGCACGCGCTGATAGTCGGTCCAGTTGGCGGCGTAGGTCAACGGCGCGCGAGTCTGCGCGCGCACGCCCGCGATCACCTTTCGCCACTGCGCGTCGTGCTCGATCGTGCGGTCCAACTCGGAACCCACGACGATGGCGTCGGCCGCCTGCGCCACGGCGGCTACCCCGGCGAGCCAATCGCCGTACTCGGCGAAGAAGCGTTGCCACTGCGCGGCGTCGTCGAACCCGATGTCGCCGCGCCACGTGAACCCCGAACCCCACTCGGCCAGGTGCGGCACGACGAGCACCTTCAACCCGAGCGCGTGCGCCTCGCGCACCGGCCGCGCGATCGGCTCAGGGTTGTCACGCCCCTGCCACGGCCGCACGCGTCCCTGCCGCGTGATGCCGGCATAGGGATGGATCGCGATCCAGTTGGCGCCGAGGCCCGTGGCGTCGTCGCACGCCTCGACGATGCGATCGCTCGCCCAGTCGTTGCCGTTGCCGTGCGTCGAGATGGTGAGCCCGCGGATGCGAGTCGTTGTCGGCGCCTGACTCGCACCACCCTGAAGGGCGCAGAGCGCCAAGACGCACGACCAGGCAGACCGCAGCACCCGCACAGAGTGCCCGTTCCGGCACCGCACCGGAAGCCCGGCGCGCGAATCAGCCATGTCCGTAGGGAACGACGACTCCAGGCTTGACGACGACACTTTAGTTATTACTATAACACTTTGTGCAAGCCGTCCTCAAGGCCATCGACAGCCCACGCCGGCGCGAGATCTTGCGCCTGTGCTGGACCGAGGAGCGCGCCGCGGGCCAGATTCACCGCGACCTCGGCGACGTGACCTTCGGCGCGGTCTCGCAGCACCTGCGGGTGCTGGCCGAGGCGGGGCTGGTGCAGGCCAGGCGCGAGGGGCGCAATAGCTTCTACCGCGCCGACCAGGACGCCCTGGGCCCGCTGCGCGTCTGGCTCGAGTCGATGTGGAGCGCGTCGCTCTACCGACTGAAGGTGCGCGCCGAACTCGAAGAAGGGCGGCGAGGTCCCCGCCCGCAACGCAGCAGGAGACAACGCAAACGATGAAGTCTCTCGAATTCGTGCTCGACCGCGAGGTCGTGATCCGCGCCCGCCGCGCGACCGTGTTCCGCTTCTTTGCCGACTCGGCGCGCTTCGCCGACTGGTGGGGCGCGGGTTCCACGATCGAGGGGCGAGTTGGTGGCAAAGTGCGGATCGTGATGCCCGGCAACACGGTCGCGCTGGGTGAGGTGCTCGAGATCAAGACCAACGAGCGTGTGGTGTTCACCTACGGCTTCGAGGCCGCGGGCATGCCGATCCCGCCCGGCGGGTCACGCGTGACGGTGACCCTGCGCGATCATGCCGAGGGCACCCTCCTGCACCTGCACCACGAGTTCGCCAGCGTGCAAGCGCGCGACCACCACGTGCAGGGCTGGCGCTACCAGCTCGCGGTGTTTGCCAACGTCGCTGCGACGCTCGAGCACAAAGACCTCGGCAGCACCCTGGACCGCTGGTGTGCGCTCTGGGGCGAGCCCGATGCCGCCGCGCGGCAAGCCGCCTTGGCCACCTGCACGACCGAGGCCGTGACGTTCCGCGACAACTACAGCTGCACCTCCGGCCGCGCCGACCTCGACGCGCATCTCGCCGCCATCGTGGTCCACATGCCCGGCACACGCCTGCGCCGAGTCGGCGACCCGCGCCACTGCCAAGGCGCCGTGCTCACCGACTGGGAAGCCATTGGCCCCGACAGCCAAGTACGCAGCCGCGGCACCAACTTCGTCTCACTCTCCCCCGACGGCCGCATCGCCTCCGTCATCGGCTTCTGGAGCAAGTAGCCGAGCAGGACGAATGCGTCTGACACATTCGTCCCGCTAGAAGGGCAAGCCCACCGACAGATTCAGTACCCAGGTCTCTTCGCCCGGCCGCCGGTCCGGGTTGGCTGCGCCGTCCAAGCGAATCGGCCCGATCGGCAGCACCAAGCGCAGGCCGGCGCCGACGCCGAAGCGCAGGTCCGACAGACCGAACGCGTCGTCCCGGGTGCCGACATTGCCGACGTCGGCAAACACGGCGCCGTGCAGCGCGCGCACCAACGGGAAGCGCAGCTCGGTGCTGAAGGTGTTGTAGTACGCGCCGCCCAGCGGTGTGCCGCTTGCCGTGAGCGGGCCGAGCTCGGCTTCCTCGAAGCTGCGCACGCTCGACTCGCCGCCGTTGAAGAAGCGCTCCTGCACCGGCAGGGTCGCGTCGGACCACGCGATGCCGCCGCGGGCCGTCGCGCCGAACACGAGATCCTGCGCCAGCGACCAGAAGCCGGCGACCGACCACGTCAAGCGGTCCAGCTCGATGTCGCCGCCGAGGTACTCGCGCGCTCGCTCGAGCTTCACGCTCTCGCGGTGGCCGCTGGTCGGGTAGAGCGGCGAGTCGCGCTGGTCGAGCACCAGCTCGGCGAACACGCTGCCGATCTGGAACGCGTCGGGCGCGCTGCCGCGCACCGCCCCGTCGAACACCCGCGCGTCGCGCGCCTGAAACTCGTAGCCGATGCGCCCGCGCAGCGCGCCGATCAGGTCGCGCGCCAACGCCACATCGGCACCGCGCGAGGTGTCTTCGAAGGTCGGCTCCTCGCGCTTGCGCAGCGAGCCGGTGGTGGTGAGCGACGTGCCGGTGCCGAGCGCGTGCGGGACCATCCACGACGCCGACAACGCTTGGCTCTTGAGGCTGGCGCGCGCCGCCAACGACCCGCGGTGACCGCGGCCAAAGAGGTTGCGGTCGGTGTAGAAGAGGCCGCCGCGCAGGCTCTCGTAGCTGCCATAGCCTGCGAGCACGTCGAAGTCGCGCGCCTCGATCTCGTCGACCACGAGCACAAGTTCCACTTCGGTGCCGTCGGGGTTGCGCGGCCGACGCTGGACCTCGGCCCGGCGGAACAAGCCGGTGAGATACGCTTCGCGCGTCGTCGCCTCGACCTTGGTGCCGTCGTACCACTCGCCGGCCTTGAACTGGAGACAGCGCTCCAGCACGAAGCGCGCGGTACGCGCTTGGCCTTCCACGCTGACGGCGACCACGCGCGCGCGGACGCCCGGCTCACCATCCAGGAACAGGCGCACCGACGGGTTCGCGTCGTCGCGTTCGACGCGAAGGTCGAGGCGCGGTGTCGGGTAGCCACCGCTCTCCAGCTGCACGCGCGCGCGCTGACGCAGCGCCTCCAGACTGTCGCGGTCGAAGCCGCCGCGCACCAGCGCGTCAATGCCGAGCTTCTTGTCATCGAGCAAGAGCGTCGGCGCGACGGTCACGTCGGCGATTTTGTAGCGCGCGCCCTCCGCAATCTGGAAGCGCACGCGCGCCGTCGCCGCGCCCGCCGCGCGCTCGACGTGCGGACCGTCGATCTGCGCGTCCAAGAAGCCGCGCTGGTCGTACAGCGCGCGGAGCGACGCCTTGAACACCAGCAGCTCCTCCATGACGTAGTACGGATCGCCGGTGGCGAGCAGGCCGGAGCGCGTTCGCGGCCACAGCGGCAGCAGCTCGCCCGTGCCGATAGCGCTGTGGCCCGTGAGCCGCATGTCGCTGACGGTGACGCGCGGGCCTGCCTCGATCACGAACACAACGCGCGGCGTGGCTTTCCGCTCGACGCGGTAGTCGACGCGCGCGTCGGGGAACCCTAGCGTCAGGTAGTGATCGTGCAGGTCCTGCGCCGCGTCGAACAGCGGCGCTTCGTTGCTCGGCGCGCGCGCAAAGTCGAGGAGCAGGTCTTCGATCACGCGGCGCAGGCGGAACGTGAACTGCGATCCGGCGCCGGCGAACTCGACATCGATGGGCACCTCGGTCTCGGTTGCGCCGTCAGGCGTGCGGCAACCCGTCGCCATGACCACGAGACCCAGCAGGAGTACGCGAGCGCTCTTCACCGAAAGCGAATTCGGTACACGACGCCCATGTTGATGTCTTCGTACACATCGCGTTCCCCCTGCAAGAACAGGCGGTCGCCGAGCTTGAACTCGACGACGATGCTCTCGCTGCCGCCGCTCGACATCTCGGCGCCGGTCTGGATCGTGAAACGATCGAGGAAGCGTTCTTTGGCCTCGGTCGAGTCGGAGCCGAACATCCAGTCGGCCAACTCCTGCGCCGCATAGGCGCCCAACACCGCGCCGACGCCCGTGGTGCTGCGCAGCCCGGAGGGACGCGCGCCGGTGGTCACCAAGACCACGAGGTCGTCGGGCGGCAGGGGCGGGTCCGAGCTGAACTCGACGTCGGGTCGGTCGTAGCGCCCGCGCGCGGTGACCTGGATGTTGTAGCCGTGGCGGCGGCCGGCCGCGGTCAGCGTCAGCGTGGGCAGCGTGGGGTTCTCGTTGGTGAACTGCAGGAGCAAAGCCGAGGCGCGCAAGCGCACACCCGGCAGGATCACCGTCGCGTCCGGACCGGTGATGGTGCCCTGCAACCGCGGCGCGGTCGTCGGGCCCAGGAGGTCGAGCTGCGCGTACAGATCGCCTTCGAACACGTTGGTCTTGGCGGCGATCGGCTCCTTGGTCGTGATGTCCAGGTCGAGGCGCGCGCGCATAGGCGCCGGCAGCGCGAACCCTGGCAGTTGGATGCCCGTGCTGATCGCGACCCCGCCGGTGCGGCGCAGGTCGATCAGTGGCACGCGGGTGACGATGCGGCTGTCGCGCAGCGCCACGCTACCGCCCACCACCAAGTTGTCGAGCGGGCCGCGCACGTTGACGTCGAGATCGGCGCGCACGCGCACCCCGGCCTGGCGGTGCAGGAGCACGTTGGTGCCCTGGAGCGTGAGCGCGACGTCGGTGGCGGCACCCGCGAGCCACAGCGGCGCGCGCGCGCTGACGCTGCCTTGCAGGGTGAGCGGCCCCTTACCGCGCGACGCGGTACCCACGATGTGCGCGGTGCGGGTCGTGAGCGCGATCGCGGCCGTGATGTCGTCGAGTCGTTCGCCGGTCGTCGTGCGCAGTCGGCCGCCGACGACCTGCAGTCCGGCGGCGAGGCTTGGTGCAGCGAGCGTGCCGCGCAGGCGGGCTTGGCCGCTGACCTGACCGCTCAGTTCGTTGAACGGCAGCGGGCGGCGTGGGCTCGCGGGCAGCGCGTCGAGCGACAGCGTGGGCAGTTGCAGGTCAGCGCGCGCCGGCGCGCGCAAGAACGCATCGAGGTCGTCCAGGATCGCGCGCGGCGAACAGGCGATGTGCGCCGTGGCTTCGGCGACGAGGTCGTCGGCGCCGGCTTGCAGGTGGTCGAGGACGGTGGCCTGCTCGTCGCCGTGCAGCGTGAGCGTGACGAAGGGCCGCTGGACCAAGCCGGCGTGCGTCGCGCGTGCGAGCAGGCTGGCGCGCAGGTCGACGTTGCCCCGCGTGCGCCACGTCACTTCGCCGGTGAGACGCAGCCCGGCGATCTGTTCGGCATCGAGCCCAGGCCCGAGCCCGAACCCGAGCCAGGGCGAAGGATCGACGTCGGTCAAGTTGAGGCGCAGATCGGCGCCGGTGCGCAGTGCCGCGCGCCAGTCGGCAGAGTCGAAGGCAACCGAGCCAGCGAGCTGCACCCGCCCGCCGCGCCCATCGAACACGCCCACGTCGGTGAGCGTGAGCCGGTCGTCGCGCACGGTGGCCGCGCCGCTCAAGCTGAGTTGCTCGCCGGCGACCTGTGCGGTGGCGGAGTCGATGCGCAGCGCGTCGTGGGCAAGGTGCACGCGCGTGGTCGCGGCAGTGACCCAGGGCGGTCCGTCGGTGGGACCGACGTCGAGATCGTCGCTGTCGATCTGCAGGTCGGGGCGCGGCGCGACGAGCGACCCGGCCACGGTGCCGGCGATCGCCAGGCGACCGCGCGCTTGCAGCCCGAACAGCGACAGGTCGATGCGTTGCAGCTCGTCGGCGTGCAGATCGATCTCGCCCGCGAGCGGCGTGCGGAGCACCGCGCTGGGCGTCGCGAACAAGCTGCGCAGGGTGGTGTCGCGGAGGCTGCCGCGGGCAACGAGGTCGGCGCCGGCCGCCGTGAGTCGTAGCGTGCCGACTGCCGCGCCTTCTGACCCAGCGTGCGCGTGCAGCTTGACGCTGGTTTGGTCGCCGAGCCCGTAGGCCTGCGCGTTCACCGCCGCGTCGACGTCGACATCGAGGCGCTGGCGGGCGAACGTACCGCGCGCGCGCAGCGTCCGCGGGCTCGGCAGTCGGGTGCGAAGCTCAGGGGGCACGAACGCGAGCCACGGTGTCGCGTCGTGCACCGCGAGGCTGGCGTGCGCGGTGCGCGGCCAGGGCAGTTCGCGGAACGCGAAGTCGACCGCGTGCAGCTGACCGGGGGTGCCGTTCACCGTGAACTCCGCTTCGCCGCCGCGCACACCGTCGAGCGTCACCAGGCCCGCGGCCGTGACGTGCTCGACGTGGAGGCCCACGACGTCGAGCGCGGTGAGGCGAGCGCGGGCCGCAGCGGTTGGAGTGGGGTCGAGACGGCCGCGCGCGTGTACGTGTGCGTCGCCGCCCGCGATCGCTACTTCTGGCGCGAACAAGAGCGCCCACCGCGCAGCATCGCGCGCGCGCACGCTGACCTCGACGTCGCCTTCGCGCGGCAGCTCGACATCGACCTGCGCGCCGAGGCCCGTGCACGTGAACCACCGCGCCCGGCCGGCACGTTCGCGCGCGAGTTGGCCACGCACCGGGCCGGCGATCGTCGTCGCTGCCTGGAGCGACAACTGGTCGAGCACCACTTCGGCTCCCTGCGGCAGCAAGTGGGCGAAGCCGCCGAGCGCGGGCCAGGCGATGGGCGTCTCGCTCGGTGCGGCGCTCGGCGCGTCGGACGTCAGCTGCAGGGCCGCGACGCGCGCGCGCACCCGGGCGCGCAGCAGGCCGGAGAGGTCGCTGTGGATGAGGCGCCACACGTCGACCTGCACCGACAGTTCGGCATCCTCGAGCTTCTGCAGCACGCCGTCGCTGCGCACGTTCACGCCGTGCGCGATCACCGTCGTCACCCAGTCGCCGCCGAGCCCGGCGATCTCGACCTCGCCGCCGAGCGCTCCGCCCGCGACGCGCGAGAGTTCGCGGCACAGCCAGCGCTCGAAGAGCGGGCGGCGGAGCAGATACGCGAGCTGCAACGCGATCAGGAGCAGCAGCAACACCCGCACCAGCCACCGCACGCCAAAGTTCAGCGCCGACCGCAGGCTCATTGTCGGCGGGTTGCGCCCGCGGGCTGCGTCGATAAGTCCTTCCGCACGCCTGGCCATGTCGCCACAATCGGGCGCCGATGTTCACGCGCCGCTACCGCTATCGCTTTGGCAACATCGATCACGCCGGCATAGCCTACTACCCGGCGCTCATGCATTACTGCCACTGCGCGTTCGAAGACTTCTGGGCCGACGACCTCGGCGTCGCATATCCCGTGTTGATGCGCGAGCAAAACCTCGGCTTCCCCGCGGTGCATCTCGAAGCCGACTTCCTGTCGCCGATCCGTTATGGCGACGAACCCGACATCTCGGTGGGCGCGCTGCGCGTGGGCAACAGCTCGGCCGAGTTTGGCTTCTGGTTCAAGACCGCGCGGCCGGCGTGTCGCGTCAAGATCACTACGGTCGCCGTCACGATGGACACGATGCAGAAGGTCGAACTGCCCGCGCGTTGGCGCGCCGCGTTCGAAGCCCGCCTCGTCGCCATCGATCCGTTCCAGGACCAAGGTGTCTGACACATTCGTCTTGGTCAGCGACACGTTCGGGATCGACAGCGCGCTCCGGCCTGCCAGCTGGCGCGGCCCTATGCCCTAGGCGAACAGGGCAAGCGCTTTGCGGATCGTCTGGTACACCCCGTACGCGAGCGGCAGCAGCACGATGGTCCAGGTGGCCACGCGCGCGCCGAGGTAACGCGGCGGCGCAGGCAGAGAAGGCGGCGTAGGCCCCCGGTCCGTTTGCGCTTCACCCCGCGTCGAGAGCGGCTCGCTCACGTCGGCTCCTCGCGGTGGTGATGCCGCGGATGCACCGGCCGCACGAGCAGGTTGCACACGAGGCCAACCAACAGCAGCGCCGCCATGACGTAGAGGGTCGTGTCGTAGGCTTCGACGCCGCGCAGCCCGGCGCGGATCCTGTTCTCGCGCATCCAATTGACGATCGAGGGACCGACCAGCGCCGCCACCGACCAAGCGGTGAGGAGGCGGCCATGGATCGCGCCGACCTGGAACGGGCCGAACAGGTCGCGCAGGTAGGCCGGGATCGTGGCAAAGCCGCCGCCATACATGCTGATGACGACGACGGCGACCAAGACGAAGGCGCCGACGTGCTGGCCACGGCCGAGACTTGGCAGCGTGGCATAGAGGGCAGCACCGAGCAGGAAGTAGATCGAGTACGTCATCTTGCGGCCGAGGCGGTCAGAGGCCGACGACCACAAGAACCTCCCCAGCAGGTTGGCGAGGCTGAGCATGCCGACGAACCCGGCGGCGGCGCCGGCGGAGACGCGGCCGGCAAAGATCTCCTGCGCCATCGGCGAGGCTTGCTCGAGGATGCCGATGCCGGCGGTGACGTTGCAGCACAGCACCACCCACAGCAGCCAGAACTGCGGCGTGCGCCAGGCGCGGTCGACGCCGACGCGAATCGGCGTTCGCTGCGCTGCGGCTGTGGCGACGAAGCCGCGCGGAGCGAAACCTTCGGGCGGCACGCGCACCGTGAAAGCACCGAACAGCATGAGGCCGAAGTACACGACCGCCAGCGTCAGGAGCGTGGCAACCACACCTTGGTCGCTTGCCGTGCGGAACTGGTCCATCAGCCAGACGCTGGCGTTCGAGCCGATCATGGCGCCGCCGCCGAAACCCATGATCGCCATGCCGGTGGCCATGCCGGGGCGATCGGGGAACCACTTGATCAAGGTTGACACCGGCGAGATGTAGCCGAGACCGAGGCCGACGCCACCCAGCCCGCCGTAGCCGAGGTACACCAGCCAGAGCGAGTGTAGGTGCACGCCGAGGGCCGTCGTAGCCAGCCCGCCGCAGAAGCACAGCGCCGCAGCGAACATGGTGCAGCGCGGCCCGACGCGCTCGACCCAGCGGCCGAACAGCGCCGCGGCGGCGCCGAGCATGCACAGGGCCAGGCTGTACATCCACTGCACCTGCGGCTGGCTCCAGTCGGTCGGCGCCGAGTGATCGAGACCCTGCAGGCGCGTGAGCGGCAGCTTGAACACCGACAAGCCGTAGACCTGACCGATGCACAGGTGCACCGCCAACGCCGCCGGCGGCACGAGCCAGCGATCGTAGGTCGCCGTCGCGACCGTGCGGCTGCGCTGCAGGAAGGCGGGCACCGGCATACCTGAACTTCTACTGCCGCGGTTCCTCGAACGCCGCTAGCGATCTGGACCACTTTAGAGATCCTCGCTCTCGTGCGATGGGGTCCAGATGTGGTAGAGCGTCGGTCCATGGTCCTCTGCTCTCGATCCCCGACTCTGTTCTGGTCCGCGATCGCCGTTGCAGTTCTGCACGCGCCAGTCCGTCTGCAGAGCTTCCCGGCAAACCGTGATCAAGTGGCTCGCCCCACTCCCGGCGTCAAGTTGCCAGGCAATCCCAAGGTGGCCCTTGTGAAGTTCGCCGAAGGGTTCAACGATCCCACCAATGTCGCCTCGGCGAACGACGGAACTGGGCGACTCTTCGTTGTCGAGCGCGTGGGTCGCGTCAAGATTGTGGACAAGAACGGCGCCGTGAGCCCCGAGTGTTTCCTCGACCTCACCAAGATCAATCCCCTCGGAACGGACGTCCAAACAGGGTTCGTCGAACAAGGTTTGTACTCGCTGACGTTCCATCCGAAGTTCCGTCAGAACGGCTACTTCTATGTCCACTACGCGTCATTGCCATTCAATGGTGACGGCGTGATCGTGCGATTCCAAGTCGATCCCAACAGCCCGAACGTGATGACCGCCGAGCGCACCAACAAGACCGCAAAAGTGTTGATGCGCATCGAACAGCCGTACTACAACCACAATGGCGGTCAGATCGAGTTCGGGCCGGATGGCTATCTGTACATCGGATCGGGCGATGGGGGGTGGGAAGGCGATCCCTTTGAATCCGGCCAAGACCTCAGCTTGCTGCTCGGCAAGATGCTCCGCATCGATGTCAACACGGAGCACAACGACAAGATCCCATACCTCATCCCGCCGACCAACCCGTTCGCGAATGCGGCCGACGAAAGACTGATGCTGCTGTTCGGCATCAGCGAAATGGATTTCGCCAAGATCAAGACGCGAGCGCGGCCGGAGATCTGGCAGTACGGCCTGCGAAATCCCTATGAGTTCTCGTTCGACGCCAAGACAGGGGCGCTGTTCATAGCCGACGTCGGTCAGAATCACTGGGAGGAGATCCACTGGTCGCCGGCCAGCAGCAAAGGCGGTGAGAACTTCGGCTGGAACAAGATGGAAGCATCCAGGTGTCACCCGGTGACAGGCCCCACCGACAGTTGCTCGACGGTCGGCGTTTTGCCCGTCGCGGAGTACCCGCACGAGGTCCCCTATCCGGGCGCGGCGCCGTTGAAGGACGGGCACGGTTGCTCCGTGCAAGGTCTCGGTGTCGCGAACTATGGCGGTATGAACGGTGTGTATCTGGTAGGTGATTGGTGCTCGGGTCGGCTATTCGGTTTGGGTTGGGACGGTCAGAAGTGGGTCATCGAGGAGTTGCTGCACACCAACCTGCAATTCACCGCCGGCGGCGTCGGTGAAGACGGCTATGTGTACGCGGTGAACTGCAGCTGCTTTTACACCGCCGACCGCGGTGCCACCGGTAACCCGCCGGGCGCCTTGTGGCGCATCGTACCGGCTGCCGAAGTGAAGCCTGGCCAAGAGACGGCGCTCACTACACAACAGGTCATGCAGATGACGGCACCCGCCGCGGGCGTTCCGGTGTTCCTGCACGCAATGACGAACACGCCATTGAAGATGGACATGTATCCGAACGAGACCCTTTCGGCGAAGGCGATCGAGTTCCAGAAGACCGGCAAGAACCCCTATGTCGGCGACAAGGAAGGGACCGCCGCGGGGCGCGCGCTCTACGATCAATGGTGCGCGGCGTGCCACCTCGCAGACGGCACTGGACGCATCGGCTCGAGTATCGTCGATGCGCAGGTCACATATCCGCGCGTCGCGACCGACGTCGGGATGTTCGAAGTCATCTACGGCGGCGGATCGGGCGCGATGCAGCCGTTCGGCGCGCGCCACACGAAGGACGAGATCCTGCGCATGATGGCGTTTGTCGACAGCCTGAAGAAAAAGTAGTCGCTTGCGTCTCAGCGCGGCAGAGCCGCAACCAACGAGAGGCGAAGTGGGCGCTACGGCGGCTCTGCCGCGAGTCATGAGCCGTAAGACGTAAGCCCTAAGTCCAGATCGCGGTCTGACCGCATCCGCTGTCCGAGTTCCGAGCTTACG